>JAWKVR010000049.1:0-29539 GCA_041397945.1 Geminicoccaceae bacterium
ATCATGAAGCTCGCCCGGCTCAGGGAGATCAAGCGCCGCCGCCTCCTGCGCGCCCTCGTCGCCGCCGGCGTGGCCTATGCGCTCATGCTCGTCGTCATGCTCCTGGTCGCCCGCTGACGCCGGCGCCGCCCGGGGCTCAGCCGCGCCCGATGAACGGCATCTTGGTGGCCATCACCGTCACGAACTGGATGTTGGCGTCGAGCGGCAGACTCGCCATGTGCACCACTGTGCTCGCCACGTGCGCCACGTCCATGCGCGGCTCGACCTTGGTCTCGCCGGTCGCCTGCAGCACGCCGCCGGTCATCCGCTCGGTCATCTCGGTCGCGGCATTGCCGATGTCGATCTGGCTGCAGGCGATGTCGAACGCCCGGCCGTCGAGGCTGATCGACCGGGTGAGCCCGGTGATCGCGTGCTTGGTCGCCGTGTAGGGGGCCGAGAAGGGCCGCGGCACATGCGCCGAGATGGAGCCGTTGTTGATGATCCGCCCGCCCTTCGGGTCCTGCCGGCGCATCATGCCGAACGCCTCGCGCGAGCAGTAGAAGGCGCCGTTCAGATTGGCGTCCACCACCTTCTTCCACTGCTCGAGCGGCAGCTCGTCCATCGGCACCGGCGGCGAGCCCACCCCGGCATTGTTGAAGAGCACGTCGAGCCGGCCGAAGCGCTCGGCGCAGGCCTTGAAGAGGGCGGCGACGGAATCCGGGTCGCCCACGTCGGTCGGGACCGCCAGGGCCACACCGCCCTTGCCCTCGATCTCCGCCGCCACCGCCGCCAGCGGCTCCGGCCGCCGGCCGGCCAGCACCAGCGCGTAGCCGGCCCCGGCGAGGCCGAGTGCGGAAGCCTTGCCGATGCCGCTCCCGGCACCCGTCACCATCGCCACCTTCGTCATCGTCGTTCGCTCCATTCCTGCAAAACGTTCGTCTCAATTCCTGCGATAGGGCGCGAACCAGCCGAGCCCGTCCTCGGTCCGCCCCTTCGGGTTGTACTCGCAGCCCACCCAGCCGGCGTAGCCGATCTCGTCCATCACGCCGAAGAGATAGGGATAGGCGATCTCGCCCGTGTCCGGCTCGTGCCGGTCGGGCACGCCGGCGATCTGGATGTGGCCGATGACGCCGATCAGCTCCCGCAGATGCATGGCGAGGTCGCCCTCCATGATCTGGCAGTGGAAGCAGTCGAACTGCAGCTTCAGGTTCGGCGCCCCCACCCGCTCGATGATCCGGCGGCCGTCGCGCTGGTAGTTGAGGAAGTAACCCGGATCGAGCGCGTGTTGATCGGCTCGATCAGCATGGTGATGCCCCGGGCGGCCGCCCGCCCGGCGGCCAGCGCCAGGTTCTCGAGATAGGTGCTGGAAAAATGCGCCCGGTCGTCGTCGGCGCCGATCAGCCCCGCCATGCAGTGCAGCCGCTTCGCCCCGATGACCTCGGCGTAGTGCAGCGCCTTGTCGAGGCCGTCGCGGAACTCCGCCTCGCGCCCCGGCAGCGCCGCGAGCCCGCGCTCGCCCTTGGCGAAATCGCCGGGCGGCAGGTTGAAGAGCGCCTGCTCGAGCCCCGCCGCATCCAGCGCAGCCCGGATCTCGCCCGCCTCGTGCTCATAAGGGAAGAGATACTCGACCGCGGCGAACCCGGCGGCCCCGGCCGCGGCGAAACGGTCGAGAAACGGCCGGTCGGTGAACATCATGCTGAGATTGGCGGCGAAACGCGGCACGGCTTCTTCCTCCCTGGACGGCCCCGATCGCGCACCACCGGCTGCCGTTGCGGCCCCGGTTTGCGGCAAGCCACCGGGATGAGCAAGAGGGTACGCCGAATCATGGTTGAGAACCGTTAGTAACGACGAGCGTTAAACGGCCCTTAACGTCCATGGCGCAAGATGGGGGTTGCCTGTCGATGCGCCCGACCCGGGTCGTCGGCACCAACTCGCCCGAATGGCCAACTCGCCCGACTGGAACGAGCTCGTGCCCATGCCCATGTTCAAGCCCGCCATGGCCCCGCTGCCGGATGACGTGCGGGCGTTGACGGCCTTGCGCTTCTTCGCCGCATTCTGGGTCCTCACCCTCCATTACACCGACTTCATGCCCGCCGATTTCGCGGCGGTGACCGGCTTCTTCGCCGAGGGCAAGCTCGGCGTCGACTTCTTCTTCGTGCTCTCCGGCTTCATCCTGACCCACGTCTATCTCGGCCGGCTCGAAGCTGGCGACTTCGCCTGGCAGGGCTTCATGCTGCGCCGCTTCGCCCGCCTCTATCCCCTTCATCTCGTGACGTTTCTGGTCGTCGTCGCCTATGTCACGGTCGGCCGGCTCGTCGGCCTCGGCTTCAGCGTGCCGGAGGCCTACACGCTGGAGTCCGTCTGGCCGAACCTGCTCATGCTGCACGCCTGGGGCATCCAGGACCACATGAGCTGGAACTACGTCTCCTGGTCGATCAGCGCCGAGTGGTTCGCCTATCTCCTCTTCCTGCCGCTCAGCCTGCTCGTGCTGCGGCTGCCCTGCGGCCCGGGCGGCAAGCTCGTCCTCGCCGGGCTCGGCCTGCTCGCCGCGTCCTACGTCGCCGAGCAGGCGATCGGCCGGCCGCTCACCCACCTCACCCACGATTTCGGCATCCTGCGCATCCTGCCGGAGTTCGTCCTCGGCATCGCCCTCTACCATGCCGCCCGCATCTGGGATCTCGAGACGCGCCACGCCGGCACCATCCTCGCCGTCACGCTCGGCGCCCTCCTCGCCATCGTGCACTGGCGCCTCGACGGCCTCTACGCCGTGGTCCTCCTGGCCTTTTTGATCTTCGCCGTGGCGAGCCTCGCCCGCCAGGGCCGCCTCGCCTGGCTTTCCCGGCCGACGCTCGTCTATCTCGGCGAGATCTCCTATGCGATCTACATGACCCACGCGATCGTCTTCATCGTCTTCTTCCGCGGCCTCGGGATGCTGCTCGGGGATCGGGCCTCGCCGCATCTCTGGTGGCTCGGCCCCATCGCCGTGGCCCTCACCCTCGCCGCCGCGATGCTCGCCCACCATCTGGTCGAGCGGCCGGCCCGCCAGTGGCTCAACCGCCTCTTCGCCGGCCGCTCGCAACGCTCCGGCCGCACGCCCGCCGGCCCGGCGATGGACCTCGGGCGGGTCCAGCCCCACCCAAGATCCATCGCGGCGCCGTGTTCTGAGCCCCTCGGCCACCGCGGCTGCGCATGCGCCGCAATTCGTGCTAAGCGCCCCGGGACTCGGCATGCTCTGACCTCGGGGGCGAGATGCGCCTGGCCGACCACCTGGCGGGAGCGACGATGCGGCTGGCCTGGGGGCTGACCGCGCGGCTGACGCCGGAGCGCGCCTCCGCGCTCGGCGCCCGCATCGTCGGCGCCATCGGCCCGCATACGCGCAAGCACCGCATGGTCCTGGCCAATCTCGCCGTCGTCTTCCCCGACCGGACGGCGGCCGGGATCGAGCGGCTGGCCAGGGACTCCTGGGCGCATTTCGGCAGGGTGATCGCGGAGTTCCCGCATTTCGAGCGGTTCTGCGAGCCGGCCGCGCCACCACGCGTCGAAATCGTCGACCGGCACGGCGTCCTCGCCGCTGCCGCCGCCGGCCGCCCGGCCATCCTGGCCAGCGGCCATTTCGGCAACTGGGAGCTGCTCGCGGGCCTCGCCGGCCGCCATGGCATGCCGCTGACCGTGGTCCACGCCGCCCGCGCCAACCCCCGGATCGAGAGACTGGTCGAGCAGCGGCGGCGGGCCCTGGGCTGCGAGTTCATCGAGCAGGGCGAGAGCGCCCACAGGATGCTCGCCGCCATCCGCCGGGGCCGTTCGATCGGCGTCCTCGTCGACCAGCGCTACGACGCCGGCGAGCTGGTGGAGCTCTGCGGCCGGCCGGCATCGGCCCCCATCGGCCCGGCACTCCTCGCCACCCGCCTGCGCCTGCCGTTCGTCCCGGTGCGCTGCGAGCGTATCGGCCCCTGCCGCTTCCGGATCACCATCGAGCCACCCCTCGCCCCGCGCCCCGGCCTCGTCGAGCCGCGCGACAAGGCGAAGGATCTGATGCGCCAGCTCCATCGGCATTTCGAGCGCTGGATCGCGGAACGCCCGGAGCAGTGGCTCTGCATCAAGCGTCGGTGGCCGAAGGAGCGCGCGGCACCGCCGCATCCCGACCCCGCGACCGCATCTGGAACCTGCGACAACTTCCCTTAGTTTATCGGGGAGCAACCCCATTGTCGCCGGAGGTGATAGGACGTGACGCCGCCCATCCGGCCCGTGCCCGTCGACCAGCACCACCCCGATCCCGCCCTGCCGGCCGGGCCGGACGACTTCCATCCCTGCCCGCCCGACGACGCCTGCCCGCATTGTCGGGGCACGGCCACCCGGCCGCCCGACTGGTCCTGGGTCGATGCCGTCTACTGCATCTCGCTGCGCGAGCGCCCCGACCGGGCGGCGGCTGCCGCGGCGGAGCTCCACCGGGCCGGGCTCTGCCGCCGGGCCCTCTTCCATCGGCCGCGGCGCCACCCCACCAAGGTGATCGAGGGCATCTGGGAAGCCCACCGCCGGGTGCTGGCCCACGCCCTTGCGGCCGGCGCCGAGACCGCCCTCGTCCTCGAGGATGACGTGCACTTCACCGGCCGCATCACCCGTGGCCGCATCGCCGGGGTGGCCGCGGCGATGCGCCGGCTGCCCGATGACTGGCGGATCTTCTTCCTCGGCCACTGGACCTTCCGTGCCCGCCTCGTCGCCCCGCGCATCCTCGCCACCCGCTCGGCCTGCGCCCACGCCTACGTGGCGAGCCGGGCCCTCATGACCTGGGCGGCCGAGCGGCCCTTCGCCGCCCGCGGCACGAGCTACTTCAAGACCGCCGGCGGCGGCATCGACGCGGCCTACGCGGTGCTGCCCGGCAGCTATGCCTATTTCCCGATGCTCGCCACCCAGGCGATCCGCGGCAGCGACCACGTCGCCGAGAAGCAGCGCACCCGCCCGATCCGCAAGCTCAAGCACATCGTCACCAGAACCCGTCTCAACGAGATCGCCATCTCCCGCCTGATGCGGGCGAACGAGCTTTTGATGGTCGCCATCGGCGTCATCGCCGGCACCGGCGAAAGGCTCGGCCGCAGGTTCCGGCGACCGGGCTGAGGCCCCTCGCCCTCGCCCCTCCCATTTGTTAGAAGCCGCCGGGCGACCAGCAAGGCGACACCAAGAGCCGGGACCCCCAGCCATGCCCGAGGCCCCCTATCCCCGCGACATGCGCGGCTACGGCAGCACCCCGCCCGACCCGAAATGGCCGAACGGGGCGCGGCTCGCCGTCCAGTTCGTCATCAACTACGAGGAGGGCGGCGAGAACTGCATCCTGCACGGCGACGCCGCGTCCAGGCCTTCCTCTCCGAGATCGTCGGCGCCGCCCCCCTGCCGGGCGTGCGCCACCTTGAACATGGGTCGATCTACGAATACGGCAGCCACGCGCCGAAAGCTTCTGGCGCCTGCATCGCCTGTTCTGACGCCGCCTGCCGGTCACCGTCTTCGCCATCGCCATGGCCCTCGAGCTAACCCGAGGCGGCCGCCGCCATGGTGGCAGCGGGCTGGAGATCGCCAGCCACGGCTATCGCTGGATCGGCCACCAGCGTCCAGGCGGTGGAGCGCGCCCGCATATCCAAAAGGCCGTCGAGATCCAGACCCGGCTCACCGGCGAACGGCCGCTCGGCTTCTACCAGGGCCGCACCAGCCCGCAGACCCGCCGCCTCGCCATCGAGGAAGGCGGCTTCCTCCCCACGACGCCGACTCCTATGCCGACGACCTGCCCTATTGGGTCGCGAAGCCGGCCGGCGGCCATCACCTGATCGTCCCCTACACCCTCGACGCCAACGACATGCGCTTCGCCACGGCCCAGGGCTTCAACTCGGGCGACCAGTTCTTGCTATCTCCGGGACAGCTTCGACGTGCTCTGGAACGAGGGCCACGACAGCCCGAAGATGCTCTCCATCGTACACACTGCCGCCTCGTCGGCCGCCCCGGGCGCCTCGCCGCCCTTGCGCGCTTCCTCGACCACATCGACCGCCACGAGCATGTCTGGGTCTGCCGCCGCCTCGACATCGCCCGCCACTGGCACGCCCACACGCCCCCGCCTGAGACCCGGCCCTTGACCTTGGCCACCATCGCGACACCACCACGCACCTGGCTGATGCTGGGCGGCAAGGCCGGCGACAAGCACCCAGATCACGCCCTCGCCGAGGGGCCTGGGCTGGCCGTTCGAGACCCGGCGCATGGCCTACACCGCCGGACGTGCTCCTCACCAACCTGCTCGCCGGCCCGACCACCGCGACCTCGTCCCCGACGGCTCCGACCCGCTGCAGCCGCCTGGCCCGAGCTCGATCATCTCCGCCGGCCGCCGCAACAGCCACTCGTCCGCTGGATCCAGCAGCAGGCCGCCCGCGACCCCGCCCGCCCGCGTCCGCCTCGTCCATGTCGGCCGCCCCTGGGCGCTGCACGAATGCTTCGACCTCATCGTCTGCACCCCGCAATACCGCCTGCCGATCAAACCCAACATCCTCCACAACGAGCTGCCCTTGCAGCGCGTCAACACCGGCAGGGCGAGCGCAGGCGACCGCGTGGCGGGACCGCCTCGCCCACCTCCCCGGCCCCCACATCGCCCTCCTCATGGGCGGCCATGCCGGCCCCTACAGTTTCGACCGCGAGAACGGTGCCCTGCTCGGCTGGCACGCCAGCCGCATGGCCGCCGAGCGCGGCGGCTCGCTTCCTCGTCACCACCAGTGCGCGCACGCCCGAAGCCGCCATCACGGCCTTCGCCAACCAACTGGTCCCCACAGCCTCCACCGCTTCGTCCGATTCCAGCCGCCGGAAGAGAACCCCTTCTTCGCCTTCCTCGGCATGGCGGGCGAGATCATCGTCACCTCCGACAGCATGTCGATGCTCGCCAGGCCGTCGCCACCGGCCGGCCCACCCACATCTTCGACCTCGCCCGCGGCCGCGCTGACCACCGCCCGCCCAGCCCCACCGACGGCAGCATCGCCCGCGCGGCCTGCAGGAACGCCTCGCCGACTTCCGCACCCAGGCCATCATGTACAAGATCGGCATGCACGCCGTGCCGAAGCGCCTGACCCGCGATGTCGCATCATCCACGACCGCCAGGTCGCGGCCAGCCGTGCGGTCTGGCTCGGCTTGCAGCCCTGGCCCGCGGACCGCCCGACGCCACCACCGCTCCAGGACCTCCCCCGCGCCATCGCCGCCGTCCGCCCCTCTTCGAGCCGAACCCGCCACCGCCCCCGGTCCTGCCCGACAGCCGCTGGCCGGGCTTATCCAGCGGGTGTTTCGGGGTACAGGAACCCTCAGGGGAGGCACGGCCTCCTGGCCCCACGGTCACTCGGCGGCGGAGGGATTCATTGCGAATTCAGTCCGGGAGAGCGCGCGCCACCCAAGTTGCTCTCGACCATACGCGGTGGCGATCCCTTGAAGTCCGAGAACTGGTCCACAGGCTCGAAGCCACAAAAACCGAGCAGGTAGGCGATCTCCTGGCGCATGCTCCATCGCAGCGACCAGGACGTCTCCTCGCTGGTGACGAGGTTGCCCGCCGGAATCGAAAATCACCGAAACGCAGTGTTTCCTCGATCGTCTGCAGCAATGGATCGTTGTCTCTGGCGACGACGCTGTCCTTCGGACCAGGCAGCCGGATTGCGGGTCGCGCGTCTCCCGGGACAGCTGGCGGCCGAGTCGTTCGCGAACAACAGCTCAGATCTCGGGTCAGACAGATCAAGGATCAGGTGACCGCCAGGTGTCAGGTGACGACGGGCGTTGTGGAGGACCGCGCGTTGGCCCAATGGCGTCGTCATGCTGAAGAGAGCTCCGCGCAGCAATAATGATCAGCGCAAATTTGCGGCTCAGATCGAAATTGGTCATGTCGCCCTGGGCCAGGTGAGCCCGAACGGCCAGTTCGGGGCGCTGGTCGAGCTTGGCGGCGGCAGCACCGAGCATGGCGGGAGAGAGGTCCAGGCCATTACCTCATGCCCGGCCTGGACCAGGGGGATCAGAATGCGACCGGTACCCGTGCCATCGCTCCGAATCGGTCCGCCAAGCGGCTGGCACATTCCAGATAGAAGTCGATGTCACCGGCAAGCAGCCCGCCGCCAGTGAAGCTGTCGTACATCGCGACGGCCAGAACATCCACCAATAATAGGCGTTCGGGTCTGCCATTGTCCTTACCCGGGGATCTCGAGATGGCGGCTTCCGAGTGCTGATCGTGCGTCGTTGGGCAGCATCCGGCAAGCCGCCGAGGGCGCAGACCAGCCCCGGACATGGCACCGGGCCGCATGATGCGGCCTGGGCCACGCTCTCTCGAAGCTCTCGGCCGGTCTTGGCCGGTCATGGGTTTCGCCACGTGGACTGACCTGAGCCGGCGGTCGACGGCAGCCCTGAGCGACGACTCCTTGGCTTCACCCGTCGCATCCGCCATGATCAGCCCGTCTGACCGCCTCTATGTCTCTGATCCTCATGGCGGAATCAGCGCAGATGGTCGGCTGCGGGCTGCGGCATCCGGAGAAGACGGGTTCATGAACTCGGTCGCATCTCGAACGCCACCCTGGCTCGCCATCGCGGCGGGCATCGTCGTGGTCCAGGCGCTCGCCCTCCATTTCATGGGCCAGCCCTGGATCTGCACCTGCGGCACCATCCGCTTCTGGGAAGGCGACGTCTCGGGCCGGAGAGCTCCCAGCAGCTGACCGACTGGTACACCTTCAGCCACATCATCCACGGCCTCGGCTTCTACCTGATCCTCCACCTCGTCGCCCCGAGGCTCCCGCTCGCCACCCGCTTCGCCATCGCCATCGGCCTCGAAGCCGCCTGGGAGATCGCCGAGAACTCCACCATGGTCATCGAACGCTACCGCGAGCAGATGGCCCTGGCCCAGGGCTATTTCGGCGACAGCATCATCAACTCCGTCACCGACACGCTCGCCGCCGCCGCCGGCTTCGCTGCCGCCTCGCCCCGGTCAAGGCCTCCATCGCCCTCGCCGTCGCCCTCGAGCTCTTCGCCGGCTACATGATCCGCGACAACCTCACCCTCAACATCATCCAGCTCATCCACCCCATCGAAGCCATCTCCCGCTGGCAGACGGGGGAGTGAAATCGGGGAAGATGATCTTCCCCGAGCCCCAACGGTTCTCTGCGGACGGATCATCGACCCATGCAGACCCTCCTCGCCTCCTGGCAGTTCTGGGCCATCGGCGCCGCCTTCTTCGCCGCTTACGCCATCTTCGCCAAGCTCGGCGTCGCCGGCGTCCCGCCCGACTTCGCCACCTTCGTCCGCACCATCGTCATCCTCGGCGTCAGCGCCCTCATCGTCACCGCCACCCGCCAGTGGCAGGCCCCCGCCACCGTCGCACCCCGGACCTGGCTCGTCCTCGCCCTCTCCGGCCTCGCCACCGGCGCCTCCTGGCTCTGCTACTTCCGCGCCCTTGAGCTCGGCGACGCCGCCGCGTCGCCCCCATCGACAAGCTCAGCGTCGTCCTCGTCGCCATCCTCGGCACCCTCCTCCTCGGCGAGAAGCTCAGCCCCGCCAACTGGCTCGGCGTCACCCTCATCGCCACCCGAAGCGCCATGCTGGTGGCGTGGCGGAGACTTAGACGATCAAAGGCAACCCACACCCTCGACAGCGTCCGGCACGCCCCGCCCGGCCGGCCATTGATGCCACCCGCTCGCGCCGCCATCTCCTGCTGGAGGTCGTTATGGAGCAGGCCACAAAACCACCATCCTGCTGCCGCCGGCTGCACCGGCGCCTCACCGCGCTCGCCCGCGAGCGCCGGCAGAACCTCGGCCACCTCGTCCGCGAGGCCTGCGAGCGACAATACGGCCTCGCCGACTCTGGAACAACCTCGCCGCCGTCGAGGCCCTCGCCGCCCTCGACCTGCCCGTCGGCCCGTCGACCGCATGATCCCACGAGAGCGTCGCCCCGCCCGGGACCTGCCGTCCGGATCCTGATCGACGCCAACATCTTCATGTACGCCGCCGGCGCCTGCCCACGCAAGGCGCCGAGCGTCGCGTGGCTCCGCCGCGTGGCGTCCGGCGACCTCGAAGCCGCCATCGACGCCGAGGTCCTGCGGGAGATCTGCATCGCTACCGTTCCATAAACCGCTGGCCCGACGGCCGCCGCGTCTACGATCTCGCCCGCCGCGTGGCGCCCATGGTCCTGCCGGTCGCCGCCGCAGTGCTCGACGGCGCCCGCGACCTACATGGACGCCGACCCGCGCCTGACCGCCCGCGACGCCATCCACGCCGCGGCCGCCATCGGCCACGGCTGCCACTCGATCTGCTACGATCAGGCAGCGATCCGTATCCCGGCCTCACCGGATCGAGCCGTAGCTCGACCCACAAGCCAGGAACGCCCGCCGCTCGACAGTTTCGCCGAACAGCAATAATCGCTCGATAGGTCCGGGGAGACGCCTGTGAATGCAATCCTGGGCTTTCCTCAGCGATCAGGCGAACCAGAGGACACTTGGCTGGATCGGCGGCGAACCGGTCGTTCTCGCCGGCGGCCTCTGGGCAGTCATCAAGTTCTTCATGAAGCCCGCGACATCGCAGAAGGCACCACCGGAACGCATATCTGTATCGGCCGATCGCGGCGGCGTTGCCGGCGGGCGTGACGTCAATATCGGATCGCTGCCCGAAGCCCGACCCAAGCCGTTGCGCCGCCGCGGCTGACCAGCCGATGTTCGAGCGCCACATCAAGGCCGATCGTGGCGGCATCGCCGCCGGCCGCGACGTCAATATCGGCCTGACACCCGACGAGGTGCAGGCGATGATCACCTCTGCGCTGGCCGGGCGGCAGGATGCCCGGATCGAGGATCTGGCCCGCCGCCTGGGTGCGCCACGGAGGCATCGTCCAGCGCGTGCTCGCCATCGTCGCACCGCATGTCGAGCAGCAGGAGTTGCAACCCGATGCTCTGCCCGAGCTGGTCGGCCGGCTGGTCGCGGAGCGGGCGGCCGCGTTGGAGCACCAGCGCCTGCACGCCAGCGGGGTCGACACAGCCCTGCGCGAGCTGCCGCCAGCGCCGCGACGGCACGAACGACCGGCAACGACGATGCCGCCGACGCGGCCCTACAGCGCATTGCCGAACATCACCACGACCGCCGTGTGGCGCGCAGCGCTGTGCAGGCAAGGCTTCAGGCGGCGATCGAGGCCGACGCCCGCACCGAAGCCGAGGCGCTCGCCGAGCGTGCCCGGATTGCCCAGACTAGCCTCCGGTACCGCGACGCGGCCACCCTCCTCGCCGAAGCCGCCGACCTAACCGCCTTCGCCCCCGAGACGAGCTGGCACCATCCGGTTGGCCCAGGCTGATGCCCTCTACGATCTCGGCCGCGAGTTCGGCGACAACGCCGCCCTTGCGAAGCCATCGCCGTATACGACCAGGCGCTCACCCTCGCCCGCGCGACAGCCGTCCCGAGGACTGGGCCATGACCCAGAACAATCTCGGCAATGCGCTCAATACCCTCGGCGAGCGCGAGAGCAGCGCCGAAGCCCTCCAGCGCGCCGTCCGCGCCTACGAGCTGGCGCTCGAGGAACGGACCCGCGAGCGCGTGCCGCTGGACTGGAGCTGCGACCCGAAACAATCTCGGCGGTGTTCTCAATACCCTCGGCGAGAGCGGCGCGAAGGCGGCACCGAAACCCTCCAGCGCGCCGTCCGCGCCTACGAGCTGGCGCTCGAGGAACTGACCCGCGAACGCGTGCTGCGCTGGACTGGGCTGCGACCCAAAACAATCTCGGCAGCGCGCTCAAGACCTCGGCCAGCGCGAGCAGCACCGAAACCCTCCAGCGCGCCGTCTGCGCCTACGGGCTGGCGCTGGAAGGAACGAACCCGCGCGTGTGCCGCTGGACTGGGCCATGACCCAGAACAATCTCGGCAATGCGCTGAAGCCTCGGCCAGCGCGAGAGCAGCACAGGAAACCCTCCAGCGCGCCGTCTGCTACGGGCTGGCGCTGGAGGAATGGTTACGGCGCGTGCCGCTGGATTGGGCCAGGACCCAGAACAATCTCGGCAGCGCGCTCCTGGCCCTCGGCCAGCGCGAGAGCGGCACCACCCTCAACGCGCCGTCCGCGCCTACGGGCTGGCGCTGGAGGAACGGACCTGAGCGCGTGCCGTTGGACTGGGCCGGGACCCAGAACAATCTCTCGGCAGCGCGCTCTGGACCCTCGGCCAGCCGCGAGAACGGCACCGCAACCCTCCTGCGCGCCGTCCGCGCCTACGGGCTGGCGCTCGAAGAACGGACCCGCGAGCGCCTGCCGCTGAGGACTGGGCCGCGACCCAGAACAATCTCGGCAATACGCTCTCGATCCTGGGCCAGCGCGAGAGCAGCGCCGCAACGCTCCAGCGCGCGGTCCGCGCCTACGAGCTGGCGCTGGAGGAATGGACCCGCGAGTGCGTGCCGCTGGACTGGGCCGCGACCCAGAACAATCTCGGCAACACGCTCTGACCCTATCGGCCGAACTCGAAGGCGGCACCGAACACTCCAGCGCGCCGTCCGCGCCTACGAGCTGGCGCTGGAGGAATGGACCCGCGAGCGCGTGCCGCTGGACTGGGCCATGACCCTGAACAATCTCGGCAGCGCGCTCTGACCCTCGAAGGGCGCGAGAGCAGCACCGAAGCCTCCAGCGCGCCGTCCCGCGCCTACGAGCTGGCCCTCGAGGAACGGACCCGCGAGCGCGTGCCGCTGGACTGGGCCACGTCCAGAACAATCTCGGCAATGCGCTCTCGATCCTCGGCCAGCGCGAGCAGCACCGCAACCCTCCAGACCGCCGTCCGCGCCTACGAGCTGGCAGCGAGGAACGGACCCGCGAGCGCGTGCCATACCTTTGGGCACAGACGCAAGAGAACCCTGGCGACAGCACGCCTCGTGATCGGCCGCCGGGTCAACCCTGCCGACGCCTTCCAGGCAGCACTCGCCGCCGTGGACGGGGCGCTGGAGAATATCGCGCCGGCAAGGTGGCGTACGACATCGGCACGGCCGAGCGGCTCCAGACGGACATCGTTGCGGCGCTGGAGAGCTGACGACCATCGACCAGCCCCGAGACCATGTTTCACCCATCGGAAGTCTCGGGTTGTCGCATCAGATTGCGACAGGCAGCCTCGGGTTGTCGCATATAACGCGACTCTTCCCCGGTTTGTCGCATCTAATGCGACACTCTTCGCCCATTTGTCGCATATAATGCGACAATCACCTGATTGTCGCATCCGGTGCGACAATTCAGGAGCGAACGAACCCAGGAAATCGACGAGCGAACCCACCAGATCGACGAACGAACCCGGGGACTCGACGAACGAACCCGAGAACCCGCGAACGAACCCGGCGCCACGCAACATCTTGGATTTACACGCAAAACGGCCGTTTAACGCGCATCGGGCCGGGCCGCGACAACCCGAGAAACGCGATTCTGCCGAACGAACCCGCACGCCCCTTGCCGGGGCGGGCGATTCATGATAGGATTATTGTCTTCTAACTGCCGGTGAGCCAGTCGGCCTGCGGCAGGGCGGCGACGGAGTTGCGGATGGCTTCGCCGTAGCCCCGGCGGATCTCGGTGAGGTAGGGGTCGTCGGCGGCGATGCGGCGCATCACCAGTGGCTCGAGGCTGCCGGCGCGCTTGACGAAGAGGTCGAGCGGCGGGGCCACCGAGAGGTTCGAGCGGATCGTGGCGTCGAACGAGAGGAGCGTGATCTTGACGGCCTCGGCCAGCGGCATGCCGAACCCGGCGAGGCGGTCCAGGATCGGCTTGCCGTATTTGAGCTCGCCGATCTGCAGGAAGGGCGTGTCGTCGGTCGCCTCGATGAAGTTGCCGGCGGCGTAGACGAGGAAGAGGTGGTGGCGGTCGCCGGTGATCTCGCCGCCGAGCAGCAGCGAGGCGTTGGGGTCGCCATAGGCCTGCACGTGCGGCGCTTCGCGGCTCATCACCTCGCGCAGCGTGTCGCCGACCATTCGCGCGGCGTCGAACATGGTCGGCGCCTCGAAGAGATTGCCCGGGTGGCCCGCCAGGCCCAACCGCTGGTTCAACAGGGCCACCACCGACTGGGTGGTGGCGAGATTGCCGGCGGAGGCGAGTGCGAGGAGGTGGCTTCCCGGCTTGTGGAAGACGTTGAGCTTGCGCATGACGGCGATGTGGTCGACGCCGGCATTGGTCCGGCTGTCCGTGGCGATCACGATCCCTTCGGCGAGGAAGAGCCCGAGCCCGTAAGTCATTGTTGAACCAACCTTTCCATCCCTGCCTTCCGTTCAGAGCGCCAGCCAGGCGAGCGCCACGGCGAGCGAGAGCACGGTGATCGGCACGCCGACCTTGGCATGCTCGAGAAAGCCGATCCCGAGCCCGACCGAGGCTGCCCGCTCGACGGCGATGATATTGGCGAGGCTGCCCGTCAAGAGGAGATTGCCGGCGAGCGTCGAAACCAGCGCCAGGGCGTAGAACGTCTCCGGCGTCGCCTGCGGCAGCAGGCCCAGCAGCAGCACGACCAAGGGCACGTTGCCGATGGTGTTGGCCCCGACGACCACCAGGGGGGTGAGCAGCCCCGGGTCGGCGAGGTCCAGCCCGGCCGCCGCCAGCCACGCCAGCAGCGCCGCCGGCAGGCCGGTCGCGGCGAGCGCCCCGGTGACGACGAAGAGGGCGGCGAACAGCACCAAAAGGTGCCAGTCCACCATGCCCAGGAGCTGCCGGGTGGCGAGCTTGCGGCTGACCAGGAGCACACCCGCCACCATGAGCACGCCCTCGACATGCGGCAGAGGCGTGGCGAAGAGCAGGAGCAGGCCGAGCGTCGCGATGCCGGCCTTGACGACGCCGCCACGGTCGAGCTCCGGCCCCGCCTCTGGCTGCCCGCCCGGCGGCCCGCCCGATGGCCCACACCGCAGCCGGCCGCGCCAGACCCAGCCGACCACACCCATGACGATCGCCATGGCGGCCAGCGCCGGCGGGCCGCATTGCCAGGCGAAGGCCCAGAAATCCAGCGCCCCGACACTGCCGATCAGGATGTTCTGCGGGTTGCCGATCAGCGTCGCCGCCGAGCCGGCATTGGCGGCGGCGGCCAGCGCCAGCACATAAGGACGGGCATCGAGCCCGGCCCGGGTGAGGCCGAGCACCAGCATCGGCGTCACGGCGAAGACGACGACGTCATTTGCCAGCACCGCCGAGAGCCCGCCCCCGACCGCCACGACCAGCGCCAGAAGGCCCATGGGCGAAGCCGGTGTCGCCGCGAGCCGGGCAGCACACCAGCCATAGAAGCCGCAGGCCGCGAACTGCGCCGACAGCACCATCAGGCCGAAGAGCACGATGAGCGTGGGAAAGTCGATGGCGGCCAGCGCTCCGGGGCCATCGACGGATCCGTCCAGCACCAGCACGATGGCGCCGAGCAGCGCCACGCCGGTCCGGTCGATGCGCAGCCCGGGCAGGCGGCCGAGCGCCATGCCGAGATAAACGAGGGCAAAGACCACCACCACCAGCACGTCGCGCGCTCGCTCCTGACAACCGCCGCGGCCCACAGCCGCGCTAAGGCGTTGGCTGGCCCGCCGCTCGCTGGTATGGTTCCCCGAGCAGGAGCAGTCGAGCTGCATGGCGACGATATTTCAAAGGTATGGCGGGTTTGCGGTGATCAGCCGCATCGTGCTGTCGTTCTATGATCGGGTCCTCGATTCCGACCAGCTCGCCCCCTACTTCGAGCATGTCGACATGCCGGTCCTGATCGACCACCAGACCAAGTTCATCGCCTATCTGACCGGCGGCCCGGCCACGATCTCCGACGAGGCGTTGCGCATCGCCCACGCCAATCGCGGCATCGACCGCCCCGCCTTCGAGGAAATGCGCCGGCTGCTCGCCGAGACGCTGGAGGAGCACGGCCTGGAGCCTGCCGACCTCGAGGCGGTGATGGCCGAGATCGACAAGCGCGCCGGCCTCGTCGTCACCCGCTGAGCGATGACAGCCAACCCTGTGGCAGCCAACCCTGCACCCGAGGGCCTCGACCTCGACCGCGTGCGCGCCCTGCTGCTGGATTCCGCGACCGTCGGCCTCGCCGTCGCCGCCGGCGCCGATGGCCCCATCCTGCTCTGCAACGAAGCCTTCCAGGCCCTCTTCCCGGCCCCCGCCGAAGGGGATTTGCGCCTCGTCGACATCGTGCCGGGCACGGCCGAGCCGGCCGTCAGGGAGCGCCTCCTCGCCGGCGACCGGCATACCGCCGAGGTCGAGGTCAAGCTCGGCCGCCGGCGGCTGGTCATCGCCGTCGAGATCAGCCCGGCGATCGGCCATGCCGACGGCGAACTCATGATCCAGTGCCAGAATGTCTCGAAGCTCAAGGAGCTCGAGTACATGATCGATTCCTACTCGAAGATGATCGAGCGGCAGAATCGCGACCTCGCCAAGGAGAAGGATCGGGTCGAGCGGCTCCTGCTCAACATCATGCCGCGCCGGGTCTACGAGGAATGGCGCGAGTTCGGCATCACCACGCCCGAGCGCTTCGACGAGGCGACGGTGCTGCTGCTCGACTTCGTCGGCTTCACCGAGATGTCGGTGGCGCACGACCCGCCCAAGCTGATCGCCGAGCTCCACGACATCGTCACCTCCTTCGACCGCATCGTCGAGGAGTTCGGCTGCGAGCGGCTGAAGACCATCGGCGACGCCTATCTCGCCGCCTCCGGCCTGCCCGAGCCCAATCCCGAGCACGCCCGCAACATCGCCCGGGCGGCGCTCCGCCTCGTCCGCTATCTCGAGCGCCGCAACGCCATCAGCGAGGTCCGCTGGCACTGCCGCATCGGCATCAGCTCCAGGCCGGTGATCGGCTCGGTCGTCGGCACGCAGAAATACGTCTACGACATCTTCGGCCCCGGCGTGAACCTCGCCTCCCGCCTCGAGCCGCTCTGCGGGCCGATGCAGATCCTGCTCGACGAGCGCACGCACCAGCTCCTCGCCGGCGAGCTCCCCTGCACCTCGCTCGGCACCCAGACCATCCGCGGCTTCGGCGAGCAGCACGTCTATCGCCTCGAGGGTGCCACCGGCAGCGAGCGGCCCTGATGCCGACCACCGGCGCGCACGACCACGACGACCACGACCACGGCAGCAGCCTCTCGCCGATCGAGGCCCGGGTGCGCGCCCTCGAGACCATCCTGACCGAGAAGGGCTATGTCGATCCGGCCGCCCTCGATCGCCTGATCGAGACTTACGAGACCCGCATCGGCCCGCGCAACGGTGCCCGCGTCGTGGCCAGAGCATGGCACGACCCCGCCTATCGGCAGCGCCTCCTCGCCGACGCCACCGCCGCCATCGCCGAGCTCGGCTTCACCGGCCGCCAAGGCGAGCACATGGTGGCGGTCGCCAACACGGGAGAGGTCCACAACCTCGTCGTCTGCACGCTCTGCTCCTGCTACCCGTGGCCGGTGCTCGGCCTGCCGCCTGTCTGGTACAAGTCCGCCCCCTACCGCAGCCGGGCCGTGCTCGACCCGCGCTCGGTCCTGGCCGAGTTCGGGCTCGTCCTGCCGCCGGAGAAGGCCATCCGGGTCTGGGATTCGACCGCCGAGATCCGCTATCTGGTCATCCCCGAGCGCCCGGGCGGCACGGAGGGCTGGAGCGAGGAGCGACTGGCGGCCCTCGTAACCCGCGACAGCATGATCGGCACCGGCCTCGCCCTGGGTCCGGCAGGTGAGCCATGAATGGCGGCCAGGACCTGGGCGGCATGATGGGCTTCGGGCCGGTCCGCCCGGAGCCGGGCGAGCCCGTCTTTCACGCCGCCTGGGAGCGCCGCGTCTTCGCGCTGACCCTCGCCATGGCCCGGCCCGGTGGCTGGAACATCGACCAGTCGCGCTTCGCCCGGGAGAGCTCGATCCCGGTCGCTACCTCACCTCGAGCTATTACGAGATCTGGCTCGCCGTGGGCTCGAGCGGCTGCTCGCCGAACGGGGCCTGGTGACGGCGGATGAGCTGGCAGCCGGCCGGCCGCTGGGCGAAACGCTGCCGGTGCCGGCCATCCTCGACGCGGCGGCCGTGTGGCCAACCCTGCGAAGGGCGCCTCGACATCCCGCCCTGCCGACCGCCCGCCGCGCTTCGCCATCGGCGCCCCGGTGCGGGCCCGCCTCGTGAACCCCGAGGGCCACACGCGCCTCCCCCGCTACGTGCGCGGCCGGCCCGGCATCGTCACCCAAGACCACGGGTGCCATGCTGCCGGACACCAACGCGGCGAGCCGGGGCGAAGCGCCCGAGCGGTTTCTACACCGTCGCGTTCAGGGCGCAGGACTTGTGGGGCGAGGCAGCGGACCCGACAGCATCTGTCTCGGTCGATGCCTGGGAAAGCTATCTCGGCCCGTGGGCGAGGCCGCATGACGCCCGGCATCGAGCTCGCGGAGCTGCCGCGGGATGCGGATGGCCCCGTTTTCGCCGAGCCCTGGCAGGCCCAGGCTTTCGCCATGGCGGTGCTGCTCCACGAACGCGGCCTCTTCACCTGGCCCGAATGGGCCGCGACGCTGGCCGCGGAGATCTCCAGCACGCCATCGATCGGTGATTCCGCCGACGGCTCGACCTACTATCGCCACTGGCTGGCAGCGCTGGAGCGTCTGGTCATGGCCAAAGGCGTCGCCTCCGGCAGCAGTCTCGCCGAGCTCGCCACCGCCTGGCAGGCGGCGGCCGAAGCGACCCCGCACGGCCGGCCGATCGTGCTGGCTGGCCGGCCCTCTGCAGGACTTGCCGACAACATCAAGAGCAAGGAACGCCCATGACTACGATCGACCCGGCCCGAGCCGCCCTGGTGCTCATCGACATGGCCCACGATTTCGTCGACGAGGGCGGCGTGATCGCCGATGCCGGCGGCGCCGACTATCGCCGCCGAGCCCGGGCCATCGTCCCGAACCTCGAGCGCCTCATCGAGGCCGCCCGGGCGGCCGGCGTGACGGTGATCTATGCCACCGATTCACACACGCCCGAGGATGTCGAGCTGCGCAAATGGCCACCGCACGCCATGCGCGGGACGCACTGGGCTGAGATCCTGCCCGAGATTGCGCCGCAGGACGGCGATATCGTGCTGCCGAAGACCACCTACAGCGCCTTCGCCAGCACGGATATCGAGGCGATCCTCGAGGACCATTCGATCACCACGATCTACATGACCGGGCTGCACACCGACTGCTGCTGCCGCCATACCTCCGGCGACGCCTTCCAGAAGGGCTACGATCTCGTCTGGGTCACCGACGCCCTGCAGGCCTTCACCGAGGAGGCCCATCAGGGCGGGCTCGACTACTACAAGATGTACTACGCGACCGATCCCGACCGTCAGTTCAAGCGCACGGACGAGGTCACCGCCTCCTGGCAGGCGGCCGCCAGGGCCGCCTGAGCGGCGCTCGCCTCAGTCGGCGGCGAAGCAGTAGAGGAGACCGTCGCCGCCAGTGCCCTGCAGCGCCTCCTGGCTGCAGCCACGGCTGCCGTGCGAGGCGTTCCAGGACCTCGAGGGCGCGTCGTCGCGCAGGCCCATACGGTCGTGATGGCCGACCATGGCGGTGCCCTCGCCGCTCAGCGTCCAGTCGCCGCAGGTCTGGCCCGCGGCCGTCGTGCCGTCGGCATTGGCCCCGGTCAGGATGTCGTGCCGGTTGGGCGTGTCGCCCCGGCCGTTGACGACCTCCCCCTTCTCGGTCAGCCCCGTTTCCTTGCTGATGGCGTTGGCGTCGCCAGCAGGGCGTCGACATTCTCGGCGATGAGCGCGCCCTCGGCATTGTGCCAGGGGCCTGTGCCGATGCGGTCGCGCGGGTCGCCCTCGGCCGAGCCCAGATAGGGCGCGCCAGGTGTGCCCGCCGGCGCCGACCGCCTCGGCCAGGTTTGGCAGCAGCGTCGGCACCCGCGAGCCCGCCGAGATCGGCGCCCTGCCTCGGGTCCAGCGCTGGTGATGAAGAACGTCATCCCGGAACTCGGCGCTCGCGGCCGGGACGACCCCGGCGAGCGCGAGCGCGGCGCATGCTGCGGTCATGGTCAAAGCTCTCATGGACGGCCCCGCCATCTGGTTTCGTGCTGGTCCGACACCGCCATGGAAACAGAAGCCGGCGCGCAAGGCCATTGCCAAACCGAACGCAATGTCGAGGTCATGCCGGTCTTCGTGGACTGATCGGGGGCTCGAGTATGGCCATGGCAACGCAGGACTATCGCCTCACGGCCCGGACTGGCCGGGCCGCGGTCGCCAGCGGTCTTGCCGGGGCGACCTGGTACGCGAGCCCCATACCGCGCAAGGAAATGAAGGAGCTGGATGCGCCGGACCGACGGCCCGGCCATCCGCGACACCGTCCTCTGGCTCCTGATCCTCGGCAGCCCGGCTGGCTGCTCTGCCTCACCTCGGGAGCTGGTGGGCCGTGCCGGTCTTCCTCGTCTACAGCGTCTTCTACGGCTCATGCGGCGACAGCCGCTGGCACGAATGCGGCCACGGCACCGCCTTCAGGACACCCTGATGAACCGGGTCGTCTATCACTTCGCGTCCTTCCTGGTGTTCCGCAACGGCACGCTCTGGCGCTGGAGCCACAGCCGCCACCACACCGATACGATCATCGTCGGCCGCGACCCCGAGATCGCCGCGGATGCGGCCACCGAGCTTCGGGCGGATCTTCTCGAACCTGCTCTATCTGCAGGATGGCGGGACGCAGCTCTGGCGCATGGTCCGCTTCGCCGGCGGCCGGATGACCGGGGCCGAGCGCGACTTCGTGCCCGAGGCCGAGCGCTGGAAGGTCTTCCTCGAAGCGCGGCTGCAGCTCGCCGTTCTGGTCGCCGTCGCCCTTGCTTGCCTCTGGAGCGGCAGCTGGCTGCCCGCCTTCCTCATCGGCCTGCCGACCTTCTTCGGTGCTTGGGTGGACATGACGCTCTTCGGCTTCACCCAGCATGCCGGGCTCGCCGAGAACGTCACCGACCACCGGCTGAACTGCCGGACCGTCTACATGAACCCCGTGTTCCGCTTCATCTACTGGAACATGAACTACCACCTCGAGCACCACATGTTCCCGATGGTGCCCTACCACGCCCTGCCCCGCCTGCACGAGGCGATGAAGGCGGACACACCCCCGGCCTATGACGGCGTCATCGCCGCCTGGCGGGAGATCCTGCCGGCGCTCTGGCGCCAGCGCACGGACCCCGGATATTTCGTCCGCCGCGAGCTGCCGCCGACGGCCCAGCCCTTCAGCGCCTTCGGGCAGGCAGCGGCCTGAAGCGGCACCTCAGGCCCGGAGCGCCGCGTTCTCCGGGTCGTACGGGCTCTCGGCGATGATCCGCGCTGGGCGAAGCTGGTCGAGGACGCGGACCTGGCACGCATTGCCGACCGTGGCGAAGTCGCTCTTCACGTAGCCGAGCATCAGCGACTTTTGGACATGGTGGCCGTAGCCGCCGGCGGTGCCGCGGCCGATCACCTGGCCGTCCACGAGGATGGGCTCGTTGCCGAAGGGATCGGCATCGTCGGCGTCGATCTCGATGGTGCAGAAGCGGTTGGGGATGCCCTGCTCGATCTGGCGAACGAGCGCGTCCTTGCCGGTGAACTCGCCCTTCTGCAACCGGACGAAACGGTCGAGCCCGGCCTCCAGCACCGAGTTCTCGGCGTTCAGGTCGGTGCCCCACAAGCGATAGCTCTTCTCCAGCCGCATGGAATCCATGGCTCTGAGCCCCACATGGGCGATGCCTTCGTCCTTGCCGGCCGCCATGAGTGCCGCAAAGAGCTGGCGCTGATACTCGATCGGGTGATGCAGCTCCCAGCCCAGCGAGCCCACGAAATTGACGCGGAGCGTGCGCACATTGGGACAGAAGCCCACCGGTATGTCGGCTGCGGTGAGCCAGGGAAAGGCCTCGTTCGAGACGTCGGCATCGGCGAGCTTCGCCAGGACCTTGCGCGCATGGGGGCCGGCGAGGACGAAGACGCCCATCTGGGTCGTCACGTCCTGGACGATGACCGAGCCGTCCCGCGGCATCGACTTCGTGAGGAAATCCCAGTCGTAGTCGTGCCCGGCCCCGGGGCCGACAAGGTAGAAGCGCTCGCCCCAGAGCCCGTCCGGCAGCCGCGCGATGGTGAACTCGGAGCGCACCGAGCCGGACGGATTGAGGGCATGGCAGAGATTGATGCGGCCCGGTGCCTTCGGGATGGCGTTGGCCACCATCCTATCGAGAAAGGCGCGGGCACCGGGGCCTTCGACTGTGTACTTGGCGAACGAGCTGAGCTCCATGAGGCCGACCCGCTGGCGCATCGCCTCGACCTCACGGCCGACATGCCCGAACCAGTTGGAGCGACGAAAGGACCACACATCCTTCGGCTCGACCCCGGTCGGGGCGAACCACATCGGCCGCTCCCAGCCGAAGCGCTGGCCGAACACGGCACCGGCCGCCTTCAGCTCGTCATACACCGGCGGCGCCTTGGCCGGGCGACAGGCCGGCCGTTCCTCCATCGGGTAGTGGATGACGAAGACGTGCTCGTAGGCCTCCTCGTTCTTCAGCCGGGCGAAATGCTTGGAGACGACGCCGAAGCGTCGGGGGTCGACCCCAATCATGTCGACCGAAGGCTCCCCCTCGACGATCCAGTTGGCGAGCTGCCAGCCGGCCCCGCCGGCGGCGGTGACCCCGAAGCTGTGACCCTCCGAGACCCAGAAGTTCGGCAGGCCGAAGGCCGGGCCGACCATCGGGTTGCCGTCCGGCGTGTAGGCGATCGGCCCGTTGACGATGTCCTTGATGCCGGCCTGCTCGAAGGACGGCACGCGGCTCATGCAGGCCTCGACATGCGGCATCAGCCGCTCGAGGTCGCCCGGGAAAAGGTCCTTCTCGAAGCTGGCGGGCACCCCGTCTACGAGGCAGGCCGGCGCGTGGCGCTCGTAGGGGCCGAGAATCCAGCCGAGGCGTTCCTCCCGCAGATAGTAGGACGCGTCGCTCTCGCGCAGGATCGGCAGCTCCCTGGCCCCGGTCGCCCGGTAGTCGCGGAGCGCCGGATCGACGTCGGTGACGATATACTGGTGCTCGACCGGAACGACCGGGATCTCGAGGCCGACCATGCGGGCGGTGGTGCGCGCATAGTTGCCGGTGGCGGAGATCACGTGCTCGCAGCGAATGTCGCCCCCGGTCGTCCTGACCAGCCACTCGTTGCTCTCGCGCTCGATGCCGGTGACGGCACAGCGCTGGACGATCTCCGCCCCCATCGCCCGCGCACCCTTGGCCAGCGCCATGGTGACGTCGACCGGCGCGATATGGCCATCCGTGGGGTGCCAGAGGGCGCCGACAAGCCCGGCTGTATCGACCAGGGGCCAGAGCTTCTTGATCTCGTCGACCCCGATCAGATGCGACTCGACGCCGATGGTCTCCGCCGTGCACTGGTAATTGCGGTACTCGTCGAGCCGGTCGCGATTGGTGGCGAGGCGCAGGTTGCCGGTTGGATGGAAGCCGACTTCCTGCCCGGTCTCGGCCTCGAGCTTCTTGTAGAGTTCGACCGAGTACTGGTGCAGCTGGCCGACTGAGTAGGACATGTTGAAGAGCGGCAGCAGGCCCGCCGCGTGCCAGGTCGAGCCGGCGGTGAGCTCGGTGCGCTCCAGGAGCACGCAGTCGGTCCAGCCGAGCTTTGCCAGATGGTAGAGCGCGCTCACGCCCACCACGCCGCCGCCGATCACCACCACCCTCGCCGTCGTCCGCATCGCCACGCTTCCCCCGTTGCTCGCCGATTGGAGCTAGCAGCCGAGGCCTGGTAGCGGACGCGCGCGCGCGACAACGAGGCTCGCCAAAGCGACAAATGCCCGCCGGCTTGGCAGCGGCAGGGGGGACCGCCATAAAGTGGCTGGCATGCCGTCGCCTGGAGAGTTGTCACCGATGCACTGTCTCATGTTGCCGTTCGGGCACCCGGTGAGCTGCCGCGTCATTGCCTTGCTGGTCGGCGTGTCCTTCGGGCTCGCAGCCAACGCGCATGCCCTGGAGGTGCCGGTCGCGAGCCGGATCACCGCCGTCACGGTGCAGCTCGACCGGGCCACGGTGCGCCGCGAGGCAACCGTCGAGGCCGGCCGGGGCGACCATATGTTGGTCTTCGCCGACCTGCCGGTGGCACTGGACCGGCGCAGCCTGGACCTTGCCGGGCCGGGCCTGACCGTCGGCCGGCCGGTCTTCCGCGAGATTGAGACGACCGGCCCCGTCAACCCGACAACGGCACGGCTCGCCGCCGAGCTCGACACGCTGGAGCGCCGGCGGCGGGTCGAGCGCGACCGGATGACCGTCCAGCACCTGGTGCTCGATGTCCTCCGCCAGCCGAACCTGCAGCCGGCTATCGGCGGCGGGAACCAGCTTGCCGAGCTCGACGGGCTGATCGGCCTCGTCGAGACCCGGAGCAGCGAGGCGCTGCGCCGGATGCGCGCGGCGCAGGACGACATCGACGGTCTCGACGCCGATATCGCCAGGCTGGAGCGCGAGATCGCCCGACTCGGTGAGGACCCGATGCGTCGGCTCGAGGTGACGGTGCCGGTGCGGGTGAATTCGGCGGGGCCGGTCGAGATCCGGCTCGGCTACGAAGTCCAGGGAGCCTCGTTCACACCGGCCTACGAGGCGCGCCTCGACACCGGAACGAAGCGGCTGCGGCTCGCAGCACTAGCTGAGGTCATCCAGCGCACGGGCGAGGACTGGAGCGACGTCGAGCTGACGCTCTCGACCGCGACGACGAGCTGGCAGACGGCAGCACCCCTGGCGGAGCCCTGGTATATCGATATCTGGGTCAAGCAGCCGAGCCCGGCGCCGGTGGCCGCCCGCGCCGGCCCCGAGAAGGCCCTTCCGTCGGCCGACTTCGCCGCCGTGGCGATCGACCGGAGCGCCTTCGATGCCACCTACCGGCTCCCCGGGAAGGTCAGCATCGCCGCCGACGGCACGGCACACCGGGTCACGATCGAGACCGTTGCGGGTGCTGCCGGGCTCGTCTGGAAGGCGCTGCCCGAGCTCGACCCGACCGCCTATCTGACCGCTTCGCTCGACCATGCGGGCGAGGCGCCGTTGCTGCCCGGGCCGGTCTTCCTTTACCGGGACGGGGCATCGGTCGGCGAGACGCACCTTGCCGGGTTGCAGCCGGGCGAGCCGCTCGAGCTCGGTTTCGGTGCCGATCCGGCCGTCGAGATCGAGCGTCGGCTCCTGACCGACGAGCGCTCGGCCACCGGCCTCATCGGCACCACCCGCCAGCACGAACGCCTGTTCGCCACGACCATCACCAACCGCCGCGCCGGCCCGGTCACGCTCGAGCTCTTCGACCGCCTGCCGGTGCCGCGCGACACCCGGATAACCGTCGAGCGCCTGACGGCGACGACGACGCCGGCGATCACGGCGCCCGACGACCGGCCGGGCGTGCTCGTCTGGGAGCTCGAGCTGCCACCCGGGGCGACCGAGACCGTGACTTTTGGCTACCGTATTCGCCATCCGGCGGATCTGCAGGTCACCGGGTTCTGAGGGCCGGCGGACACACCGGGGATCGATTGCCGCATAAGGAGCCGGCCATTGCTTCGCAGGAAACGCCGCCTGATCATCAGGAAGCGCACCGCACCGGGCGCCGCACCGGGCCAGCTCGTCGCCGACCCGAGCGCGGTTGCCACCAGCATCACGGTCATCGCCTACGGTCCCGACCGGATCGAGGAGATCCCGGCCTGCGAGCCGGGCCGGATCGCGAGCCTGAGCGGCTCCCGGCCGGTGCTCTGGGTCGACGTCTCGGGCCTCGCCGACCACGCGGCGATCACCGAGGTCGGCACAGCATTCGGCGTGCACCCGCTCGCCATCGAGGACGCCGTCAGCACGCATCAGCGGCCGAAGGCAGAAGGCTACGAGAATCACGTCTTCATCGTCTTTCGCATGCTGACCCAGGAGAGCGGTGCCGAGGGCGAGCAGGTGGCGATGGTGGTCGGTCGGGATTTCGTGCTGACCTTCCAGGAGCGCCCGGGCGACTGCTTCGAGCCGGTGCGCCAGCGTCTGCGCCATGGCAAGGGGCGCGCCCGCCAGCTTGGCCCAGACTACCTCGCCTATGCGCTGATCGATGCCGCGGTTGACAGCTACTTTCCTATCTCGAAACGCTCGGCGAGGAGGTCGAGGAGCTCGAGGATGCAGTGGTGCGGGATCCCGAGCCAAGCCATATCGAGCGTGTCCATCAGGTCAAGCGCGAACTGTTGAGCCTGCGTCGGGCGATCTGGCCGATGCGCGAGATGCTGAACGCCTTGCTGCGCGACGAGCACGAGGAGATCAGCGCCACGACCCGCACCTATCTTCGCGACTGTTACGACCATGGCATCCAGCTCATGGACATCGTCGAGACCTACCGCGAGATCGCGACGGGCCTGCTCGACGTCTATCTGTCCAGCCAGAGCGCCAGGATGAACGAGATCATGAAGGTCCTGACGGTCATCGCCACGATCTTCATTCCGCTCGGCTTCGTCGCCAGCGTCTACGGCATGAACTTCGACACCGTCTCGCCCTGGAACATGCCCGAGCTGGGTTGGCGGTTCGGCTATCCGGCGGTCCTCGGCCTCATGACGGCGATCGCCTTCGGCCTCCTCTGGTCCTTTTATCGGCGTGGCTGGCTCGGCGGTGACCGGGAGTGACGCCGGCCAGTGCCCTCACCCGCTTGCCGCAGGCGCACCGCTCGCCTATGACACCCGGCATCTCGACGCCCAGCGGAAGCCGCTCATGCAAGCCTTCACCACCCTTTCCGGGATCGCCGCCCCTCTGCCGATGATCAATGTCGACACCGACATGATCATCCCCAAGCAGTTCCTCAAGACGATCCAGCGGACCGGGCTCGGCAAGAACCTCTTCGACGAGATGCGCTACGACCAGGAGGGCAAGGAGAAGCCCGAGTTCGTGCTCAACCGGCCGCCCTATCGCGAGGCCGAAGTCCTGATCGCGGGCGAGAATTTCGGTTGCGGCTCGAGCCGCGAGCACGCCCCCTGGGCGCTGCTCGATTTCGGTATCCGCTGCGTCATCGCCCCCTCCTTCGCCGACATCTTCTTCAACAACTGCTTCAAGAACGGCATCCTGCCGATCATCCTGCCGCAGGAGACGGTGGACCTCCTGATGAAGGAGGCGGAGAACGCGCAGGGCCGGCCGTTCACCATCGATCTCGAGAGCCAGACGATCACCCGGCCCACCGGCAACGAGCCGATCCATTTCGAGGTCGATGCGTTCAGCAAGCACTGCCTGCTGAACGGGCTCGACGACATCGGCCTGACCATGGTGAAGGCCAGGTCGATCGACGGCTTCGAGGCCAGGCAGAAGACTGCCGAGCCTTGGCTGTACGGCAGCGCCGCCTGAGGCACCTCGCCCGATCGGCACAGGACCAGGGCGGCGGCGACGCCGCTTCGCAACGTATCATCATTCGATTGCAAGACGATGAATCAGGTTGGAAATCTTCTCCTTTTGCCGGGTGACGGCATCGGCCCAGAGGTGATGGGCGAGGTGCAGCGCGTGGTTGGCTGGTTTCGCGATCGCCAAGGCCTCGGCTTCGAATGCGAGACGGATCTGGTCGGCGGCTCGGCCTATGACGCGCATGGCACACCCCTGTCCGACAGCACGTTGGCGCTCGCCAAGGCAGCGGACGCGGTGGTGTTCGGCGCGGTGGGTGGCCCGGCCTACGACCAGCTCGAGTTTCGCCTGAAGCCCGAGCAGGGCCTGCTCAGGCTCAGGAAGGAGCTCGAGCTTTTCGCCAACCTGCGGCCGGCCATGGTCTTTCCGGCCCTTGCCGAGGCGAGCTCCCTGAAGAAGGAGCTGGTCGAGGGCCTCGACATCCTGATCCTTCGGGAGCTGACCGGCGGCGTCTATTTCGGCGAGCCGCGCGGCATCGAGGAGCTGCCCGACGGGACGCGGCGGGCGGTCGACACGCAGGTCTACACCACGGCCGAGATCCGCCGCATCGCCAGTGTCGGCTTCGAGCTCAGCCGCAAGCGCCAGGGCCGCGTGACCTCGGTCGAGAAGGCCAATGTCATGCACACGGGCGTGCTCTGGCGGCAGGAGGTGACGAAGCTCCACCAGGAGCAGTTTTCGGACGTGCAGCTCGACCACATGTATGCCGACAACTGCGCCATGCAGCTCGTCCGGCGGCCCAAGCAGTTCGATGTGATCGTCACCGACAACCTCTTCGGCGATCTGCTCTCGGACGCGGCCGCCATGCTCACGGGCTCGCTCGGCATGCTGCCCTCGGCGTCGCTGGGCGCGCCGGACCAGATCGGCCGGCGCAAGGCACTCTACGAGCCGGTGCACGGCTCGGCCCCGGACATCGCCGGCCAGGGCAAGGCCAACCCGCTCGCCATGCTACTCAGCTTCGCCATGATGCTGCGCTATTCGTTCGATCTCGGGGCCGAGGCCGACCGCGTCGAGAAGGCGATCGCGACGGTGCTCGACAAGGGCTATCGGACTGCCGATATCATGCAGCCGGGGATGCGCGAGGTCTCGACCACCGCGATCGGCCAGGCCGTCCTCGACGAGCTCGACACTTCTCTCGGCTGAGCGCCGCAAAGGGCTGGAACAATGGGCTATCGCGTTGCCGTAGCCGGCGCCACCGGGGCCGTCGGCCAGGAAATCCTGAACATCCTCGAGGAGCTCCGCTTTCCGGCGGACGAGGTGATCCCGCTCGCCTCCGAACGCTCGGCCGGCAAGGAGGTCGCCTATGGCGACGACAAGCGGCTGAAGGTCCGGGACCTCGCCAGCTTCGACTTCGAGGGCGTCGATCTCGGCCTATTCTCGCCCGGTGCGGCCGTCTCCGCCGTGCAGGCGCCGCGTGCCGCGGCGGCTGGCTGCGTGGTGATCGACAACACCTCGCACTTCCGCATGCACCCCGAGATCCCGCTGATCGTGCCGGAGGTCAATCCGGAGGCGCTGGCCGAGTTCCGCAACAAGAACATCATCGCCAACCCCAACTGCTCGACCATCCAGATGGTGATGGCGCTCAAGCCGCTTCACGACATCGCCCGCATCAAGCGCGTCGTTGTCGCCACTTACCAGTCGGTGAGCGGCGCCGGCCAGGAGGCGATGGACGAGCTCTTCGACCAGACCAAGTCGATCTACATGAACGACAAGCAGGACCCCAAGGTCTTCACCAAGCAGATCGCCTTCAACTGCATTCCCCGGATCGACAGCTTCCTCGAGGACGGCTCGACCAAGGAAGAGTGGAAGATGGCGGTCGAGACCCGGAAGATCCTCGACCCGTCGATCGAGGTGAGCGCGACCTGCGTGCGGGTGCCGGTCTTCGTCGGCCACGCGCTCGCGGTCAATGTCGAGTTCGAGGAGCCGCTCGAGCCGGACGAGGCCCGCCACGCGCTGCACGAGTTCCCGGGTGTCCTGGTCGTCGACCGGCCGGAGGACGACGAGTACGCGACGCAGATCGACTGCGTCGGCGACCACGCGACCTTCGTCTCGCGCATCCGCAAGGACCCCACCGTGCCGCACGGCCTCAATCTGTGGGTGGTGGCCGACAACCTGCGCAAGGGGGCAGCGCTCAACACCGTGCAGATCGCCCAGGCGCTGATCGAGGAAGGCTACCTCTAGCCCGCGGTCGACGGCCGGTCGCCCGGCTGGTAATCCCGAGGGCATGGTCTCCAACCTGCACGAATACTCGGTCTCCGAGATCGC
>JAWKVR010000050.1:0-27879 GCA_041397945.1 Geminicoccaceae bacterium
CAGCCAGGCGGGCAAGCAGCCAGATCATGTGGAATCAGCGCTTCGGGGCGCTCAGCGAATTTCCTTTCCGCCGCCTGGCGGCCCTGCTCGCCCGCAGCGGCCCGCCGGCGGATCTGCCGCTCGCGGACCTCTCGCTCGGCGAGCCGCAGCATGCGCCGCCACCGCTCCTCGCCGCCACGCTCGCGGCCCATGCCGGCCTCTGGAACCGCTACCCGCCACCCGCCGGCACGCCGGCCTTTCGGGCCGCTGCCGCGCGCTGGCTCGAGCGCCGCTTCGCGCTGGCCCCGGGCTGGCTCGAGCCCGACCGCCACGTCCTGCCGGTGGCCGGCACCAAGGAGGCGCTCTTCCTCGTCGCCACCGCCGCGACCGACCCGGACGGCAAGGGCGGGCGGCCGGCGGTCCTCGTGCCGAACCCGCTCTACTCGGTCTATCTCGGTGCCGCCGTGCTCGCCGGGGCGGATCCGGTCTTGATGCCGGCCAGCGCCTCGACCGGCTTCCTGCCCGATCTCGACGCCGTCGCCGAGGCGGATCTGGCGCGGGCCACGGTCTGCTATATCTGCTCGCCGGCCAACCCGCAGGGCGCGATCGCCGACCGCGCCTATCTCGGGCGGGCGCTCGAGCTCGCCCGCCGCCACGACTTCATGCTGGTCGTCGACGAGTGCTACGCCGAGATCTACGACCGGGAGCCCCCGCCGAGCGCCCTCGAGGTGGCCGCCGCCGGCGGCGGGTCGCTCGACCACCTCGTCGTCATGCACTCGCTCTCCAAGCGCTCGAGCGCTGCCGGGCTGCGCAGCGGCTTCATCGCCGGCGACCCCGATTTCCTCGCCTTGTTCCTCCGCCTGCGCGCCTATGGCGCCGCCGTCCAGCCCATGCCGGTCCTGGCGGCGGCGGCAGCGCTCTGGGACGACGACGCGCATGTCGAGGCCAACCGCCGGGCCTACCGGGCGAAGTTCGACCTGGCCGAGCGGGCGCTCGCCGGCCGGGCCGGCTTCTACCGCCCGCCCGGCGGCTTCTTCCTCTGGCTCGATGTCGGCGACGGCGAGGCGGCGGCGGTCGAGCTCTGGCGCCGCGCGCATGTCAAGGTGCTGCCCGGCGCCTATCTGACCGCCACCGGCGACGCGAGCGAGCCCGCCCTGGATGCCGCCACCGATCCGGGCATGCGCTACGTGCGGGTCGCCCTCGTCCACGAGCCCGACGTGCTCGGCCCGGCGCTCGACCGGCTCCGGGCCGTGATTGCCTGACACCTCGACTGCTGCGACAGAGAGAACCGCGCGTATGGCAACATCCTACTTCGAGAGCGACGAGCGGACCCCGTTGAGCGACTGGCTGAGAGGCTTCGGCCGGCGCACCACCGGCCTCGCACTGCTGGCGCTCGCCGGGTATCTCGCTTTGGCGCTGTTCGGCTTCCATCCCGGGGACCCCTCCTTCAACCAGGCGACGAGCCAGCCGGTCAGCAACCCGGCCGGCGCCGTCGGCGCCATCCTCGCCGATCTCCTCTTCCAGACCTTCGGGCGGGCCATCTGGCTGGTGCCGCTGGTCGCCCTTTGCTGGGGGGTGCGGATGGCCGCCAACCGGCGCGTGGTCCAGCCCTGGCTGCCGCTCGTGGCGCTGCCGCTCTCCTTGCTCGCGACCGCCGCGTTCCTTGCCGGGCTGCCCGATCCGGTGGCGGCGGAATGGCCGTTTCGGACGGGGCAGGGCGGCGTCGTCGGCGATTTCGAGTTCCTCTATCTGGCCCAGCATCTGCCGGGCCACCTCTATGGCTGGCTGACCGGTGGCGCCGCCCTGCTCTGCGGCATAGCCGCTCTCGGCCTGCGCTGGCGCGAGGGTGCCTGGGCGTTCGGCCGGGTCGGCCGGGGCTCGCTCTGGCTCGGTCGGCGGATCGGCGGTGCGGCCCAGGCCGGCACCGCCTATTCCAGCCGGGCGATCGAGGAGAGCCGGCGCAGCCGGCGCCTGCGGCAGGCCACGGCGGACGACGCCGGGGAGCCCGCCTTCGCGGGGATGCCCGAGCCCGTCATGCCGGAGCCGGTCATGCCCGACACGGCGCCCGTCGAGCCACGGCCGGGTGGCCTGGCACACATGTTCGCCCGGATCGGCGATCGCCTGTTCGGCGGTGCCGCCGGCGAGCCCTTGGTCGACGAGCCGGCCGGCGACCCGGTGCCGCCGCGCCGGCCGGCCCGCGCGCGGCCCCGGGCCAGCGTTGCCGGAGAGATGGAGCCGGCCCCGCCGCCCGCCGCCGCGGGCCGCTCGCGGCAGGCGCCGACCCTTGCCGACGAGAAGCCCGGACCTCCGCCGGCGGCAGCCGGCGGCTCGGCCTCGAGGCGCCGGCTCGGCGCAGGCGAGCCTGCCGCTCAACGCCTTCGGCGTCTGCCGGCTCGACATGCTGGGTGCCGCCCGGGCCACGGCGGGCGGGCAGGGCCTGGCAAGGCGCAGCTCGACGAGGGTGTCGCGGCAGCTCGAGAGCGTGCTCGACGATTTCGGCGTGCGCGGCGAGATCATCGACGCCAAGCCCGGGCCGGTGGTGACGCTGTTCGAGCTGGAGCCCGCCCCCGGCACGCGCGCCCAGCGGGTGATCAGCCTCGCCGACGACATCGCCCGCTCGCTCTGCGCGCTCTCCGTCCGCATCGCCGTCGTGCCCGGCCGCAACGTCATCGGCATCGAGCTGCCGAACGAGGCGCGCGAGACCGTCTATCTCCGCTCGCTGCTGCAGTCCGACACCTTCGCCCGCAGCGAGGCACGCCTCGCTCTGGCGCTCGGCAAGGACATCTCCGGCAACCCGATCATCGTCGACCTCGCCCGCATGCCGCATCTCCTGATCGCCGGCACCACGGGTTCCGGCAAGTCGGTCGCCATCAACGCGATGATCCTCTCGCTGCTCTACCGGCTGACCCCGGACCAGTGCCGGATCATCATGATCGACCCCAAGGTCATCGAGCTCTCGGTCTACGAGGACATCCCCCATCTCCTGGCCCCGGTCGTCACCGAGCCGCACAAGGCGGTGGTGGCGCTCAAATGGGCCGTCCGCCAGATGGACGAGCGCTACCGGCTGATGTCGCATCTCGGCGTGCGCGACATCTTCGCCTTCAACCGGCGCATCGAGCAGGCGCGGTCGCGCGGCGAGATCCTAACCCGGCGGGTGCGCACCGGCTTCGAGGCGGGCACCGGCCAGCCGATCATCGAGGACCAGCCGATCGACATGACGCCGCTGCCGCTCATCGTCGTCATCGTCGACGAGGTGGCCGACCTCATGCTCACCGCCGGCAAGGAGATCGAGCACGCCATCCAGCGCCTGTCGCAGAAGGCCCGCGCCGCCGGCGTCCACCTCATCGTCGCCACGCAGCGGCCTTCCGTCGACGTGCTGACCGGCGTCATCAAGGCCAACCTGCCGTCGCGCATCAGCTTCCGCGTCAGCTCGAAGATCGACAGCCGGACGATCATGGGCGAGCCGGGTGCCGAGCAGCTGCTCGGCCAGGGCGACATGCTCTACCTCATGCCGGGCGACCGGATCATGCGCATCCACGGGCCGCTGGTCACCGACAACGAGGTCGAGCGGGTGGTGGCCCACCTCAAGTCGCAGGGCGAGCCCGACTATCACGAGGAGGTGACCTCCGAGAACGGCGGCCTGGATGCGCCGCCGGAGGAGGGCGCCCCCCTTGCGGCCGAGGGCTCGGGCGACAATGTGTACGAGCAGGCCGTGCAGATCGTGGCCCGCGACGGCAAGGCGTCGACCAGCTACCTGCAGCGCAAGCTCAGCATCGGCTACAACAGCGCCGCCAAGCTGATCGAGCGCATGGAGCAGGAGGGCCTGATCACCACGGCCGACCATGTCGGGCGGCGGCAGGTGCTGATGGGCCGGGGTGGGCTCGACGGCACCCAGCCGACCCGCGACGATGACGACGACTGAGCCCCCCTGTCGTTGCATTCCCTGGAGCGAGGCCGCGTGCTGACCCTCGAACGCCGTCGTTTTCTGACCCTTGCCGCCCTGACCGCCCCGGTGCTCGCCGGCGGCCGGCCGCTGGCGGCGCAGAGTGCGATCCTCGCCGATGTCGAGCGCTATCTGAACGGCATCGAGACGCTGGCCGCCCGCTTCGAGCAGATCGCCCCGGATGGCAGCCTCAGCCGCGGCCGGGTCTACATCCAGCGACCCGGCCGGCTGCGCTTCGACTACGACCCGCCGTCGCGCATCCGCCTGATAGCGCCGGGCGACTGGCGGCTCGTCTTCTACGATGCCAGCATCGGCCAGGTGAACGTCATCCCGATCAGCCAGACGCCGCTCGGCATCCTGCTCGACGACGACGTGCGGCTCGACGGCGATGTCGAGGTGACGGCCGTGCGCGAGCAGGCCGGCGAGCTGGCGGTCACCGTGACCCGCAAGGGCGAGGCCGACCAGGGCTCGGTCACCCTGGTCTTCGCACGGTCGCCGTTGGCGCTGCGCCGCTGGTCGGTGGTCGACGCGCAGGGCCTCGTGACGCACATCGTGCTGCAGGACGTCGAGACCGGCGGCGAGCTCGATTCGGCGCTCTTCCGCTGGCGCGACCCGCAGACCTACGGCCTGCCCGACTGACGCGCCGGGCGTGCCGGTTCACCCGGCGTTAAGAGGTTTCGTTCATCCTCCCCGGACTGTCGCTCCTGTCCTGTGGAGGGTCCCCTGAGCGCATCAGCCCCGCCGGTGCCAGAGCCCCGGCCCGTCCGCCTTGCCGGGCTGCCGCTCGGCGTGATGACCGGCGGTGTCCTCGGCGCCTGCCTCTGGGCCGGCCTCGCCGCCGGCGGGCCCGGCAGCGACGCGATCGGCCAGCCGCCCCTCGCGGTGCTGCTCGTCGCCATCGCCATCAGCGGCCTCGCCGGCTTTCTCGCCATCGGCCTCTTCTGGCGCCGGGCCAGCCGGATGCCGGGCATTGCCTCGAGCGCCGAGGAGCTGCTGCAGGAAGTGGCGCATGCCGGGGCGGAATTCGTCTGGGAAGCCGACACGGCGGGCCGCTTGACGTCCCTCTCTGACGGCTTCGAGCGCTGCGTCGGCCTGCCCCTGGACGAGGCCCTCGGGCGGGGCTGGATCGAGGTTCTGGGCAACGGCCTCGCCGATGCCGCCCAGCGTGCCATGGCCATGGCCATCGCCGGAAGGCGGTCGTTCCGCGATGTCGAGGCGAGCGTGGTCCACGTCGACGGCCACAGCCGGACGCTGCGCCTGATCGGCCAGCCGAAGCATGATGGCGGTGGCTCATTCGTCGGGTTTCGCGGGGTCGCCGTGGACATCAGCGACATCGTCAAGGCGCGCGAGCGGCTCGGCTTCGTCGATCGGCACGACGAGCTGACGGGGCTCCTGAACCGCGTCGGCTGCATGCGGCTGCTCGCGGCGCGCCTGCGCCATGGCCGCCACCGGGACGAGCAGCCGGTGCTGCTGGTCATCGACATCGACCGTTTCCGCAGCGTCAACGAGGCTTTCGGGGCCGGGGCGGGCGACAACGTGATCCGCCAGGTGGCCGAGCGCATCCGCGTCTGCGCGCGCGAGCGACGCCATCGGCCGCATCGGCGTGCGGCGAGTTCTTCCTCCTGCGCCCGCATGCCCTGCCGTTCGACCCGATCCTCGATCTCACCCGACGGCTCGAGCGGTCGCTCGAGGAGCCCTTCTCGGTGCCCGAGGAGAGCCTGCGCATCACCTGCCATATCGGCCTCTACGAGATCGGCCGGACGACCGCGAGCCGGAAGTCTGCCTGCGCCGTGCCCAGGTCGCGATCAGCCGGGGCCGCCGGGACGGCCGGTCGACGCATCTCTTCATGGACGGCATGGACCTCGAGGCGCGGACCATGCGGCGGCTCGAGGAGGAGCTGCGCGAGGCGATCGCCGAGAACCGCCTGGCGCTCGCCTATCAGCCGCAGCTGGCGCTGCGCGCCGGTCGCTATGTCGGCGCCGAGGCGCTGCTGCGCTGGCATCACCACGATCACGGCTTCATCTCGCCGACCCGGTTCATTCCGGTCGCCGAGCGCACCGGCCTCGTCGTCCCGCTCAGCCGCTGGGTGCTGCGCCAGGCCTGCCAGGACAGCCGGCGGCTGGGCGATCTCTGCATCTCCGTCAATCTGTCGCCCATCGACCTCGCCAGCCCCGATTTCGTCGACGCGGTCCGGGAGACGCTGGAGCGAACGGCGACGGATCCCGACCGGCTCGAGCTCGAGATCACCGAGGGTGTGCTGATCGAGGACACCGAATCGACGCTCGACGTCCTGCTGCAGCTCAAGCGGCTGGGCCTCAGGATCGCCCTCGACGATTTCGGCACGGGCTATGCCGGGCTCGGCTACCTGCAGATGTTCCCCTTCGACAAGCTCAAGATCGACCAGTCGATCATCCGCCGCAGCGGGCGCTCGCGCCATGCCGGGGCGATCGTCCGCTCGGTCGTGGCGCTGGCGCACGAGCTCGGCCTCGTCGCCTGCGCGGAGGGCGTCGAGAGCCGGGAGCAGCTCGAGCTGCTGCGCGACGAGGGCTGTGACCTGGTGCAGGGCTTCTATGCCGGCCAGCCGATGCCGGCCTCGCAGATGCGCGGCGTGGTCGACCGCCAGACGGCCCTGCTCGCCACCGAAGGCACCTGATCCCCGCCGCTCGAGGCGATTGACGTCGGCCACTCGGATGGGCGACGCTGGCGAAGGCGGGGCGACGCTGTACCTTCGGCGGGAGATGGGCGATGTGCGGCATTGTGGGGGCGATTGCCCGGGAGCCGGTGGCCGGGCTGCTGCTCGAGGGGCTCAGGCGGCTCGAGTATCGCGGCTATGACAGTGCCGGCATCGCCACCATCACCGACGGGCGCATCGACCGCCGGCGTGCCGAGGGCAAGCTCGAGCGGCTGGCAGCGCTGCTCGAGGCGCATCCGCTGGGCGGCAGTGTCGGCATCGGCCATACCCGCTGGGCGACCCATGGGGCGCCCACCGAGACCAACGCCCATCCGCATCTGGCGGGCGGCGTGGCGGTCGTGCACAACGGCATCATCGAGAACTTCGCCGTACTCCGGGCCGAGCTCGAGGCGCGGGGCCGGGTCTTCGCGACGCAGACCGACACCGAGGTGGTGCCGCATCTGGTGGCCGTCGAGCTCGAGGCCGGGAACGACCCCGAGGCCGCGGCGCGCGCCGCGATCCGCCGGCTCGAGGGCGCCTTCGGCCTCGTCCTCCTCTTCCAGGCCGATCCCGGCCTGCTCGTCGCGGCGCGGCGTGGCAGCCCGCTGGCGATCGGCTACGGCACGGCCGGCGAGGCCATGTACGTGGGCTCCGACGCGCTCGCCCTCGCCCCGCTCACCGACCGCATCCAGTATCTCGACGAGGGCGACATCGCCTTCGTGCGCATCACCGGTGCCATCATCGAGGATGCCGCCGGCGCCGCGGTCGACCGGCCGATCCGGCAGACCGCGCTCTCCGGTGCCCTGATCGGCAAGGGCAATCACCGGCACTTCATGGAGAAGGAGATCTGCGAGCAGCCGGCGGTGCTCGGCGACACGCTCCGCTCCTTCGCCGACGTGGGCACGGCCCCGGGCGAGGACGGCACCGGCCACCGGATCGCCCTGCCCGAGCTGCCCTTCGACCCTGCCGCCCTGGACCGGCTCACCACCATCGCCTGCGGCACCGCCTTCTATGCCTGCATGGTCGCCAAGTACTGGTTCGAGGGCACGGCCGGGCTCGCCGTCGAGTGCGACATCGCCTCGGAGTTCCGCTACCGCGAGCCGCCCATGGGGCCGGGCACGGCCGGGCTCTTCGTCTCGCAGTCGGGCGAGACCGCCGACACGCTGGCGGCGCTCCGCTACGTCAAGGCGGCGGGCCGGCCGACGCTCGCCGTCGTCAACGTGCCGGAGAGCACGCTCGCCCGCGAGGCGGACGGCACGCTGCGCACGCTGGCGGGGCCCGAGATCGGCGTCGCCTCGACCAAGGCCTTCACCACCCAGCTCGCGACGCTCGCCTGCCTGGCGCTCGGCTGCGCCAAGCGCGCGGCCGGCTCGATTCGGCCACGGAGGCGCGGCTGGTGCAGGCGCTCGACGAGGTGCCGGCCCTTATGCTCGAGGCGCTCGAGCACGACGAGGCCGTCCGCCGCATCGCGCTCGGCATCCTCGATGCCCGCGACGTGCTCTATATCGGCCGCGGCATGATGTACCCGATCGCCCTCGAGGGGGCGCTGAAGCTCAAGGAGATCAGCTACATCCACGCCGAGGGCTATGCCGCGGGCGAGCTCAAGCACGGGCCCATCGCCCTCATCGACGACACCGTGCCGGTGGTGGTCGTGGCGCCGACGGACGCGCTCTTCGAGAAGACCGCGAGCAACCTCCAGGAGGTCGTGGCCCGTGGCGGCCGGGTGATCCTGATCAGCGATGCCGAGGGGGTGGCGGCGCTCGGCGAGTACGCCGCGCATTCCCTGGTGCTGCCGAAGGTCGACCCCTTCGTGGCGCCGCTGCTCTACACCGTGCCGGTCCAGCTCCTCGCGTACCACACGGCGGTGCTCAAGGGCACCGACGTCGACCAGCCGCGCAACCTCGCCAAGTCCGTCACGGTCGAGTAGGCCCGAAAACAGCGCCGGCGCCGACGGGTCCGTCGGCGCCGGTGGCGTTTCGGGGGGGCGCGGGCCTCAGTGGCCGAGGCGCTGGCCCGAGGCCTTGTCGAAGACGTGCACGGAGTCGAGGATCGGGGCGAGGCCGATCCGGTCGCCCGGCCGCAGCGGGTGCCGGTCCTTGAAGACCGCCTGCGCCTCGTGGCCGGCGAACTTGGTGACGACGAGGATCTCGGCACCGGTCGGCTCGACCACGACGACCTCGGCCGGGGCCGCCCCCTGGCCCTCGGCCTCGGGCACCAGGGCCAGATGCTCCGGGCGGATGCCGTAGACGATCTCCTGGCCGTTCTGGCCGCCGGTATCGGCCGGCAAGGGCAGGCGGCTGCCATCGGCGGCGACCGCCACGGCGGAGCCGTTCGTCCGGTCGATCCGCGCCGGGATGAAGTTCATCGAGGGCGAGCCGATGAAGCCGGCGACGAAGAGATTGCTCGGCCGGTCGTAGAGCTCGAGGGGGGCGCCCACCTGCTCGACATGGCCACCCTGCATGACCACGATGCGGTCGGCCATGGTCATGGCCTCGATCTGGTCGTGGGTGACGTAGACGGCCGTCGTCTTGAGCCGCTGGTGCAGCTCCTTGATCTCGGTGCGCATCTGGACGCGCAGCTTGGCGTCGAGGTTGGAGAGCGGCTCGTCGAAGAGGAAGACCTGCGGGTCGCGGACGATGGCCCGGCCCATGGCGACGCGCTGCCGCTGGCCGCCCGAGAGCTGCCTCGGATAGCGGCCGAGATACTCGCGCAGCCCCAGGATGTCGGCGGCGCGGTTGACCCGCTCCTCGATCACGTTCTTCGGCGCCTTGGCGAGCTTGAGCGAGAACGCCATGTTCTGCTGCACGGTCATGTGCGGGTAGAGGGCGTAGTTCTGGAAGACCATGGCGATGTCGCGATCCTTCGGCGGCACGGTGTTGACCACCCGCCCGCCGATCGCGATCTCGCCGCGGTTGATCTCCTCGAGCCCGGCGATCATCCTGAGCAGGGTCGACTTGCCACAGCCCGAAGGGCCCACGAGCACGACGAACTCGCCATCCTCGATATCGATCGACACGCCGTGCAAGACCTGCACCGTGCCGAAGAACTTCTCCACCTTGCGAACGTCGACGGAAGCCATGTGCCCTTTTCCCGATCCTGCCTCGGCGCCGACCCCGATGACCTGGCGGGCCGAACCGTTTCCCCTGATGACGAGCCCGCGCCCCCGCCCACACCGGATGTGCCGATGACTGGCTGGCCATTGCTCGGGAAGCATCATGGCGGCTTTCGCGCGCCAGTTCAATGCACGACAGGCACTTCCGGGCGCACGTTTCGTGCGGGCTGAAGCGCCGGCAGGGGGAGCCCGGCTCGCCGGCGGCGCCGCGCTCGGCATCCTGATGATGCTGGTCGTCCAGATCATCATGCCGATCAACGACGCCATGGCCAAATATCTGGTCGCCAGCCTGCCGGTCCTGCAGATCGCCTGGGCCCGGTTCTTCGGCAATGCGGTGCTGCTCGTGCCGGTCGTCCTCTGGCGGCGCGGCCCGGGCGCCCTGCGCACCGACCGGCCGGGCCTGCAGATCGCCCGCGCGCTCGCCATCCTCGTCGCCAACCTGCTCTTCGTCACCGGCGTGCAGGTGGTGCCGCTGGCCGACGCGCTGGCCCTCATCTTCGTGGCCCCGCTCGCCGTCACCGCCCTCTCGCCCTGGCTCCTCGGCGAAAGGGTCACCCGCTCCGAGTGGGTCGCGGTCTGCCTCGGCTTCGCCGGGGCGCTCGTGATCATCCGCCCGGGCAGCGCCGGCATCGACATCATGGCGCTCCTGCCGCTCGGCGCCGGCCTGTGCTTCTCGCTCTACCTCATCATCACCCGCAAGCTCGCAGGCTCGAGCCGGCCGACGTCACTCTCCATCACCTCGCTGGTCGCCAGCGGCGCGCTCAGCCTGCTCATGCCTTCGTCTGGGTCTGGCCGACCCTCGGCGAGGCGCTGCTGCTGCTGGCGGTCGGCACCTGCGCCCTGACCGGCCACCTGCTCCTGACCCGCGCCCTCGACTTCGCCCCGGCCGCCAGCCTCGCCCCTTCACCTATCTCTCGCTGGTCACGGCGACCGTGCTCGGCTGGTTCGTCTTCGGCGACTTCCCGGATGGCTGGACCTGGATCGGCGCCGCCATCGTCGTGCTCAGCGGGCTCGTGCTCTGGCATTTCCGCCAGCGCTGAGCCGCTCCCCGCCAACCTGCCACTGGAGATGTGACCATGACCCCCAAATCCTTCGAGGCCAGCCTCGCCCAGGCCACTCCGCCCGCCGGCCTCACGAGCGCTCGAAGCGCTCTGGCACGCCGCCAAGGGCGACTGGCGGCAGGCCCTATGATCGTCCAGCAGGACGAGGCCGACCCGACCCCGCCTGGGTCCATGCCCACCTGCATCGCGAGGAGGGCGACCTCGGCAATGCCGCCTACTGGTATCGCCGCGCCGGCCGCCCGATGGCCGAAGGCGACATCGCCCTGGAACGCAAGTCGATCGCGGCGGTTCTGCTCGATACCGCGGGCTGAGCAGGCCCGCGGCTTGGTGCAGCCGCCCCGCTCGGGGTAGACTGCACCCTTCAACCCAGGGAGGCTCGCCCGTGAGCGAACATGTCTACAAGGTGATCGAGCTCGTCGGCTCCTCGACGGAAAGCATCGAGGACGCCACCCAAAACGCCATCCGCCGCGCCAGCCGGACGCTGGGAAGGGCCTGCGCTGGTTCGAGGTGATCGAGACCCGGGGTGCGATCGAGGACGGCAAGGTGGCCCACTGGCAGGTGATGCTCAAGGTGGGCTTCACCCTCGACGGCGACGCCGGCTAGGCTTCAGCAGCGCGGCCGTGCCGCGTCCGGCCCGCCGTGCCACCAGTGCCGGTAGGGGTCGCTCGCGATGATCCGCTCGACCGTCTCCCGGCGACCCGGGGCATGCCGCCGCTGCCGCCGATCTCGCGCACCGCCCGCGTCAGCTCGATGCCCTCGCCCGGCGTCGAGAACGGGAAGTCGCTGCCGAAGAAGACCTTGTCGGCGACCTGGTACTCCTCGATCGCCAGCATGACATTGGCCAGAACTGCCAGCGCCGGTAGTAGATCGCCGAGATCTCGGCATAGACGTTGGGCTGCTCCTGATGACGGCAATGCACTCCTCGAACCAGGGTGGCCCATATGCGCCATCACCAGCTTGGTCCGGGTGCCGGAGCGCCACCGCCTCGACCGCCAGCGGCCGGCCGAGCTCGGCGGCGTGGAGCCGCGTGTAGGTGGTGCCCATGTGCATGGTGAGCGGCAGGTCGTTTTGCTCACAATAGGCATAGACCGGCTCGAGCCTCGGGTCGTCGAGCGGCACGCCGTTGTAAATCGGCCCGTGCCGGCACCGACGAGGCCGAGCCTCGACGGCGTGGCGCAGCCGCTCGACAGTCCGGCCGGCGCGGGTCGGCATAGGCGAAGCCGGTGAGCTTCTCCGGGTGGCGGCGCACCGCATCCGCCGTGACCGCGTCGTCGCTGTCGATGCCGATCGTCTCGGCATAGCGCAGCGCGAAGACGATCGCCCGGTCGACCGGCGCCATGGCCGCGATGATGGTCTCGGCATCCGCCTTCTCGGGGATGCCCTTCTCGCGCACCCGCGCCATCTGCGTGCGGTAGTGCGGCAGGACGTGCTCGTCGTTCCAGATGTTGACGTGGCAGTCGGTGATCACGACCCGGTCAGCCGCGGGCCAGGGCGGGCAGCCAGAGGGCAAGCTGCGGGAAGAGCAGGAGGAAGGCGAGCGCCAGGATCTGCATGCCGATGAAGGGCAGCAGCGCCCCGAAGATCGTCTGCAGCTGGATATGCGGCGGGGCCACGGACTTGAGGTAGAAGGCGGCCGGGCCGAAGGGCGGGGTGAGGAAGCTGCACTGCATGTTCATGCAGAAGAGGATGCCGAACCAGACGGGGTCGTAGCCCAGATTGATGATCACCGGCACGAAGATCGGCATGGTGAGCAGGGTGATGCCGATCCAGTCGAGCACCATGCCGAGCACGAAGAGGATGAACATCATCACGAGGATGATCTGCCAGGGCTCGAGCGGCAGCCCGGCGATGGCACCGGAGAGATAGCGCGTGCCGCCCATGATGTTGTAGATGCCGATGAAGGCGTTGGCGCCGAGCGTCAGCCAGATGATGATGCCGACCGTCGACATCGTCCGCTGCATCGCTTCCCACAACAGCGCCAGGCTGAACTCGCCGCGCACCGCCGCCGCCAGGAGTGCCGCCACGGCACCGACGCCGGCCGCCTCGGTGACGCTGGCGATGCCGCCATAGATCGAGCCCAGCACCCAGATGATGATCAGGATCGGCAGGATCAGGCCCTTGAGCAGCCGGAGCTTCTCGGCGAGCGGGATGTCGAGCTGGTCCGCCGGCAGCTGCGGCGCCAAAGCCGGGTTCAGCACGGCGCGGACGATGATGTAGGTGATGTAGAAGCCGGCCAGCAGCAGGCCCGGCAGGACGCCGCCGAGGAAGAGGTCGCCGATCGAGACCCCGGCCGTCAGGCCATAGACGATCAGCACGACCGAGGGCGGGATCATCGTGCCGAGCGACCCGCCGGCGCAGATCGTGCCGATGGCGAGCTTCTGGTCGTAGCCGAGCCGCAGCATCTGCGGCAGGGCGATCAGGCCGAGCAGCACGATCTCGCCGCCGATGATGCCGGTCATCGCCGCCATGACGATGGCCACCAGGGTCGTCTGCACGGCCACGCCGCCGGGCAGCCGGCCGGCGAAGACCCGCATGGCATCGTAGAGGTCGCGCGCCACCCCGGATCGCTCGAGCACGCAGGCCATGAAGACGAAGAGCGGCACGGCGACCAGGACGTACTCGTTGATGAAGCCGTAGACCCGGCTGGCGACCAGCGGCAGGCCCGCCGGGCCGAGCCAGAGCAGGGTGCAGCCGACGGCCAGCGCCATGGTCGTCCAGGCGAGCGGCACGCCCAGCAGCATGAAGCCCAGCATGACGGCGATGATCAGGATGGTGGCGATCTCGATGCCCACGATCGACTTCCGTCAGGCTGGAGGGGGTGCGGCGGTTCCCGGGTCACGCGGCCCCGCCCGCAGATGGCGGGCGAGCTGCAGGGCGAGCTGCAGCAGGACGAGGATGCCGGCGATCGTGATGATCGGCTTGATCAGCGCCGGGGTCGGCGAGTTGAAGGCGCTGCCGGTGCGCTCCCAGATCTTGAAGGCGCGAATGCCCGGCTGCCAGGCACCGTAGATCAGCCCGGCCATGCCGAAGAGCCCGACCACCAGGGACACGAGGCGCATCCACCAGCGTGCCGGCGGCCGCGCGATCTCGACCATGCTGGTGATGGCGATGTGCTTGTCCTCGGCGGTGACGTTCGCACCGGAGAGCATGTAGCCCGAGGCGCAGAGGAAGATCGTGACCTCGAAGGCCCAGGTGGTCGGCGCATTGAAGACGTAGCGCGCCAGCACCTCGTAGAACGTGACGACGACGGCACCGAGATAGAACCAGCCGACCTGCCTGCCGAGCCAGAGGTTGAAGGTCTCGATCGCCTGCAAGAGCGGTCCCCCCGAATGTCGGCGCGTGCGTGGCGGCGCAAGGCCGGCGGCGGGCGCTTCCGGGTGCCCGCCGCCGTTTCCCCTCGGCTCAGTCGGCGGGCAGCAGCCCGACCCGCTTCATGAAGTCGACATTGGTCTGCAGCGCCTTCTCGGCGAGCGCGTCGCCGGCGACGTACTCGACCCAGGCCTCCTGGGCGATGGCGCGGAACTTGTCGCGCTCCTCCTGCGGCCAGTCGACGACGTCGATGTTCGGATCGGCGCGGTCGCGGGCGACGAGCTCCTGGTCGGTGATGTCGTTCCTGAGGCGCAGGTCGTTGACCATCGCCTGGTACCAGACGTCGAGGATCACCTGCTGGCTCTCGTCGAGTGCGTCATAGGCCGCCTTGTTCACCGTGAACTGCAGCACCGGCATCGAGTGGATGCCCGGATAGATCGGGTACCGGGCGATCTGCTGGAAGCCCAGGCTGTCGTTCATGGTGTAGGAGCTGAAGTCGGCCGCATCGACCACGCCCTTGTCGACGCTGGTGTAGGTCTCGGCGGCCGGCAGGCCGACCGGGGCGGCGCCGGCACGCTTGAAGACCTCGGCCGCGAGGCCCTCCGGCGAGCGCACCTTCTTGCCTTCGAGGTCGGCGACGCCGCGGATCGGCACCTTCGAGACGAAGGCCTCGCGCGCCGGGTTGCCGCAGCCGATCACCTTGACCTGGCCGTCGGTGAACTCGTCGTAGAGCTCCTGCAGGAACTCGCGCCCGCCACCATGGTAGCAGAAGAGTGCGATCTGCTCGGGCCGGTCATAGCCGGCGATGAGGTCGCCCATCACCGAGAAGGCCTTGCTGCGGCCGGCGAAATAGGAGGTGGAGGTGATATCGCCCTGCAGCACGCCGAGGGCGATGGCGTCCATCGTCTCGTTGTACGGCACGACGGAGCCGACCGGCGTCAGCTCGATGGTCAGCTCGCCCTTGGTCATCGCCGCGAGCTTGGGCAGCCAGAACTCCTCGATGTTCTGATAGTAGCTCTCGCCGGCGGTCATCGAGGTCTGCACCTTCCAGACCTCCGCCGCGTCACCGGCGCCCGCCTGCAGCGCCACCACCGCCGCCGTGCCCATGAACAGGGCCGTGCTCCAACCTTTCATCGTCTCGCCTCCCGCTTTCTCGAGTGTCGCCCCCTGGCGTCGCGGCGCAACGCTTGGCATGAAGCTCGCGAAACCGTCAACCTCTATCGCCCGGCACCGGCCCGCAGGAGCCGCGCAGCTCGATCCGGCTCTCCAGCTCGACCCGGCGCCAGGGAGCGCCGGGCGCCGCCAGCCGCTCGAGCAGGAGGCCGGCCGCCACCCTGCCGATCTCCTCGTAGTCGCGCGTCACCGTAGTGAGCTCGGGCGTGGTCACGGTGGCGATGTCCGAGGCGTCGAGGGCAATCAGCGAGAGCTCGTGCGGGATCGCCCGGCCGAGCCCGCGCGCGGCGGCGAGCACCGCCCGGACCTGCCGGCTGCCCTCGACGAGCACCGCCGTCGGTGCCGCCGGCCCCGCCAGCAGGTCCTGCGCCGCGCGCAGCCGGTGGTGATCCCCGGGCGGCACCTCGACCACGCGCTGGGCCAGGGGGTCGAGCCCGGCCTCGGCAGTCGCCGCGAGGAAGGCCCGGCGCCGCTCGACCACCGGCCGCACCGGCAGGCCCGGGAGCATGATGGCGAGGCGCCGGTGGCCGAGGCCGGCGAGGTAGCGGACCGCCTCCCGCAGCGCCGGGCCGTGCGCCGAAAGGAGCGTGTCGGCGTCGACCGGCAGGGTGCGGTCGAGCACCAGGAGCGGCATGTCCAGCCGGGCGAGGGCACGGGTCAGCGCCGGGTCGGTCTCGTCGGAGACGTAGAGCAGGAGGCCGTCGACCTGGCGCGTGCGCAGCGCCTCGAGGGCCCGCACCTCGGCCGCCGGGTCGTAGTCGCTGCTGGTCAGCAGGAGCGAGTAGCCGGCCGCCGCCAGATGCCGCTCCGCCGCCTGGGCGATTGCCGCGTTCGGGTAGTTGACGAGGTCGGGCACGAGGCAGCCGATGCTGCGCGACAGCCGCGTGCGCATCGAGCGCGCCGCCGCATTGGCGACATAGCCCAGGTCGCGCATCGCCTGCTCGACGCGCGCGCGGGTCGTCGGGCTCACCAGCGCCGGGTCGTTGCCGACACGCGAGACGGTGACGGTCGAGACGCCGGCGACACGCGCCACGTCACGGATCGTCGGCCGCCGGCTCACATCGGTCTCGCTTCGCTCATGACGACGTCACCACGACGCGCGACGGTGTCGCTGTCAAGCGGGATCGCCGGGAGCGCCGCAGTTCGATGTTGACGTTTTCATCCGCCACCGGCACGCTCCGGCGCAAATTCCGATCATCCAGGGGAGCGGGCCATGCAACTCAGTGCCGAGCAGATCGAGTCCTATCGCCGGGACGGCTTCATCGTCGTCGAGAACGTCCTCTCGCCGGACGAGGTCCAGGAGCTGCGCCAGGTCACCGACGACTTCGTCGCCAGGGCGCGCTTCGTCCAGGCCCACAACGACGTCTACGACCTCGAGCCCACCCACAGCGCCACCGAGCCCCGGGTGCGCCGGATCAAGACGCCGCATCTCCAGCACGACACCTATGCCCGGATCGGCCGGCACCCGGCGATCGTCGAGATCCTGCGGCAGCTCGTCCACCCCGTGCTGCGCTTCGACACCTCCAAGCTCAACATGAAGGCGGCCGGCTACGGTGCCGCCGTCGAGTGGCACCAGGACTGGGCCTTCTACCCGCACACCAATGACGACCTCGCCGCCGTCGGCGTCATGATGGACGACTGCGCCATCGAGAACGGGCCGCTGCTCTGCGTGCCGGGCAGCCACAAGGGCCCCATCCACGAGCACCATGCCGACGGCGTCTTCTGCGGTGCCGTCGACCTCGACCAGACCGATGTCGACTTCTCCGCGGCGCGGCCCTGCGTCGGCCCGGCGGGCAGCATCTCGATCCACCACGCCCGGACCATCCATGGCTCGGCGCTCAACACGTCGCAGAAGATGCGCCGCCTGCTGCTCTTCCAGTACCGCGCCGCCGACGCCTGGCCGCTGGTCGGCAGCCAGCAGCCGAAGAACTGGGCCGACTGGCAGGCGATGCTGCTTTGCGGCGAGAACGACCCGGTGGTGCCGCGCTGCACCGACGTGCCGGTCCGCCTGCCGCTGCCGGAGGCGAAGCACGCGGGCTCGATCTACGAGAACCAGCGCGGCCGGAAGAAGGGCTATTTCGGCGAGGCCCCCGCCGCCTGACCGCCCCGGTCGAAGCCCGCCACATAGGAACGCCGCCATGAAGATCACTGCCCTCGAGACCATCTGGCTCGAGGAATTCCCGAACCTGTGCTGGGTCCAGGTCCATACCGACGCCGGCCTGGTCGGGCTCGGCGAGACCTTCTTCGGTCCGAAGGCGGTGATCGCCTACATCCACGAGACGGCAGCACCGCGGCTGATCGGCAAGGACCCGCTCGCCATCGACCGCCACTCGCGCACGCTGATCCACGACTACTATCTGGGCTTCGCCGGCAGCGGGGCCGAGATGCGCGGCGCTTCGGCGATCGACATCGCGCTCTGGGACATCTGGGGCAAGGCCACGAGCCAGCCGGTCCACCAGCTCCTGGGCGGCCTCTCGCGCCCCCGGATCCGCACCTACAACACCTGCGCCGGCTACCGCTACGTGCGCGGCACCAGGGGGCAGATGACCCAGAACTGGGGGCTCGAGGAGAAGCAGGGGCCCTACGAGGACCTCGACGCCTTCCTCAACAACGCCGGCGATCTCGCCCACTCCCTCCAGGAGGAGGGGATCACGGGCATGAAGATCTGGCCCTTCGACTTCGCCGCCGAGCGCACCGACGGCAGCTATATCAGCCCCGAGGAGCTGAGGACGGCGCTGGCACCCTTCGCCAAGATCCGCGACGCGGTCGGCGACAGCATGGACATCATGGTCGAGCTGCATTCCTTGTGGAACCTGCCGGCCGCCAAGCGGATCTTCGCCGCCCTCGAGCCCTACCAGCCCTTCTGGTACGAGGACCCGATCAAGATGAACAATTTCGACGCGCTGGCCGAGCTGGCGGCGTCGACGAAGGTGCCGATCACCGCGAGCGAGACCGTGGCCACCCGGCCGATGTTTCGCGAGCTCATGAAGAAGCACGCCGTCGGCATCGTCATGCTCGACCTCGGCTGGTGCGGCGGCCTCCGAGGCCAAGAAAATCGCCACCATGGCCGAGGCGCACCAGCTCCCGGTCGCACCCCACGACTGCACCGGCCCCATCGTCTACACCGCCTCCTGCCACCTCTCGCTCAACGCCCCGAACGCGCTGATCCAGGAGAGCGTGCGCGCCTTCTACACCGGCTGGTACAAGGAGCTGGTGACCGAGCTGCCGCGCATGGAAAAGGGCCACATCCTGCCCATGCAGGGCCACGGCCTCGGCACCGAGCTCCTGCCGGACGTCAAGAAGCGCCAGGACGCCGTCGTCCAGATCAGCCGGGAATGAGGGCAGGGCACATGCGCATCGAGGCCGTCGATCTCTTCTACGTCGCCATGCCGGAGGTCACCGATGCCGGCGACGGCAGCCAGGATGCGCTGCTCGTGCGCGTCGCCGCCGGCGGGCTCACCGGCTGGGGCGAATGCGAGGCCTCGCCCTGCCGTCGATCGCGGCCTTCGTCTGCCCGAAGTCGCGCGGCGCCTGCAAGCCGATCGCCGGTCGGTGCTGGGCCAGTCGGTCGAGACGCCGGCCGATATCGCAGGGATCGCCCACAGGATCGCCTGGGACAGCATGGACCTGCTGCAGGCGCCGCACACGGTCCGGCATCGAGATGGCGCTCTGGGACATCATCGGCAAGGCGCGCGGCGAGCCGGTCTGGCGGCTGCTCGGCTACGACCGTGCCTGGCCCAAGACGCCCTATGCCTCGCAGCTCTGGGGCGACACGCCCGAGGAGACACGCGCGAGCTGCCGGGCGCAGATCGCGGCCGGCTTTCGGGCGGTCAGGCGCGGCTGGGGGCCCTTCGGCCGGGGCACCTTGCAGGACGACGTCGACCACCTCCACGCCGCCCGCGAGGGCCCGGCCGGAGGGCATCCTGCTCGTCGATGCCGGCGCCATCTTCGGCGAGGACGTCGAGGCGGCTGCGGCCCGCCTGCCGGCGCTCGAGGCGGTGAACGCAACCTGGTACGAGGAGCCGGTCGCCGGCATGGCTTACGAGGCCTATGCCGCCATTGGCGCCAGGAGCTCTAAGGTGCGGCTCGCCGGCGGCGAGGCCGCCCTGGTTCGCCATGGCCCGCCACACCATCGACTACGGCAAGGTCGGCTACGTCCAGATCGACTGCGGCCGGATCGGCGGCATCGGCCCGGCCAAGGCGGTGGCCGAGCACGCGGTGGCGCGCGGCATCACCTACGTCAACCACACCTTCACCTCCAACCTCGCCCTCTCGCCTTCGCTGCAGCCCTTCGCCGGGCTGGAGGAGCATCGCATCTGCGAGTTCCCGGTGCACACGCGGCCGGTCGCCAAGGGCGTTCTGCGCCACCCGCATCGAGCCGGGCGCCGACGGCCTGATCCACGTGCCGGACGCCCCGGGCCTCGGTGTCGCCATCGACCCCGAAGGCATCAGGGAGTATCTCCAGGACGTCGAGATCCGGGTGAACGGCCAGACGCTCTACCGCACACCCGATCCGCTCGCCGGCTGAGCGGCGCCTCCGGCATCGCCAGCCGCGGCGGGAGGGCGGCGCCCGGCAAACCAAAGGGTGCTCGCGCGCCGCTCGGGCGAGGCGCGCCGGAAAGGGAGGGGGTCATGGGATTCGCACAAGCCGTCAGAACCTGCCTCGGCAAGTATGTGACCTTCAGCGGGCGCGCCGGCCGGCCGGAATACTGGTGGTTCATCCTCTTCGTGATGCTCGGTGTCCTCGTGCCGTCGCTGATCGACGGGTTCGTCTTCGGCTCGGAGGCGGGTTCGCTGAGCCCGCTCACCTCGCTGTTCCAGCTCCTTACCTTCCTGCCGGTCCTCGCTGCGGCGTGGCGGCGGCTGCACGATTCCGGCAAGCCCGGCTGGTACGTCCTTTTGCCGATGGCCGTCAGCCTGGTGTTCTCGCTGGCCATGCTCAGCGGCGTGACAGCGTTCGGCGTCGTCGAGGCCGAAGGTGTCCCGGCCGACCAGCTCGGCGGCCCGTCTCCTGGGCCTGGGCGGCTTCGCCCTCTTCTCGATCATCGAGCTCGTGCTTCTGGTGCTGATGATCTGGTGGCTCACCCGCCCCTCCGACCCCGGCCCCAATGCCTACGGCCCGCCCCCCTGAGGGGTGGCCACCTCCGTCCGCTACCCGTTCGCATGGAGTCCTCATGAGCATCGATGCCGCCGAAGCCACCAAACGCCTGGAGCGCTGCTACACGGGCATCATCCATGACGTGATGCGGGCCATGGGGCTGAAGGGCTTCGTCCTGCCGCCCGAGATCCGCCCGCTCTTCCCCGAGCGCAAGCTCGCCGGCCCGATCTTCACCGTGAAGGGCAGGGTCGACGAGACCGCCGACGCCCACACCACGCTGCTCGAATGGACCGGCCTCCTCGCCGAGGCGAAGCCCGGCCACGTCGTCGTCTGCCAGGCCAACAACCACGTCACGGCGATGATGGGCGAGCTCTCCGCCGAGACGCTGCAATATCGCGGGGTCAGGGCTACATCGTCGATGCCGCCTGCCGCGACGTCGACTTCATCCTGAAGATCGGCTCCGTCTGCTTCACCCACTACACGCCCAGGGACATCGTCGCCTACTGGCGCCCCGACGGCTTCGACGTGCCGATCCGCATCGGCGACATCGCCATCGAGCCCGGCGACTACGTCCTCGCCGACCGCGACGGCATCGTCGTCATCCCGCAGGCTCGGGTCCTGGAGGTGCTGGACGCCGCCGAGAAGGCGATCGCCACCGAGAACAAGGTCGAACGGCCATCCTCGAGGGCGTCGACCCGCGCGAGGCCTATCTCCTCTACGGCAAGTTCTGAGGGCGGCCGGTCGTCACTCGAAGATCGGCGCGAGCCGGGCGAGCACCTCCTCGACGATGGCCTCCGGCACCCGCTCGAGCCGGCGCCCGCGCGCGCCTTGAGGTCGAGCGCCCGCGGCTGGTCGCAGCGCACGACGCCCGTCGTCTGCGTTCCGGCACCGGAGAGCGAGACGGCGAAGCCGGCGCCGCGGGCGAAGCTGCCGCCGCTGGTGATCGGCAGGACGACCGGCACGCGCGTGACCCGGTTGAAGGCGGCGGGCGACACGACCAGCACCGGGCGACGCCCCTGCTGCTCGTGGCCGGGCTCGGGTCGAGCGCCACCAGATAGATGTCGCCGCGCTCCATCAAGAGAAGCTCGTCCCCACCGGCCCGGTCTCCAGCCACTGGCGCTCGTCGCCGGCCGGCTCGGCCGCGGCGTCGCACTCGGCCAGCAGCTCGTCGAGCGTGAAGCGGCGGCGCGTCGTGGCTCGACGACGAGGCGCCCGTCGTCGATCGTGACGCCGACCGTCGCACCGGCGCGCAGCTCCAGGAGATCGAGCAGGGCAGGGGGACGGCCAGCATCATCGAGCCCCCGACCTTGCGCAGCTTCGTCGTGTGCATCTGTCGCTCCAGAATTATATCTGAGTATAACACGTGCTTCCGGCGACGCCGCATATGCCGTTCTCTGCTATGGGCATCGTCGACTTGCGTCGCCACCGCCCCGAAAAGCACCATCGATGCACTACCGCTGGGGTCATCCTCGTCGCCCTCTTCCTCGCCCGGACGACAATGGCGTTCCAGTTCCAGTCGGTGGCGGCCCTGGCACCCCTGGTGGCCGCGGACCATGGCGTCGGCCTCGCCGATATCGGGCTCCTGATCGGCCTCTACTTCGCGCCGGGCATCGTCATCGCGATCCCGGGCGGTGCGGTGGCGCGGCGCCTGGGCGACCGCCGGGTCTTCGTCGGCGGCATGGCCCTGATGCTGGCGGGCGGCCTCCTGCCCGCCCTCTCCGCGAGCTGGGCGGCCCTCGTCGCCGGGCGCCTCGTCGCCGGCATCGGCGGGGTCGTCCTCAATGTGCAATTGGCCAAGATGCTGACCGACTGGTTCGTCGGCCGCGAGATCGCGACGGCCATGGCGGTGCTCATCAATGCCTGGCCCATCGGCATCGCCACTGCCCTCCTGATCCTGCCGGTCCTGGCCGCCCCCGGCAGCCTGGCGCCCGCCTGGCTCGCCGTCCTGGCGCTCGTCGCGGCCGGGCTCGCCCTCTTCCTGCTCACCTGGCGCGCCCCGCCCGACCTGCCCCGGGAAGGGGACGGCCCCGGCCGGGTGCCGCCCAGCCGCTTGCCGCCCTGCCGCTCGCCGCCCTCGCCCTCGCCGGGGCCATCTGGGCGGTCTACAACGGCGCGCTCGTCCTGGCCTTCGGCTTCGGGCCGACACTCCTGACCGAGCGCGGCTGGTCGCTCGCCGCCGCCAGCTCGACCACCAGCATCGTCCTCTGGCTGATGGTGGTCTCGGTGCCGCTGGGTGGCCTCATGGCCGATCGCAGCGGTCGCCGCGACACCGTCCTGGCGCTCGGCCTCGCCGGCTTCGCCGCCATGCTGGTCGCCGCCGTGCTCGCCCCGCTCTGGGCGGTGCCGGCGATCTTCGTCGGCCTCGGCCTCACCTGCGGCATCTCCGGCGGGCCGATCCTGAGCCTGCCGTCGCTCGCCTCCGCCCCGAGGCCCGGGCACTCGGCATGGGGGTCTTCTTCACCTCTTCTACGTGGCGCTCCATGGTCTCGCCGACGCTCGGCGGCTGGCTCGCCGAGCGCACCGGGGACGCCGGCACCGCCTTCGTCCTGGGTGCGGTGATGTTGGCCTCAGGCCTCCCGGCGCTGGGCCTCTTCCGCCGCCGCGCCGCCCTTGGAGCGCTTCCCGCCGCCTTAGACGAGGAAGGCAAGGCGATCGGCGCGCAGCGTAGCATGGCTACGTGAGCACCGATCGACCCAGCCGACGAAGTATACGGGCGGCGGAAGCGCCTATTGGAGCGCCACGCCCTCGATCGTGATCCGGTGCATCAGGCGCCGCTCGCCTGGTAGTCGTTGACGGCGAAGTGCCAGGTGCTGCGGTTGTCCCAGACGGCGATCGAGCCAGGCCGCCAGCGGAACCGGCAGGTGAACTCCGGCTTGGAGCCGTGCTCGTAGAGAAAGCCCAGGAGGGCTGCGCTCTCGTCCGGGTTCCAGCCCTCGATGCCGGTGGTGAAGCTGCGGTTGACGTAGAGCGCCTTGCGGCCGGTCTCGGGATGGCGGATCACCACGGGATGCACGACATCCTGGGTCGCGTCCTCGGCGTTGCGCAGCCGGCTGGCGAGGTCGTTGCTGTGATAATCGGCCTTGGGGCCGAAGACGTGACGGCTGCTGTGCCGGGCGCGCAGGCCCTCGAGCGTCCGCTTCAGGCCATCCGAGAGCGCCTCATAGGCGAGGTGCATGCTGGCGAACATCGTGTCGCCGCCACGGCTCGGCACCTCGTGGGCGAGCAGCACCGAGCCCATGGCCGGCTTCTCGTCATAGGAATGGTCGGTGTGCCAGATGTCGCCGATGTTCCGCTTCTGCTCCGGCTCCTTCCTGACCTCGGCGATCTCCGGGTGGCCGTCGACCGGCGTGAAGAAGCGATTGACGACGATCGGCCCGAAGCTCCGGGCGAAGGCGATGTGCTGCTCCGGCGAGATCTTCTGGCCGCGCAGGAAGATCACCGAATGCTGGTTGAGGGCGCTGCGGATATCGGCCGCGTCCGCGTCGGCCAGCGGCTGCGTCAGGTCCACGCCGCGAATCTCCGCACCCAGCGACCCGGCAATCGGCTCGATCTCGATTCCACTCACCCTTCGTCCTCCCCATGCATTGCTATTCAGTCCGACGGCCGCGGCTTGAAGCCTGTGCCCCAGGTCACGTACTCGCCGATGCGGTGATAGGCTTCATGGTACCGGCCCAGCTTCTCGACGTCGACCTCGAACCCGAGCCCCGGCCCCTCGATCAGCCCCCATTCCGGCCCGTCCCGAAGCGGAATCCGCTCCACCAGGATGTCGTCCTGCAGCATCCGCGCCGTCTGCTGGTGGCCGCGGCAGGCATTGGGCAGCGTGAGCAGGAGATGCTGGCTCGCCGCGGCGGCGATGCCGTACTCGCCATGGGTGTGCTTGCAGACCTGCTGACCCTGCAGATGCGCCGCGCGGGCAACGGACTGGCAGCGCCGGAGCGAGCCGACCCAGGAAGGGCCGAGGCAGAGATAGTCGGCGCAGCGGCTCTGGATGACCCGCACCGCATCCGCCTCGCGCCAGAGCCCCTCATTGGCGCAGAGCGGCACCGCAACCCGCCCCTTCAGCTCGATCATCCCCTCCACCGGGTCGATCGGCACCGGCGCCTCGGCGAAGTCGAGCCCGACCAGCCCGTCCCAGCGCGCCAGCAGCCGGGCCGCCTCGGGCAGGGTCCAGGACTGGTTGGCGTCGATGCGGATCCTGCCCGCCGGCCCGATGGCGTCGCGGAGCGCCAGCAGCATCGCCTCCTCGCGTGACGCGTCGATCCCGACCTTGAGATAGAAGACGGTATAGCCGAGCCGCCGCCCCTCCGCCCCCTCTGCCGCCACGGCATCGGGGGCACCCCATTCGAGATAGTAAAAGTAGTCCACGCTCTGCCGCAAAGCGCCGCCGAGGAGCCGCCAGAGCGGCTGGCCCACCGCCTTGCCGCAGATGTCCCAGAGCGCCATGTCGATCCCGGCGAAGGCGAAGTTGCCGGTCATCGCCTGGAACTGCCAGTTGCCGCGGATCAGGTAGTCCCGGAAGATAGCCTCCTGGTCCCAGGGGTCGCGGCCGAGCAGGAAGGGCTCCGCCGCCCGGGCCGCCGCCACGACGCTCTCGGTATCGCCCGGCGCCACGCACTCGCCCCAGCCGACGAGCCCGTCGTCGGTCGTGAGCTTCACCACCACGTCCGAGACGCCGCCCCGGTTGATGATCGAGCTCGTCTCGTTGTGCGCGTAGGCGATGCTCAAGGGATAGACGTCGAGCCGGCTGATCTTCATCGCACCTCTACTTCACCACCGCGACCTTGCTCCGGTCCATGGTCAGCGCCACGGCGGCGACCAGGATCAGGCCGAAGACGATCTGCTGGGCGAAGACGGAGACGCCGAGAAAGGTCATGCCGATGCGCACCACGGCAACGGTCAGCGCCCCGACGAAGGTCTTCCAGATGCTGCCGACACCGCCGGTGATGGCCGTGCCGCCGACGATGACGCAGGCGATGGCCGGCAGCAGGAACTCGTTGGCAAGCGTCGGCGAGCCCGAGCCCAGCCGTGCCCCCATGACCACGCCGGCGATCCCGGCCATGGTGCCCGAGACGACGAAGGCCAGGATCTTGACCCTGCCGACGGCGATGCCCGAGGCATGCACCGCCTGCTCCTGCGAGCGATCGCGCGCACGTAGCGGCCGAACGGGGTGAGCGCCAGGACCCCGCCCAGCACGACGAGCACCACGAGCCCGACGATGATCTCGTGCGGCACGCCGAGGCTGCGGCCGGTGGCCCAGAAGAGCCAGGTGTCGCGCGCCTCCGCCGGGATCGGCACCGAGCGCGTGTCCGAGGCGATATAGGCCACCGTCGTCATCACCCCGCTCACCGCCAGCGTGGCGATGAAGGAGGGGATGCGCAGCACCACGTAGACATAGCCGGAAAGCAGGCCCGAGAGCGCCCCGGCGAGCACCGCCACCGGCACCGCGACGAAGCCGTGCTGCGCCAGCAGCGCCGCCACGATGCAGCTCGTCATCGACGCCACCGCCTGGATCGAGAGATCGATGCAGCCGAGCATGATCACGAAGGTCACCCCGGACGCCATGAGGAAGAGCGTCATGGTGTCGGCGGTGACGACCAGGAGATTGGCGGGGCGAGGAAGGTCGGCTCGATGGCGCCCACGAGCAGGGTCAGCACGACGAGGGCCAGAACCGGCAGGCTGTTCTGCACGCGGGAGCGGGAGAGGAGAGGGTTGGCCATGGCAGCGCTCAGACCATGCGGGCGATGAGGTCGACCTGCTCGGGCTTGCCGCCCGGCGGTGCGTCGAGCTCGGCCTCGATGCGCCCGTCGCGCATCACGAGGATCCTGGACGAGAGGCCGATCACCTCCTCGAGCGTGTCGCCCAGCAGGATCACGGCAAGCCCCTCCTCGGTCATGTCGCGGACCAGCGTGTAGACGTCCTCCTTCGCACCGACGTCGATGCCGCGCGTCGGGTGGTCGAGGATCACCACGCGCGAGCCGGCGATCCGCCACTTCGCCAGCACCACCTTCTGCTGGTTGCCGCCCGACAGGCTGCCGACGGGCGTCGCCGGCGAGGGGGTCCTGATGGTCAGCCGCTGGATCCAGGATTTTGCGGCCTTGGTCTCCTCGGCCACCCGGATCAGCCCGCGCCCGGTGAAGCGCTGCAGCGCTGCCAGCGTCATGTTCTCGGCGACGCTGAGCCCGGCCACGAGCCCCTCGGTCTTGCGCTCGCTCGGGATGAAGCCGATGCCGCGCGCCACGGCCTCGGCCGGGCTCGCCAGCGCCACCGGCCGGCCGTCGAGCCTGACCGAGCCTGCCGCCGGCGGCTCGAGCCCGGCGAGGCAGCGGGCCAGCGCCTCGCGCCCCGAGCCCACCACGCCGGCAATGCCCAGGACCTCGCCCGCATGGAGCGTGAAGGAGACGTCCTTGAAGCCCTGCCGCCCCGTCAGGCTCTCGACCTCGAGCACCGCCTCGCCGCCGGCCGGCGCCTGCCGGGCCTCCCGATAATATTCGTGGTGCAAGGCACGGCCGACCATGTGGCGGTGCAGCTCGGGGATGGTCGCATCCCGGCTCGCCACCTCGTGCACCACCTTGCCGTCGCGCATCACGTAGACCCGGTCCGAGACCTCCAGCACCTCGTCGAGCCGGTGCGAGATGAAGACGATGGACGCCCGGTCCTTGAGGTCGGCGATGATCTCGAAGAGCAGGTCGACCTCGCGCTGCTCGAGCATGCTGGTCGGCTCGTCGAGCAGGATGGTGATGTCGCCCTCGATCCGCGTGTCGAGCGAGAGGGCCTTGGCGATCTCGACCATCTGGCGCTCGGCGAAAGAGAGCTCGGCGCAGCGCCGCCTCGGGTCCACGTCGAGATGCACCTTGGCGAGCTCGGCCCGGGCCGCCTCGTTCAGCCGCCGCCTGTCGATCAGCCCGCCTCTCAGGAACTCGGTCTCGCGGGCGAGGAAGATGTTCTCCGCCACCGACAAGGTCGAGAGCACCGACTGCTCCTGGAAGACCATGGCGATGCCGTGGTCGAAGGCGGCGCGCGGGCTTCTGATCTGCACCGGCCGGCCGGCGACCCGGACCTCGCCCTGGTCGAGCTGGTAGATGCCGTTCAGCACCTTGAGCAGGGTCGACTTGCCCGCCCCGTTCTCGCCAATCAGCCCGACCACCTCGCGCCGGCCAATGGCGAGCGACACGTCGTCGAGCGCCAGCACGCCGGGAAAGCTCTTGGTGGCACCGACGATTTCGAGGCTGGCCGTGTCGCTCATCACTTCACCACCACGAGCCTGGAGCGGTCGAGGGCGAGCGCCACCGCGGCGATGATCATCAGACCCTGCACCCCCTGCTGCACGTAGGGCGGGATGCCCATCAGCACCATGCCGTTGGTGAGCACGATGACGATGCCGACCCCGATGACCGAGTTCAGCACCGAGCCGACCCCGCCCGAGAGTGCGGTGCCGCCCACCACGACGGCGGTGACCGTGGTGAAGAGGCGGCCCGTGCCCATCAGCGCGTGGCCCTGGCCGAGCTGCGCCGCGGCGAGCGCGCCGCCGAGGCC
>JAWKVR010000051.1:0-24040 GCA_041397945.1 Geminicoccaceae bacterium
GCGGGTGCGCATACCAGGTGTCGCGATGTGCCTTGTAGGCGTAGCTGACGCCCGAGGTCAGGTAGTTGTCCGATGGCACGACCCTGAGCCGCGGCAGGTCGAAATAGGTGCGCAGGGGGTCGCAGCCGAGCTCGGTCAGATAGGTCTGGCAGAGCTCCTTGGTCCGGGCGCTGTTGGTGAATCCCGACTTGAGCGGGCCCACCCGCCGGATGAACTCCTCGACACCCATCGCGAACTGGGCGCGCTCCGGATCGAGCCCGGCGAAGGCTTCCTCCGCCATCTCCTGCGCCAGCGCGCAGAGGGCCCGCGAGCTCAGGACATCCGTGTAGAGGAAGAAGTCACCGTCGAAGACCCGGGCGCGGCGCTCGTCGTCCGACAGATGGCGATTGAGATAAAGCGTGGTCATCGACGTCGCCTCGCGGTCTGTATCGCCCGGTCAGGACCGTCCACGGCTGGCCTAGGCAACTTCTAGGAATGTTATAGGCAAGCCGCACGGAATGTCATCCCCCTTTTGCCGTGGAAGGCATACGGAGGGGCTGTCGCCACATCGATCCCCGGTTGGCGGGGCAGGCGTCAGGTGCGCTGGCCGAGCGCATCCCGGATGGTCGCCGCGACCCCTGCCGATTCGCCGGCTGCGTCAATCCGCCGCCAATCGATGCGGCTCGTGTCCATCGCCGCCTGCGCGCGCACGACCGCGACATCGGCATCCGACGCGTCGCCGGTCCGCCCGGCCACCCGGTGCTCGAGAACGGGCTGGTCGGCTTCGAGCCAGAACCCGGCGAAGGGCACGCCTCGTGCGGCCGCCGCGGCGGCGATGCGTTGCCGCTGCCAGCCCTGGCCGAAGACGCCGTCCGCGATCACCGTCCGCCCCGCCGCCAGCAGCACCTCGGCCCGGGCCGCCAGCCGCTCGAAGACCTCGCTCGACACCTCCTCGGTGTAGGCGGCGGCCGGCAGGGTCGCCTCCGGCTCGCAGCCGAAGAGGCGCTTGCGGATCACGTCCGAGCGCAGCACGAACGCACCCGGCATGGCGCCCATTGCCGGTGCCAGATGCCGGGCCACGGTCGACTTGCCGGTGCCGGAGCGACCGCCGATGGCGATCAGCCGGGGTGGCACCGGCTCGAGCGCCCGGCTGGCCAGGTCGAGATAGTCCCGTGCCGGCCCACCATGGCCGGCGAAGCCCTCGACCTTGGCGCGCACGGCCGCACGGATGGAGAGGAAGAGCGGCAGGAGCGCCATGCCGGCATCGTCCTCGCGTTGCTCGTTCCAGGCCTGCAGCAGCCCCTGCGCCGCGGGCCGGTAGCCACGATCGACGAGGTCCATGATCAGGAAGGCCAGGTCGTAGAGCAGGTCCACCCGGGCGAAGGCATCGTTGAACTCGATGCAGTCGAAGAGCACCGGCCGGCCGTCGAGCAGCACGATGTTGGCGAGATGCAGGTCGCCGTGGCAGTGGCGGACGAGGCCGGCCGCGCGGCGCGCGTCGAGGAGCGCGGCCTGCCGATCGAGCTCGGCGGCCGTTTGCGTCACGAGCGCCTCGACCGCCTCGCGCGCGAAGATCGCCGGCACCGAGTGCCGGAGATCCTCGGCATTGCCCAGGGCCACATCGCGCATGGCGGCGGCCCCGCCCGCATGGACCAGGGGCTCCAGGCGCTCGTGGAACCCGGCGATGGTCCGGGCCAGCGCCTCGACCAGGGCCGCGTCCAGCTCGCCACGTTCGGCCACATGGTCGAGCCGGCCGGCCTCCGGAAAGCGGCGCATCTCCAGGAGCCATTCCACGGGCTCGCCAGGCTCGTCCAGAGCGAGGCCGGACGCGGACGCGACCACCGGCAGGACGCGCTCATAGATTTCGGGTGCCGTGCGCCGGTTCAGCCGCAGCTCGGCCTCGAGCGCCGCCTGGCGGGCTTCGAGCGTGGTGAAGTCGAGAAAGCTGAAGGCCACGGGCTTCTTCAGCTTGTAGGCGCGGTCCGGGGTCAGCAGAATGATGGCGGCATGCGTCTCGATCCGCTCGACCGGCCCGGGCAGCAGGGCCGCGATCGCGTCGACCCCCGCCTTGTCGTGCCCCCCGCCCGTCTCTACATGACTGGTCAGTGAAACCTCCTGTTTTCCGAGAGATCCATGGACATTCGCCGCGGCACCCTCGCCCTCATCGGTAACACACCACTGGTGCGCCTCAACCACCTCTCCGACGAGACCGGCTGCGAGATCCTCGGCAAGTGCGAGTTCATGAATCCGGGCGGCAGCATCAAGGACCGGGCAGCGCTCGCCATCGTCGAGGATGCCGAGGCCAGGGGCCTGCTCCGGCCGGGCGGGGTAATCGTCGAGGGCACGGCCGGCAATACCGGCATCGGCCTCGCCGTGGTCGGCAACGCCAAGGGCTACCGAACGGTGATCGTCATCCCGGAGACGCAGAGCCAGGAGAAGAAGGACATGCTCCTGGCCCAGGGTGTCGAGCTCATCCAGGTGCCGGCCGTGCCCTACCGGGACCCGAACAACTACGTGAAGTACTCGGGTCGCCTCGCCGCCGAGCTCGCCGAGAAGGAGCCCAACGGGGCGATCTGGGCGAATCAGTTCGACAATACCGCCAACCGCACGGGCCACTACCGCAATCTCGGCCCCGAGATCTGGCGCCAGACCGATGGCAGGGTGGATGCCTTCACCTGCGCTGCCGGGACGGGCGGCACGGTCGCCGGCGTCGGCCAGTATCTCAAGGAGCAGAACCCGCAGGTCCGCATCCAGCTCGCCGACCCGATGGGGGCCGCCCTCTACAATTTCTACAAGCATGGCGAGCTCAAGGCCGAGGGCGGCTCGATCACGGAAGGCATCGGCCAGGGCCGGATCACCGCCAATCTCGAGGATGCCCCGATCGACGATGCCTACCAGATCCCCGACGAGGAGGCGCTGCCGGTGGTCTTCGACCTGATCCAGCGCGAAGGGCTGGTGCTCGGCGGGTCGTCCGGCATCAACGTCGCCTCGGCGATCCGCCTCGCCCGCGAGCTCGGCCGGGGCCACACCATCGTCACCGTGCTCTGCGACTCCGGCAGCCGCTACACATCGCGGCTCTTCAACCCTACCTTCCTCGCCGGGAAGAACCTGCCGATCCCGCCCTGGATGAGCCCGGGCGCGTGAGCGGCCCGCCAGGGAGCAGCACATTGACCGACCCTCTCGTCTCGACCGACTGGCTCGCCGAGCGCCTGGAGGCGCCCGACATCCGCGTCGTCGACTGCTCCTGGTACATGCCCGCCGAAGGCCGTGACCCGCGGGCGGAGTATGAAGCGGCGCACATTCCGGGGGCCGTCTTCTTCGACATCGACGACATCTCGGACAGCGACACCGACCTGCCGCACATGCTGCCGAGCCCGACCAAGTTCTCGGCCCGGGTGCGCAAGCTGGGTCTCGGCGACGGTGTGCGCATCGTCGTCTACGACAACAACCGCTTCTATGCCTCGGCCCGGGTCTGGTGGATGTTCCGGGTGATGGGCCACGAGGACGTCGCCGTGCTCGACGGCGGGCTCGCCAGGTGGCGTGCCGAGGGCCGCCCCGTCGACGACCTGCCCGTCCGCCCGACGGAGCGCCATTTCACGCCGCGGCTGAACAACTTCCTCGTCCGCGATCTCGAGCAGATGCGCGCCAACCTGACCAGCCGACGCGAGCAGGTGGTCGACACCCGCTCGGCGGCCCGGTTCACCGGCAGCGTCGCCGAGCCGCGCGCGGGTCTCCGGGCGGGCCACATCCCGGGCGCGCGCAACCTGCCGGCAAGCGACCTCGTCACCGCCGAGGGCACGCTCAAGGACGCGCAGGCGCTCACCGCCCTCTTTGCAGCCGCCGGGGTCGATCTCGACCAGAAGCTCACGACGAGCTGCGGCTCCGGGGTCTCGGCCGCCGTCGCCAGCCTGGCGCTCGCCCGGCTCGGCCGGCCCGACGTGGCGCTCTACGACGGCTCATGGACCGAATGGGGGAGCCGCCCCGACACGCCGGTGGCCCGCTGACCCGGCGGGCATTCGGGGTGCAGGAGCGACCTTTCGGCGGCTGGCCCTCGCCGCTCAGTGCGGCGAAAGCCACCGGTGCCCAGAACCGGCTGGGCCAGATCGTGCTCGATGGCGAGCGCGTTCTCTGGCTCGAGGGGCGGCCGGCCGAAGGCGGCAGGGTTTCCCTCATGGCCCTGGACCGGCCGGGCGGCGGCAGGCAGGCCACCGAGCTGACCCCGGCGCCGCTCAACGTTCGCACGCGGCTGCACGAATACGGTGGGTCGTGTGTCGCCGCGCGGGATGGCCTCGTCGTCCTGGTGAATGACCGCGACCAGCGTCTGTATCGCCGGGACGCCGACGGCTCGATCCGGCCGATCAGCCCCGACACCGGCGGGTCATTGCGGTTCGCCGAGCCCCTGATCGACTGGCAGCGCCAGCGCGTCGTGGCCGTGGCCGAGGACCACCGCACCGGCGGCGAGCCGGCCAACCTTCTGGTCGCCCCGCCGCTCGCCGGCGGCGAGCCGGTGATTCTGGCCGAGAGCCACGATTTCTTCGCCTGTCCGCGCCTGTCTTCCGATGCGGCTGCTGGCTCGCCTGGCTGGTCTGGGACCATCCGGACATGCCCTGACGCGACGCGGCTGGATGACAGCACGGCTGGCTTCGACGGAACGCCGACCGACGTGAGTTGTGTCGCCGGGGCGGGTGGCGGTGAGGCGGTGCTGCAGCCGGAGTTCCTGCCCGACGGGCGGCCCCACCAGCGACCGCACGGGCTTCTGGAACCTCTGGCAGGAGGGCGGCGAGGCACCTCTTGGAGCGACAGCGATTTCGGCGGCCCCCTCTGGCAGGTCGGCAACCGCTGGTGGACGCCCATCGACGCGAGGCGCTGCCTCGTCGCCTGGGGCGAGGACGGTCTCGGCCGCCTCGGCATCCTCCACCTCGAGGACGGCCGGCTCGCGACCATGGATCTGCCCTTCGCCGACTTCACCGAGATTCACGCCGCCGGCGGCCGGGCCGTCTTTCGCGGCTCGGCGTTGGACCGCACGGCCGAGATCGCGGCCCTGGACCTCGAGAGCCGCAAGCTGGAGATCTTCTGTGCCGCCGGGGCTGAGCTCGATCCGGCCTGATCTCGGCACCTCGACCGATCAGCTTTCCGAGCCGCAACGGCCGCACCGCGCACGCTTTCCACTACCCGCCGACCGCCCGGACTTCGCGCACCCGAGGGCGAGAAGCCGCCCTGATCGTCCGCAGCCATGGCGGTCCGACCAGCCACCTCGCCGGCGCGCCCGCCTCGGCTAACAAGCCCTGGACGAGCCGCGGCTTCGCCATCGTCGACGTCGACTATGCCGGCAGCACCGGCTACGGGCGCGCCTATCGCGACAGCCTGCGCGGCCAGTGGGGCATCGCCGATGTCGAGGACTGCATCGCCGCCGCCGAGCACCTCGTCGCCGAGGGGCTGGCCGACCCCGATCGCCTGGTCATCAGCGGCGGCAGCGCCGGCGGCTTCACCACGCTCGCCGCCCTCACCTTCCACGACACCTTCAAGGCCGGCGCTCGCATTACGGCATCGGCGATCTCGAAGCGTTGATGCGACCACCCACAAGCTGAGGCGCGCTATCTCGACCGGCTGATCGGCCCCTGGCCCGAAAGCGCCGAGGTGTACCGCGAGCGCTCGCCCATTCACCACACCGACCGGCTGAGCTGCCCGCTCATCCTTCAGGGCCTTCGAGGACAAGGTGGTGACGCCCGACCAGGCTCTGGGCCATGCGTGACGCGCCGCGCGCCAAGAAGCTGCCCGTCGCCTGCCTCGAGTTCGAGGGCGGCCATGGCTTCGCTCGGCGGACGTGCAGAGGACGGTGCTGCTCGCCGAATATGCCTTTTATTGCCGGATTTTCGGCATCGTCCCGGCGGAGCCTTTGCCACCGATCGAGATCGAGAACCTGGACTGTCGGGGGAATTCAGCAGGGATGAGGAGCCTTGGCTTCGGACTGGCGCTGCTGCTGGCGGCCCATGCAGCGAAGGCCGGCGAGCCGGTGGTCGAGGGGGTCGAGGCGCGCCCGGAGGCCGCCGGCACCTGGCGGTTCGACGTCACCGTCCGGCACGGCGACGAGGGCTGATCACTATGCCGACAAGTGGGTGGTGCTGACGCCCTACGGGCAGGTGCTCGGCGAGCGCGTGCTCCTGCACCCCACGAGGACGAGCAGCCCTTCACCCGCCCGCTCGGCGGCGTGGCGATCCCGCCCGGCACCGACGAGGTCCTGGTCCAGGCCGAGGACAGCGTGCACGGCCTCGGGCCCGACCCTCGCCGTGCGTCTCGGCCCGTAGATGACGAGCACCCTTGCCGACCGGGGCCGCTGACCGATAGACCCGGGCCGAAGGCGGCGCACCGGCCGCTCGGAAGGGACGCAGATGACCACGAATGCTCTGAAACGCCGCGTGCTGGCCGCGAGCCCGCTTGGCAAGCCTGGCTCGGCCTCGCCGATGCCGCCGTCGCCGAGCTCATGGCGCATGCCGGCTACGATTTCCTGATCCTCGACCAGGAGCACGGCCCCGGCAGCCTGGAGACGGCCGCCGACGTCATGCGTGCGGCCGAGGCCGCCGGCTGCCCCCTGGTCGTCCGCGTGCCCTGAACGATCAGGTCTATCCCAAGCGCATCCTCGATCTAGGCGCCACCTCGGTGATGATCCCGCTGCTCGAGGGTGCGGAGGCGGCCAAGGCCGCGGTGGCCGCCTGCCGCTACCCGCCGCACGGCACGCGCGGCTACGCGGCGCCGTCCCATCGCTGCACCCGGGGCAAGGATCGCCACCATCTCGCCGAATGGAACGACCGGCTCATGATCCTGGGCCAGCTCGAGTGCCAGGCCGGGTCGACGAGGCGGCGGCGATCGCCGCCGTCGACGGCATCGACATGCCGTTCATCGGCATCAACGACATGGCGGGCTCGATCGGCCGCCTCGGCCAGCTCGACCACCCGGAGGTCAGGGAGCTGGTCGAGCGCTGCGAGAGGAACTCGCGCCCCTCCGGCAAGCCGCTCGGCACCGTTCCTCGGCGATGCGCACCGTGCCTGAGCCTTTCGCCGCCGGCTACACCATGGTCGCGGGTGCCGTCGACTGATGCTGTTGCGCGTTAGCGGCGCTCGCCGACCTCGAGGCGCACCGACCGGGCGCCTGACGCCCCGGCCTCAGCGCCGGCCGGACGCCGCCGCGGCTTCGAGCACACCGCCGACACCTTCGGCGATCAGGCAGCACCGGGGTCATGGTAGCGCACGCCGAGAGCGGTGTAACGCGCGACATTCTGGTGGCCGAGCAGCAGTGCGCCGGGGGTGCGACCGGCGGCGGCGATGCCAGGTCCGGTCGATGGTGCCCTGCACCTCCGGGTGCTGGATCTTGCCGATGTGGCCCATGGAGGCGGCGAGGTCCGAGGGGGCCACGAAGAAGACGCGCGGCGACGATGGCATCGAGCCCGACCGCCTTCGCATCCTCGATGAGGGCGATCAGCATGGTCTGGTCGTTGGAAAGACCTCGAGGTAGTCGGGCACGCCGAAGCCCTGCCGGCCCGTGAGGTTCGCCGCCCGATCGGCGCGAACTTGGCGGCCTTCGACGAAGCCCTTGGCACGTTGGCGGTGTCGACATGCGGCACGCAGATGGCCTGGGCGCCGAGATCGAGGACACGGTAGATCGTGCCGTAGTCCAGCGAATTGACGCGGACGATCGAGGTCATACCCCAGAGGTCGCAGGCCCGGGTGAGGTCGCCGATATGGCCGTAGTCGACCGGACCGTGCTCGGCCTCGAGCCAGACCGCGTCGAGCCCCATCGGGCCGATCTGGTCGATGAGGTCGCTCGAGGCGAGCCCGCCGAGCGAAACGACGATCCCCCCGGCCGCGAGCTTCTCCTTGGCGCGGTTAGGCCGAATTTTGCCCATCATTCGCTCCTTCTCCGGAAATCCTGTCCCTGCATCCTCAGAAGCCGTGCACCCGCGGCAGCCAGAGGACGACCATCGGGACATACGTGACGATCACCGACCCCGCAATCAGGGGCGGCCGGAACGACACCTCGGCCCCGGAGACGCGGCCCGATCCGCTTGACAGGCCGGTCATCGTTCGGCCCCCTGAGCCCCAGGCCTTGCGGGAACACGATCCTGCGGCGAGCAGGGCAAAATAAGGTGAATGATGGCTGACCGACGCATTCTCCTGGCCGGCATCCAGCACGAGACCAACGGCTTCTCGAACCTACGGACGACCCTCGCCGACTTTCGCAGCTATCAGTATGCCGAAGGTTCGGCGATCATCGAGCGCTATGCCGGGAGCGGGACCGAGATCGGCGGGATGATCAGGGGCGCTGCCGCCGCCGGGCTCGAGCTCGTCCCCACACTCTTCACCTTCGCCATGCCCGCCGGCCTCGTCGAGGCCGGGGCGTTCGAGAAACTTCTCGGCGTCATCGAGCACCATGCGCGACCGCTCGCCCCCTTCGACGGCGCGCTCGTCGTCCTGCACGGGGCCATGGATGTGGCGGGCCGGGAGGATGCCGATGCCGGGGTCGTGCGTTTTGTGCGGGGGTTTCTCGCACCCAACGCGCCCGTCGTTGCCACGCTCGACTATCACGCGAACATCTCGCAAGGGCTGGTGGACGCGGCCGACGTCCTCGTCGGCTACGACACGTTCCCGCACAGCGATTTCTTCGAGCGGGGCGAGGAAGCGGCCTCGATCCTGGGCCGGCTGCTCGACGGGATGGAGCGACCGGCCAAGGCTTTCCGCAAGCTGCCGCTTTTGCCGGCGACGGTGAAGCAGGCGACGACCGCACCACCCATGGCGCGGATTCTCGCGGCGGCGCACGCGGCGGAGGGCCGGCCAGGAGTCCTGACCTGCACCGTCGCCGCCGGCTACACCTACGGCGACGTGCCTCATCTGGGTGCCGCGGTGCTGGCTTACGGCGAGGCAGCGGCAGCGACGGCCGCCGCCGATCATGTCGCCGGTCTTCTGTGGGCGGCGCGCAGCGAGCTCCGGGCCGATCTCGTGGCACCTGACGAGGCGGTGGCGCGGGCGATGCGCGCCGGGCGGGGGCCGGTGGTGCTGGTCGACGCGGCCGACACTCTCGGCGGCGGTGCGCCGGGCGACGGCACCGTGCTCCTGGCCGAGCTCCTGCGCCAGCAGGCCCAGGGTGCCCTCGTCGTGCTCTGGGATCCCGAGGCCGTCGAAGCGGCGGCCGGCGTGGGCGTCGGTGGCCGTTTCATCGGCGCCATCGGCGCCAAGGCCGACCGGCATCACGGCACGCCCGTGCCGGTCGAAGGCGACGTCCGGTTCGTCGGGCCGAAGACCTATGTGCGCGACGGCAGCTACATGAAGGGCACGCGCGTCGACATGGGCCACGTCGCGGTGCTGCGTGTGCAGGGCACGACCATCGTCCTGACCAGCCTGCGTGTTCCGCCCTTCGATGCCACCCACCTGCGCTGCCTCGGCCTCGATCCCGCGGCACAGCAGATCCTGGTGGTGAAGTCCGCGGCCGCCTGGCGTGGCGCCTTCGGCGACGTCGTGGCTGACGCCATCCTCACCGACACGCCCGGCATCTGCTCGCAGCGGCCGGATCGCCTGCCCTATTCGCGCCTTCGCCGGCCGGTCTATCCCATCGATCCGGCTGTCGTCTGGACGCACTCATGACGCCGTCGATCGTCATTTCGGCGAGGTTGGCGGGAGCCGGCCGCCGGGCCGGTTCGCCGCAGGGCCGGGAGCGGCGCCCTAGCCGATCCAGACCTTGTTGAACTGGTGGTAGTTGGTCGGACGGGGCGGGTAGCCGTGCACCGTCGTCTTGGCGATGGTGACCGGCTGCCAGACCGGCAGGATGAAGGCGTCGTCGCGCATGATCTGCTCGACACGCTCCATCAGCCTTCGCTCCCTGACGTCGAGCACCGCCCGGCCGCGTCGAGCGCCGCCTCGAACGCCGGGTTGTTGTAGTGGCTCTGCTCCAGGGGACCCCGGCGCGATAGCCGACCGAGAGGACCATGGTGCCGAGCGGGCGGTGGGTCCAGGAGGTGGCGCCGAACGGCGTCTGCGTCCAGATCTCCCAAAAACGCGAGGACGGCATGACGTTGATGCCGAGGCGGATGCCTGCATCCTGCATCTGGTCGCGCATCGCCTCGCAGACCGACTGCTGCCAGACGCCGTTGGTGTTGCCGACGTCGATGGTGAGGTCGATGCCGTCGGGGTAGCCGGCCTCGGCGAGGAGCGCCTTGGCCGCGTCGATGTCGCGCTCAAGCGGCGGCAGCGGGAACCACTCGGGATGGACCGGGGCCACGTGGTAGTCGTCGCCGACGTCGCCGGCCTCGCCGAACACCAGCTCGCGGATGCGCGCCTCGGTCGAGCGAGGCTGCATGGCCCGCGCAGCTTGACGTTGTCGAAGGGCGCCACGACCCGTATGCGGCAGGCGAGCGTCTGGGCGGTGCGGGCCGGCAGAATCTGGCCGTCCAGCGCCTCGGCGAAGGCGAGCTGCTCGTGGCCGAAGGAATAGATGGCGTCGACATCGCCGCCGGCGAAGGCGACGAGCTGGTTCTCGGGGTCGAAGTTGAAGTAGCGGATCTCGTCCAGATAGACCTTGCCGCCCCAGTACTCGAAGGGCTCGCCATTGGTCATCTCGGTGACTCGGTTGAGCGAAGAGCGGCCGCCGACCGCGAGCTCGACCAGCGTGTAGGGGCCGGTGCCGATCGGGTTGTCGGAGAAGGGTGCGGTGAACGACGGATGGAGGATGGCACAGGGGTAGTTGTAGAGGTCCTCGGGGAAGGAAAGCACCGGCTGCCTGGTGTTGAAGCGGATGGTCAGGTCGTCGACGACCTCGATGGCACCGTCGCGCAAGCGCTTCGTCATCTTGGGGGTGCCGTCGTCATTCTTCTCGCCGGTGTCGACGTCGTCGACCAGGGCAGAGATCGACGAAAGGCCGACATTGGAGGAGCCGACCGCCGGATCCGCCCAGCGCTCGACGTTCCACTTGACGTGCTCGGCGACGAAATCGTCGCCATTGTGCCACTTGACGCCGGGCCGGAGATGGAAGGTCCAGGTCTTGAGGTCGTCCGAGGCCTCCCAGCTCTGCGCCAGCATCGGCCGGGTGACGTTGTCCGGCCCGGTCATCGCCAGGTACTCGATGATGTGGCGGGCCTGGTTCGACATCTCCGTCCAGCTGAAGGCGGCCGGGTCGTCCATGCGCTGCACCATCATGGCGACGGTCAGCACGCCGCCCATGACGGCATCGGGATCGTCCGGCGGAAAGGGCAGGTCGTCGGCCGCCATGGCCGGCGCCGGCAGGCCCGCCATGGCATAGGCCGCCGAGGCACCGACGCCGAGCAGTGCCGCGACGCGGACGAAAGAGCGGCGGTCCAGGCGGCCCCGTTCCATGAGATCGAGCGCCTCGCTCACCTTCGGGTGCAAGCGATCGGTCGTCGAACGCGTGGTCATCGGATCTCTCCCTACCCTGCTCGAGTTCTGATTGTGGCAGGAGGGGAACCCCTCGGACCTCCGAGGTCAAGCCAAAACCGCGAGGGCTGGACGGCGTGCCGGTTGGCGGAGCAGACTGCCCGGCATGTCGCAAGATCCAATCGGGGCGATGCTGGAGGCGATCGACCGCCATGCGGCTTCGACGGCGAAGGCGCTCGGTCGCGACCATATCGATCCCCGCGTGATGGCCGCTGTCGCCCGCGTGCCGCGGGACCAGTTCGTCCCGGAGGCCGACCGCCATCTGGCCTGGGGCGACCATCCGCTGCCGATCGGCCATGGCCAGACCATCTCGCAGCCCTTCATCGTGGCGTTCATGACCGACCTTCTCGACCTGCAGCCGGCGCATCGCGTGCTCGAGGTCGGCACCGGCTGCGGCTATCAGGCGGCCGTGCTGGCGGAGCTCGCCGATTCGGTCGACACGATCGAGGTCGTGCCGGAGCTGGCGGCCGCAGCGCGGGCCCAGCTGGCCCGGCTCGGCTATGCCAACGTCCGGGTCCATGTCGGCGACGGCCGGCTCGGCCTCGAGGATCGGGCACCCTTCGATCGCATCATCGTGACGGCAGCGCCCGAGCGGGTGCCGGAGGCGCTGACCCGCCAGCTCGCGCCGGGCGGCCGGCTGGTCATCCCGGTCGGCGCCGGCCCTGGTACAGACGCTCACGATCATCGACAAGGATGCCGAGGGCCGTCTCACCGAAAGCGGCACGACGGGCGTCGCCTTCAGCCGCTGTGACGGGCGGCAGTAGCGACGCGCCTTGAACGACACCTTCCGCATCGCGCTTTGGGCCGTCAATCTCGGGCGGCCCATCGCCGGGCTGGACGACTGGCCTGCTCCGGGTCGAGGCGCGGGCCCAGGTGGCAGCGGCGGGCCGGCGCACAGCTGCTGCTGATGCCCGAATATGCGGGATGAGGCGTGGCTCGGCTTCAAGCCGGCGGGCCTGCCGCCCACCGGCGAGATCGCATGGCTGGCGGGTGTCGCCGAGGCGGCCCTGCCGGCCTGCAGGGGATCGCCGGGAGATGCGGCATCACCTCCTGCCCGGCACCATGCCCCTCGGGCGGTCACCGGTGCCTTCCTGCAACCGCTCGCTGATCCGCCCCGACGGTCGGCGCGTCGCCCAGACAAGCTCTGCTCGACGCCGTTCGAGCGATCCGATGAGCTGGACGCTGGCACCCGGCGATCGGCTCCGCCTTCTTCGAGCTGAATGGCTGGCGCTGCGCCGTGCTGGATCTGCCTCGACGTGGAGGTACCGGCCCTCGCCTGCCTGCTGGCGCTGCTGCAGCCGGATCTCGTGCTGGTGCCCTCGATGACCGACGCCAGCTCGGGCCAGGCCAGGGTCTTCGGCTGCGCCAAGGCCCGGCGGTCGAGCTGGATGCGCGCCGTCGCCTGCAGCGGGGTGGTCGGCTCCGCACCGGGCAGCACCCAGAACCCGCGGAACGTCTCGGGCAACGCCGTCTACCCAGCCGTGCGAGCTGCGCTCGCTCTACCGGCGGTGCTGCCGCGAACCTGGCGTGACCGACGGCCGCGCCAACAGGAGCCTTTTCGACGTGTGGGACGCAGCGCTTCAGGCGTTGCCTGGCGCACCGCGCGTGCAGGGCGAGGAACGCGTCCGCGCCCGCCGGTCAGGGCCGAGCCGCGATACCAGCGCCGTCTCGACCGCGGCAGCGCCCGCCAGCAGGCCGGCCGCAGCGAGGCTTCGGCCCGCAGCGTGGCGTGGCGGCGGGCCTGCTCGGTCTCGAGGCCCCAGCGCTCGGACCCGAAGAGCTCCTCGAGGAGGGCGAGGTCGAGGAGGTGGTTGGCCGAGCGCGCTGGTCAGCAGGGCATGGCCGAGCACGATCGAGCCGGTCAGGCGAGTGGTCGCGTGCAGGCTGGACGAGGAAAAGGCGTAGCCGTCGAGGCGGGCGGTGGCTCGCCGCAGCGCCTTCGAGCGACGCTGGTGCCGGCTGCGGCAGGGGACCGATCATGGTCGTCACCCTGGAGCGGGGGCGTCGAGATGCCGGGCCGCCCAGTCGAGCCGGGGAGCAGCTCCGCCGCCCGGCGCTCGGCAAGCTCGGACGGCACGCCGGCGCGGTAGCAGAGGAGATCGGCCTCGGTGCATAACCGATCTCGGCAATGGCGTCGTCGCGGCGCTCGGGCAGCTGGTCGGTCACCGTGCTGGCGAGCCGTGTGACGCCCATGCTCTCGGGCCGGATGGTCTGCCCCCTGCGCCGCCCATTCGGCGGCGACGGCCTGTGCCAGGGCCGCCGTCGGCAGGGCCAGGGAGGCGGCGGCCGGGCGTGCGGATCGGCCGGCCGTCGAGCAACACGGTGTGACCGCCCTCGCCGCCGGTGCCGGCATCCTTGTAGAAGCGCTTCATACGAGATCGAGCAGGTCGTTCAGCTGGTCGATGGCGCCGCACTGGGCCGTGCGGAGCGCGTCCGCGCACATACGTAGGAGACGCCGATTCGAGCGGCACTGGCGAGCCGCCCATCCTCGATGTCCTGTGGGGCCGTTGATGATCCAGGTGGTGCTCGGCCGCCGCCCCCGTCTCTGCATCGCCGCTTCCAGCATCGCGGGGTGCGGCTTGGAGGGATGGAGTCCGCCGTCTGCAGGGTGACGAAGTAGCGCCCCAGCGCATGGCGCTCAAGGATCTGGACGAGGCCGCGCATCGTCTTGCCGGTGGCGACCCCCATCACCGCACCGCGCGCGGCGAGGGCATCGAGCGTCTCGACGACACCCTCGAACAGGGGCTCGTCGTGGTCCGGCAGGTACGGCGGGCGAAGAACGCCCGCGATAGGCCTCGGCGATGCGCCGCCCTATCCGGGGTCGTCGCGGTCGAGCAGCATGCGCATGGCGGGCTCGAGCGAGACGCCGACGATATGCCGGACGGTCGACCGAGGGTGCGACGAGGCCGACCGCGGCGAAGGCGTCCTGCGCGGCAGGCGACGATGACCGCCTGGCTGTCGACGAGCGTGCCGTCGCAGTCGAAGACGATGAGCTGGGTCATGATCCACCGTTTGGTTGCGCCTGCTAGGTCGGGCTATAGTTCTCGCGGGTCAAGTGGGGACGATGCCGATGGGCGACCTCGCCGAACGCCGGATGACGCTGGCCGAGTTCCTCGTCTGGGACGACGGCACCGACACGCGCTACGAGTTCCTGCGCGGCCAGCCGCGCGCCATGGCGCCCGCGAGCGGACGACACGGTGTCATCCAGCGCAATGCCGGCCGGGCCATCGAGGCCCGAATCGGGCTGACGGGGCCGTGCCGGGTGGTGGATCAGGCTGGCATCCTGCTCACCGTGCGCGGTGACGAGCGGTTCTACGTGCCGGACCTGGCCGTGACCTGCATGCCAGTCTGTCGGCTCGATCGACGAGCTGATGCTGATCGTCGAGGTGGCCTCACCGTCGACCGGGCGGACCGACAAGGACGTCAAGGTGCCGGACTATTGCGCGCTCGCGAGCGTCGACGAGGTCTGGCTGATCCAGAGCCAGCGGCCGCTGATGCAGGTCTGGCAGCGGCTGGACGGGCAGCGGATCGGCAGCCTGCCCTGCGGCTCGGCCAGGAGTCATGAGCCGCTGCCTGGTGGCGAGATCGGTCGACGACATCTCGGCGGTACCAGGCTATGGAGCTGCCGACGAAAATGCCCGAAGACGCGACGGATCAGCCGTCCTCCGGCCAGGGTCCCAGCTTGGCTGAAGGGCAGCGGCGCGGCGTCGAGGCCGAGCCGTGGCTGCCTTCACGGAAATGTGCCGGGGCGCCTCGGCGGTGAGGCGGAGCGGTGGGCCCTTGCCGCGTGGCAGCTCGATCTCGCGGGCATGCAGCATCAGGCCCGCGGGGGCCGTGGCCGGCTGCTCCTTGCCGGCTACGGATGCATATTTTGCATCGCCGACACCGGCGTGCCGATGGCCGCCATGTGGGCGCGGAGCTGGTGGGTGCGGCCGGTGCGCGGCATCAGGCCGACCTGTGCGGCGACCTGCCGGCCCGCGCGATGACGCGAAAATCGGTCAGCAGGCCTCGTCGAGCGCTTCCGGCGTCATCCGCTCGAAGCCCTTGGCCCCGGCCTTGCCGAGGCCGAGATCGATCAGCCCCTCGTTGCGGTCCGGGTTGCCCTGGACGATGGCCCAATAGAGCTTCCTCACCCGGATGCTGCTGGAAGGCGTGCATCAGCTCGCGGCCACGGCGGCGTCGCGCGAGGACGAGCAGGCCGCTCGTGTCCGGTCGAGGCGATGGACCAGCTTCGGCCGCTCGCCCTTGCGCGCCAGGGCAATGAGCATGCCGCCGATGTGCCGGGTCGTCCGGGTGCCGCCCCCGAACGGCGAGTCCTGGCTTCGCCAGCCAGCACCACCACCTCGTCGTCATCGGGGACCACGAGGCTGCGGATGAAGCGCGCATCGGCCTCGCTCGGGCCGCGCCGCTCGGGCGCTGTGGCGAGCTCCATGGGCGGCACGCGGACCGTCTGGCCGGGCTGGACGCGGGTGCCGGCCTCGACCCGCTTGCCATCGAGGCGGAACTGGCCGGTGCGCAAGAGCTTCTGCAGCTGGACATGGCCGAGGGTCGGGAAATGCCGCCTGCACCAGCGATCGAAGCGAAGATCATTCCCGCCGGCAGCCACCACGCGATGGCTCACGCCGCTCATGCCCCGGGCTCCCCGGAGCCGCGCGCGGCGCAGGCCCGCCAGATGCTGGAGCTTCCTTCAGGCGCTTCTCCAGGCCTTCCTCCTCGTCGGGTGGTAGCGGACGGCTGCTCCATGCCGTCGGGGAAATAACTCCCCGCTGGAGAAATGATCGGGCGTCGTGGTCGTAGGCGTAGCCCTGGCCGTAGCCGAGCGCCTTCATGAGCTTGGTCGGGGCGTTGAGGATGCGCTGGCGTACCAGCGAGCCGTGCTCCTTCGCACTGCGGCGGGCGGCGCCGAAGGCACGGTAGATGGCGTTCGACTGGCAGAGCGCCAGTGAACGACCAGCTGGGCCAGCTCGCCCTCCGGGCTGCCCAGCCGCTCGTAGACCTCGGCCGCGGTCACCGCCCCGACGACGGCCTGGCCGTTAGAGCCTGGACCCCGTTGCCGCGATCATCCAGCCAGCGCGATAGCGCGGGTCTTCGCCGCCTTCGAGCATCCGGCATAGCCAGAGAGCCGCATCGGGATCGGAGCCGCGCAATCGACTTGTGCAGGGCCGAGATCAGGTTGTAATGCGCCTCCTGCTGCTTGTCGTAGATCGGCAGGCGGCGGCTCAGCACGTGGCCCATGGCCTCGACGTCGAGGCCGGCTCGCCCGGCAGGTCGGCCGTGCCTCGACCATGTTCAGAAGATAGCGGCCGTCGCCATCGGCGAGCTCGGCGAGCCAGGCCCGGCGGGCGGCTCGAGCGGCAGGGCATGACCGATCGCCACCTCGGCCCGATCGAGGAGCTGCAGCAGCGCCGCCTCGTCCAGACGATCGAGGACGACCACGAGGCAGCGGGAGATGAGCGCCGGGTTGAGGGCGAAGGACGGGTTCGGTGGTCGCCCTGATCAGGCTCACCGTGCCGGCCTCGACCTTCGTGCAGCAGCCCGTCCTGCTGGGCCCGGCTGTAGCGGTGGATCTCGTCGATGAAGAGCAACCGGCGGCGGTCGGCAGCGGCCAGCCGGCGCGCTCTCGAATGCCTTGCGCAGCTCGGCCACGCCGGACATGACGGCCGAGAGCGGCAGCAGCTCCTGGCCGACCTCCTGGGCCAGGAGGCGGGCGAGCGTGGTCTTGCCGCAGCCGGCGGCCCCCAGAGGATGAGCGATCCCGTTCTTGTGGGCCAGCATCCGGCCGAGGCGATCCGCGGCGGAGGGCTGCGTCCTGGCCGACCACCTGGCCGTGGACTGGTGGCCGCAGGCGCTGGCGAGCGGCGCATAGGCCGCAGCCTTGCGCTTCGCCGGCTTCGGCGGGTCGGTTGCGAAGAGGTCGGGCTCGGTCATGGCCGTCGACCGCCGTTCAACTGATCGTCAGATCGAAGAGCTGTCCGCCGCGGCCTATGGTCACGACCCAGCGGCCTGCGTTCTCATGGAGCATCCGCTCGAGTTCGGCCGTGCTCGCCACCACCTCGCCGTTGATCGCATGGATGGTGTCGCCCGGGCGCAGGCCGAGCCGGGTCGCGAACGAGCCGCGCTCGATACCGAGCACGGTGACCCCGGACTCGAACGGGTCGAGCCCGAGGCTCTGGCCTGTGGCCGGCGACAGGTTGGCGACGGTGATGCCGCTGAGCGGCTGGTTGCCGTCGAGCGTGCGCCGGTCGGCGTGGCGGGCCTGGCCAGCCGGCTGAGCAAGGTCCAGCGTCAGGCTCGCCCCGGCGCAGCACGGTGAGCGGCACGGTCTGGCCCAACGGCTCCAGCGCCAGGCGGAAGTTGAGGCCGGACGCATCGTTGATTCCCCACGCCACCGACGGCCGTGACGACATCGCCGGGACGCAGGCCCGCGGCGCCCCGGCGGCCTTCGGGTGAACTCGCTCGATCAGCACGTCCTGGTGGGCCGAGACCGTGGTCCGCCGCCGTTGCCGATCGCGACACCGGCGCCATCCACGTATCGCCTTCGGCGCCAGTGGCACCTGGCTCGACCCGGCTGGCGCAACGACTGGCTGGATGGCAGCCGATGCCGACTGAGCGCCACCGGTTGCGTGGTGCAGGCGATGGCGGCGTTCGCTCGACCAGCCGCTGTCCAGCGAACTGGTGTCGCCAGAACGGCCAACGCTGATTGCGGCATCGGTCTGGATGAAGGAGACATCGTTGCGCCCGCCGGGCGTGGCTTCCGGGCGGCGGCCGAGACGATGCCGGAGGTCACGGTCTGGCCGATGCCGAACGGGTTGCCGATGGCCAGCACCAGATCGCGACCTCGATCCGTCGGAATTACCGAGGGGCAGGACCGGCAGGTCCTGGCCGGGCTCGATGCGCAGGAAGCCGAGGTCGCCGAGCTGCTCGAGAGACCACCCGGCCGGGAACTCGCGCCGGTCGCCGAGGACCACGGTGATCGCATCAGCGCCTTCGATGACGTGGCGATTGGTGACGATCAGCCCGTCGGCCCGAACGATGACGCCCGACCCGAGCGAGGCCTGCTCGCGCTGCTGGCGCGGCCGGCCTCGGCCGAACCGGCCGAGATCGCCGAAGAAGTGGCGGAAGATCGGGTCGTCGTAGAACGTGTCGGCTTCGCTCTGGACCGCCGTCCGCCGGGCCGTGACGCTGACCACGGCCGGTGCCGCAGCGCGCACCAGGGGCGCGAAGGAGAGGCGGACGGCCTCGGCGTCCTCCGGCACGACCCGCCGGATCGCCGGATCGGCGGGCGACGCGGCAAAGCTCGTATGGGCGGGTGGTGCCGCGCAGCCGAACCCGGCGACGAGGCAGAGAACGACGAGCAGGGCGCGCGCGAGCGGCGCCCGGCCGCAATCAGGCAGCGACTGCCTCGCCCTCGTCGTCATCGTGCTGCACCGGCCCCGAGTCCTGGCCCTTGGCGTCGACGTCGCGATCGACCAGCTCGATCACCGCCATCGGCGCATTGTCGCCGTAGCGGAAGCCGGCCTTCATGATCCGCACATAGCCGCCCGGGCGCTCCTTGTAGCGCGGGGCGAGCACGTCCATGATCTTGCCCGCCGTCGTTTCGCAGCGCAGCCGGGCGATCAGCAGCCGGCGGCTGTGCAGGTCGCCGCCCCTGCCCAGCGTGATCAGCCGCTCGACGATCGGCCGAAGCTCCTTGGCCTTCGGCAGAGTCGTCGTGATCTGCTCGTGCTTGACCAGCGCCTGGACCATGTTCTGGAACATGGCCTGGCGATGGCTCGCCGTCCTGTTCAGCTTGCGGCCGCTGTTCCCGTGACGCATCGCTCGTTACCCGGCGCGTTGCCGCGCCGGCCTCCTCATCAAAACGGTTCTTCGACCTTGCGAGCCAGCTCCTCGACGTTCTCGGGCGGCCAGCCGGCGACGTCCATGCCCAGATGGAGCCCCATATGCGCCAGCACCTCCTTGATCTCGTTCAAGGACTTGCGACCGAAATTGGGGGTCCGGAGCATCTCGCCCTCGGTCTTCTGCACGAGATCGCCGATATAGACGATATTGTCGTTCTTCAGGCAGTTGGCGGAGCGCACCGAAAGCTCCAGCTCATCCACCTTGCGGAGGAGGTTCGGGTTGAACGGCAGCTCGGGGCGCCGCTCCGCCTGCTGGCCGACATGCGGCTCATCGAAGTTGATGAACGGCCCGAGCTGGTCCTGGAGAATGCGCGCGGCCAGCGCCACCGCATCGTCCGAGCTCACCGAGCCGTCGGTCTCGACCTGCATGACCAGCCGGTCATAGTCGGTCTGCTGGCCGACGCGGGCATTGTCGACGCGGTACATCACCTTGCGCACCGGGCTGTAGATGGCGTCGATGGCGATCAGCCCGATCGGCGCATCCTCGGACTTGTTGAGATGCGCCGGGACGTAGCCCTTGCCGCCCGAGATGGTCAGCTCCATCGAGACCTTGCCGCCCTCGTCGACGTGGCAGATCACCTGGTCGGGATCCATGATCTCGACGTCGTGGGTGGTCTCGATCATGCCGGCGGTCACCACCTTGGGGCCTTCGGCCTTGAGGTAGACCCGCTTCGGCACGTCGCTGTGCAGCCGGACACCCATCGACTTCAGGTTCAGGACGATGTCGGTGACGTCCTCGCGCACGCCCGGGATCGACGAGAACTCGTGCAGCACGCCGTCGATCTGGATGGCCGAGACCGCCGCACCCTGCAGCGACGACAGCAGAACGCGCCGGAGCGCATTCCCGATGGTGATGCCGAAACCCCGCTCCAGAGGCTCGACGATGATCGTCGCTTCCCTGTCCGGCCGCCGGCCGGGCTGGATGTTGAGCTTCTGCGGCTTGATCAGCTCCTGCCAGTTTCTTTGGATCACGAGCTACCTCGCAAGTCGGTGTGACGCCCTTTGTCGACCGGGCAGTAAGGACGAGGCCTCGATATCGAGGCCATGATGACGAAGGTCGCCGCGCCAGCTTGTGGCGCCCGGCAACCGGTTGGCGTGGCGAACGAACGTGTCAGACGCGGCGGCGCTTGCGCGGCCGGCAGCCATTGTGCGGGATCGGCGTGACGTCGCGGATGTTGGTCACGGTGAAGCCCACGGACTGCAGCGCCCGGAGCGCCGACTCGCGGCCCGAGCCCGGCCCCTTGACCAGCACCTCGATCGTCCGCATGCCGTGCTCCATCGCCTTCTTGCCGGCCGATTCGGCCGCCATCTGCGCGGCGAACGGCGTCGACTTGCGCGAGCCCTTGAAGCCCTGGCTGCCGGCGCTCGACCAGGAGATCGCGTTGCCCTGCGCGTCGGCGATGGTGATCATGGTGTTGTTGAAGGTGGCGTTGACGTGAGCGATGCCGGAACTGATGTTCTTGCGCTCGCGGCGTCGAAGCTTGGTGTCCTGCGCCATGGTCTACTTCTTCACCTTCTTCTTGCCGGCGATCGCCTTGGCCGGCCCCTTGCGTGTGCGGGCATTGGTATGGGTGCGCTGGCCACGGACCGGCAGGCCCTTGCGGTGCCGGAGGCCGCGATAGCAGCCGAGGTCCATGAGACGCTTGATGCTCATCGCCATCTCGCGGCGGAGATCGCCCTCGACCTTCAGGTCGCGGTCGATCGCCTCGCGGATACGCGCGAGCTCGGCGTCGCTCAGCGTGTTGACGCGCCGCTCGAACGGCACCTCGCACTGCTGGAGGATCTTCTCCGACGTCGTGCGGCCGACGCCATAGATATAGGTCAAGGCGATCCCGACCGGCTTCTGGGCCGGAACATTGACACCGGCAATACGCGCCACCAGAGGTTCTCCCAAGCTTGCGAAGACAACGAGCAAGCGGTGCCGGGCTGGAATTCCAGCCCAGAGCCGCCGGAGTATAGTTCCGGACCTCGGCCTGTCAATCGGCGCTTCGCGACGTCCTGTCGCAGCTGCCCGTGCCAGGCGTTCGATCAGGTGCCGGAGGCGTGCCCGGGCGTGAGCACCGCCTCGATCGCGGCCGCCACCTGGTCCATCGGCTGCATGCCGTCGACCGTGTGGAGGATGCCCTTCCCGGCATAGAAGGGCAGGATGGGCGCGGTCTGCGCCCGGTAGACCTCGAGCCGCTTCTTCAGCGTCTCGACATTGTCGTCGGCGCGGGCCCCGCCGGTTTCCTGGATGCGGTTGGTGATCCGCTCGACCAGCACCGCCTCGTCCACGCGGATCTCGATCACCGCGTCGATCGCCTTGCCCTTGCCCCGCAGCATGACGTCCAGCGCCTCGGCCTGTGCCACGGTGCGCGGGAAGCCGTCGAGGATGAAGCCGTTGGCGCAGTCCGGTGCCTCGATCCGCTCGGCCACGACGCCGCAGATGAGCTCGTCCGAGACCAGCTTGCCGGAGGCCATCACGGCCTCGGCTTCCCGGCCGATGGCCGTGCCCGCCTCGACCGCCGCACGCAGCATGTCGCCGGTCGAGAGGTGTGCCAGGCCGTGGCCGTCGCGCAGCCGCGCTGCCTGGGTCCCCTTGCCTGCACCGGGCGGGCCGAACAGCACGAGATTCATCAACCGCGCCTCCCTCGCAACCGGGACTTCTTGATCAGGCCCTCGTACTGGTGCGCGATCAGATGCGACTGGATCTGCGCCACCGTGTCCATGGTGACGGCGACCACGATCAGCAGGCTGGTGCCGCCGAAGTAGAACGGGACCGAGTACTGGGAGATCAGGATCTCCGGCATCACGCAGACCGCGGCGAGATAGAGGGCGCCGACGGCGGTCAGGCGGGTCAGCACGTAGTCGAGATACTCGGCCGTGCGCTGGCCCGGCCGGATGCCGGGAATGAAGCCGCCATGCTTCTTCAGGTTGTCGGCCGTCTCCTGCGGATTGAAGACGATCGAGGTGTAGAAGAAGGCGAAGAACACGATCAGCCCGACCATGATCAGGATGAAGAGCGGCTGGCCGCGCCCGAGCAGCGCGCTCACGACCAGGAGCCATTCCGGCCCACCCGGCCCGGAGAAGCTGCCGAGCGTCGCCGGCATGAGCAGCAGGGAGCTCGCGAAGATCGCCGGTATGACGCCCGAGGTGTTGAGCTTCAGCGGCAGATGCGAGCTCTCGCCGCCGAACATCTTGTTGCCCTGCTGGCGCTTCGGATACTGGACGATGATCCGCCGCTGGGCGCGCTCCATGAAGACGATGAAGGCGATGACCGCGAGCCCGCCGAGGAGAATGGCGATGATGAAGAGCGGCGACAGCGCGCCGGTGCGGCCGAGCTCGAGCATACTGGCGATGGCACCCGGCAGCGTCGCGATGATGCCGGTGAAGATGATCAGCGAGATGCCGTTGCCGATGCCGCGCGCGGTGATCTGCTCACCCAGCCACATCAGGAACATCGTGCCGCCGACGATGGTGATCACCGTCGAGGTGCGGAAGAAGAAGCCCGGCTCGATCACCGCACTGCCACCCGGCCCGCTCATCGACTCGAGGCCGACCGAGAGACCGTAGGCCTGGACGGCGGCGAGCAGGACGGTGAGGTAGCGGGTGTACTGGTTGATCTTCTTGCGACCGGCCTCGCCCTCCTTCTTGAGCTGGGCCACCGACGGCGAGATCGCCGTCATGAGCTGCATGATGATCGAGGCCGAGATGTAGGGCAGGATGCCGAGCGCGAAGATCGACATGCGCGCCAGGGCACCGCCCGCGAACATGTTGAACATGCCCATGATGCCGCCGGCCTGCTGCGCGAAGATCTGCGCCATGACCTGCGGGTCGATGCCCGGCAGCGGGATGTAGGTGCCGATCCGGTAGACGATCAGGCAGCCGACTGCGAACCAGATCCGCCGCTTGAGCTCGGTGGCCTTGGCGAACGCGCCGAAATTGATGTTCGACGCGAGTTGGTCGGCGACCGACGCCATGCGCGTCCCCTCAGGCCTCGCTGCCGGTGTCGCCAGCCGCCTCGGCCGGTGCGCCGCCGAGCAGCACCACTTTGCCGCCCGCCTTCTCGACGGCGGCGATCGCGGCCTTGCTGGCACCCGTGACCTCGACGGTCACTGCGGCCTTGAGCTCACCCTTGGCGAGCAGCCGCACGCCGTCGAGCGAGCGCCGGAGCACGCCGGTCTCGACCAGGCGACCGGCGTCGATCGGCGTCGCCGCGTCGAGCTTGCCGGCATCCAGCGCCGCCTGCAGCGTGCCGAGATTGACGACGACGAAGCTCTGGCGGGTGGGGTTCTTGAAGCCGCGCTTCGGCAGGCGCCGGTAGATCGGCATCTGGCCGCCCTCGAACACCCGCACGGCACCGCCGCTGCGGGCCTTCTGGCCCTTGTGGCCCTTGCCCGCGGTCTTGCCCTTGCCGGAGCCGATGCCGCGGCCCAGCCGCTTCGCCTTGTAGCGGGCCCCGGGATTGTCGCGCAGTTCGTTCAAACGCATCAGTTCTGCTCCGACCTCAGGCGCCGTCGGATTCGACGCGCAGGAGGTGTTCGACCTTGCGGATCCGGCCGCGATTGGCCGGGGTGTCGGTGACCTCGCGGCTCCGCCACAGCTTGTTCAGGCCGAGCGAGATCAGGGTTCGCTCCTGATCCGCCGGCCGGCCGATGGGGCTGCCGGTCTGGGTCACCTTGATCGTCTTGGCGGTCTTGCTGGTCTTCGCCATCGCCTCAGGCCTCCGCCGTCGCTTCGGCGCCGGGC
>JAWKVR010000052.1:0-23915 GCA_041397945.1 Geminicoccaceae bacterium
TGCTAGCACACCATGAGACGAAAATCATGGATAATCAGGACCGTAATTGGCTGGCACAAGGTTCGATTCCAGATTGAGAAAAGGATCAACCTCACCGCAACCCAATCACGCTCCCACGAGATCGATCATGTCAAGAAGTTCGCGGCCGGTACAATTGCGCTCGAGATCGAGTGGAAAAACAAGGATTCCTTCTTCGACCGCGACCTTGAGAATTTCAATCGACTGCATGCAGACGGTGGAATTAGCGTAGGTATTGTCATCACTCGTGGTCGCAGCTTTCAGGATGGAATTGAGGAGCGCCTTCGCCGGTTTGTCCGTGATCAGAACATAGACGCCTTTGCGGCGCTGGTGGCGCACGGTGTCGATCCGACTCGGCGACAGCGTAGAGCGGTCGAGCGAGGTGGTGCATTGCCGACGTCTGGCCAAGGCGTTTCATTGCGGACAAGTTCGGGGCGGCCACAACTCATTGGGCCAAGCTTGACGACCGCCTCCATCGCGGCGTCGGCAGCCCCTGTCCTATAGTAGCGCTCGGCATTCATCTCGCCGCAGTCATCCATCGCGAGGGCATCGGTCCCTAGAGCTGGCCGAGGCCGTGCCGTTCCAGCAGCTCCACCAGCATTCGCCCGTTGCGCAGGCGGTGCGCGTGGTGGATGCGCCAGGCGGTCTCGGCGTCGCGGCGCTCGATGGCGGCGACCAGGGCGCGGTGGTCGTCGTTCGAGCTGACCGGGCGGGGGCGCAGGCGGAGCGTCAGCTTTCGCACCCGGTGCGACTGGTCCATGAACTGCTCGATGATCGCCTTAAGCCGCTCGTTGCCGCAGAAGGCGAGGATGACCCGGTGGAAATGGTCGTCGGCCAGGGCCCAGGCGTCGAGGTCGTCGGCGGCGAGCGCCGCGTCCATCTCGGCGACGGCCGCCTTGAGCTCGGCGAGGCGCGCTGGTGTCGCGCCGTCACGGGCGATCTGGGCTGCCGCCTCTGCCTCGAGCGCCGTCAGGATCTGGTAGATCTCGCGCATGTCGTTGGCGGAGACCGGCAGCACCCGCATGCCGTGGCGCGGCCGGACGTCGATCATGCCTTCCCGCGCCAAGCGGATCAGCGCCTCGCGCACCGGGGTGCGGCTCATCTCGAGGAGGGCTGCCAGCTCCTGCTCCAGCATGATGCTGCCGGCCGGGAACTCGTTCTCGAGGATGCGGGCCTTGATCTCCCGATAGGCCCGCTCGGCGAAGGTGACGCGACCCGGTGCCTCGTCGATGACGCTGGCCATCTCAGAGCCTCACCAGACGGCCCTCGGCGGAGGAGCGGTAGACGGCCTCCTCGATCCGCAGGTTGGCGAGATAGTCCCGACCGGTGTTGACGATCTCGCCCTTGTCCAGGAGGTGGTCGACGACATGTTGCTGGAAGGCGCGCACGCTGTCGCCGGCAAAGCCCGTGTCCTGCCATTCATGAGCGATGGCCGTCTCCTCGTTGGCGCCGAAGGCACGATGGAAGAGATTGCCGTCGCCGTCGAGCCTGATCACGCCCTTGTCACCTTCGACCAGGAGCTCGCCCATAGTGAGCCGACGGTTTTTCGCCGGATGGTCGACCAGCCGGTTGCCGTCGAACAGCAGCGGCGCCGGTTGCCGGCGAACTCGAAGATGACGCCCGCATCCTCGCCGGCGATGGCCGGGTTGAGGCGCACCAGCCGGGCCAGCACCGCCTCGGGCTCGCCCAGAAGGAAGCGGAAGACGTCGATGAAATGGATCGCCGTCTCGTGGACGAGGAAGCGCCCCATCTGCTGGAAATAGGGCTGGCGGTCGAGATAGGCGCGCGGCCCCTGGCCGTCACCGGTCCGCAGGCGAAAGCTCGCCTGGAAGAGCCGCCGATTCGCCCGGCCCTCGAGCTGCCGCCTGATCTCCATGTGCCAGGCTCGAAGCGGAAGTTCTCGTGGACGACCAAGAGCGTCCCTGCCGTGGCGAGGCCGGCCATCTCCGCCTCGGCGAGCGAGCGGCAGAAGGCCTTCTGGCAGATGGTCGGCAGGCGGCGTGCCATGGTCTCAGGCGGATGAGGTCGGCATGCGTCGCGGGCGGGGTGGCGATGTCGACCAGGTCGGGGCGGAGCTCGTCCAGCATCCGCGCCGGGTCGGTGTGCCAGGACGGCACGGCGAAGCGCCGGGCAAAAGCCTGGCCTTCGCCGGGTCACGGTCGCACACGCCGACCAGCTCGACCTCGGGGATGCGCTGCCAGGCGTCATGATGGAAGGCGCTGAAATAGCCGGCGCCGATGGTCGCGACCCGCAGCTTCCTCACGCGTCGTCCCCAGCCGGTCCCCTCAGGCGGTCCCAAAGCCTGCCGAGATCGTGGCTCCAATGCGCCGGGGCGGCGCCGCGGACCGGGCCGTCGACCAGGACGAGGCTGTCGCCGAGCAGGCAGCCGAGGCAGGATCGTCCGCCGGTCGGCGCCGGCGAAGGCGAGGCTCGAGATGTTCTTCAAAGGCCCCGCCGGCACATGGTCGAGCAGGGTACGATCGAGCGCGCCCGCTTGGTAGGCGTTCTCGACCGCCGCCACGTGGCCCGCCTCGAGCTGCTCGAGCATGAGCTCCTGGCCTCCCTCTGGGTCGACCCGGATCACCCGGTTGCTGACGATGCTGGTGATCCAGACATGGCCCTCCTCGTCGAAGGTGAGCCCGTCCGGATAGGTGCCGTGGCCGAAGGTCGTGACGGTCTGGCGCTCGCCCAGGCCGCCGGCGGTGAGGGGGAAGCGGCTCAGCCTTCGGCCGAAGGTCTCGTTGACATAGAGCCACTGCCCGTCCGGTGAGACCAGGCATTCGTTGGTGTAGCCCAGATCGTCGGCGACGATGCGGGCGGTGCCGTCGACGACCAGGACGATGAAGCCGTCCGCCACGTCCGGTCGCGCCGCATGGTGGCGCGGGACGTGACGGGTGCTCACCGTCACCCAGAGCCGGCCCTCGGCGTCCAGATGCACGTAGTTGGCCGGCGGCAGGGGGCGGCCCTCGACCTCCAGCAGGACCGGCTCGACAGCTCCATCCGGGTGGAGCCGCCAGATGCCGCCGGTGTCGGCCCCGAGCTCGGCCAGCAGGAAGCTGCCGCCGGGCTCGAGGGCGATGCCGTTGGGCCGGAGATGGCGTGGTGCCTCCCGGGCCAGGTGCCGGACGACCCGGCCGTCCGGCTGGACGATCGCCACCCCGCCCTCGTCCGCCCAGTCGGCGGCGAAGAGCAGGCCCGAGCGGTGCGCCAGCACGCATTCCGGGCGCACGAGGCCGGTGCCGAGCGGCCTAAGCGTGGCGGGATCGAGCATCGGAAATGCGCATTGACCGGGCTCCCCATTTACGTATACGTAAAGAAATACCGAACCGCATCCGATAATCAAGCGAATCGTCCGGATGGCGGCTCGAGGAGTGACATAAGGTCGACAAGGGAGCAGACCATGCGCGCCACAACCACCCACGCTCTGGGCACACTCGCCCTGGGTATCGCCGCGGCCCTGACCGCCACCGGTGCGGTTGCCCAGGACTACCCGAGCCGCGACATCAACGCCGTCGTCGTCTGGTCGGCGGGCGGCGGCACCGATACCGCCAACCGCCTGATCCTGGCCGAGATGCAGGAGAGCCTGCCGGTCCGCATCAACGTCACCAACCGCACCGGCGGTGTCGGCGGCTCGGTCGGCATGAGCTACGTCTTCGAGCAGCCGGCCGACGGCTACACGCTCGCCGGCGTCTCCGAATCCGTGGTCACGGCCGGCGTCCAGGGCGGCTGGGACCAGCGCATGGACGTCTGGTACCCGTTCATCATCGGCGGCTCGCCCGACCTCGTCTCGGTCTCGAGCGACGCGCCCTGGCAGTCGCTGGCGGAGCTGATCGACGCCGCGAAGGCGGCACCCGGCGAGATCCGCGCCGGGGCCAGCGCCGCCGGCTCGATCCACCACCTGAACCTCCTCGCCCTCGAGAAGGGCACCGGCGCCACCTTCAACTACATCCCCTATGACGGCTCCGCACCCGCCCAGAACGCCGCCGTCGCCGGCGAGGTCCAGGTCATCGTCACCTCGCTCGCCGAGCAGCAGCAGCTCCTGCAGGCCGGCCGGCTGCGGCCGCTGGCGATGCTGGTGCCCACGGGCGTCGAGCTGAACGGCGTCGCCATTCCCTCGGCCTTCGACAGCTATCCGGAGCTCAGCGAGCACCTGCCGATCAAGCAGGCGATCGGCTTCGCCGTGCTGGACGCCGCCCCGGACGATGTGAAGGCGACCCTGGTCGAGGCGTTCGATGCCGCGATGGCCAGCGACAAGGTGCAGGCCTGGCTCGGCGAGAACTACTACGAGGCCTCGGGTGCTTCCGGCGATGCCGCCAAGGAGGAGTTCGCCCGGCTCGAATCGCTCTTCGCCTGGACCCTGCACGATCTCGGCGCCGCCTCGGTCGACCCGGCGACGCTCGGTATCCCGAAGCCCAACTGAGCGACGCACCGGCCCTGCCCGGGCGGGGGCGCCTCGGCGTTCCCGCCCGCCTGCCGTTCCTCAGCCGGAAGCCGGCCGAAAATCCGCCAGGTGCCTGAATGACCACCTCGCCCAGCAGTGCTGCGACCCGCGGCCGCCCGTCCGACCTCTGGACCGGCCTCGCCCTCCTGCTCATCGCGGCCGCCATGGCCGGGGGTGCCTTGCAGTTCCCCCTGCGCGGCACCTATGCCGGCGTCAAGAACGCCTGGTACGTCTCGCCGGCCCTCTTCCCGCTCATCGTCGCCACCTGCCTCTTCCTGCTCGCCGTCACCCTGATCGTCACCACGGTCGCGGCCTGCGCCCGTGCCCTGTCGGGCGGGCAGGGCATGCCCTCGATCCTCGCCGGCCAGGGCGACGTGGCGCTGATCAGTATCATCGCCGCCTTCGTCGTCGGCCTTCGTGCCGCGCGTCGATTTCATCGTCGCCGGGGCCTTCTTCCTCCTGGCCTTCACGCTCGCCTTCCATGTTCGCGAGCCGCGCGTGGCGAAGCTGGCGCTCGGGGCGTTCTTCCTGGTGGCGCTGGCGCTTCGTGATGGCCGGCCTCGGCCTGACGTCCGCACCGGTGCCGCCTGGCTCGTCGACGCCGCCGTGCTGCTGGTCGCCGCCGTCACCTTCGTCGCTGTCCGGGCCATGACCAGCGACGCCGCCGCCTGCCATCGGCTGCGGCAGTGCCTCGCCGTGGCGCTGGCGACGCCGCTTCTGCTCGGCATCGCCTTCAAGTTCCTCCTCGTGCCGCTGCCGCGCGAGGGGCTGGTCGTGGTTGCCCTCGAGACGGTCTACTTCGCCGCCCGCGGGGCTTTCTGAGCGATGGCCATGGGCGACCAGCTCCTCGCCTTCGTCGCCGCCATCGGCCACCTCCTGTCGCAGCCGACCCTGGTCGCGGTGCTGCTCGGCTCGAGCCTGCTCGGCATCGTCTTCGGCGCTTTGCCGGGCCTCACCGCGACGCTCGGCGTCGGCCTGCTCACCACCCTGACCTACGGCTTCGACCTCGACCTGGCGCTGGTCTCGCTCATCGCGCTCTATGTCGGCGCCATCTATGGCGGCTCGTACTCGGCCATCCTGCTCAACATCCCGGGCACCGCCGCCTCGGCCGCCTCGGCCATGGACGGCTACCCGATGGCCCGGGCGGGCGAGGGCGGGCGGGCGCTCGGCCTGACCACCACCGCCTCCTTCATCGGCACGCTGCTCGGCATGCTCGCGCTGGTGCTGACCGCACCGCTTCATCGTCGAGCTGGCGCTGCAGTTCACCTCCTACGAGTTCTTCCTGCTCGCCCTCTTCGGCATCATCATCTCGGGCTCGCTGACCAGCCCGGACCTCGTCATCAAGGGCTGGATCGCGGGCTTCCTCGGCCTGGCGCTCGCCTGCATCGGCCGCGACAAGCTGATGTACTACCCGCGCTACACCTTCGACATCCACGCCCTCGATTCCGGCATCGAGGTCGTGCCTGTCCTGATCGGCGCCTTCGCCATTCCGCAGATCATCGGCACGCTGCGCTCGAAGGCGCCGCTCGCCGCCGTCCAGGCGGTCGGCCGCATCATCCCGGACTTCCGGACGATCGCCCGCAATCTCCGCCACATCGTCCGCTCGGCCCTGATCGGCGTCGGCATCGGTGCCGTGCCCGGCGTCGGCGAGGACATCGCGGGCTGGGTCTCCTACGGCGCCGCGAAGAACGGCTCGCCGCATCCCGAGCGCTTCGGCCAGGGCGAGCCCGCCGGCCTGATCTCGTCCGAGACCGCCAACAATGCCTGCATCGGCGGGGCGCTCATCCCGCTCGTCACCCTCGGCATCCCCGGCTCGCCGCCCGCCGTGATGCTGCTCGGCGCCCTCATGCTGCACGGCCTGACGCCCGGGCCGATGCTCTCGATCCAGCAGCCGACCTTCCTCGTCGAGCTCGCCGCCATCATGGTCCTGGCCTCGGCCGCCATGTGGCTCAACGGCATCGTCCTCGCCCGCCAGGTGGTGAAGCTGCTCAGGGTCCCGGCGACCCTCTTCCTGCCGATCGTGGCCCTGCTGGCGGTCCTCGGCCTCTACGCGCTCGGGCTCAACATCACCCTACCTCATGGTGGCGGTCGGCACGTCGCCTACGCTGACCGAGATGGACTACCCGATCATGCCTCTCGTCAATGTCATCCTCGGGCCGATGGCCGACGAGAACCTCCGCCGCGCCCTCATGGTGAGCCAAGGCGACCCTCTGACTTCTTCACCCGCCCGGTGAGCCTCGTCCTCATCGCCGCCATCCTGCTCACCGTCCTGGCCCAGGTCCCCGCCTGGCGCTGGCGGCGCCGCCTACCGGCCGGCTGGCCGGCCGGCGCGACTGAGAGTCGCCGGCTGGCGCCACATGTCGCCGACCCGGTAGCCGGTCGGGAAGGGGTCGGTCGGCGTACTGGTGGAAGGCGGTGGATCCAGCCCTGGGCCGGAGATCTCCGGCATGATCGCCGGCCTGCCGGCCAGCGTCGTCGTCTCCAGCACCCGGCCACCGAAGGTCGTGCCGATCACCGATTCGTGGGTGAAGGCCTCGCCGACCGCGATCTGGCCCCTGGCGTGCATGACGGCGAGCCTGGAGCTCGTGCCCGTGCCGCAGGGCGAGCGGTCGAGGCGGCCGGGCGAGACCACCACGGCGTTCCGCGCCCGCTTGCCGCCCGGCTCGTCGCGCAAGGGGGCGGCGAAGAGCGTCTGGTTGATGGTGTGGATCAGCGGGTTCTCGGGATGCACGGCCGGGATCTGGACGGCGGCCGCCGCCTTGATCCGCTCGCCCGTCTCGACCATGGCGGCGCCCTCGTCCGAGGTCACGGCGAAGCCCAGGGCTTCGGCGTCCACGAGCACGTAGATCATCCCGCCATAGGCGACGTCGACCGTAAGCGTGCCGAGCCCCTCGACCTCGAGCGGCAGGTCGAGGCCGAAGACAAAGGACGGGACGTTCCGGAAGGCCACCCGCTCGCATTTGCCGTTCCGGCAGGTCGCCGTGACCTCGATGAGACCCGCCGGCACCTCGAGCGTGACCTTCGTCACCGGCTCCTGCATCGGGATCATGCCGGTCTCGAGCAGCACGGTGACCGTGCAGATCGTGTTGGTCCCGGACATCGGCACGTAATAGTCCGATTCCATGATGACGAAGCCCATGGCGGCCTCGGGATGCGCCGACGGCAGCACCAGGTTGACGCATTGCTGCACCTTGCCGCGCGGCTCGTTCAGGAGGAACTGCCGCAGCTCGTCCGCCTCGGTCTCGAGGTGGCGCATCTTGTCGAACATGGTGTGGCCGGGCACGTCGACGACGCCGCCCGTGATCACCTCGTTGAGCTCGCCCTCGGCATGCGCGCCGACGACGGTGACCATGCGCTTGAACCGCATCGCCGGCCGCCTCCCTCGCTGCTCAGCCGCGCGTGGCGAAGTCCTGGTCGGTCCAGCCGAAGACCGTGCGCTGCTCGATCTCGGCGACGTTGTCGGGCCGGGCGAAGGGCTCGGGCGTCGGCTCGCCGGGCGTGCGCTGGCGGCCGATCTGGGCGAAGAAGTCGTCGAGCCCGCCCGGCGTGAAGTACCAGACGAAGGTCAGTGGCTCGGGCCCCGGGTTGATGAACATGTGCCGGCGGTTCACGCCGAGATACACGGCCGAGCCCGGCTCGATCGGGTGCTCCTCGCCGTCCAGCTTGACGAAGCCTCGGCCCGACACGACGAAGATGATCTCCTCGTTCCGGTCGTGGGTGTGCTCGCGGATGAAGCAGCCGGGCGCCACGGTCTGCGTGCCCATGGCGAAGCGGTTGGTGCTCTTGACCGTGCTGTCGCTGAAGAGGCAGCGCACGTAGCCGTTCGCCGGCACGGGCTGCCAGTGGCTCTCGCCGCCATCCGGGCCCAGGATCTTCGCGTCGCCCAGCCTCTCCTTTGCCTTGTCCACGGCGCTCTCCCCTTGCACGGCCACTGACACAGGAGTCAGGAAAGCATAGGTGCCGTAGATCGTCAATCGCCCTGCAGCGCCTCGCCCAGCGCCGCGTTCTGGCCGGCGAGGCGGCCCGAGGTGAAGGCCCAGCCGAGGTGATGGCCGTGGCCGTTCAGGATCAGCCCGCCCTGGCCGCAGGAGCCGGCGGCGTAGAGGCCGGCGATCGGCTGCCGCTCCGCGTCGAGCACGCGCAGGCGCGCGTCGACCCGAAGCCCGCCCTCGCCGAACATGATCCAGGACTTGGCCGGCCCGAGGGCGAAATAGGGTGGCCGCGTCAGTGCCGGCCGCGCGCCGCGCTCGGGCGAGGCGTTGTAGTCGGCGAGCGTTCGGGCGAGGGCCGCAGCGTCGACGCCCATCGCCGCGGCGAGGCCTTCCACCGTCTCCGCCTGGAAGGTGATGTCCCGCCGCGAGCGCAGATAGTCCTTCAGATAGGCGTAGCCGACGCCGGGTGCCGTCGAGACGTAGCCCGGCCAGGCCGCGAACTTTTCGGCGATGGCGGCATCGAGGACGAGATAGGAGACGCCGTCGGCCTCCCGGCTGATCCTGTCCTGCGGCCGGTCCCGCTCGTCGCAGAACCGCCGCCCCGCCTTGTTCACGAGGATCGCCCCGGCGGCGAACAGGCCGGGCGACGGTGCCAGGAGGGTGGTGGCGAACGACATGAGGAACGGCCGGAGCAGCTTCTCGGGCAGCACGGCCATGGCGAGGCCGATCGCCCGTGCCGCCGTGCGCCAGGGCGGCAGCCGGTTGACCAGCGCCGGCTGCGGCGGGGCGAGGAAGCGGATCTCCGGCCCCCAGACGAGATCGCCGTTGACGACCTCGCCGCCGGCCGCCTCGCCGAGCCGTTGCCCGTCGCCGGTGCTGGTCGGGTTGGCCCCCTCGACGTCGAGCAGCTCGGGTGCCAGGAACCGCGCCTTGAAGCCCCGGTCGGCCGAGCTGAAGTCGCCGGCGGCCAGGATCACCGCCTGCCGGGCCCGGATGGTCAAAACGGCGCCGCCCTCGCGCGTCGCCTCGACGCCGCCGACCCGGCCCCCATCCTGGAGCAGGCGAGCCACCCGACAGCCGGTGCGCAGCTCCGCCCCGGCCCGCCGGCAGGCTTTCGCGAGGTGGTGAACGTAGCCGCGCGAATGGGGCAGGATGGCGTGCAGGCGCGGGTGGCGATGCGGCGGCTCCGGGATCGGGCCCATGAAGACGATGCCCGCCTCCTTCAGCTGCCGGTAGGTCTCGGGCACCTCGTCCACCAGCAGGCGCCGCAGGGCCGGGTTGTCCCGCGCCACGAGATCACCGGCGAACTTCGCCATGTCCTCGAAATGCCCGTCCGGCGTGTCGAGGATGCCCAGCGCCTGCTGCTCCGCCGTCGCGGTCGTGCAGATGGTGCCGACCGAGAGCCGGGTCGTGCCGCCGAGCTCCGGGTTCTTCTCGAGCAGCAGCACGCGCCGGCCGAGACGGGCCGCCGCCAGCGCGGCCATCAGCCCCGCCCCGCCGCCACCGACGACGACGATGTCGAACGGCTCCTCCCTCCCCGGGCTCCCCTCGCTCACATCCTCGGTCTTGACGACAGCTCTAGCAAATGGCTTACTGATATGTAAGTAGGGGGCGGTGAGCAGGCCGGCGCGACATGGCGGCTCGACCGGGCGGTGGCGCGTCTCGCCCGAAGGCGCTATCGAGCGGGCGCAACCTGAGAACGGGGGAGGCCAGGCGTGCTGCTCGACGGCATGAAGATCGTGAGCTTTTGCCACTTCCTGCAAGGCCCCGCGGCCATGCAGTATCTGGGCGACATGGGGGCGGAGATCATCCGCATCGAGCCGCCGAAGGGCGCTTACGAGCGGGTCTGGGCGGGTGCCGGGCGGATCAAGGTCGGCGGGGTGAGCGCCTTCTACCTCTGTGCCAACCGCAATGCCCGCAGCCTTGCCCTCGACCTGAAGCGGCCGGAGGCGAAGGAGATCGTGCTGCGCATGCTCGAGAAGAGCCATGCGCTCGCCGAGAACTTTCGCCCCGGCACCCTGGACCGGCTCGGCCTCGGCTACGACGTGGTCAAGGCCAGGAAGCCCGACATCATCTACGCCTCGGCCTCGGGCTTCGGCCGGACCGGCCCTTATGTCGACCGGCCGGGTCAGGACCTGCTCATCCAGGCCATGTCCGGCATCGCCTCGGCCAATGGCGGTGGCGGCCACCGGCCGACCGCGATCGGTGCCGCGGCCGTCGACCAGCATGGCGGCGCCCTCTTCGCGCTCGGCATCGCCGGCGCCTACGCCAAGTGGCTGCGCACCGGCGAGGGCACGCGGGTCGAGGCCAGCCTGCTCGGTGCCGGCATCGACATGCAGATGGAATCCATCGTCCACTATTATGCCGCCGCCAAGGGCGACAAGGCCTTCGACCGGCACGAGAGCCTCGCCACCTGGTTCCACGAGGCACCCTACGGCCTCTACCGGATCGCCGACGGCTGGATCGCCATCTCGGTCAACCCGGTGGAGAAGCTCGGCCGCGCGCTCGGCAAGGAAGAGGCCCTGGCGCCCTATGTCGGCACGGACCAGTATGCCGATCGCAACGCCATTGTGGCCATCGTCGCCGCGGCGGTCCGCGAGCGCAGCTTCGCCGACCTCGCCGCCGCCTTCGACGCCGAGGCGATGTGGTACGGCAAGGTCGAGAATTTCGACGATCTGGCCGCCAACCCGCAGGTCCAGCACAACCAGGTGTTCCAGGACTTCGCGGTCAATGGCGAGACCATCCGCCTCGTCAACCATCCCAACCGCTACGACGGTGCGGCACCGGCCGTGCCCAGCTTCGCGCTGGAGACGGGTGCGGACACCCGCGAGGTGCTGGCCGAGGCCGGCTTCGCCGAGGCGGAGATCGAGGAGCTTTTGAAGGACAAGGTCGTTCACGCGCCGCGCTAGGCGCAAAGGAAAGAGGCAAGCCAGTGTCGGATTTCTACGTCAAGATCGGCGACGCGGTCGAGGTCGCGAAGACGGTCGGCGAAAGCGACGTCTACGTCTATGCGGGCGTCACCGGCGATTTCTCGGTCAACCACATGAACGAGCAGTTCATGGAGAAGACCAGCTACGGGCACCGGATCGCCCATGGCGCCCTGCTCGTCGGCTTCATGTCGACCGCGTCGACCAAGATGATCGACCATGTCCAGGGCATCGGCGACGCGGAGACGCCGGTCTCGCTCGGCTATGACCGGGTCCGCTTCATCGGGCCGGTGTTCTTCGGCGACACCATCACCGTGCAGTACGCCATCACCGCCATCGACACCGAGCGCCGTCGCTCGACCGGCGACATCAAGGTGATCAACCAGAAGGGCGAGACGGTGGCGGTCGCCCAGCACATCCTCAAGTGGGTCCCCAACGACCGCAAGTGATGGTGGCTCCGGAGCCTGGCACATGATCTTCGACCTGAGCGGCAAGCGGCTGGTGATCATCGGCGGCTCGTACGGCATGGGCTATGCGACGGCCCGCGCCGCGATCGAGCTGGGTGCCGAGGTCGCCATCGCGGCGCGGGGACGGGAGAAGCTGGAGGCGGCGGCGGCGGCGCTCGGGCAGCTCGCCGGCGAGCCCGTGCCCTGGACGGCGCTGCGCATCGAGGACCGGCCGGCCGTAGCCGATTTCATGGCGCGGCACGCCCCCTTCGATCACCTCGTGCTGCCGGGCTCCACCGTGAAGCCGATCCTTTACCGGGATCTCGACGACGCGAGCGCCAGGGAGGCCTTCGAGAGCAAGTTCTGGGGGCCGTTCTGGGCCTGCTTCGATGCGCGGCCGCATCTCCGCCGGGGCGGCAGCATCGTGCTCTACAGCGGCGTCGCCGCGGTCCGACCGGTCAAGGGCTACCTGATGGGTGCCTGCATCAACGGGGCGATCAACGCCGCCACCCGCTCGCTGGCGCTCGACTTCGCCACCCAGGGGGTGCGGGTCAACACCATCGCCCCGGGGCTCACCGACACGCCGCTCAACGACGTGCTCCACGCCCACGACAAGGCGGAGCGCTACGCGGCACTCGGCAGCCGGTTGCCGGTCGGCCGCATCGGCACCGCCGACGAGGCCGCGCAGGCGGCCATCTATCTCATGTGCAACGGCTATGTGACGGCCGAGGTCCTCGGCGTCGACGGCGGCCAGCAGGTCATGGATTAGGAGCACCTATGGTCGAGTTCATCACGGCGGCCGAGGCCGCGGCCCTGGTCAAGCCCAGGGACTGCGTGCTGATCGGCGGCTCGGGCGGCGGCCATGCCGTGCCCGAGGCCTTCATCGAGGCGCTCGCCGCCCGCTACCGGGAGAGCGGCAGCCCGCGTGACCTGTCGCTGGTCAGCATCGTCTCGATCGGCGACTGGCAGGAGACCGGCTTCAACATCCTGGCCGAGCCCGGCCTCGCCCGGCGGGTGGTCAGCGGTGGCCTCAACAACTGCCCGCGCTTCGCCGCCATGGCGATCGCCGACGAGATCGAGGCCTACACCCTGCCGCAGGGCGCGCTCTCGCAGCTCTGCCGCGACATGGCGGCGGGCCGGCCGGGCCTCTTGACCCGCACCGGGCTCCACACCTTCATCGACCCGCGCCATGGCGGCGGCCGGCAGAGCCCGCGCTCGACCGAGGACCTGGTCGAGCTCGTCACCATCCGGGGCGAGGAATATCTGCTCTATCGCAGCTTCCCGGTCGACGTCGCGGTCATCCGCGGCACCACGGCCGACGAGCGCGGCAACATCTCGATGGAGGACGAGGCGTTCTTCGGCGAGAACTTCTCGATCGCCGGTGCCGCCCATCTGCACGGCGGCATCGTCATCGCCCAGGTGAAGCAGGTGGCCGCCGCCGGCACCATTCCGGGCAAGCTGGTCAAGGTGCCGGGCGTGGTCGTCGACTACGTCATCGTCGAGCCCGAGCAGCGCCAGACCTACCTCACCCGCCAGAGTGCGGCCTATGCCGGCGATCTTCGCCTCGCCGACCGCAGCATGCAGCCGATTCCCTTCGACATCCGCAAGGTGATCGCCCGGCGCGGCGCCATGGAGCTCTTCCCCGGGGCCGTGGTCAATCTCGGCTTCGGCGTCTCCAACGGCATCTCGGCCGTGGCCGTCGAGGAGGGCTTCTACCGCGAGGTCACGCTGACGGTGGAGCAGGGCATCATCGGCGGCGTGCCGGCGGTCGGCAAGGATGCCGGGGCGGGCGTCAACTACGACATGATGGCCGACCAGCCCTACCAGTTCGACTTCTACGACGGCGGCGGGCTGGACATCGCCTATCTCTCCTTTGCCGAGGTGGATGCGCAGGGCAACGTCAATGTCAGCCGCTACGGCAGGTCGGTGAACGGCCCGGGCGGCTTCATCAATATCAGCCAGGGCGCCAGGAAGGTCGTCTTCTCCGGCACGCTGACCACGGGCGGGCTCGACATCGCCCCCGACGGCAAGGGCAGCCTCGAGTTGCGCCGGGACGGTGCCACGCAGAAATGGGTCCCGGAGGTCGGCCAGGTGACCTTCAACGGCACCTATGCACGGGAGCGCGGCCAGGAGGTCATGTACGTCACCGACCGCGCCGTCTTCCGGTTGGGCGAGAACGGGCTCCGGCTCGAGGAGGTGGCACCCGGCATCGACGTGCGCACCGATGTGCTGGAGCGCATCGGCTTTCCGGTGGAAGTGCCGAGCGAGCCGCGCCGCATGGACCCGCGGCTCTTCCGGGCCGGGCCCATGGCCATGATCGACGATTTCCGCGGCCGCGCGGGCGGCCGGCGCCAGCGAGGAGAACCAGGATGAGCGACCCCGTCCACTGCACGATCGAGGATGGCGTCGCGACCGTCACCCTCGCCAACCCGCCGCTCAACCTCGTCACCCTCGGCCTGACCGCCCGGCTGGATGCTCTGCTCGACGAGCTGGCGGCCAACCCCGAGGCGCGGGTCCTGGTGCTCACCGGCATGGGCGAGCGGGCCTTCTGCGCCGGCTCCGACATCTCCGAGTTCTCGGACCTGACGGCACCCGGCGTGGTGCTGGAGAAGAAGCTGATCCGGGAGAACCGGGCCTACAGCAAGGTCGACGACTTTCCCAAGCCCACCGTTGCCGCCATCCGCGGCCTCGCCTTCGGCGGCGGGCTCGAGCTCGCAGTGTGCTGCGACATTCTTGTCGTCGAGGAGAACGTCCGCCTGGCGCTTCCCGAGATCAAGCTCGGCGTCTTCCCGGGCAGCGGCGGGACGGTGCGCGTCACCCGCCGGATCGGCGAGGGGCGGGCCAAGGAGATGATGTTCCTGGGCGAGCCCATCGACGCGCAGACGGCGCTCGCCTGGGGCCTCGTCAACCGCGTCGTGCCGAAGGGCGAGGCCCTTGCCGCCGCCCAGGCGCTCGCCCGCGTTCTCGCCGAGCGGCCCAACCAGGCGCTCCAGGCGTGCAAGCGGGCCGTCGACATGTCCTTCGACCGGACCGAGGACGAGGCGGTCGAGGACACGCTGGCGCTGAGCGAGCAAGTCTTCACCACCGCCGACTGCATGGAAGGGGTGCGCGCCTTCTTCGCCAAGGAAGCGCCGCGCTTCACCCACAAGTAGGAAGGCCGGCCGGATGACCAAGCTCCTGGTGCTGCAGGGTGCCAACATGAACTGGCTGGGCCGTCGCCAGCCGGAGATCTACGGGCGGACGACCGCTGCCGAGCTCGACGCCATGCTGCGCGCCCACGCCGCCGAGCACGGCTACACGATCGAGATCGCCTATCACAACCACGAGGGCGACGCGATCGACGCCCTCTACGCTGCCGAGACCGGCGATGTCGACGCCGTGGTCATGAACCCGGGCGGCTTCAGCTACACGGGCTACGCGCTCCGCGACTGCATCAAGGGCATCGAGCTTCCGGTGATCGAGATTCACCTCTCGAACCACTACGTCCGCGGCATCGAATCCGTCACCGCCGAGGCCGCGAAGGGCGTCTTCATGGGCCTCGGCACCGACATCTACATCGCCGGCGTCGAGGCGGCGCTCCGCCTGCTGCGGCGGGGCTGAGCGGGGCGGACATGGCCGAGCTGCGCCTCGCCGACGGCGGCCGCCTGCACTACGAGCTCGCCGGCGATGGCCCGCCGCTCCTGCTCGTCCCCGGGCTCGGCGGCATCGCCGATTTCTGGGGGCCCATCGTCCCGGCCCTGGCCGAACGCTTCACGGTCATCCTCCACGACCATCGCGGCTGCGGGCGGAGCAGCCTCGAGCGGATCGACTTCTCGATCGCCCAGATGGCCGGCGACGTGCTGGCGCTGCTCGACCATCTGGGCCTCGAGCGCGCCCATCTCGTCGGCCACTCCACCGGCGGTGCCATCGGCCAGACCATCGCCCTCGATCACCCGGATCGCCTCGACCGGCTCGGGTTGAGCGGCACCTGGGCCGCCCCGGACGCCTGGTTCCAGGGGCTCTTCGCTTCGCGCAGCGCCATCCTGCGCACCGGCGGGCCGGCCCTCTATCTGCAGAGCTCGGCGCTGATGCTCTACCCGCCCTGGTGGATCCGCGACCACCCGGAAATCCTGACCGTCACCGAGGAGGCGGCCCGCGCCCGCGTCCCCGACCCCGAGGTCCTGCTCGCCCGGATCGCCGCCATCCTGCGCCACGACCGGGCCGCCGACCTCCACCGCGTCACGGCACCGACGCTGGTCATCGGCGCCCGCGACGACATGGTGACCCCGGCCTATCTTTCCGAGGATATCGGCCGCCTCGTCGGCCGCTCCCGGACCCTGATCCTGCCGGATGGCGGCCATTTCTTCCCGGTCACCCGGGCCGGCCAGTTCGTTCGCGCGATCGTCGACTTCCTCGACAGCTAGGAGGCACCGGCAGCCAGCGCCGGTCGCTTCGCCGCCTCGTGGCCGCTGCCATAGGCATGGTCGATGATGTGCAGATAGGCGGTGTAGAGCCGCTCGAGCCGGTCGAACGAGCCGCCGTCCTGGGTGATGGAGCCGGCGCTGTCGACGATGGCGATGAGCTGGATGGCGATGTCCTTGACCGGTGCCGAGGCGCTCAGCTCGCCGTTCTTCTGGGCGCGCACCACGGCGTTGTCGATGAAGGTCTCGATCTCCATCGTGAAGTGCCGGAGCCTCGCCCGGGCCTCGTCGCTGAGCTGGTCCGTCTCGAGCCGCATCCGCGAGATCAGGCTCCAGGACCGGCCGGTGCGGTTGCCCGGGTTGAACTTCGCATAGCGGCCGCGGTTGAACTCCATCGTCCGCCGCGTCTTCTCCTGGTAGGTGAGCGCCGGATCCAGCCAGATCTCGTTGAACCCGGCGAGCGCCGTCTGCACGTACTCGTCGATCACCTCCTCGACGAGGTTCTTCTTGGTGCCGAAATGATAGTGGATGTTGGCACGGGTGATATCGAGGCGATCGGCGATGTCGCCGAACCGCAGGCCGCGCACGCCATGGGTGATCAAAAGCTCGGTGGCCACCGCCTTGATCTGCTCGCGCATGTGCGTTCCAATCCGACCCTCCGCCCGGGCAAGCAAGCTTGCGGGCCGCGCTCGGGGTCGCTATCTTACTAGTCAGTCAGCGACACTCTAGACCATTTCATCGGCTGTCGCACCAATCTTGTGCCGGCGTTGCCAGCCGGCGGAGGCTTCACGACTCATGCGGTTGAAGGACAAGGTCTGCCTCGTGACCGGTGGCGGCTCGGGCATCGGGCGGGCGACCTGCGAGCTCTTCGCCCGGGAGGGCGCGCGGCTCGTCATCGTTGACAAGGACGAGGCGAGCGCCAGGGCGACGGCCGAGGCCTGTGCCGGCGCGGGCGAGGCACCGCTGGCGCTCCGCGCCGACGTCGCGAAGGCGGCCGATTCCAGGGCCATGATCGAGGCCGCCGTGGCGCATTTCGGCCGCCTCGACGTGCTGGTCAACAATGCCGGCTACGGCATTCTCGGCAACGTCGTCGAGACCAGCGAGGACGACTGGAACGCGCTCATGGCGGTCAACGTCACCGGCGTCTTCCTCGCCTGCCACAACGCCATTCCGTTGATGAGCCGCCAGGGCGGCGGGGTCATCGTGAATGTCGCCTCGGTCGTCTCGAGCATCGGCATCCCCAACCGGGCCGCCTATTGCGCGTCGAAGGTGCCGTCGCGTCGCTCACCAAGGCCATGGCCCTCGACCATGTGGCCGACAGGATACGCGTCAACGCCGTCGCCCCCGGCACCATCCGCTCGCCCTATTTCGACGCGCTCCTGGCCAAGGCCGAGGACCCGGCCGGGTTGCTCGAGCATCTCGAGGGCCGCCAGCCGTTCAAGCGCATGGGGGCGCCGGCCGAGATCGCGACCGGCATCCTCTACCTCGCCTGCGACGAATCCTCGTTCTGCACCGGCACCATCCTCACCATCGACGGCGGCATGACCGCCCAATGACATCCGCCCGCGGAGGCTTCCTTGTACGATCTCGATGAGCGCGTCGCTCTCGTCACCGGCGCCGCCTCCGGCATCGGCCGCGCCATCGCCCACCGGCTGGCGCGGGAAGGCTGCGATGTCGGCCTCGTGGATACCGCCGAGGCGGGGTTGCAGGAGACGGCCCGGAGCATCGAGCAGCTCGGTCGCCGGACCAGCGTTGCCGTCGCCGACGTCACCGAGCGCCACAAGGTCGATCGTGCCGTTGCCGCGCTGACCGAAAGCCTCGGCACCGCCGACATCCTCGTCAACTCGGCCGGCATCCTGCGCGTCGGCGCCATGCTCGAGCAGCCCTACGAGGACTTCGCCCGGCAGTTCCGGGTCAATGTCGACGGCACCTTCCATGTCTGCCAGGCCGTCGTCCCGGCCATGGTCGCCAAGGGCAGGGGGGCCGTGATCAACCTCTCCTCCTGGCTCGGCAAGAAGGGCATGAAGCTCTATGGTGGCTATGCTGCCTCGAAGTTCGCGGTGATCGGCATGACCCAGGCCCTGGCCCTCGAGGTCGCCGCGTCCGGCGTGCGGGTGAATGCGCTCTGCCCCGGGCTCATCGTCGAGACGGGCATGCGCGACCAGGCGGAGGAACTGCACCGCTCGCTCGGGCTGCCGAGCGCCGCCGAGCGGGTCTCGACCATCCCGCGCGGCCGGCTCGGCAAGCCCGACGACATCGCCCGGGTCGCCGCCTTCCTGGCTTCCGACGAAGCCGACTTCATGACCGGCCAGGCGGTCAACGTGACGGGTGGATTCTGGCTCAACTGAGCTATCTCGAATCGAACAGCAGGGGAGTTTGCTGCCATGCGACAGTTCAAGGGCTACCGGCCGAAGGGCGTCATTCCGGCGACGCTCCTGGCCTTCAACGACGACTTCTCGATCAACGAGCAGGAATCGCGGCGGCATCTGGCCGAGGTGGCGGCGACGAAGGGCCTGAATGCCATCACGGTCAACGGCCACGCCTCGGAGGTGCACGCCTGCACCTTCGACGAGCAGAAGCGCATCCTCGACATCTCGCTCGAGGAGGTCGGCGACCGGCTGCCGCTGATCAACGGCATCTATGCCGATGGCAGCCTCGAGGCGGCCCGGCTCGCCCGGATGGCCGAGGCGGCCGGTGCCTCAGCACTGCTCGTCTTCCCGCCGCAGAGCATGAGCATGGGCGGCCAGCTCCGTCCCGAGATGGCGCTCACCCACTTCAAGACGATCGCCGCGGCGACCGACCTGCCGCTCATCGTCTTCCAGTACCCGCAGGCGACCGGGCTCGGCTATCCGTTCGAGACGCTGCTGCGCATGTGCGAGGAAGTGCCGTCCATCGTCGCGATCAAGGACTGGTCGAACGACGGCCTGCTGCACGAGCGGCACACCCGCACGCTCCAGTCGCTCGCCCGGCCGGTCACCGTGCTCACCACCCACAGCGGCTGGCTGATGGCGTCGCTGACCATGGGTTGCGGCGGCCTGCTCTCGGGGGCGGGCAGCGTCATCCCGGAGCTGCAGGTGGCCCTCTTCGAGGCGGTCCAGGCCAAGGATCTGGCGACGGCGCAGGCGATCAACGACCGCATCTACCCGATGGTGCAGGCCTTCTATGCGCCGCCCTTCCTCGACATGCACAACCGCATGAAGGAATGCCTCGTGATGCTCGGCCGGCTCGACCGGGCGGTCGTCCGGCCGCCGCTCATGAAGCTCGGCGAGGCGGAGCTCGACCGCCTGCGCAAGGCGCTGGACGCCGCTGGCCTCGGCCGTGATGGTGCCTTCGCCGCCGCTGCCGAATAACCGAAAGTCAGGACGCGGCAGGCGGCCATCGAAGTCGCCTGCCGCGCCAATCTCACCGGGTGGGACGCGATGCTCGATCTCCTCGACGGCGTGCGCGTCGTCAGCTTCAACCATTTCCTGCTCGGCCCGGTCGGCATGCAGATCCTGGGTGATCTGGGCGCCGACGTGATCGCCGTGGAGCCCATCGAGGGCGCCTTCCAGCGCCGCTTCGCCGGGGCCGGCACCTGGGTCGACGGCCAGTCCTCGCTCTACCTCACCGGCAACCGCAACAAGCGCAATCTCGCCGTTGACCTCAAGTCCGAGGCCGGCCGCGCCGTGGTCCTGCGCCTCGCCGGGAAAGCCGACGTGGTCAGCGAGAACTTCCGCCCGGGGGTCATGGAGAAGCTCGGCCTCGGCTACGAGGCGCTGAAGGAGCAGAACCCGTCCCTCGTCTACGCCGCCGCTTCCGGCTTCGGCGCCAACGGGCCTTATGCCAAGCGGCCGGGCGAGGACATGCTGATCCAGGCCATGTCCGGGCTCGCGAAGATCACCGGCGAGGCCTCGACCGGGCCCCGGACGGTCGGCGTCTCGGCCGCCGACCACCATGGCGCTGCCCTCCTCGCCCTCGGCGTCGTCGCCGCCCTCTTCCGGCGCGGCCGCACCGGCAAGGGCTGCCGGGTCGACGTCAACCTCCTCTCGGCCGCCATCGACCTGCAGATGGGATCCTTCGTCTGCTACCTGAACGCGACGAGGAAGCACGACGTCACGGCACCGCACCGGGTCGGCGGCTGGTACTACACGGCCCCCTACGGCATCTATCCGGTCAAGGGCGACCACGTCGCCATCTCGCTCACCACCATGCAGGCGCTCGGAGCCGCCCTCGGATTCGCCCGAGCTCGCCGCCATCCCCGAGGAGGCGGCCGCGCGCGGCGACGAGATCGTGGCCGCCCTGAACCGCATCCTGCCGACGCGGACCTTCGCCGAGTGGCAGCCCCGTCTCGAGGCGCACGACATCTGGCACGCCAAGGTCAACGACTACGACGAGGTCCAGGAGGACCCGCAGGTCCGCCACAACGAGAGCTTCCTCACCGTCGAGGGTGCCACCGGTGCCCCCATCAAGGTGGTCAACCACGCCATTCGCTACGACGGTGCCGCCGCCTCGGTGACCCTGCCGCCGCAGCCCTTGGGCGCCCAGACCCGCGATATCCTGGCCGAGATTGGCTACGGTGCTACGGAGATCGAGGGGCTGATCGCGAGCGGCGCGGTCCGGGCTGCCGAGCGTCGTTGATCGCCGACCTCGACATCGATCTGGACGGCCGGCGCCTCGCCGCGCGCCGCATCGGCGACTGGGGCCGGGACGAGCCCGTGCTGGTCTTCCTCCACGAGGGCCTCGGCAGCATCTCGATGTGGCGCGACTTCCCCGAAGCGCTCGCCGCCCGGACCGGCCTGCCCGCCCTGATCTACGACCGCTTCGGCTACGGCCGGTCCAGCCCGGCCCCGACCCCCTGGCCACCGGATTTCCTCCGGAACGAGGCCACGGAGGTGCTGCCGGCACTCCTCGCCGAGACGGGCATCGGCCGCCCCCTGGTCGTCGGCCACAGCGACGGCGGCACGATAGCGCTCAGGTTCGCCGCCGCCTTCCCGGATCGTCCGCTCGCCTGCATCACCCTTGCGGCCCACGTCGTCCTCGAGGCGCGGACCAAGGCCGGCTTGGGTGCCCTCGCCGAGCGCTGGCAGGACGATGCCGACTTCCGCCGCCGCCTTTCCCGCCATCACGACTCGGCCGATGCTCTGGTCCGGGCCTGGCTCGAGGTCTGGAACGGCCACCTGCCGACCGGCTGGAACATGCTGGACGACCTCGCCCGCATCACCTGCCCGGTCCTCGCCATCCAGGGCGAGCTCGACGAGCACGGCACGCTGGCCCAGGTCGACGAGATCACCAGCCGCGTCGCCGGCCCGGCCGAAGCCGCCATCCTGGCCGGATGCGGCCACGTCCCGCATCTGGAGCAGCTGGAAGAAGTGCTCGCCCACATCGCCGATTTTATCGCCGCTTTCGCGACAAGAAGGTCGAACGGGTAGGCAGTCGTTCGTATGACGTGGCAACAAGAGGAAGCTTGTCAGGCACCTTGCCTCGATTGATATGTATCCGATCGAAAGGGGAACGTGAGAAGCACATGCCGGAAACCAGCCGCGTTCTGAGCGTTCGAGCGAAATGGGACCCCGAAGCCGGGGTCTGGGTGGCGCTGAGCGACGATGTCCCGGGTCTTGTCGCCGAGGCCGCAAGCCTCGACGAACTCTTCAGCGAGCTTCAGGAACTGATCCCGTCACTTCTGGAGCTGAACGGGGTCAAGGACGGCAAGTCGGCGCCCTTCCAGCTTGTCGCAGCCAGCAGCCGAGCGGGAATGGCAGCCGCATAGTGGCCCACTACGGCAGTGAGGTCCGCGAGATCCTGAAGAAGAATGGTTGTTACCTGCACAGGCAGGGCAAGGGCTCGCATGAAATCTGGTGCAATCCTGCATCGAGCAAGTATTTCGCGGTGCCCACCAAAATCCTGTCGCGGCACACGGCCAACGAGATTTTGAAGCAGGCCGGCTTGCAGAAGGCATTTTAGCTTGCCCGCCACCGTTGCGGGCAGCCAGGGAACGTCAGGAATGAACAACAGAAAAATCCTCGTCACCGGCTCGGGCAGCGGTATCGGGGCGGCCATCGCCCGCCGGCTGGCCGGCGAGGGCGCCCGCATCATGCTCCATGCGCGGGAGAACCGGGCGGGCTGCGAGGCCGTCGCCAGGGAGCTGCGCGAGCGGGGGGCGGAGGTCGCGATCCAGCTCGGCGACCTGCAGGACCCGGCGACCCCGGAAGCGCTCGTCGACGCCACGGTGGAGCGCTTCGGCGGGCTCGACGTGCTCGTGGCCAATGCGGGGTTTCCGGTGCTCGAGCAGCTCGGCGAGCTGACCCGGGCCGATCTCGACCGCTGCTATGCCGTCATCCAGGCGGGCCTCTTCCAGATGGCGACCCGCGCCATGCCAGAGCTGCAGCGCTCGGCCGCCGGGCGGATCGTCGCGATCTCCACCGGCAACGCCCACGTCTTTCGCCCCAACTACCCGATCTATCCGGCCTCCGCCGCGGCCAAGGCGGCGGCCGAGGTGCTGGTCCGCTGCCTCGCCGTCCAGCTCGCACCCTTCGGCGTCACCGCCAACGGCGTCGTCCCGGGGCTGATCGGCAAGGATGATGGCGTGCTCGGCCACCATGCAGCGGAGGAGGTGCCGGCTTTCCTCGAGCACATCCCGATGGGCCGCATCGGCCGGCCCGACGAGGTGGCTGCCATGGTGGGCTTCCTCTGCTCGCCGGATGCCGGCTACGTCACCGGCCAGATCATCCACGTCAATGGCGGTCTGATCTGAGGTCGGACGAAACGACTTTATTTCCGTGCGACCCTGTGGCAAGCTGACCTCCAAGTAAGTAAGTGGTTGGCAACACAGGCCAACACCATCCGGGAGGGCAAGCGGCAATGAGCTTTCACACGCGGATCATGGGGGCGGCGCTGGCAGGCGCCACGCTGGCTTTCGCCACGGCTGCCTCGGCCGAGACCCTGCGGCTCGGGCACGACCAGCCGGAAGCGCACGGCTACCAGGAGGTCGGCGTCTATCTCGACAAGCGCCTCAAGGAGGAGCTCGGCGACGACTGGGCCGTGACCATCTTCCCCGGCGCCCAGCTCGGCAACGAGATGGCGATGCTCGACAGCGTCATCGCCGGCAATCTCGACATGTCGATCGCGGCCTCCGCCAACGCCTCGACCTTCATTCCCGAGCTCGGCCTCTTCAGCGTCAGCTACGTGTTCGACGATGTCGACCACTTCCGCCGGGTGCTCAACGACGCCGAGTTCAACGCGATGATCGACGAGATCATCGCGTCCAAGGAGCTCGGCATCAAGCGGCTCGGCACCTTCACCGCCGGCGTGCGCAACGTCTACAACCGCGAGAAGCCGATCACCTCGCTCGACGACCTCGCCAGCATGAAGATGCGGGTCATGGCCTCGCCGGTGGAATCCAAGGTCTGGGGCGAGCTCGGCACCCTGCCGGTCGCGATCCCCTTCGGCGACGTCTACACCGGCATGCAGACCGGCCTCGTCCAGGCCGCCGAGAACGCGGCTGCGGTCTACGCCTCGAACAAGCACTACGAGGTCGCACCGTACTATTCGCTGACCGGCCACCAGTGGCTGATGGCCAATCTCTACATCAACCAGGAGATCTTCGACGGCCTTCCGCCGGAGGCGCAGGCGGCGCTGGTCGAGGTCGGCGCCGAGCTGACCGACCACATCATCGACTACGTGGTCGCGAGCGATGCCGCCTTCGTCGAGAAGATGCAGGCCGAGTACGGCGTGCAGGTGAACGAGGTGGACACGACCCCCTTCGTCGAGCGCCT
>JAWKVR010000053.1:0-23540 GCA_041397945.1 Geminicoccaceae bacterium
GACCCGGCCGAGGTCAATGCCCGGGCCTTCGCCGACCAGCGCGCCAAGATCGCGGCCGCCGGCGGCGAGGAGAAGGTGATGGGCTTCGGCAGCTATCCCTACACGCCGGCGCCGGGCGAGGCGCCGCGCATCTCCAAAGGAACCGCGGCATGAGCGAGACCCGCCCGAATGTGATGCTGGTGATGGTCGACCAGTGGGCCGGGCCGCTGCTCGGTGTCGCCGGCCATCCCTACATCCAGACCCCGACCCTGGACCGGCTCGCCGCCATGGGCGTGCGCTACAGCCGCGCTTACAGCGAATGCCCGATCTGCATCCCGGCGCGGCGCACGCTGATGACCGGCACCACCACCCGCACCCACGGCGACCGGATCTTCGGCACGGTCAACCGCATGCCGGGCCTGCCGACCATCGCGCAGAGCTTCCGGGATGGCGGCTACCAGGCCTATGCGGTCGGCAAGCTGCACGTCTACCCGCCGCGCGACCGGATCGGCTTCGACGACGTGCTGCTCTCGGAGGAGGGCCGGCCGCATCTGGGGTCGGTCGACGACTACGACCTCTACCTCGCCGACCGCGGCTACGCGGGCAAGCAGTTCATGCACGGCATGAACAACAACGACTACATGCACCGGCCCTGGCACCTGCCCGAGGACTGCCACGTCACCAACTGGGCATCCGAGCAGATGTGCCGGGTGATCAAGCGGCGCGACCCGACCCGCCCGGCCTTCTGGATGCTTTCCTACACCCATCCGCACCCGCCGCTGGTGCCGCTCGAAGCCTATGTCGAGCTCTATCGCACGCTCGACGTCGACGCGCCGCTCAAGGCCGAGTGGTCCAGCGATGCGGCGAAGCTGCCCCGGGCGCTGCGGATGATCCGCGACTTCTACCCGGCCTACCCGCCGGCGGTGATCGCCGAGATCCGCCGCGCCTACTATGCGCTCTGCACCCATATCGACCACCAGCTCCGCATCGTGCTCGGCACGCTGCGCGAGGAGGGGCTGCTCGACGACACGATCATCCTGCTGGCGGCCGACCACGGCGACATGCTCGGCGACTTCGGGCTCTTCGCCAAGCGCACCTATTTCGAGCGCTCGGCCAACATACCGATGATCCTCGTCGGCCCGCCCGGCCATCCGCGCATTCCCGTGGGCCGCACCGACACCCGCCTCGTCGGGCTGCAGGACATCATGCCGACGCTGCTGTCGCTCGCCGGCATCGCCGTGCCGCAGAGCTGCGACGGGCTCGACATGACGGCGGAGAGTGTGCGCAGCGAGCTCTACGGTGACTGTCTCGAGAGTGCGGGCGCCAGCCGGATGCTGCACGACGGCCGCCACAAGCTGATCTGGTACCCGGCCGGCAACGCCTTCCAGCTCTTCGACATGGAGGACGACCCGAGCGAGACCAGGGATCTCGCCGGTGACCCGGCCTATGCGGCGACCCTGGCCGGCCTGCAGGAGCGCCTCGCCGAGCGCTGCTACGGCGCGGATATCGACCAGGGCTGGGTCAAGGACGGCCGCCTCGCCGGCTTCGATCCCGGCCCCTACACGAAGAAGATGGACCGCAGCTTCTCCGGCCAGCGCGGGCTGCACTACCCGCAGCCACCCGAGGCCGGCAAGGAGCAGATGGTCGGCTTTCCCCAGTAGTCAGGGAGGATTTCTCTTGGTTTTCAGCTCGGCGGGCTCGCGATGAGCCGTCTTCTCGGCATCACGGTGATGCCCGAATGGATCCAGGCCGAAGGCATCGACCGCGTCCTCGACAATCTCCAGATGGCCGGGGCGAACGCGGTCGGCACCTCGCCCTATGTCATGGCGCCGAGCGACGACCCGGCGGCCGGGCGCGAGCCGCCGATCGACGCCGGTGCCGGCAAGGTGCGGCTGCTCGACCGCGACCTCTGGGGCAAGCGCGAGCTGCGCTGCGTGACGGCACCCAGCTTCGCGCCCGACACCTCGCTTTACCAGGGCCTGCGCTACCAGCCGGCCGCGGCGAGCGAGCTGACCGAGCGCGAGGGCTGGAAGGTCGGCGATTTCATCGAGGCGGCGCAAAACGCGGCATCCAGGTGCATCTCCAGGTCCAGGCGGCCATTCCGCCGGGCTACCGGGTGCAGTTCGGCGGGCCGGAGGACGAGACAGCCGCTGCTGCCGGACGGCAGCACGCATGTCGGCCGGGTCGACAAGAACGGCAGCCTCGCCGCACCGGAGATCGTGGCGTATCTCGAGGCCCTGCTGCAGGACGTGGCCAAGGCCTACCCCACGGTCGACGCCGTGCGCCTCGACTGGCCGGAATACCCGCCCTACACGCTCGATGCCTGGCTCTTCGACTTCTCGGCCCATGCCGAGCGGGCGGCGCTGGCCAAGGGCTACGATTTCGCGGCGCTGCGCGAGCTTGCCGGCCGCTACCAGAGGGAGCCCGCGCGCTTCCTCGCGGACGGGCTCGCGCCGCTCGCCGAGCTCGGCCGCTTCAAGGCGGATCTCGCGGTCGACCTGCTCGGCCGGGCACGGGCCGTGCTGCCCGCCGACACGAAGCTCGTGGCCCACGCCTTCCCGCCGCCCTGGAACGAGCTCTCGGGGCTCGATTTCGCCCGGGTCGGGGCGATAGCCGACGACATCGCGGTCAAGCTCTACACCATGCACTGGCCGATGATGCTCAAGGGCTATCTCGAGCGGATGGGGCGGCTGGACGCGGCGGGTGCCGTGGCGATCCAGAAGCTCTTCGACACGGGCGACGCACCGCTCGAAGCGCTCCGCTACCCCGAGCCGCAGGAGGCGCACCCGGTCGGTGCGGAGGCGCAGGCGCGGAAGATCCGGGCCGCGGCCGCAGCGGCACCCAGCATCCACGCGGCGGCCCATGCCTATGGCCCGCTCGACGACGTGCTGGCCCGCGCCCGGGTCGCCTGGGAGGCCTCGAACAAGCGGATCTGGCTCAACCGCTACGGCTATCTCAGCGACGCGAAGCTGAAGGGGCTGGGCAGGCTCGCCTGAGCCACACAGTCGGGGATGCGTCTCGCGTCGAATCGGATCGAAGTCGCCGCAAGTCGACAACCTTTGGACGTCTTGTGTGCATTGACGGTCGGATGGCCAAAGAGTAGGTTTTTCTTTTCTCTAGTCTGACGGTTCGAATGTCGCGAGTTGCCCGAAAGGAGCAGGCGTGTGATGTGGCGTCATCGTGGCGGGCTCTCAGGCGCGGTGGCTTTGATCCTGCTGGTTTTGGTGTCGTGCGCGGAACAACGTGAGGCAGCCGAGACGGCAAACAGTCGTCCCCCGGCACCCGCATTCACTTACCTCACGAAGTCGGAGGCTCTTCAGAAAGGGGCAGGGTCTTGACTGCCGAGGTGAAAGCCTTGTACGGCGGCCGCACCTGCCGCGGTGCGAACCGGAATGGGCCGCTGGAAGTGACCATCGATCAGGTGGCCGGGCGGATTTCGGGCACGGACGGCTTCGAGGACGCTGGTGGGTGAGCGAAGCTGGCGAGACCTGCTACGCCACTGACAATCAGGAATCCTGCCAGGCGGTGATCCTGCTGGACGGTTCGTACTACAACTTCGACGAGCAGGGTCGACACCGTTCGACGATCGACAGCTGCTCCAGATCCTACCGCCCTTCGTCGGCACGCTGCAGGAGGGCGAGCAGGCCTTCGAGGAGGGCGGTCGGCGAGGGCGGGCAGCCGGGGATGTGGAGATCGACCGGCACGACGGCATCGACCCCGCCGGTGACCGCATAGCTCGCGCTGAAGAGCCCGCCGTCCTTCGCGCAGCCGCCGACCGCCACCACCCATTTGGGGTCGGGCGTGGCTTCCCAGGTGCGGCGGAGGGCCTCGGCCATGTTCTTCGTCACCGGCCCGGTCACCATGAGCACGTCGGCGTGGCGCGGCGAGGCGACGAAGCGGATGCCGAAGCGCTCGACGTCGTAGAAGGCGTTGCTCAGCGCGTGGATCTCGAGCTCGCAGCCATTGCAGGAGCCGGCATCCACCTCGCGGATGGCGAGGCTGCGGCCGAGGCGCCGCCGCGTCGCCCGCTCCAGCGCCCGGCCGAGCTCGGCAAGGGCGGCATCGTCCGGCGTCGGTGGCGCCTCGGTCAGCGGCGGGCGGAAGAGGTTCGCGAACAGGAGCTTCCGCATCAGAGGTCGTGCCCCGAATACGAGCAGTTGAAGGATTTGTTGCAGAGCGGGAAGTCGGCGATGATGTTGCCTTCGATCACCGCCTCGAGCAGCGGCCACTGGAACCAGGACGGGTCGCGGAGGTGGCAGCGGGCGATCCGGCCGTCCGGGCCGAGCCTGAGCCAGGCGAGCACGTCGCCGCGGAAGCTCTCGGCGAGCGCCATGCCCTCGCCTGCGGCCAGAGGCAGGTCGACCCGCACGGGGCCGTCGGGGAGGCCCTTGAGGAGCTGGTCGACGAGGCCCAGGCTCTGCTCCACCTCGCGGATGCGGACCCAGACGCGGGCGTCGACGTCGCCGCCTTCCAGCACGGGCACGGTGAAGTCGAGCCGGTCGTAGGGCGCGTAGCCCGGGCTCTTGCGGCTGTCGAAGCCGCGGCCCGAGGCCCGGCCGACATGGCCGCCGGCGCCGTATTGGCGGGCGAGGGCGGGGTCGAGGCGGCCGGTGCCGACCGTGCGGTCCTGCAGCGAGGCCGTGCCGTCGTAGAGCTGGATCAGGGCCGGGAAGCGCCGGCGGATCGCCTCGATCAGGCCGCTTATGGCGTCGCTGCCGGCGGGGTCGAGGTCGGCGGCGACGCCGCCCGGCAGGATGCGGTCGCGCATCAGCCGGTGGCCGAAGGCGGTATCGGCGGCGCGCAGGGCGCGCTCGCGCAGGATGCCGCATTCGGCCAGCATCAGCGCGAAGGAGGCGTCGTTGCAGATGGCGCCGATGTCGCCCAGATGGTTGGCGAGCCGCTCGAGCTCGGCCATCAGCGCCCGGAGCGCCTGGGCGCGGGGCGGTGCCTCGCTGCCGGTTGCCGCCTCGGCGGCACGGGCGAAGGCGCTGGCATAGGCGACCGTGGCATCGCCCGAGAGGCGGCCGGCGAGCTGCGCACCCCGGGCGAGGTCCGCCCCGGCCATCAGGCTCTCGACGCCCTTGTGGACATAGCCCAGCCGCTCCTCGAGGCGGACACGGTCTCGCCCGAGGCGGTGAAGCGGAAATGGCCCGGCTCGATGATGCCGGCATGGACGGGGCCGACCGGCACCTCGTGCAGCGCTTCGCCTTCGGCTGTGAGGAAGGGGTAGGGCACGGGCTCGCCGGTGGTGGGCAGGGCGGCGCCGAGCGGGTGGCTGACGCCCCATTTGCCGTGGTCGAGCCAGGGCCGCGTGTCGGGCAGGCCTTCGGGCTCGAGGCCGAAGAGGTCGCGTGCCGTGCGCTCGAGGCGGATGGCCGGCGGGTGGAAGCGGCCGACCGAGGGATAGCGGCGCTCGGGGCAGTCGAGGCTGACCACGCCGAGATCGCCCGTCTCGTCGTCGCGGAGCGCCATGTGGACGCAATCGGGCTCGCCCCAGAGGCCCATGAGCGTCCAGTGGCCTTCGGCGAGCTGGGCGATGGCGAAGCTCCAGCGGTCGGGGGCGAGGCGGGTGCGCGGCCAGGGGCGATGCACCGGGACCGGCGCGCCCTCGGCCAGGAGATCCTTCAGCGCGGGCATGGTGCGTGCCTCATCCGAGCAGGATCCCGACGTTCTGGAACCAGGCGACCAGCGGCGGCGGCAGGTAGACGCCGGCGACCAGCACCAGCGCCAGATGCGCCTGCATCGGCAGGTTGGTGCCGGTGGCGGGTGCCGTGCTGCCGGTGGGCTCGCCGAAGGCGATGCCGGTGAGCCGGAGCAGGAGGGCGCCCATGCCCAGCAGCAGGCCCGTGACGAGCGGGATGGCGAGGAGCGGCACCCGGGCGAAGGTCGAGCTGACGACCAGGAACTCGCTCATGAAGATGCCCATGGGCGGCAGGCCGGCGATGGCGAGCACGCCGATGACGAAGCCCCAGCCCAGGGCCGGGTGGCTCTGGGTCAGGCCTTTGATCTCGGCGATGCGCTGGGTGCCCTTGACCTGGGCGATGTTGCCGACGGCGAAGAAGATCGCGGACTTGGTCAGGCTGTGCATGACCATGTGCAGGAGGCCGGCGAAGTTGGCGAGCGGCCCGCCCATGCCGAAGGCGAAGACGATGATGCCCATGTGCTCGATCGAGGAGTAGGCGAAGAAGCGCTTTATGTCGCGCCGGCGGTAGAGCATGAACGCGGCGAAGACGAGCGAGCCCAGGCCCATGGCGGCCATCAGGGGACCCGGCGTGATTGCCTCCGGATTGGCCGCGATCAGGATCTTGAAGCGCAGCAGCGCATAGAGGGCGACGTTCAAAAGCAGGCCCGAGAGCACGGCCGAGATGGGGGTCGGACCCTCGGCATGGGCGTCGGGCAGCCAGGCATGGACGGGGGCGAGGCCGACCTTGGTGCCGTAGCCGAGCAGCAGGAAGACGAAGGCGACGCTGAGCAGCGCCGGGTCGAACTCGGCGGCTCTCGAGAGCAGCACGGTCCAGATCATGGCGTCCGCACCCTCGCCGACGACGGGCTGAGCGGCGGTGTAGAAGAGGATCGTGCCGAAGAGGGCGAGGGCGATGCCGACGCTGCCGAGGATGAAGTATTTCCAGGCGGCCTCCAGGGCCTCGTGCGTCTGGTAGATGCCGACCATGAGGACCGTGGTCAGCGTCGCCACCTCCACCGCCACCCACATCAGCCCGATATTGTTCGAGACGAACGCGAGGTTCATGCCGAACATCATCGTCTGGTACATGGCATGGTAGAAGCGCAGCTTGGTCGCCGTCAGCCGGCCGGTCTCGAGCTCGTGCTGGATGTAGCCGGCGCTGAAGACGCTGGTGGTGAAGGCGACGAAGCAGTTGAGCACGATGAAGACGATGTTGAGGTCGTCGACGAGGAGGTAGGCGCCGGGCGCGGGGCGCTCGCCGGCGAGGAGCATGAGGGCGGCCAGCAGCGTCAGCAGGCTCGCCGCCACGTTCAGCCGGGCGGTCAGCCGGTAGCCGGGCAGCGAGGCCAGCAGGGCCGCCGCGACCAGCGGGATCCAGAGGACGAGGGCGACGGGGTCCAGGCTCATCGCCGCTCGCCGCGGAAGGCGTCGAGGGCGCTCGTGTCGACCGTGTCGAAGCGCTCGCGGATGCGGAAGAGAAAGACGCCAATGACGATGAAGGCGATGAGGATCGAGAAGGCGACGCTGATCTCGACCACGAGCGGCATGCCGAGCGCCCCGGTGGCGGCCAGGATCAGCCCGTTCTCCAGCGACATGAAGCCGATCACCTGGCTCACCGCGTTGCGGCGGGTGACCATCAGGAGGAGGCCCAGCAGCAGCACGGCAAGCGCGAAGGCGAGATCCTCGCGGGCGAGCGGGTCGGCCTCCGGCGTGATCTTCAGGATGACCGCCATGGAGAGGGCCACGAGCCCCATGCCGGCCAGCATGGTCGGGCCGATGCCGACCACGGTCTCGATCTCGCGGTGGATGCCGAGCTGGCGGATGATGCGCTGCAGGGCGAGCGGCACCACCAGCACCTTGAAGAAGAGGGCGATGAAGGCGGTGACGTAGAGATGCGGCGCCCCCTGCACGTAGGCCTGCCAGGCGACCGAAAGGGCGAGCACCAGGGCATGGAGGGCGAAGACGTTGACCAGGGCCGAGAGCCGGTCCTGGTAGAGCAGCATGAAGCTGACCAGCACGAGCCCGCCGGCGAGCAGATGGGCGATGTCGAAGGCGAGGCTGCCCATCAGAGGCTCCGCGACACGAAGAGCAGGAGCGTGCCGAGCAGGCCCAGCATGAGGGCCGCACCCAGGAACTGCGGCACGCGGAAGACCCGCATCTTGGCGATCGAGGTCTCGAAGAGGGCGAGGAGGGCGGCGGCCGCCACGAGCTTGACGACGAAGAGGGCGAGGCCCTGGAGCCAGGCGAGGGGGCCGGCGCCGGCGTCGGCGAGGCCGAAGGGCAGGAAGACGCTGACGATGAGGGCCACGAAGAGCAGCAGCTTGAGCGAGGCGGCGAGCTCGATCATCGCGAGGTGCCGGCCCGAATACTCCAGCACCATGGCTTCGTGGACCATGGTGAGCTCGAGATGCGTCGCCGGGTTGTCGACGGGGACGCGGGCGTTCTCGGCGATGGCGACGATGACGAGGGCAATGAGGGCGAGGCCCAGCGAGACGCGCAGCCCGACCTCGTCGGAGGCGAGATAGGCGGTGATCGTGGCGAGCCGGGTCGAGCCCGCGACGAGGGCGATGGTGAAGATGATGAGCAGCATGGCGGGCTCGGCGAGCGACGAGATCATCATCTCGCGGCTGGTGCCGATGCCGCCGAAGCTGGTGCCGACATCCATGCCGGCGAGGGCCAGGAAGAAGCGGGCACTGGCGAGCAGGGCGACGATGACGATGAGGTCGGCGGTCCAGCTGAAGAGGAGGCCCGAGGCGAAGGTCGGCACCAGCGCCGCCGCCACCCAGGTCGCGGCGAAGATCAGATAGGGGGCGACGCGAAAGAGCCAGGACGCGTTCTCGGCGAGCACCACCTCCTTGCGCAGCAGCCGGGCGAAGTCGCGATAGGGCTGGAGGACGGGTGGCCCGCGGCGGCGCAGCAGCCGCGCCTTGAAGGTCCGCACGAGGCCGGTGAGCCCGGGTGCGAGCAGCAGCACGAGCGCCATCTGGGCGCCCTGTACGGCGAGGCCCCCGATCAGTTCCACCCCGATCAGTTCCACAGCGCGAGCGCCAGAAGAAGGAGGACGAGAGCGGCGAAGACGAGGCTGAGATAGCGGCGGATCGTCAGGAACTGCAGCACGTTGAGCCGACCGGCCAGCGTCTCGACCAGGCCCGCGAGCGGCGCGTAGAGCCGGTCCCAGAAGATGTCCTCCTGATGCAGCGTGTGGCGCGCGGGCCGGAGGTCGCCGGGCGCCGGCATGTCGACCGTCTCGGCCGAGCGCAGGAGGAGCGGCCCCAGGACGCGCTGGATCGGCTGGGCGAGGCTGGCACCGCTGTACTGGCCGGCGGCGACCGGCTGATCGAAGCCGCAGCCCCAGGCCGGGCCGCGGCGCAGGCCCCGCGAGGCGAAGCGGTGGATCGCCCAGGCCGTGAGCCAGCCCGAGGCGAGGATGAAGAGGAAGACCAGCAGGCCGTTATAGGAGCTGCGGCTCTCGGCGATCGGCACGATGGTGAGCCAGGCCAGCGAGCGCTGGGCCGGCATGGTCTGGCCGAGCAGGGCGGTCGTCACCGGGGCCAGCGCATCGATGACCAGGCCCGGCAGGATGCCGGCGAGGAGGCAGAGCCCGGCGAGGCCGGCCATGGCGGCGAGCGACCACCGGTCGACCTCGGCGGCATCGGCGGCGGCCGGCGAGCGCGGCCGGCCGAGGAAGGTCACGCCATAGGCCTTGACGAAGCAGGCGGCGGCGAGGGCTGCGGCCAAAGCCAGCATGGCGCCGACGGCCGGCACCATCACCTTGAGCCCCCAGTCGCCGAGCTCCGGGCTCTGCAGGATCGCCTGGAAGAGCAGCCACTCCGAGGCGAAGCCGTTGAAGGGCGGCAGTGCCGAGATGGCGACCGCACCGACGAGCACGACGACGCTGGTGACCGGCAGGCGGTGGATGAGCCCGCCCAGCCGCTCCATGTCGGCGGTGCCGGTCGCGCCGAGCACGGCGCCGGCGCCCATGAAGAGCAGGCTCTTGAAGAGCATGTGGTTGAGCGCGTGGAAGAGCGCGGCGGTCAGCGCCAGGGCGGCGGCGGCCGCCATGCCGCTCGCCTGGAACGCCAGGGCGAGGCCGATGCCGACGAAGACGACGCCGACATTCTCGATCGTGCTGTAGGCGAGGAGCCGCTTCAGGTCGCGCTGCATGAGCGCCATCAGGATGCCGATGACCGCGGTGGCCCCGCCCATGAAGAGGACGACGAGCGCCGCCCACCAGGGCGGCTGGCCGAGCAGGTCGAGGACGAGGCGCAGGAAGCCGTAGATCGCGACCTTGGTCATGACGCCGCTCATCAGCGCCGAGACGTGGCTGGGGGCCGCCGGATGGGCCAGCGGCAGCCAGACATGGAGCGGCACGAGGCCGGCCTTGGAGCCGGCGCCGGCAAGCGCCAGGAGGAGGACGAGGGCGGCGGTGAACGGCTCGGGCGTCGCCTCCCGGATCTCGGCGAAGCCATAGGTGCCGGTGGCCCCGGCGAGCAGGCCGAAGGCGAGCAGCAGGGCCACGGTCCCAGCACTGGCCATGGCGAGATAGACGTAGCCCGCCAGGCGATTGTCGGCGACGCGATGCTGGGTGAGCACCAGCGCCCAGGAGGCGAGCGACATGACCTCCCAGGAGAGGAGGAAGGTGAAGGCGTCGTCGGCGAGCAGGACGAGCGTCATGCCGGCGAGGAAGAGGGGATAGAAGGGGAGGACGCGCTCGGGTGCCGCCTCGTGCCGGCCGTAGCCCAGGCCATAGAGGCTGGCGAAGGCGCCGCCCGTGCCGAGGATGGCGAGGAAGAAGGCCGAGAGGGCGTCGATGCGGAAGCGGGCGCCGATCCAGGGCAGGCCGAGCGGCAGGCTGAGCGCCGACTCCCCGCCGGAGAGCAGGGCCACGAGGGCGAGGGCGAGGATGGCGACCATCAGGGCGAGGCTCGCCCCGTAGACGATGTCGTGGATGCGCGGTTGGCCGGCACGCAACACGGCCAGCGCCGCGGTGGCGAGGAGGAGGGCCGTGGCAATGAGGGCGAGGCCCGTCGTCATGGCGCCTGCCCGTCCGCTGCGGCCACTGCCTTCAGCCTGACGCCGCGCCCGCCGTCGGGGCCTTCGCCGATCAGGACGACGCCGGCGATTGCCAGCGCCTCGATCAGCTTCATCAGCGAATCGACATTGCCGCGCACCACGCCGTCGCTCTTCTCCATGCGCTGGATGGTCGGAACCGAGAGCCCGGCGAGCTCCGCCAGGGTGCGCTGGTCGATCCCGAGCAGGGCCCGCGCGGCGCGGAGCTGGCCGGCCGTCATCATCGGCGAAGGTGCCTTTGTGAGCTGCTGTGCATCATGGAAGATCTATAGAACTGGCTTCTTGATGTTTCAAGCATCATTTATCATCCATGCGCGCTGCCGGGAATTCGGCCCGGACCGGTCTTGCCGGCCGTGCTAGGAAGGGGCGAGGTCAGCGAAACGAGGAAGCGCTTCCATGCCGAGCCAGAATGCCAGGGTCCTTCGCCACATCGTGCTCTTCGCCTTCAAGCCCGAGGCGACGCCGTCCGAGATCGCCTCGGTCGAGGAGGCGTTCGCGGCGCTGCCCAAGCAGATCCCCGAGATCATCGATTTCGAGTGGGGCACCGATGTCAGCATCGAGGGCCGGGCGCAGGGCTTCACCCACTGCTTCCTCGTGACCTTCGCCGACGAGGCCGGGCGCGAAGTCTACCTGCCGCACCCGGCGCACCAGGCGTTCGTGGCGCTGGTCAGCCAGCATCGCGAGAAGGGCCTGGTGATCGATTACTGGGCACGCGCCACCGCGGGCTGACCCACAGGCGGCGGCGCTGCCCAATTGTTGGGCAGCCGGCCGCCGCTCGGCCGTGCCACCGCCATGCCCGGCACCTGATCCCCCGGCATCCCCGGCTGGCATGAAAGATGCTTCCCCTTCCTTCGGATAACGAGGGAAGGGGTGATGTCCAAGGCCAGCGCCATCGATATCGCCGGGGTCTCCAAGGTCTACGGCGAGACGGTCGCGGTCGATTCGATCAGCCTGAAGATCCCGGGCGGCAGCTATTGCTGCCTGCTCGGCCCGTCCGGCTGCGGCAAGACCTCGACGCTGCGCATGATCGCCGGCCACGAGACCATCTCCGCCGGCGACATCCTGCTCGGCAACACCATGCTCGCCGGGCTGCCGCCGGCCCGGCGCGGCACGGCGATGATGTTCCAGTCCTACGCGCTCTTCCCGCATCTCGACCTGCTCGACAACGTCGCCTTCAGTCTCAAGATGAAGGGCATGCCGCGCGACGAGCGCCGGGCGAAGGCGCAGGCCATGCTCGAGCTGATGGGCATGGCGGCCTACGCGGCGCGCCGGCCGGCGCAGCTCTCGGGCGGGCAGCAGCAGCGCGTGGCGCTGGCGCGGGCGCTGATCACCGACCCGGAGGCGCTCCTGCTCGACGAGCCGCTCTCCGCACTCGACCCCTTCCTCAAGGTCCGGATGCGCGCCGAGCTCAAGAAGCTGCAGGCGTCGCTCGGCATCACCTTCGTCCACGTCACCCACAGCCAGGAGGAGGCGATGGCGCTCGCCGACCTGATCGTGGTGATGAAGGACGGCAGGATCGAGCAGGCGGCCGACCCGCGCACGGTGTTCGAGCAGCCGGCCACGGCTTTCGTCGCCCGCTTCATGGGCGACCACAACGTGCTCTCCGGGCGGATCACCGAAAGCGGCGCCGGGCGCGTCAGCTTCGCCGTGGCCGGCGGCGGCGCCTTCGTCGCGAGCGGGATCGGCGGTGCCGAGGGCGAGCCCATCGACGTCGCCGTGCGCACCGACCGGGTGCGGCTCGCCGAGGCGCCGGCCAAGGGGCTCGGCTTCACCGGCATCGTCTCGAACATCGAGTATCGCGGCGCCACGCTCAAGCTCTCGGCCGAGGGCGGGGGCATCGAGGAGTTCACCGCCATTGTCGACGACCGCTCGTTCTTCGCCCGGCCGGTCAAGGTCGGCGACGCGGTGCCGCTCTCCTGGGAGCCGGAGGACGCGATCACGCTCGGCCGGGCGGCCTGAAACGGACAAGCAAAGCAGCAAGAGGGACCAGTCATGACCAAGGATACGATCAAGGGCGGCAAGCCGGCGGTCACGCGCCGCACGGCGCTGAAGACGGGTGCCGCCGCCGCCGGCCTCGCCGTCGGCTCGGGCGCCGTCACCGGCTTCCCGACGATCTGGGCGCAGAACCCGATCACGCTGCGCCAGTTCGGCACGGGCGTGTCGAACCTCAATGCCATCGCCGAGAAGTGCAAGGAGGACCTCGGCATCACCCTCGAGATGACGGCCATGGATTCCGACGCCGCGGCGCAGCGTGCCGTGACCCAGCCGGATTCCTACGACGTCGCCGACATCGAGTACTGGATCGCCAAGAAGGTCTTCCCGGCCGGCGTCATGCAGCCGATGGATGTCACCCGGCTCACCTATTACGACGACATCGTGCCGCTCTTCATCACCGGCAAGCTGACGCCGGAGAGCACCATCGCCCAGGGCACGGCACCGCACACGGTGGGCTTCGTCGACGGCCCGGATTCGGTGGTCTTCGCCAAGGAGCCGACCGGCTGGATGACCATGGTCCCGACCATCTACAACGCCGACACGCTGGGCATCCGCCCGGACCTCGTCGGCCGCGAGATCAACTCCTGGGCCGACATCATGGACCCGGCCTTCAACGGCCGGACCGCGATCCTCAACATCCCGTCGATCGGCATCATGGACGCCGCCATGATCTGCGAGGCGATGGGCGTCATCGAATATGCCGACAAGGGCAACATGACGACCGAGGAGATCGACACGACCATCGATTTCCTGATCAAGGCCAAGCAGGACGGCCAGTTCCGCGCCTTCTGGAAGTCGTTCGACGAGAGCGTCAACCTGATGGCCTCGGGCGAGGTGGTGATCCAGTCGATGTGGTCGCCGGCCGTCGCCGCGGTCCGCGCCAAGGGCGTGCCCTGCGTCTACCAGCCGCTGAAGGAGGGCTACCGGGCCTGGGGCGGCGGCATCGGCCTCGCCAAGCATCTCGAGGGTGCCCAGCTCGACGCGGCCTACGAGTACATCAACTGGTATCTCTCGGGCTGGGTCGGCGCCTACCTCAATCGCCAGGGCTACTACTCGGCCTCGCTCGCCACGGCGAAGAAGTTCATGAGCGAGGACGAGTGGGGCTTCTGGATGGAGGGTAAGCCGGCCCAGGGCGACATCCTGTCCCCCGACGGGCGGGTGATGGAGACCGCCGGTGCCGTGCGTGACGGCGGCTCCTTCGAGGAGCGCATGGGTGCCGTCGCCTGCTGGAACTCGGTGATGGACGAGGACCGCTACATGGTCCGTCGCTGGAACGAGTTCATCGCCGCCTGAACCGCGCGGGGGAGGGCGTCGGTACGGCCGGCGCCCGCCCCCGGGCCGGGAGACCGCCCCGCATGTCCGTCGCGATCGATCGAACCCTGGGCCTGCCGGCAGCCCGCCCGCGGCTGCGCGCGGAGCCTTTGCTGCCGCGGCTCGTGCCCTATGTGCAGGCGGTGCCGCTGACGCTGGTGCTCGGCGCCTTCCTCCTCCTGCCTATCCTGATGATCGTGGTGGTCAGCTTCTGGGACTACGATTTCGCGAGCCTCTACCCGGATTTCGTCACCTTCAACTACACCGACACGCTGGGCTCCTGGGTCACCTGGAAGACCTATCTGAACACGCTGAAATACGCCGTCTTGGTCTGGGTGCTCACCCTCTTCGTCGGCTTCTGGGTCGCCTTCTTCCTCGCCTTCCACGTGCAGAGCGTGACCGTGCAGATGGCGCTCTTCTTCGTCTGCACGGTGCCGTTCCTCACCTCCAACATCATCCGCATGATCTCCTGGATCCCGGTGCTCGGGCTCAACGGCCTCGTCAACTCGGGCCTGATCGGCGCCGGGCTGGTGGCCGAGCCGATCGACTGGCTGCTCTACTCGGACTTCGCCGTGGTGCTCGCCATGGTGCATCTCTACACGCTCTTCATGGTGGTCCCGATCTTCAACACGCTGATGCGCATCGACCGCTCGCTGCTCGAGGCCGCCCGCGACTGCGGGGCCTCGGCCTGGCAGGTGCTGGTCAACGTCATCATCCCGCTGGCCAAGCCCGGCATCGCGATCGGCACGATCTTCGTGGTGACGCTCGTCATGGCCGATTTCTCGACCGTGCAGGTGATGTCCGGCGGGCAGAGCGCCTCGGTGGCGCTGATGATGAAGAACCAGATGTCGCTCTTGCAGTATCCGGCGGCCGCGGCCAACGCCGTGGTGCTGCTCGCCATCGTGCTTTTGATGGTCGCCGGCATCCTGCGCGTCGTCGACATCAGGAAGGAGCTCTGAGATGCGCGGGCCCGACACGCGCTTTCGCCGCGAGCGGCGCCCGGTCGGCTTCTACGTGCTGGCATGCTTCTTCGCGCTCTTCGTGCTCTTCCTCTACGGCCCCTTCTCGGCGATCGTCATCCTCTCCTTCCAGGGGCCGAACGGCGGCCTGACCTTCCCGATGAACGGCGTCTCGCTGCGCTGGTTCGCCAATCTCCTCGAGACCCAGGCGGTGGGCGATTTCGGCGGCAGCTTTCGCCGCTCGCTGGCCTTGGGCCTCATGGTCATGGCGGCGACGGTGGTGATCTCGCTCCTCGCCGGGCTCGCCTTCCGCCGCCGCTTCACCGGCTCCACGCCGCTCTTCTACCTCGCGGTCGCCAGCCTCGTCGTGCCGTCGATCATCGTCAGCCTCGGCATCGGCGTGCTCTTCCAGCAGCTCGGCCTGCGCACGGCCTGGTACAGCTCGGCCTTCGGCGCGCATCTGACCTGGACCCTGCCGTTCGGCGTGCTGATCATGTTCGCGGTCTTCAACCGGTTCTCGCCCGCCTACGAGGAGGCCGCCCGCGACCTCGGTGCCACCTCCTGGCAGACCTTCAAGGAGGTGGTGCTGCCGATCATCGCCCCCAGCCTCGTCGGTGTCGGGCTCTTCGGCTTCACCCTCTCCTATGACGAGTTCGCCCGGACGATGATGGCCGCCGGCACCTACAACACGCTGCCGCTCGAGATCTATGCCATGACCACCAACGTCACGACGCCGGTGCTCTACGCGCTCGGCACCGTGACCACGCTCTTCTCGTTCCTGATCATCGCCGGCACGATCGGCACCATCGTCCACCTGCAGCGCCGGCGGTCGCGCAGCGGGTAGGGCATTTCACCGGCAACCGTATACTTCGTCAGGCTGCGGACGATCGGTGCTCACGTAGTTGGACTACGCTGCGCGCCGATCGCCTTGCCTTCCTCGTCTACGGTCACCGGTGAAATGCCCTGAAGATCATCAGCACTGGCTCAGGCGACGGCGCCGCCGGCGGCGGTGCGCTCGAGGATGCGGCGCTGGACGGCCAGGAGATGCTCGCGCATCGCCTGCTCGGCGGCGGCGCCGTCGCGCGCGGCAATGGCTGCTGCGACCCGCTGGTGCTCGCCGTCGCGCTCGCGGATGCGTACCGGGCAGGAGGTCTCGGAGCCGGCGACGCGGATGCGCTGGTCGGTGCCGATGCGGCGGAGCAGGCCGTAGATCTCGCCGGCGAGGGTGTTGCGCGAGGCCTGCGCCACCGCCCGGTGGAAGGCGATGTCGGCCGCCGCCGAGGGGCTGCCCGGGGGTGTGGTGGCGAGCTTCACGACGCGGGCGATTTCGAGCGACGAGGCGCGCAAAGCGGTCAGCCGCGCCAGGGTCGGCTCGATGATCAGCCTGAGCTCCATGAGCTCGAGCGGGTTGGCGAGGCGGGCGAAGAAGTCGCTGCCCTCGACCCGCGGCGCGCTGGCCGGGCGGCGCCCGGTGCGCGCCGGCGGCAGCCGGCCCTCGGCGCGCAGCCTTCCGAGGGCGGCGCGCAGGCGATGGCGGGTGACGGCGAGCTCGTCGCGCAGCTGGCGCTCCGGCGGCAGCTCGCCGGTCTCCCGGTAGCGCTCGAGGATCGCCGCCATCATGCGCTCGAGGTCGGCCGGCTCGCCGGGAAGCGCGCCCGACAGGTCCACGGGCGAAACATCGAAATCACCCGCGGGCATGCCGGTCGCAGTGAGGGTTTCGGTCGTCATGCCGCCAGATTAGGCAAGTGCGCGACCATTGACAACCATACCAGCCAATGGTTGCCTGACCCTGCCCATTGTGGCAGCCTTGCATGGCCACGAAGAGCCAGGAAGGAAGCGGTCGGGTGGCCACGAGCGAGTTCGACTATGTCATCGTCGGGGCCGGCTCCGCCGGCTGCGTGCTCGCCAATCGCCTGACCGCCTGCGGCCGGCACCGGGTGCTGCTGCTCGAGGCGGGGGGCGACCGGCATCCTCGATCTGCTGGCTCCGCTCGGCTGGGGCAAGATCCTGCAGAAGCGGCTCTTCGACTGGGGCTATTTCTGCGAGTCCGAGGCCAGCGTCGACGGGCGGGCGGTGGAATGCGCGCGCGGCCGGGTGGTCGGCGGCTGCTCGTCGACCAATGCCATGGCGCATGTCCGGGGCAACCGCGCCGACTACGACCGCTGGGCCGCGACGGGCCTGCCCGACTGGTCGTACGAAGCGGTGCTGCCACATTTCAAGCGGCAGGAGAGCTGGGCCGGCGGGGCGGATGCCTGGCGCGGCGGCGACGGGCCGATCGGGGTGCGGCCCTGCCGCTACGATGACGAGCTGGTCGAGGCCTCGCCGCCGCCGGGCAGGGACGCCGGCCATGGCTGGACCGACGACTACAACGGTGCGGAGCAGCTGGGCTTTTCCCGGCTGCAGATGACGATCCGGGGTGGGCTGCGCTGCAGTGCCGCCACGGGCTATCTCCGCCCTGTCCTGGGGAGGCCGAACCTCACCGTGGTCACCGGCGCCCATGTGCAGCGGCTCGAGCTGGCGGGCGGGCGGGCGACCGGTGTCGCCTGGTCGGGCGGGCGAGATCGGCCACACCGCGCGGGCGGCGCGCGAGGTGCTGCTCGCCGCCGGGGCCATCAACAGCCCGCAGCTCCTCCAGCTCTCCGGCATCGGCGAGCCCACAGCACTGGCCGCGCACGGCATCCCGTGCACACGGCTCTCCTCGGCGTCGGCCGCAACCTCGACCACGTCTCGGCCGTGCTGATGTATCGGCGCAAGTCGCCCGGGCCGTTCCAGCGGATGATGCGGGCGCGACCGCATCCTGCCGGACCTGGATCTGCACCCGGCTCGGCGGCGACGGCTTCGGGCGACGTGCCGGGCGGCACGGTGGCGTTCGCGCAGCTCGCAGGCGGAGAGCCCGGCACCCGATTTGCAGTTCCTTCACGGCGGCACCGCTCGCGGCCTGGCCCTGGCTCAAGCCCTTCAAGCAGCCCTTCCTTCCGGACGGCTTCGTCATGCGCATCGTGCTGGTGCGGCCGTCGAGCCGGGGGGAGGTCCGCCTGCGCTCGGCCGATCCCGGTGCGGCCCCGGCGATCCGGCAGAATTTCCTCTCCGATGCCCGGAATGGAAGATCCTCGAAGTGGATGCATCGCTCGCGACCCCGGCGCGGCGCTGCGGCCCTTCGTCGAGACGGAGATCGCACCGGGCGCGACCAAACGAGCGAGGCGGAGTCATCGGCCCATATCCGCGCCACCTCGATCACCGTGCACCACCCGGGCGGCACCTGCCGGATGGGGCCGTCGCCGGACGAGGGCGCGGTGGTCGACGGGGAGCTGCGCCTGCACGGCGTCGAGGGGCTCCGGTGGTCGACGCCTCGGTCATGCCGGACCTGCCGTCCGGCAATATCAATGCCGCAGTGATGATCGCCGAGGCCGCGGCGGCGCGTGGATCCTGCGGTGCCGCTGCTGCCTGATCCGGGCGCCGGTGGCGCCCGTCGACCCGCTTGCAACCAAATCGGCCTTGTTGAACAGTCGGGTTGTCCTGCCAATCGGAGGGAGCGCGAAGGATTATGGTTGATGCAGCCGCGGCTGTCCGCAATCGCGCCACGGCGCTCGAGAGAGCCTCTATGACGAGATCCATGAGCGGAGCAGCGTTCCCCTTCTGGGCCACCACGGAAGGCGTCGAGCACGACGAGATCAAGGTGCCCATGGCGACGCAGAGGGCGATCCCGCATCCTGGCGCTGGCGGGAGGACATCCTGCCGCTGCTCGAGCGCGCCGCCGAGCTGATCACCATGAACGACAGCGAGCGCCGCTCGCTGATCCTGATCAATCCCGGCCTGGCGCCACGACGGGCAACCGTTTCGACCATGTACACGGCCTATCGGTTGAACGATGCCGACGAGATCATGCCGCCGCACAAGAATTGCCCAACGCCATCCGCCTCGGGCTGACGGGCACCGGCAACTTCACCGGGGTCGAGGGCGAGAACGTCGTCTTCGGGCCGGGCGACATGGTGCTGACCCCGAACGACGCCTGGCACAACCATGGCACCGTCGGCCACCAGCAGGCGACCAACCTCTCGGTGCTCGACCTGCCGCTCGTCGAGACGCTGAACGCCATCCACTTCGACCACGACTACATGGAGGAGGAGGGCGGCAAGCTGGTCAAGAAGGTGCAGCAGTCGGCGCGCCACCCGGCCGATTCGCAGGCCGTCTACGGCAAGGGCGGGATGGTGCCGCGCTTCGTCGACCATCATCGCGGCGGCGGCCTCTCCTCGCCCATGTATGTCTATCGCTGGGAGGCGATGGAGGAGATCCTGCAGAAGCACAAGGACTGGGACGGCGACCCGCACGAGGCGCTGATGGTCGAGTACACCGACCCCTTCCGCGGCGGCCCGGTCTTCAAGACCATGACCTTCTTCATGCAGATGCTCAGGCCCGGCGAGAAGACCCTGGCCCTGAAGCAGACCGCGAGCCTGCTGGTCTCGCCCTTCCGGGGCGAGGGGGCCTCGATCGTCGACGGCCAGCGGGTGGACTGGGACCAGTTCGACACGCTGGCGGTGCCGGGCGGCTCCTGGTGCAGCCACGAGAACACCTCGGCGACCGAGCCGCTCTATCTTTTCGTCGCCAGCGACGAGCCGGTGCTCAAGGCGCTCTCGCTCTACAAGAAGTGGGGCAGGACGCCCGACGGCGACGTGGCCCGGCTGGTCTGAGCGGGCGAGGGGGCGACACCGACCGATGGCCGAAAGCCGCAACACCGAGCTCGTCTCGCATATCGACTGCCCGGGCGGCGGGCAGGTCTGGGTCGACGGCACGACCCTCTATGTCGGCCACATGCGCGCACCGACCGGCACGTCGATCTACGACGTCTCGGACCCGAGGAGCCCGCGCCGGATCGCCCGGCTCGACCTGCCGCCCGGCTGGCACTCGCACAAGGTGCGCGTCGCCGACGGGCTGATGCTGGTCAACCACGAGCGCCAGGGCCAGGCGGGTGATCCGGCCTTCGGCGGCGGGCTCGCCATCTATGATGTCAAGAACCCGGCCGAGCCGCGCCTGTTGAGCAAGTGGTCGGGCGGCGGGCGGGGCGTGCACCGCTTCGACTTCGACGGCCGCTACGCCTACATCTCGCCCACGGTCGATGGCTATATCGGCAATATCTGCGTGATCCTCGACCTCGCCGACTCGGCCAATCCCACCGAGGTCGGCCGCTGGTGGATCGAGGGCCAGTGGCAGGCCGGCGGCGAGGTGTATCCCTGGGGCGACTGGCCGGCGCCGCGCTGCCACCACCCGCTGCGCCTGGGCGACCGGCTCTATGTGAGCTACTGGCATCACGGGCTCTTCATCCTCGACATCAGCGAGCTTTCGCGCCCGAAGCTGATCTCGGCAGTGAGCACGAGCCCCGCCTTCCCGCACCCGACGCATACCTGCCTGCCGATCCCCCAGACCCTGAAGGGCCGGCGGGTGATGGTGGTGGCCGACGAGGACGTGGCCAAGCTCTGGCCTTCTGCCCCCGCCTTCACCTGGATCTACGACATCACCGAGGAGCGGCTGCCGACGCCCATCGCCACCTGGCAGGTCGAGGGGCCCGAGTTCGACGGCTCGCCGCAGGAGCCCATGACCGGCTGCCACCAGCCGTCCGAGCGCTTCGCCGGCACGGTGATCCCGTTCGCCTGGTTCGCCCAGGGGCTCCGGCTGGTGGACATCAAGGACCCCTTCCGGCCGGTCGAGGTCGGCCATTTCCTGCCCGACGTGCCACCCGGCGCCGACCGGCCCTCGTCCAACGACGTCACCATCGACGAGCGCGGCCTCGTCTACCTCGTCGACCGCATCCACGGGGTCGACATCGTCGCCACCACCGTCTTTTGAGCACCCGGAGGAACCCATGACCGACAGGGTCGAGGTATCGGATCGGCACTACGCCATCGGCAGGAAGAATCCGAACCTGCCCTTCCACCCGGCCGTGCGCGCCGGCGACTTCATCTTCGTCTCGGGCCAGGTCTCGAAGGACGAGAACGGCACCATGCTCACCGGCGACATCGAAACCGAGACGGCCGGCACCATCCGCGCCATCGAGCGCATCCTGGCGGAGGAGGGGGCGACGCTGAAGGACGTCGTCCGGGTCTGCACCTATCTCGAGGATACCCGCGATTTCGGCCGCTACAACAAGGTCTTCGGCCAGATGTTCGAGGGGGCGGTGCTGGCCCGCACCACGGTCGAGGCGCGGGCGGTGATCGCCACGCGCATCGAGATGGACGCCGTCGCCTACAAGCCGCTCGGCGACTGAGCGGTTCCGGATTTCTGTTTTTCTGCGGCGCCGGCCATCGGTGCTGCAAGCCAAGAGGTAGCACGATGATCAGATTGCTCGGCCGGGCCACGTCCGGCAACGTCCAGAAGATCCTCTTCATGCTGGAAGAGCTGGGCATTCCCTACGAGCGCGAGGATTTCGGCCGGCAGTTCGGCAATACCGCCACCGCCGAGTATCTCGCCATGAACCCGGCCGGCAAGGTGCCCACACTGGTCGACGGCGAGGTGGTGGTCTGGGAATCGAACACGATCCTGCGCTATCTGGCCGCCACCCAGGGAAAGGATCTCGCCGGCGGCACGCCGGCCGAGGCGAGCGTGGTCGAGCGCTGGATGGACTTCCTGCTCGCCGCCATCAACCCGGGCTACATGGCCGCCTTCAAGGGCTCGAAGCTGCCGCCGGCCGAGCGTGCTGCCGGCTATGACGAGCAGGTGAAGGATCTCGTCGCCAATCTCGCCGTGCTCGACCGGCACGTCTCCGGCAAGAAGTTTTTCGCGCTCGGCAAGCTGACCGTCGCCGACATCGCGCTCGCCCCCATCGTCAAGCGCTGCCTCGATTTCCCGCTCGACCGGCCGAGCTTCGTCGGGCTCGAGGCCTGGATGGCCGGCATCGCCGAAAGACCGGCCTTCAAGACCGCCACCGGCGGCTGAGCCGTGGCGAGCCCCGCCCCGGCCATCCGGAAGGTCGCCGTCATCGGCCTCGGCTCCATGGGGCCGGGCATGATGGCGCGGCTCGCCCGGGGCGGGCTCGAGGTCAGCGGCTTCGACATCGCCGAGGCGGCGCGCGAGCGGGCGGCGGCGTTCCTGCCCCGGGCCGCCGCCGTGCTCGATGCGCTGGCCATCGCCCCGCCGACGGCGGGCGAGGGCGATCCGCATCGAGGGAGCCTCGAGGAGACGGTGGCCGGTGCGGATCTCGTCATCGAGAACGTGCCGGAGAGGATCGAGACCAAGGCCGCGCTCTATCGCGCGGTCGAGCCCCTGATCGACCCTGCCGCCATCCTCGCGACGGACACCTCGGGCATCCCGATCACCAGCCTCCAGGCGCACGTGGCGCACCCGGGGCGTTTCGTCGGCATGCACTGGTCGAACCCGCCGCACATCATCCCGATGATCGAGGTGATCGGCGGGGCCGCCACCGCACCCGGTACGGTGGCGGCCGTGCGCGACCTGATCCAAGGGCTCGGCCTGCTGCCGGTGGTCGTCAAAAAGGACGTGCCGGGCTTCGTCGAGAACCGGGTGCTCTATGCGCTCCTGCGTGAATGCGTCGATCTGGTCGAGGCGGGGGTGATCGACGCCGAGGGGCTGGACACGGTGGTGCGCTGGGGCATCGGCATGAAGCTCGCGGTGGTCGGGCCGATGCGGCTGCTCGATATGGCCGGGCTCGACATCTACGAGGCGGTCTCGTCCTTCCTCAACAAGGAGCTCGCCGACCGCGCCGACGTCTCGCCGCTGGTGACGGCCGCCACCGCCAGGGGCCGGCTCGGCATGAAGACGGGCGGCGGGCTCTTCGACTACACCAGGGAAGAGCTGGAACGCCTGCCGGCCGAGCGGGCGCGGGCGCTGGTCGCCGTGCGCCGCGTGCTCGAAAGCGGCGGCGGATGACGACCGCCGTCGAGCGGCGCCTCGCCACGGGGCCGGGCGGAAGAGCTAGCGGCGCACGTCGTTGCAGGCGAGCCGGCCGCCGGCCATCCGGCAGTCCAGCTCGATGCCGACTGGCGCTGCGCCGGGGTTGCGGGTGAGCGGGATGGGGCTGCGCGTCTGCCAGCTCCGGCCCGCGAGCCCGCACCAGAGGGCCTCGATGGGCATGGCCTCGCCCTGCTCGTTCAGGATCAGCACGGCACCGCTATCGGGATCGTGCCAGAGCTCGGCCACCACGCGCTCGCCGGCTTCGGCCGTGCCGAGCTCGATCGAGAACCAGTGCGCCAGGGTGGCAGCACAGGTGATCGCTTCGGTGGCGAGATTGCGGACGCTGAATGCCAGCGGCACCAGCTCGCTGCCGGCGGCGGGCATCGCGGGCAGGAGTGCCAGAAGGCAGCAGAGCACGGCGCTTCGGCACGATGACCAACGAGAAAACGGCAACGGAAAGGAGAGGGACATGATCAAGCGTCTGATGCAGGGGGCGGCTCTCGGGCTCGCCTTGGCGACCTTCGGTGCTGTCGTGGCGAACGCCGTGCAAGTCAATGCGATCGCCATCCTGGTGCCCGAGGAAGGCACGGATTACGGCTGGAACCAGCAGGGGGTGGATGCCGCCGTCGCCGCGGCCAATG
>JAWKVR010000054.1:0-22839 GCA_041397945.1 Geminicoccaceae bacterium
GGCCGCCGTGAAGGCGCTCTAGGCGGCGCGGCGCTTGGTGTCGAAGAGCGCCGAGAACTGGCCGAGCACGGTGCCGCCGAGCTGCTCGGGGTCGGAGATGGTGACGGCGCGGCGGTAGTAGCGGGTCACGTCGTGGCCGATGCCGATGGCCAGGAGCTCGACCTCGGAGCGGGTCTCGATCCAGTCGATGACCTCGCGCAGGTGCTTCTCGAGGTAGTTGCCGGGGTTGGCCGAGAGCGTGCTGTCGTCGACGGGCGCACCGTCCGAGATGACCATGAGGATGCGCCGCTGCTCGACCCGGCCGAGCAGGCGCTCGTGCGCCCACAGGATCGCCTCGCCGTCGATGTTCTCCTTGAGCAGCCCCTCGCGCAGCATCAGGCCGAGATTGGGCCGGGCCCGCCGCCAGGGCGCGTCGGCGGCCTTGTAGACGATGTGCCGCAGATCGTTGAGCCGGCCGGGTGCCGCGGGCTTGCCGGCCCTGAGCCACGCCTCGCGCGCCTGCCCGCCCTTCCAGGCCCGGGTCGTGAAGCCCAGGATCTCCACCTTGACGCCGCAGCGCTCGAGGGTGCGGGCGAGGATGTCCGCGGTCATGGCGGCGACGGCGATGGGCCGGCCGCGCATCGAGCCCGAGTTGTCGATCAGCAGCGTCACCACCGTGTCGCGGAACTCGGTCTCCTTCTCCATCTTGTAGGAGAGGCCGAGCGTCGGGTTGACGACGATCCGGGCGAGGCGGGCGGCATCGAGGATGCCCTCGTCGAGGTCGAAGTCCCAGGAGCGCTGCTGCTGCGCCATGAGCTTGCGCTGCAGCCGGTTGGCGATCCGCCCGATCATCCCCTCGAAGCGCGAGAGGCTGGCGTCGAGCTGGGCCCGCAGGCGCGTCAGCTCGGCGGCGCCGCAGAGCTCGGCGACCCCCACCACCTCGTCGAACTGCGACGTGAAGACGCGATAGGCGAGCTGGTCCGCCCGGGGCGGGTGCTCCTTCGGCCGGTTGGTGCGCGGGTCCTCGCCCGCCTCCTCCTCGGCCCCCGACTGCAGCTCGTCGTCGCTCGCCGCCGCCTCCTCGGCCATCATGTCCTCGGGCGAGCGGTCCTCCGCACTCTCCTGCGCCTCGGCCCGCTGCGGCTCGTCGCCGCCGTCGTCGTCCTGGTCGGAGGAGGGCTCGCTCGGCCCCTGGTCGCCGCTCTCCTCCTCGCCCTCGTCGTCCTGGCTGTCGGGCTCGGGCTCCTCGACCAGGGCCTCGCTCAGGCCGAGATCGGTCATCAGCTCGCGCACCCGCCGGGCGAAGGCGTCCTGGCTCTCGGCCCGGGCGTCGAGCTCGGGCAGCACCGCCTCCACCTTGCCGTCGAGCCAGTCGCGCCAGGCGTCGAGCTGGCGGCTCTGGGCGGCGTTGAGCCGGTAGCCCTGCAGCCGCTCGCGCATGTAGAGCTCGACCACCTCGGCGACGTTCGCATCGGGCCCTGCACCCCCAGGGGCCTCGCCGGACGTCGCGGGCGCGCTGCGCTGGCGGAACACGGCCTCGAGATTGGCCCTGACCCCGGCCATGTCGCGGCCGCCGACCAGCTCGACCCGGAGCTGCTCGAGCCCGTCGAAGAGCATGGTGGCGAGCTCGCCCTCGGGCACCATGCGGCGATGCAGCTCGCCGTCATGGAAGCGCCGGCGCAGCGCCTGGCTGTCGGCCTCGCCCCGGACCCGGGCGATCTCGCCGGTCGGCAGGTCCTGGCGCGGCGGGTTGATGCGGATCACCTCGCCGGCCCCGGCGGGCCCCCGCCGGTTGCCCGAGCGCAGCACCACCTCGAGCTTCGGCTCCTCGGCGATCGCCCGTGCCGCAGCCCCCAGGGCCTGCTCGAATCCGTCGAGGCGCTCCTTCAACGCCGCTCCATCCCGCTGCTTGCCGTGCCGCTCACGCGACCAGGAGATTGGCCGCCGATTCCGGCAGCTCCTTGCCGAAGCACCGCTGGTAGTACTCGGCGATGATCGCCCGCTCGGCCTCGTCGCACTTGTTGAGGAAGGTCACCCGGAACGCGAAGCCGACATCGCCGAAGATCTCGGTGTTCTCGGCCCAGGTGATCACCGTGCGCGGCGACATCACGGTCGAGATGTCGCCGTTGACGAAGCCCGCCCGGCTCAAATCGGCGAGGCGCACCATGCTGGCGATGGTCTTGCGCCCCTCGGCCGTGTCGTAGCGCGGGCACTTGGCGAGGACGATGCGGCACTCGTCGTCATGCGGCAGGTAGTTGAGCTGCACGACGATGCTCCAGCGGTCCATCTGGCCCTGGTTGATCTGCTGGGTGCCGTGATAGAGGCCCGAGGTGTCGCCGAGCCCGACCGTGTTGGCGGTGGCGAAGAGGCGAAAGCTCGGATGCGGCCTGAGGATCTTGTTCTGGTCGAGCAGGGTCATGCGACCCTGCGCCTCGAGCACCCGCTGGATCACGAACATCACGTCGGGCCGGCCGGCATCGTACTCGTCGAACACCAGGGCCACCGGATGCTGCAGCGACCAGGGCAGGATGCCCTCGCGATACTCGGTGACCTGCTGGCCCTCCCGCAGGACGATCGCGTCCTTGCCGATCAGGTCAATGCGGCTGATGTGGCTGTCGAGATTGACCCGCACGCACGGCCAGTTCAGCCGCGCGGCGACCTGCTCGATATGGGTGGACTTGCCGGTGCCGTGATAGCCCTGGATCATCACCCGCCGGTTGTGGACAAAGCCGGCCAGGATGGCGAGGGTGGTCGGTCGGTCGAACTGGTAGGTCGGATCGATGTCGGGCACGTAGTCGGTGCGCGTGCCGAAGGCACCCACCCGCATGTCGGCATCGATGCCGAACGTCTCCTGGACATCGACCTCGCGGTCCGGCCGGTCGGGCAAGCCGAGCTGGCCCTGCGTGTCGATGACTGAACCCTCCCGTGGCAACGTCCTCTCCTCGGTCGTGATCGATGGCGGCCGCGACCCGTGATGACCGCGACTTGTGGCGCACGCGCCGTATATGGCGTTCGCCGGCCGCATCGCGCAAGGCCGTTCGCACCGCCGCCGGCGCGGCGGGGGGCCGCGCTGGCCGTCGGTACCGCTCTGTCGGGCAAGGGGATATCAGCGGCGAGCGGTGGTGTCGCGGGTCGCCCGCCGCCGGATCGGCCGGCCCGTCAGCGGTGCAGCCGGTTGTCGACCAGATAGGTGTAGGCCTCGTTGATCGCCTTCAGCCGCTCCTCCGCGTCCCGGTCGCCGCCGTGCCGGTCGGGATGGTGCAGCTTCACCAGCACCTTGTAGCGGGCCTTGAGCTCGACCAGGGTGAAGCCGGGCTCGAGGTCGAGCACGGCCATCATCCGCATGGCCCGGCCCTGCGGCGCTGCCGGCTCGCTGCGCGTGCCGCCGGCGGCCGGCCCGCCATCCGCGAAGAAGCCGAAGGGGTCGTGGAAAGGCGCCGCGCCGGCAGCCCCGATCCCGCCGAAGCGCCAGCTCGGCCGGTGCCAGGTCGAGTCCGCCCGCCGGTGCGCCTCGATCTCGTCCTCGTTCATCCCGGCGAAGTAGTTCCAGCTCCGATTGTAGTCGCGCACATGCTCGAGGCAGAGCCAGAGGAACGCGCGCAGGGCCTGCGGCGAGCGCGGTGCCGGGAAGTCGCCGCGCTCGGCGCAGCCCGGCCACTCGCAGCACCGTCCCGGTGCCTCCGCGACGCCCAGCCCGACGACCGCATCCGGTCCGAGCGGGCGTCGGGTCTTGCGGCCCACATCCATGCGCGCCCTGCCATTCCCTCGAAGCTGACCTGTCGCCGGCCGGGCGCTCGGGGCGAGCGGCCACTGCCGACGGCCAGACTATGGTGGGTCGACGGCCGGTCGACAAGCCGGCAGCTTCATGGCGCGGGCGAGCCCGGCCGCCGCCGGCCGCAGCACCGGCCGGTCAGTTGACGTCGAGCGAAGGGAAGCCGAACTCGGCCAGGTCATTGGCGCTGGCGAGCGCCCGCGCCAGGCTGCAGATGGCTTCCTGATGCTTGCGGCTCGGCAGGGAGATGAAGTTGCGGGCGAGATCGAGCAGCATGCGCTGCTGCGGCGTCGGCTTGAAGTCCCGGTCGCTGTCCATGCCCTCGAAGAAATAGCTGACCTCGACGCCGAGCGCATGGGCGATGGTGTAGAGACGGCCCGCCGCGATGCGGTTGATGCCCTTCTCGTACTTGTGCGCCTGCTGGTAGGTGACCCCGATGAGCTCGGCCATCTGCTGCTGGGTCAGGCCCAGCATGATCCGCCGCTCGCGCATCCTGGCGCCGACATGGCGGTCCACGTCCTGCGCGCGCGACCGGCCCGGTCGGTTTGCTTCACGGGCTTTGCCTTGATCGTCGCCATCATTCCATATCTCCGTATCAGAAGAAGAGCCGGCGGGGCGCCGGCCGGGTCCAACGGCACACCGTCGCCCGCGATCCTCCGATGGTTATCGTGCGACGGTTAAGTTCCGGTTAATTCGGTCAGCATAGTTGTCGGTCCGCGCGAAAGTCGCACTGGAAATGGGGAAAAGCGTACGATGCTGCTTCTCCTTCTGGTTTGGTGGCGTGCTTTACCGGCCGGGCACCGGGCGCTAGCCTGCGCCCCGGATTCATCATGCGGACGGCCAGATCCCCGGCGCGGGCGACGGTCGGCGCAACGCGACAAGGATCGCCCGCATGCCTGGCATCGTCGGCACGGAACTGGAGCAGCGCCTGCGCGACGGCCTGGCACCGCGGCACCTCGTGATCCGCGACGATTCCGCCGACCATGCCGGGCATGCCGGCCACCGCCCGGAAGGCGAGACGCATTTCCATGTGGAGATCGTGAGCGACGGCTTCACCGGCCGGCGCCGCCTCGACCGGCAGCGCATGGTCTACGCGGCGGTCGGCGACCTCATGCGCGGCCGCATCCACGCTTTGACGATCCGCGCCCTCGCACCCGACGAGGCGGGCAGCACCGGCTGAGGGCTGAGAGCCTGTCCGAGAAGTTCCCACGGTGTTTCATGAGCCTGGCAGTGAGCCGATGCGAGGAGGCGATCGACCGTCGATGCTGGGCATCGTCGGCCGATCGATGACGAAGCAGGTGCCGCTGCCAGGCTCCTCGCCGGCGCTCACCCGTAAGTCGATGAAACACCGTGGAAACTTCTCGGACAGGCTCTAAGGGCCAGTCAGCCGGCCGTGCCGTACTGCTCGCCATAGATGAGGGATTCGGCGCTCTTCAGCTCCTCCTCGAGCATGTGGCGGACCGCCTCGTAGATGTCGCGGATCGACACCATGCCGCAGAGCTCGTCGCCGCGCAGCACCGGCAGGTGCCGGTAGTGGCCGGCCAGCATCTTCTCGAGGGCCGCCACCGCCGTGTCCTCCGGGCCCAGCGTCTCTGGATCGGGGGTCATGATCGCGCCGAGCTGCGTCTCCGCCGGCTGCAGCGAGCGCGCCAGGAGGCGAAAGACCAGGTCCCGCTCCGTGACGATGCCGACGAGGCGGCCGTGCTCGACCACCATCACCGCCCCGACGCGCCGGGCGAGCATCAGATCCGCCGCCTCGGCCGCCGTCGCCTCGGGGGGCAGGGTGCAGAGCGCCTGCTGCCCGTCGATGACGCCCGGGATGATCCGTCGCTGCATGGTTCGGCCCCCATTCGCCCGCGGCCGGGCCGGCGACCCGGCTACCGTCGACCCTGCAGAGATGCGGCCCGGCGGTCAAGCGCCCGGCGGCGGGCCGGCCTGCCGCTCAGCCGGCCTTTTCGCGCTCGATCCCGTCGACGATCAGCTGCTTCGCCTCGTCGGCGTCGCCCCAGCCGATCACCTTGACCCACTTGTTGGGCTCGAGGTCCTTGTAGTGCGAGAAGAAGTGGGCGATGCGCTGCAGGTCGATCTCCGGCACGTCGCGATAGCTCGTCACCTTGCGGTTCACCTGCGTGATCTTGTCGATGGGCTTGGCCAGGATCTTCTCGTCCATCCCGGCCTCGTCCTCCATCTTGAGGACGCCGATCGGGTTGACCCGCATCACCACGCCGGGCTGCACCGGCAGGCGGCCGATCACCATCACGTCGACCGGGTCGCCGTCATCGGCCAAAGTGTGCGGGATGAACCCGTAATTGCAGGGATAGAACATGGTCGTGTAGAGATAACGGTCGACGAAGATCGCCCCGCTCTCCTTGTCCAGCTCGTACTTGATCGGATCGGCGCGCAGCGGCACCTCCACGATGACGTTGAACTCGTGCGGCGGGTTGGCGCCGATCGACAGCTTCTTGTAATCCACTGTTGCTTCCTTTGGTTCAGAGCCTGTCCGAGAAGTTTATGGGGTATTTCATTGGCTGACGATCGCGTGTCGGCGCGAAGCCGAGCGCGGCCCGATGCCGGGGCATCGGGCAAGCTCGGCGACAAAGCCGGCGCCGATCGTCGGCCAACCGGAGGTGAGCTTGGCAGCGGCACCTGCTTCGTCGTTGATCGGCCGACGATGCGCCGCATCGACGGCCGATCAACTCCTCGCATCTGCTCGCTGCCAAGCTCATGAAATGCCTCATAAACTTCTCGGACGGGCTCTCAGGGCCAGGCGACGACCGGTGGCAGCGACATCAGGATAGCCTCGGGATTGCCGCCGGTCTTCAGGCCGAACTGCGTGCCCCGGTCATAGAGCAGGTTGAACTCGACATAGCGGCCGCGGCGGACGAGCTGGTGCTGGCGCTCCGCCGCCGTCCAGGACCGGTCCATGTGCCGGGCCACCAGGCGCGGGTAGACGTCGAGGAAGGCCTCGCCGACCGCGCGCGTGAAGGCGAAATGCCGCTCGAAATCCGCCTCCAGGTAATCGTAGAAGATGCCGCCCACGCCACGCGCCTCGCCGCGATGCGGGATGAAGAAATACTCGTCCGCCCACTGCTTGAACCGGGCGTAGGCGCCCTCGTCCAGCCCGGCGCAGGCAGCCTCGAGGGCGGCGTGGAAGTCGCGTGTGTCGGCCTCTACCGCATAGATCGGGTTGAGGTCGGCGCCGCCGCCGAACCAGCTCCTGGTGGTGCGGATGTGCCGCGTGTTCATGTGCGCCGGCGGCACGTGCGGGTTGCGCGGATGCGCCACGAGCGAGACCCCGGTCGCCCAGAAGCGGGGGTCCTCCCCGGCCCCGGGGATCTGGCCCGCGAACTGCGGCGCGAACTCGCCCATGACGGTCGAGACGTTGACCCCCACCTTCTCGAACACCCGCCCCTTCATCAGGCCCATCACGCCACCGCCGCCACCCTCGCGCTGCCAGGGCTCGAAGGTGAACCGGCCGGGCGCCAGTGCGTCGGCATCAGGCCCGGCATAGCGGTCCTCCAGCGCCTCGAAGGCGGCGCACAGCCGGTCGCGAAGCCCCTTGAACCAGGCTTCGGCGGCCTCTTTCTCACGCAAGGCGGTCAATCTCTGCCCTTTCGTTCGATCCGGCCATCGCCCCGGGCCAGCCCCCGAGCTGGCGCAGCACCTCCGCCAGGCCGATCGCCCCGGCGGTGGCGAGGTTGAGCGAGCGCAGCCCGGGGCGGATCGGGATCCGCACCGCGGCGGCGCACGCCGCCTGCAGGGCGGGACTCGCCCCGCGGCTCTCGCTGCCGAGCACCAGGACGTCGCACGGCCGATAGGTGAACGCGTGATAGGCGGTCGACGCCTTGGCACTCAAGAGGACGAGACGGCGCGCCTCCTCTGCCGCTGTGGCGAGGAACTCGGAAAGGCCGGCATGCCGCCGCCAGGCGACATGCCGCGCATAGTCCATGGCCGCCCGGCGGATGCGGCGCTCGTCGAGCGGGAAGCCGCAGGGCTCGATCACGTCGATCGCCACGTCGAGGCAGGCGCCGAGGCGCAGCATGGCGCCGAAATTGCCGGGCTGGTCGGGCTCGAAGAGGGCCAGCCGGACGCGCTCTTGGGCGATCGGCCCCGCCGTGGTCACCGCCGCTGCCGTCATCGAAGCTCACCGTCCAGGGCGATCGGCCCGCCGGACGGCGCCCGTCGCGCATTGATTTCGCGGCTTCGAGCATGGCGGCATTGCGCTCTGCTGCACAGCCGTTTATGCGACTTTCCGTCGCTTGGCGGTGTGGGACCGCCCCCATATCCTCGCCAACGGGTGGCCCCTCGTGGTGGCGGCACGGCGAGCCGCGCCGGTTTCGTTCGCCAGTGCGATGCGGGACGGCGTGGTCCGTCGGTATGGATCGATCGGAAGGTTTGGATGCCATGGCAGATACCGTAAACCCGACCGCTGACGGCGAGACCCGGCGTGATTTCCTCGGGATCGTGGCGTGGTCGGGGCTCGGCATCGGCACCGCCGCGGTGCTCTGGCCCCTGGTCTACAGCATGAACCCCTCGGCCGACGTGCTCGCCCTGTCGACGACCAACGTCGATCTTTCGGGCATCGAGGAGGGCATGGCGATCACCGTGATGTGGCGCGGCTCGCCCGTCTTCGTCCGGCATCGGACCACCGCCGAGATCGACGAGGCCGAGGATGTCGACATCGGCACGCTGCGCGACCCGGAGGCGGATTCGGCGCGCGTGACGAAGCCCGAATGGCTCGTGGTCAGCGGCGTGTGCACCCATCTGGGCTGCGTCCCGCTCGGCAACAAGCCGACCGAGCCCCGGGGCGAGTATGGCGGCTGGTTCTGCCCCTGCCACGGGTCGCAGTTCGACACCTCGGGTCGCATTCGCCAGGGGCCGGCGCCCAGCAACCTGCCGGTGCCACCCTACACGTTCGAGTCGGACACGAGCATTCTCATCGGCTGATGCCCACCGCATCCCCGTCGCGGGCGATGTGCAGGCCGGGCGGTCGAGACAACCCTTTCACCAGGGACGGAACATGAGCACAGAAACGGCCAAGCCCGTCTTCAAGAATGGGATTGCCCGATGGATCGACGACCGCCTGCCGCTGTTGAGCTGGGCGCAGGCCGAGTTCATCGACTATCCGGCCCCGAAGAACCTGAACTACTGGTGGAACTTCGGCTCGCTCGCCGGCATCGTGCTCGTCCTGCAGATCCTCACCGGCCTCTTCCTGACGATGCACTACACGCCGCACACCGCCATGGCGTTCGACAGCGTCGAGCACATCATGCGCGACGTGAACTTCGGCTGGCTCCTGCGCTATGCCCACGCGAACGGCGCCTCGATGTTCTTCATCGTCGTCTACATCCACATGTTCCGCGGCCTCTACTACGGCTCGTACAAGGCGCCGCGTGAGCTGCTCTGGATGCTCGGCGTCGTCATCCTGCTCCTGATGATGGCGACCGCCTTCATGGGCTACGTCCTGCCCTGGGGCCAGATGAGCTTCTGGGGGGCCAAGGTCATCACCAACCTCTTCTCGGCGGTGCCGATCTTCGGCGAGACCATCGTCACCTGGCTCTGGGGCGGCTTCACGGTCGACAACCCGACCCTCAACCGGTTCTTCGCCCTGCATTATCTGCTGCCGTTCGCGATCTTCGCCGTGGTCTTCCTGCACATCCTGGCGCTGCACCAGTTCGGCTCGAACAACCCGGTCGGCATCGACATCACCAAGAAGGACAAGATCCCCTTCCATCCCTACTACACGATCAAGGATGCGTTCGGGCTCTGCGTCTTCTTCATGGTCTACGCCGCCTTCGTCTTCTTCGCGCCCAACGTGCTCGGCCACGCCGACAACTACATCCCGGCCAATCCGCTGGTGACGCCGCCGCATATCGTGCCGGAATGGTACTTCCTGCCGTTCTACGCAATCCTGCGCGCCATCACCTTCGACATCTTCTGGATTATCCCGGCGAAGCTCGGCGGCGTGATCGCGATGTTCGGGTCGATCGCCGTGCTCTTCGTCCTGCCCTGGCTCGACACCTCCAGGGTCAGGAGCGCCCGGTTCCGGCCGATCTACAAGTGGCTCTTCTGGGTCTTCCTGGCCGATTGCGTCGTCCTCGGCTATGTCGGCGCCAACCCGCCGGAGGGCTGGCTGCCGACGATCGGGCTGCTCGCCACGATCTACTACTTCGCCCACTTCCTGATCATCATGCCGCTGCTCGGCAAGCTGGAGCGGCCGCTGCCGCTGCCGGACAGCATCAACAAGCCGGTGCTGCCCGCGACCGGCGGCGCTGCAGCCCAGCCGGCGGAGTAGACGATGCGACGCATGCTCGAAAAATCACTCTGCGGCCTCGCCCTCGCCCTGGCCCTCGCGACCGGAGTCAGTGCCGCCGAGGCGCCCGAGCCTCTCAGCCGCGACTGGCCGCAGCAGGGGGTCTTCGGCACTTTCGACCGGCACGCCCTGCAGCGCGGCTTCCAGGTCTTCAGCGGCGTCTGCTCGGCCTGCCACGGCGTGAAGTACCTGGCGTTCCGCAACCTCGAGGCGCTGGGCTACGACGAGGACGAGATCACGGCGATCGCCGCCCAGTACACCGTCATGGACGGCCCCGACGATGCCGGGGACATGTTCGAGCGGACGGCGGTGCCTTCCGATCACAAGCCGCTGCCGTTCGCCAACCCGCAGCAGGCACGGGCCGCCAATGGCGGCGCCCTGCCGCCCGACCTCTCGCTGATCACCAAGGCGCGGGCCGGCGGCGAGGACTACGTCTACAGCATCCTCGTCGGCTACGAGGAGCCGCCGGCCGGCGTCGAGGTGCCGCCCGGCATGAACTACAATGCGTATTTCCCGGGCCATCAGATCGCGATGGCGCAGCCGCTCTACGATGGCATGGTCGAGTACCAGGACGGGACGCAGCCGACCGTCTCGCAGATGGCCGCCGACGTCACCCAGTTCCTCGCCTGGGTGGCCGAGCCGAAGATGGAGGCGCGCAAGCAGACCGGCATCAAGGTCATGCTGTTCCTCTTGATCTTCGCCATCATCTTCTACGCCTACAAGCGGCGCATCTGGGCCGACGTCCACTAGCAACGTTCCGGCTGCCTGCCCGGGCGGGCAGCCGGCAGGCCCGCTCAGTGCAGCCGGTATTCCGCCTGGGCGTAGCCGCAGCGGGCCGGGCCGATGAGCTTCTTGCGACCGACATTCACGGTGTGCAGCCGGCCCTCGATGTTGCCGACCCAGAAATCGAGGAACTTGTGCAGCTCCGGGTATTTCGGGGCGATATCATAGTGCTGCCAGATGAAGGACTGGAGGATGCCGGGGTGGTCCGGCAGGTGATAGATGATCTCGGCGGTCGTCAGGCGATAGCCGTTGAGCTGCAGCTCGAGAGGCGACTGTCCGTTCCGCATGGGGTCCGATCCCTAATAGCGAGGCTGGCCCGGTCATTTGGTGGGCTAAAATTCTTTCCGTCAAGTGAATGCAGCGCTATTTAAGTGCGCTGAATCAGTATGTTAGCAGCAGGCGAGGGTGGCTGCTGACAAAATTGCGGCGACCCCCCTTGCACGCGGATCGGCGCTTCTTACCTTCCGATCGCACGGTTTGGCACTCGTCGGGTGCGAGTGCTAACAACAAATCCGTCCATCGGGAGTCAGACGACAATGAAGTTCAGGCCTTTGCACGACCGCGTCGTGGTGCGGCGCCTCGAGGAGGAGCAGAAGACCGCCGGCGGGATCATCATCCCCGACACCGCCAAGGAAAAGCCGATGCAGGGCGAGATCCTCGCCGTCGGCCCCGGCGCCCGGAACGAGAAGGGTGAGCTCACCCCGCTCGACGTCAAGGCGGGCGACCGCGTGCTGTTCGGCAAGTGGTCCGGCACCGAGGTCAAGATCGACGGCGAGGAGCTGTTGATCATGAAGGAAAGCGACATCATGGGCATCGTCGAGGGCGGCGTCGCGGCCAAGAAGGCTGCTTGAACCCGTCACGACCAACGCACCAGCTAAATCGAGGGACCAATGGCTGCAAAAGAAGTTAAGTTCGACACGGACGCCCGCGCCCGCCTGATGCGCGGCGTCGATATCCTCAACAACGCCGTCAAGGTGACGCTCGGCCCGAAGGGTCGCAACGTCATTCTCGACAAGAGCTTCGGCGCGCCGCGCATCACCAAGGACGGCGTCACCGTCGCCAAGGAGATCGAGCTCACCGACAAGTTCGAGAACATGGGCGCGCAGATGGTGCGCGAGGTGGCCTCGAAGACCAACGACGTGGCCGGTGACGGCACGACGACCGCCACCCTGCTCGCCACCGCCATCCTGCGCGAGGGCAACAAGGCCGTCGCCGCCGGCATCAACCCGATGGACCTGCGGCGTGGCATCGACCTCGCCGTCGCCGCCGTCGTCAAGGACCTCGAGGGCCGCTCGATCAAGGTCTCGACCAGCGATCAGGTCGAGCAGGTCGGCACGATCTCGGCCAATGGCGATCGCGAGATCGGCAAGATGCTCGCCGAGGCGATGCAGAAGGTCGGCAACGAGGGCGTGATCACCGTCGAGGAGGCGAAGAGCCTCGAGACCGAGCTCGACGTCGTCGAGGGCATGCAGTTCGACCGCGGCTACCTCTCGCCCTACTTCATCACCGACAGCGAGAAGATGCGCGCCGTCCTCGAGGATCCCTACATCCTGATCCACGAGAAGAAGCTCTCGAACCTGCAGTCCCTGCTGCCGGTGCTCGAGGCGGTCGTCCAGAGCGCCAAGCCGCTCCTGATCATCGCCGAGGACATCGAGGGCGAGGCGCTCGCCACCCTCGTCGTCAACAAGCTGCGTGGCGGTCTCAAGGTCGCCGCCGTCAAGGCGCCCGGCTTCGGTGACCGGCGCAAGGCCATGCTCGAGGACATCGCCATCCTGACCGCCGGCCAGGTGATCAGCGAGGACCTCGGCATCAAGCTCGAGAATGTCACCCTCGACATGCTCGGCCATGCCAAGCGCGTGGTGATCAACAAGGAAGACACCACCATCGTCGACGGCGCCGGCGGCAAGGAGGACATCACCGGCCGCATCGCCCAGATCAAGGCGCAGATCGAGGACACCACCTCGGACTACGACCGTGAGAAGCTGCAGGAGCGGCTCGCCAAGCTGGCCGGCGGCGTTGCCGTCATCCGCGTCGGCGGGGCCACCGAGGTCGAGGTGAAGGAGCGCAAGGATCGCGTCGACGACGCGATGAACGCGACCCGCGCCGCGGTCGAGGAAGGCATCGTCCCGGGCGGCGGCGTGGCGCTGCTGCAGGCGATCAAGGCCCTGAAGGAGCTCAAGGCCGACAACGCCGACATGCAGTTCGGCGTCGACATCGTCCGCAAGGCGATCCAGGCCCCGGCCAAGCAGATCGCCGAGAACGCCGGCGTCGACGGCGCCGTCATCGTCGGCAAGCTGCTCGAGTCGAACGATCCGAACTGGGGCTACGATGCCTACGAGGGCGTGTTCTGCGACCTCGTCAAGAAGGGCATCATCGACCCGGCCAAGGTCGTCCGCACCGCGCTGCAGGACGCCTCGTCGGTCGCCGGCCTCCTCGTCACGACCGAGGCCATGATCGCCGAGAAGCCCGAGAAGAAGTCGGCTCCCGCCGGCGGCCCGGACATGGGCGGCATGGGCGGCATGGGTGGTATGGACTTCTAAGTCCAGACCATCACGAGCCGATCTATCGGGAGAGGGGGTCGCGCCGCTGGCGCGGCCCTCTTTTCCTTTCAGCCGGGCACCCGCCGCAGCCGGGGTGCCACGAGATAGCTGCCGGCAAGCGTGAGCGGCGTGCCGCCGAGCCCGAGCTTGAAGCGGGCGATGCCCGGGCTGGTGACGGTGTCGATCCCGCCGAGATCGAGGGCGGTGCAGCCGGCCCGCTGCAGGCGGAGGACGCCTTCCCAGAGCAAGATGTGATGGGCGCGCAACCGACGCCCCGCCGCCGTGGTCACGCCGGCATAGTAGGTGGCCGCCCGGCCGTGCCGGGCCAGCAGCACGCCCGCCACGGGGGTGCCCTCGTGCCGGGCGACCAGGGCCAGCATGCCGCGCCGCCCGCTCGCCGCCAGCGCCCTGATGAAGCCGGCGCCCGGGGCACGGTAGCCGACCGCCAGGCGCTGCCGCTCATTGGCCTCGACCAGCCACTCGAAATGACTGCCGCCGACCGCCTCGATGGCGCTCATCGACGTCGCCTCCGCCTGGGTCAGCTTGTTGCGCCACTTGGCGTCGAGCCGCTTCCGCAGCAGTGCCGGCGGCGGCGTCAGGTCGAGCCAGGCCGTGCTCGGCCCGGTCCAGACACGGCGCCAGCCTGCCCGCCGCTCGGTCGCCATCGCGTCGTCCGGTTGCCAGACGAGAACCGTGCGGCCGAGGGCGCCGCGCAGCCGGTCGATGGCCACCGCCTCGCGCTCGGGGTCGGGTGCCTAGAGCCAGGCGGGGCCGCGCAGCAGCATGCCGATGCCCCAGCCGCCAGGCAGCCGCCGGCGGACCACCTGCGCCAAGGCGAGGCAGCGCCCGCCCTGGCGCAGCTCGGCGCGCGCGACGCCGTGGCCCTGGCCGGCCACGGCGACGCCATAGCCCCAGGACTGCTGCAGGGCCGGGCGATCGGCCGCGGCAAGGAGCCTGCGCCAGGCCGGCTCGTCGAGGGAATCGAGGCGCCAGTGCATGTCGATGATGCCGTCCACCATATTTCCCCTATAAGTAGAAATATGACGAGCGATACGCAACGATCCGGTTCGCCCCGCGGCACCGTCGCCGGGCATTTCCTGCCGCCGCCCCGGCCGACCCGCTGGGCGGTCCTCTATGCTCTGGGGCTGGTCGGCCTGCCCTTCGTCCTGGCCCTCCTGCTGCTCGATGCCGCCCTCTACCTCGTCTTCACCCGGCTCCTCGACCGCTGCTATGGCCTCGCCTGCTTCCTTTCCTGAAGCCAGGCTCTAAGTTCAGGCGTCGGTTTACGTGATCGAGAGGAGCAGGCCGGGTGACCCAGGGTGACATGTCGTGCATCGAGCTCGCCGGAGCGGGCGGCCCGGAGGTCCTGCGCCCGGCCCGCCGGCCCATCCTGTCGCCCGGCCCGAACGAGCTGCTGATCGAGGTGCAGGCGGCGGGCGTCAACCGGCCGGACGTGCTGCAGCGCCTGGGCGGCTACGCGCCGCCGCCCGGGGCCAGCGACCTGCCGGGGCTCGAGGTGGCGGGCCGGGTGCTCACGGTGGGCCCCGGCTGCCGGCGCTTCGCCCCGGGCGACGCGGTCTGCGCGCTCCTCGCCGGCGGCGGCTACGCGACCCACGCCGTCGCCCCCGAACCGCAGGTCCTGCCGGTGCCGGAAGGCTACAGCTTCATCGAGGCCGCCGGCATTCCCGAGACCTTCTTCACCGTCTGGACCAATGTCTTCGAGCGCGGTGCCCTGCAGCCCGGCGAGTGGCTCCTGGTGCATGGCGGCTCCTCCGGCATCGGCACGACGGCGATCCAGCTCGCCCGGGCGTTCGACGCCACGGTGCTGACGACGGTGGGCGCCGCCGACAAGCAGGCCTTCTGCGAGAAGCTCGGCGCCCTGCGCGCCATCAACTACCGGAACGAGGATTTCGTCGCCGCCGTTCAGGAGGCGACCGACGGGCGGGGTGTCGATGTCATCCTGGACATGGTCGGCGGCGACTATGTCCCGCGCAACCTGAAGGCGCTCGCCCTCGAGGGGCGGCTGGTGCAGATCGCCTGGCTCGGCGGGGCGAAGGTGGAGGCGAATTTCGCCGCTCTCATGCTCAAGCGCCTGACCTGGACCGGCTCGACGCTCCGGCCGCGCACGGTCGAGGAGAAGGGGCGCATCGCCCAGGCCCTCGAGGCAAAGGTCTGGCCGCTCCTCGCCAGCCGCGAGGTGCAGCCCATCATCCACCGCGTCCTGCCGCTCGACCAGGCCGCCGAGGCGCACCGGCTGATGGAATCCAGCACCCATATCGGCAAGATCATCCTCGAGACCGGGCAGGGCTGATGCTCACCGAAGGCCAGCGCGCGAGCTGGCAGCGGGACGGCTACCTGCAGCTCGCGGGCTTCGTTCCGCCCGAGGCCTGCGCAGCACTCCGCGCCCGCATGGCCGAGCTGCTCGACGCCTTCGACCCGACGGGCCTCGCCACGGTCTTCTCGACCGACGACCAGCGCCACGCCCAGGACCGCTACTTCCTCGATTCGGGCGGCGAGGTGCGCTTCTTCTTCGAGGCGGAAGCCTTCGACGCCGCGGGCCGGCTCGCGGTCGGGAAGAGCCGGGCGATCAACAAGGTCGGCCACGCGCTGCATGACCGGGACCCGGTCTTCGCCGCCTTCTCCCGCCGCCCGGCGCTGGCCGATCTCGCCGCCGATCTCGGTTTCCAGGAGCCGCTCCTGCTGCAGTCCATGTACATCTTCAAGCAGCCGCATATCGGTGGCGAGGTGACCTCGCACCAGGACAGCACTTTCCTCCATACCGAGCCCGAGAGCTGCGTCGGCCTGTGGTTCGCGCTCGAGGATGCCACCGAGGAGAACGGCTGCCTCCTGGCCGAGCCCGGCGGGCACCGGCGCCCCCTCGTCGCCCGCTTTCGCCGCGACGGCTACGCGACCCGGATGGAGACGCTGGACCCCACCCCCCTGCCGACCGAGGGCCTCGTGCCGCTGCCCGCCCGCACCGGCGACCTCATCCTGCTGCACGGCCGCCTGCCGCACCGGAGCACGGCCAACCGCTCGGCCCGCTCGCGCCACGCCTACACGCTGCACCTGATCGACGGTGTGTGCCGCTACAGCCCCGACAATTGGCTGCAGCGCCCGGCGGGCGACCCGCCCACGGGCTTCGGCCAGCCGGCTACTCCAGCCGCTCGATGACGCCGCAGGCGAAGCGCTTGCCGGCATTGCCCCCGGGATCGCTTGTGTAATCGTCGGCACCGGAATGGACCATGACGGCGGTGCCGTCGCCCGCCGTCAGCGAATGCGCATCCGCCACCGGGCCGAGCGACACGGTGGGCACGAAGAATTCGACGGTCAGCTCGCCGTTCTCCGGCACGAAAATGTTCGGCAGATCCCCGAGATGCGGCCCCATCGGACTCAGCCAGCCATGCGCGTGGCCGGTCGGGTTGAGATGGCCGCCGGCCGAATCGAAGCCGGTCGCCGCATCGCACGCACCGGTCTCGTGCAGGTGAAAGCCATGTACGCCGGGCGGAATGCCGGTGGCCTGCAGCGTCAGGATCAGGCCGCCGAAGCCGGCTGGCCGCAGCGAAACCGTGCCGACCTCCGCGCCGTCGGTCGTCCGGAGCACGGCCCGGCCCTCCTCCGCCGCCAGCAGCGCCCCGCCGGGGGCGAGCAGGGCCGCCGCGAGCACGGCCGATCGAAGCCTTCGCCTGTCCATGACTGCGTCTCCTTTCCCGTCGCTGGACGATCGTCCTCCCCGATGAACGCACCCGCCCGGCAGGGGTTCCGCCCCGGCGCATGGAGCCGCCGGCTAGAGCTCGACCTCGCCGAACGGCGTCTCGTCCGGCGGGCCATCGGCATAGCGCCAGAGCACCGGCTCGTTGGCGACCGGCGGCAGGGCGATCAGGCTCGAGCTCACCGTGCCGTAGGGCCCGTCGGTATGGATGCACATGGCATCGCGCGGGTCGCCCGTCTCGCTCGCGGTGCTGGCGAGCAGGAGCTGCCAGTCGGACCAGTCGCCCTTCTCCGGATCGGGCGGGGCGGCGTGGCGAAAGAGCGGCAAATAGCGGCGGATGCGCGGTGCTTCGGCATCGTTGATCTCGCGCGAGGTCAGCATCGCGACGCCCTCGCCGAGGCCCACCGAGTTCACCATGCCGTCGCCCGCATGGCGGATCCAGAAGGCATCGCTGCCGTCGGCGACGAGCAGGTTGAAGGGCCGGTAAGCGTCGGGGTCGAGATGGGCGAGGGCGCTGGCCGCGGCCTCGGCGTCGGCATGGTCGAGTGCTTCGAGCACCAGCTCGCCGCGGCTCCGCTTGCCGGCCTCGGGCCCGAGCGTGCCATGGCGATTGAGCACGGCCGCCACGACGCCGTGCTCGTTGACGCCGAGCCAGCTGCCGCCACCCGAGGCGTCGAGGCCGGCGGTCACCTCCGGGCGGTCCGGCCAGTGCCGCGCCGGCGGCAGCGCGGCGCGGGTCCTGAGCTCGTCCCGGTTGGCCGCGAGGACGAGCGGCCAGCGCGGATGGGTGGGTCGTCTGAGGATGACCACGGAGCACATGCGGGAAACGTCCGATGATCGCGACCGCGAGCGATGGCGGCGGCAGCCTCTGTCCCCTATATAAGCCGGAGATCGTGAAGGTTCAGCACAGGAGACGCCGATGACGTTCGAGGATCGCGAGAAGAGCGAGGAAGCCAAGTACAAGCACGATCAGGAGCTGGCTTTCAAGGTCCGCAATCGGCGCAACAAGCTGTTCGGCCTGTGGATCGCCGAGACCCACCTGGGCAAGACCGGCGAGGACGCGATGAATTACGCCAAGGACGTCGTCATGGCGGATTTCGAGCGGCCGGGCGACGAGGACATGTTCGACAAGGTCCGGGAGGACTTGGCGGCGGCGGGCATCGACCTCAGCGATCACCTGATGCACAAGCACATGGCGGACTGCGAGGTCATCGCCAGGCAGCAGGTCATGAACGAATGAGCGGCGGCGAGCCGGCCGTGAAGGCGACCGACGGCAGCGTTGCCGACGCGGGCGGGCAGGCAGGCGAGCAGAGACCGCCGGCCGCACCCGTGGCGGGTGCGCCTGTGGCACCGAAACAGCCGTCCGGCGAGAAGGGCGGCCCCAAAGGCCCCGAGCCGACACGCTATGGGGATTGGGAAAAAGGTGGTCGCTGCTTCGACTTCTGAGCCGGCATCGGCGGGGTCCACGAACGTCCCGCCACTGGCCGTGGCTCTCATCATCGCGATCTCGCTGCTCTGGGGCCTGAACTGGCCGGCGATGAAGATCGTCGTGGGCGAGATGTCGCCCTGGACCTTTCGGGCGATCTGCGTCGCGATTGCCGGGCTGAGCCTGCTCGCCCTCGGCCGGCTGAGCGGCGAGGTCGTGATGCCGCCGCGGCGGACCTGGCTGCCGCTGGCGCTGCTCGCCCTCGTCAGCGTCAGCTTCTGGCACATGCTGACCGCCTTCGCGCTGACCACGATCGGGGGCGGGCGGGCCTCCATCCTCGCCTTCACCATGCCGCTCTGGGCGACGCTGCTCAGCGTGCCGATCCTGCACGAGCGGCTGGGCACACGGCAGCTGCTGGCCCTCCTGCTCGGCCTCGCCGGCATCGGCCTCCTGCTCCTGCCCGAGCTCGGCCGCGAGGGCGTGCTGCCCTTCGGCTACTTCCTGATGATCGGCGCCGCCTTCTGCTGGGGTGCGGGCACGGTCGGCCAGAAGCTCTGCCGCTGGGAGATCGGCGTGCTCTCGCTCAGCGGCTGGCTGCAGATCGTCGGCGGCGTGCCGATCATCGCCGTCTGGCTCGTGCTCGAGCCGCAGCCGGACCTCTCCCGCGTGACCCCGTTCGGCCTCGCCGCACTGGCCTATGTGGTGTTCGTCGCCCTCGTCTTCTGCTTCTCCTCCTATATCCGCCTGGTCTCGCTCCTGCCCGCCAATGTCGCGGCGATCAGCACGCTGGCCATCCCGGTGGTCGGCCTCTGGAGCTCCGCACTCCTGCTCGGCGAGCCGGTCGGCGTCGCCGATGCGCTGGCCCTCGTCCTCGTCGTCGCTGCCCTCGCCCTCGTGCTGCTGCGCCGCCCGGCCCCCGGCGGCGGCGCTTTGCCTCGCCCGGTCAAGCGGATATAAGCTCCCCCACGATCACCCGATCAGACGGAACACATGATGGCTGAGACCCTGACCACGCGGCGGACCGACGATCGCCAGCGCGCGCTCGATGCGGCGATCGCGCAGATCGAGCGCTCGTTCGGCAAGGGCTCGCTGATGCGGCTCGGCAAGGCCGAGCAGATGGCCGATATCGAGACCATCTCGACCGGCTCGCTCGGCCTCGACATCGCCCTCGGCGTAGGCGGGCTGCCGCGCGGCCGCGTCATCGAGATCTACGGCCCGGAAAGCTCGGGCAAGACGACGCTCACGCTGCACGTCATCGCCGAGGCGCAGGCCGCCGGCGGCACCTGCGCCTTCATCGATGCCGAGCACGCGCTCGACCCGGGCTATGCGAGGAAGCTCGGCGTCAATCTCGACGAGCTGCTCATCAGCCAGCCCGACACCGGCGAGCAGGCGCTCGAGATCGCCGACACCCTGGTCCGCTCCGGCGCCCTCGACGTGATCGTCGTCGACAGCGTCGCCGCACTCGTCCCCAAGGCCGAGCTCGAGGGCGAGATGGGCGACAGCCATGTCGGCCTGCAGGCCCGGCTGATGAGCCAGGCGCTCCGGAAGCTCACGGCCTCGATCAACCGCTCGAAGACCATGGTGATCTTCACCAACCAGATCCGCTCGAAGATCGGCGTCATGTTCGGCAGCCCCGAGACCACGACCGGCGGCAACGCGCTCAAGTTCTACGCCTCCGTCCGCCTCGACATCCGCCGCATCGGCCAGGTCAAGGAGAAGGACGAGACCGTCGGCAACCAGACCCGCGTCAAGGTGGTCAAGAACAAGGTGGCGCCGCCGTTCCGCGTCGTCGAGTTCGACATCATGTACGGCGAGGGCATCTCCAAGACCGGCGAGCTCATCGACCTCGGCATCAAGGCCGGCGTCGTCGAGAAGTCGGGCTCCTGGTTCTCCTACGGCAGCCAGCGCATCGGCCAGGGCCGCGAGAACGCCAAGGCCTTCCTCAAGGCGAACGAGGCCATCGCCGACGAGATCGAGGCGACGATCCGCAGCCAGGCCGGCGTCGGCGGCGCCGGCGGCGGCATCGACCTGCTCGACGAGGAGCCGGTCCTCGACGAGTAGGCGGCCCCTTCGCCCGCGCCCTCGTGGCGCTGCCCACGAGCCTCTCGAACCTCACTTGCCGCAAGCGCCCGAGTCCCCATGCCGACCGTCAACGAGATCCGCCAGGCCTTCCTCGACTACTTCGACGCCGCCGGCCACGAGGTCGTGGCGTCCAGCCCGCTCGTGCCGCACAACGACCCGAGCCTGCTCTTCACCAATGCCGGCATGGTGCAGTTCAAGAACGTCTTCACCGGCATCGAGAAGCGCGACTACGACCGCGCCGTCACCTCGCAGAAATGCGTGCGCGCCGGCGGCAAGCACAACGACCTCGACAATGTCGGCTACACCGCCCGGCACCACACCTTCTTCGAGATGCTCGGCAATTTCTCGTTCGGCGACTACTTCAAGGACGTGGCGATCGAGCTCGCCTGGAACCTGATCACCAAGGAGTTCGGCCTGCCGGCCGAGCGGCTGCTCGCCACCGTCTATGCCGAGGACGACGAGGCCTTCACCCTCTGGAAGAAGATCGCGGGCCTGCCCGAGGAACGGATCATCCGCATCGCCACCTCGGACAATTTCTGGGCGATGGGCGACACCGGCCCCTGCGGGCCCTGCTCCGAGATCTTCTACGACCACGGGCCGGACATCGCCGGCGGCCCGCCCGGCAGCCCTGACGAGGACGGCGACCGGTTCATCGAGATCTGGAACCTCGTCTTCATGCAGTTCGAGCAGGTCGACAAGGCGACCCGTATCGGCCTGCCGCGCCCCTCGATCGACACCGGCATGGGCCTCGAGCGCATCGCCGCCGTCCTCCAGGGCAAGCACGATAACTACGACATCGACCTCTTCCAGAAGCTCATCGCCCACAGCGTCGAGCTCACCGGCACCCCCGCCACCGGCCCCACGGCACCCTCCCACAAGGTCATCGCCGACCACCTCCGCGCCAGCTCGTTCCTGATCGCCGACGGCGTCACCCCCGACAATGACGGCCGCGGCTACGTGCTCCGGCGGATCATGCGCCGCGGCATGCGCCACGCCCACCTGCTCGGCGCCACGGAGCCGCTCATGCATCGCCTGGCACCCGTGCTGGTCGAGGAGATGGGCCGGGCCTTCCCGAGCTGGTGCGCGCCGAGGCCTCGATCGTCGAGTGGCTGAAGCTCGAGGAGACCAACTTCCGCCGCACCCTCGAGCGCGGCCTGCGCCTGCTCGACGAGGCGACCGCCGACCTGCCCGCGGGCCAGGCCCTCGCCGGCGAGACCGCCTTTCGCCTCTACGACACGTATGGCTTCCCCCTCGACCTCACCGAGGACGCGCTCCGCGCCACCGGCCGCACCGTCGACCATGCCGGCTTCGACGCCGCCATGGAGCGCCAGCGCGCCGATGCGCGAAAGCACTGGAAGGGTTCCGGAGCCGAGGCCGTGGCCCCCGTCTGGTTCGAGCTCAAGGAGGCCCACGGCAAGACCGAGTTCCTGGGCTACGCCACCACCAAGGCCGACGCCCGCGTCCTGGCGCTGGTCGTCGACGGCAGCCCGGTCGACGCCGTCGAGGCCGGCCCGGAAGTCGAGATCGTCACCAACCAGACCCCCTTCTACGGCGAATCCGGCGGCCAGCTCGGCGACACGGGCTGGCTCCTCGGCCCCGATCTCGAGGCCGTGGTCGGCGACACCACCAAGCGGCTCGGCGACCTCTGGGTGCACCACGCGAAGCTCACGAAGGGTCGCCTCGCCGTCGGCGACAGCGTCCAGCTCCAGGTCGATGCCGACCGCCGCGACCGCCTGCGCCGGGCGCACTCGGCCACCCACCTGCTGCACGCGGCCTTGCGCCATCGCCTCGGCGACCACGTGGCGCAGAAGGGCTCGCTCGTCGCCCCCGACCGGCTGCGCTTCGACTTCAGCCAGCCCCGCGCCATGACCCCCGACGACATCCGCGCGGTCGAGCGCGAGGTCAACGCCTACGTCCAGCAGAACGCCCCGGTCGAGGTGCGCGTCATGGCCCGCGACGACGCCATCGCCGGCGGTGCCATGGCGCTCTTCGGCGAGAAATACGGCGACGAGGTCCGCGTCGTCACCATGGGCCGCGAGCCCGACGGCGACACCTACTCGATGGAGCTCTGCGGCGGCACCCATGTCGCCCGCACCGGCGACATCGCCCTGGCCAAGCTGGTCACCGAAGGTGCCGTCGCCGCCGGCGTGCGCCGCGTCGAGGCGCTGACCGGGGCCGCGGCGCTCGCCCATATCGAGACCGAGGAGGGCTGGCTCGCCGAGGCCGCCGAGGCGC
>JAWKVR010000055.1:0-21902 GCA_041397945.1 Geminicoccaceae bacterium
CTGGTGACCTCGATCCGGTCGCGGACCATCTCGTAGGCCGCCTGCATCGCCCGGTAGAGGTCGACGGCGTCGTCCTTGAGCCGGCCCGGCACGCCGGTGGTGGAAGCGTTGACGGTGAAGTTCGGATGGGTCGGGTTCGGCAGGCCGATGACATGGAAGCCGGCGGCATAGAGGATGCGCGCCAGCGACTGGTTGATGTCGGCATTGAAGCCGCCACCGGTGCCGGCGATCACGAAGACCAGCGGCGCCGGCCCCGGCTGCTGGACCAGGCCGAATTCCATGCCGAAGCGCTGAAAGAAGTAGACCGGCGGAACCGGCCGCTCGACCAGCCCGCGCACGGTGTAGATGTCGACGTTCTGGAACCGGACGAGCTCCGGCAGCTCCAGGGAGTTGGCCTGCGGCGTCTGCACGACGGTGGCGACCAGCGGGTCGACGAAGGGATAGTCGTAGGCACCCAGCCACTGTGCCGCCCGGGCGGGGCCCGAAGAGCCGATGGCGATGGCGATCAGGAGGAAGAGGAGAGAGGCCCCCAGCCGAAGCATGCGCATGAAATCCACCCGGTGCCGATCGCTCTCTGGTCGCCTTTGCAAATGCCGGCTTGAAGCTTTGCGGCTTGGCGTCTAACAGATCGCTCCTGCGTTGTCATCGCTCGAAGGCGATCGATCGCGAGCGTGAGGCCCGGTGGCAGAGTGGTGATGCAGAGGACTGCAAATCCTTGCACGTCGGTTCGATTCCGGCCCGGGCCTCCAGCGCATCCGTCATTATGGCTTGGCACGTCGGGGGCGTGCAGCTATAGAGCGCGGCGTGTTCCCCGGTAGCTCAGTTGGTAGAGCAAGCGGCTGTTAACCGCTGTGTCGCTGGTTCGAGTCCGGCCCGGGGAGCCAGCGCCATCTTCGGCGCTCGCCGGCCCTTCAGCACTGCCTCCATCCGAACGATTGCCCGACGTGCCACCCGGGCGTGGTGCCGCACGCGGTTCGGCGCGACCCGGTCGCGACGATTGAACCCTCCGGCGAACCGCGCGAAAGTCCGAGCAAGGCGAATCGGCCCGGCTGCAGCCCGGGCGCCAGCCATGCGGGAAGCGCTCGATGCATTCTGAGATATGGCCGGCCTTTCTGGAGCGCGGCGGCGAGATGGGCGAGCGCATCCGCGCCTTCGACTGGTCGAACCATCCACTGGGGCCGCCGGAGACCTGGCCGCAACCCCTGCGCATGGCGATCCGGCTGATTCTCAACACCGGCCATCCGATGTACATCTGGTGGGGTCCGGAGCTCTACTGCTTCTACAACGACGCCTATCGGCAATCGATCGGCCCCGAGCGGCACCCAGGATCGCTCGGCCGGCCGGGTCGCGAGGTCTGGGACGAGATCTGGCACATCATCGGGCCGCAGATCCGCCAGGTGATGGCCGGCGGCAGCGCGACCTGGAACGTCAATGCGCTCGTCCCGATCACCCGCAACGGTCGGCGCGAGGATGTCTACTGGACCTACAGCTACGGCCCGATCGACGACGAAAGGGCGGCGACCGGTGTGGGTGGCATCCTCGTCGTCTGCACGGAGACGACCGCCACGGTGATGGCCGAGAAGCGACTGGCGGCGAAGAGCGAGCGCGAGCGTCGGCCGTTCGAGCAGGCCCCCGGGTTCATCATCGTCATGGGCGGGCCGGACCACGTCGTCGAGTTCGTCAACGACGCGCACCGGGCCCTGTTCAACAGCGCCGACTGGGTCGGCAAGCCCGTCCGGGAAGCCGTTCCCAGCATCGACGGCCAGGGCCTGTTCGAGCATCTCGACACGGTCTACGCCACGGGCGAGAGCTACGAGGCCGCCGGTGCCGAGATCAGGTTCAGGCGATCGGCGGAGGCGGCGGAGGAGACCCGGTTCCTCACCTTCATCTTCACGCCGTGGTTCGGTGGCGACGGCGAGATCGCCGGCATCTTCTGCGAGGGCTTCGACGTCACCGAAGCGCGGCACGGGGAGGCCGCGCTGCGGGAGAGCGAGGCCCTTCTGCGCCTCGCGACCGAGGCCGCGGCCATCGGCATCTGGGACTACCATCCGGTCAGCGACGAGCTGCGCTGGGACCGGCGCTGCAGGGAGCTCTTCGGGGTCTCCGAGGATGCCGCGATTTCCTACGAAAGCACCTTCCTCGCCGGGCTGCATCCCGAGGACCGGGCACGCATCGACGCGGCGGTGCAGTCCGCTCTCGCACCGGCGGGCTCCGGGATCTACAATGTCGAGTTCCGCACCATCGGGATCGAGGACGGCGTCGAGCGCTGGCTCGCGGCCTCGGGGAACGCGATGTTCGAGGCGGGCCGGGCCGTCCGTTTCGTCGGGACGCTGCGCGACATCACGCCCCGGGTCAGGGCCGACCGACGGCTCGAGATCGTCAACCGCACGGGCGCCGCCGATTGCCGCCGATTTCGATCTGTCGAACATCGTCCAGACCGTCACCGATGCCGGTGTCGAGCTGACAGAGCCCAGTTCGGCGCGTTCTTCTACAATGTCGCCGACGAGGCGGGCGAGCACTACACGCTCTACGCATCTCTGCCGGCGCGCCGCGCTCTCCGGCCTTCTCGAGAAGTTCCGCCGCCGCGCAACACACCGGTGTTCGCGCCGACCTTCAAAGTGAGGGGCCGGTCCGCTCGGACGACATCCTGCCGACCCGCGCCACGGCACGATGGACGGCTATCGGGGAATGCCGCCCGGCCATTTGCCCGTGTGCGCTCCTATCTCGCGGTCCCGGTCGTGGCGCGAACCGGCGAGGTGCATGGCGGGCTCTTCTTCGGTCACGGCGAGGTCGCCCGGCCCGGAGCACGAGTCGCTGCTGCTCGCATCGCGGGTCACGCCGCCACGGCGATCGACAACGCGCGGCTGGTGCATGATCTGCAATCGCTGAACGCCAATCTGGAGCAGCGCGTGACCGCCGAGGTCGCCGACCGGCTCAGGGCCGAGGAGATGCTGGTGCAGTCGCAGAAGCTGGCGCGCTGCTGACCGGGTGGCGTAGCCCACGACTTCAACAATCCCGGATGGTGATCTCCGGGCATCAACATCATCGAGCGAGCCGACAATCCCGAGCGGCGGGCGATGATCCTCGGCCGCATGCGCGATTCGATCGAGCGCGGTGCCAGGCTGACGCAGCAGCTGCTCGCCTTCAGTCGTGCTATGGTTCGCCCGAGAGCATCGCCCTGGCCGAGCTGCTCACCGGCATGAGCGGTTCCTGACCGCAGCCTCGGCCCAGACATCCACGTCGAGCTGGATGTCCCGGCCGATCTGGCGCCGGTCCATGTCGATCGCACCGGCCTGCATCTGGCCGTGCTCAACCTGCTCAGGAATGCCCGCGACGCGATGGAGGCGCGGGCACGATCGATCCGGGCGCGCAACGGGACGGTGGACGATCCGGCCGCCGCCGCGGTCAGCCTCGCCGTGCTCGACACCGGCGCCGGCATGAGCAGGAGCAGCCGCGGGTGTTCGAGCCCTTCTTCACCACGAAGGCTGCCGGCAAGGGTCGGGCCTCGGCCTCGCCCAGGCGCACGGCTTCACTCAGCAGTCCGGCGGCCGCGTCGAGGTCGAACAAGGCCCGGGCACGGCACGACCATGACCCTGGTCCTGCCGACGACGCCGACCGGCCAAGGCGTCGGGCCGGCGAAAGTGACGGACGCCGGCGCTCCTTGCGCCACGGCACCGGGCCACATGCTGCTGGTCGAGGACAATGACGAGGTCGCCGTCATGGCGGCGGAGATGCCGGGATCTCGGCTGGAACGTCACCCGCGTGGCCAGCGCGCCGGCCGCCCTCGAGGCCGTGGTTGGTGCCGCCGGCATCGACCTCGTGCTCTCCGACGTCATGCTGGCGGACGGCCAGAGCGGCATCGAGCTGGCGGCCGAGCTGCGTGCCCGACGCCCGGGCCTTGCCGGTCGTGCTGACCAGCGGCTACTCCGCCTCCTTCACGAGGCGGCGGAGGCGGCCGGGCTGCCGCTCATCCCTGCCGTTCGACCTCGAATCGCTGCAGACGGTGTTGCGCCGGGTGTTCCCACCCGGCTTGAAAATACTCTAGGCCGGGCCGGCCGCCCCGCCATGCGCCCGCCGCAGAAGATACGCGGCGGCGACCTCGATGCGCAGCTTCGCCGCCACCTCGTCGAGGTCCACCTCGGCCGCCGAGCCGGGGGCGAAGCCGCAGTCCGGGTTGAGGGTGACGCGCTCGGGTGCCACGAAGCGCAGTGCCTGCTCCACCCGGTCGACCACCGTCCGCACCGGATCGATCGCGCCGGGCGTCACGCCGACGCAGCCCAGCCCGATCTCCAGGTCGGGGCGAAAGTCGGCGAGGACCGACATGTCGCCCGAGCCCGGGGTCGAGAACTCGATCGTGAGGTGGTTCACGGCGAGCCGGTTGATCTGCGGGAGGATGGCGGCATAGCCGCCCTTGTGGTCCTTCTCGCCGCGCGCCCGCGCCCCGGCGCGGCGACAGAGATGCAGCGCGATGGTCGGCCCGGTGATGCCCTCGACCAGCTCGTTGACCATGGCGACCGAGAAATCCGCCGCCTCATCCGGGTCGGCATAGGTCTCGCGGATCTCCGGGTCGACGAAGAGGCAGAGATGCGGGTCGTCGATCTGGACGATGTCGACGCCGGCATCGGCGAGCAGCTCGATCTCGCGCCGGAGCGGCGGCAGGCAGGCGCGGATGAAGTCCCGCCGGTCCGGATAGGCGGCGGTCGAGTGCTCCGCTGACCACAGCCGCTCGCCGAGCAGCGCCGGGGCCGGCAGGGTCACCTTGATGCGGCGCCCGGTGACCTGGCGCAGGAACCGCGCCTCGCGCGCGATGAAGCCGCCGGGCTTGAGCTCGAGCCGGTCCTTGACGATCGTCCAGGGCCGCCCGTCCGCCGGGTTGGTCCCCACCTCGAAGCCGTGCGCCAGCTCGGCGATCACGCCGATATAGGAGAGGCGGCGCCACTCGCCGTCGGTCACCACGTCGAGGCCGGCCGCCTCCTGGAGGGCCACGACCTTGCGGATCGCCTCGTCCATCGCCGGCGAATCCGTCTCGCCCCGGTTGACCATGGCGCGGACCTCGGGGGGGCGCGGCATGGAGCCGACGACCGAGGCCGGAAAGAGCTCTGTCATCGCCTCAACCCCTCCACAGCTCCTGGGCCAGGGACAGATCCTCCTGCGTGTCGATCTCCCGGTACTGGCCCCTGGTCTCGACCTGGCCGAACGTGACGCCGGCCTCGATCATCTCCTGGAAGAGGTGGATCAGGTAGGCCTTCGAACCGTCCGGCCTCGCGGAACGGGCGGCCGGGCATGGCGCGCGCGGGCCCGATGGAAATGCGCAGCAGGCGGGCACCCTCGAGCGAGAAGCGGACGACGCCGATGAACTCGCCGGTCGCCTCGGCTTCGGGAATGCTCCGCTGCACGCGCCGCACGAGGTCGCCGTCGGTGATCACCTTCTCGGCGTCGTCCGGCGGGTGCTGGGTGCGGTGGCGGTAGTGCTCGCGCCAGTCCGTGTCGACGCCGAGGACGATGTCGCCCGGGCGAAGAGACGGCGGACGATGTCGGCCGAGAAGAGGATGTCCGAGTAGCAGGCGACGAAAGGCCGATCCATCAGGTCCTCGGCGCACATCAGCGAGCAGAGGATGTTGTTGTTCGCCCAGTCCTGGTTGTGGCGCAGCGTCAGCGCCGGGTAGTGGCTTTCGACCGCCTCGATCAGGTAGCCGCCGATGAAGCAGATGTCGTCGGCGCCGCCCTCGGTCAGAGCCTCGATGGTCCAGTCGAGCAGGCGCCGGCCCTGCACCTCGGCGAAGCATTTGGGGCCGTCGGCGGTCGTCGGCATCAGCCGCTGGCCACGGCCGGCGCCGATGATGACCGCGCGGTTGCCGGTCACCATGGGCGGGCCACGGCCGCAGGGCGGACGGGATTGCTGGCATGGACATTCTCCCCAGCGCCGCGGCTCGCGGATCGATTTCAGGCCCTCCGGCCCCGCCTGGACGCCCGTGAGCGTCCGCTCCATGTGCTCCATCCGCTGGTCAGCATGCGCTGGGCATAGTCGCGCACCGTGGCGGCATGGGCCGGGTCGCCCGCCAGGTTCCGCATCTCGTGCGGGTCCTCGCGCAGATCGAAGAGGAGCGGCGGCAGGGTCGGGAAGTGGATGTACTTGAAGCGCTCGTCGCGGATCGCGGCGAGGGAGCATTGGGCCATCCGCAGGCCCAGGGCCTTCTGCGGTGCCGCTGAATAGACCTCGCGGAAATCGTGCTCGTAGTGGATCGCGTCGCGCGGGCGGGGCGGGGTCTGCCCGTGAAGATAGGGCAGCAGCGATTCGCCGTCCCACGTTTCGGGGATCTCGGCGCCGAGCCAGTCGAGGATGGTCGGGACGACGTCGATCGATTCGGTGAAGTCCCCGACCACGCTGCCGCGCGTCGCCGCGGCACCGGGGGCCTTGATGATCAGGGGGATGTGATAGGCGCTGTCGAAGAAGCCCGCCTTGCCGAGCAGCCAGTGATCGCCGAGCTGCTCGCCGTGGTCGGAGGTGAAGATGATCAGCGTGTCATCGTACTGGCCGGTTTTCTTCAGGTAGCGGACGAGCTCGCCGAAATGGTGGTCGGTCTCGCTGATCATGCCGTAATAGGTGGCGCGCACCTGGCGGATGTCGGCCTCGCCCAGATCGGCGACGAGGCCGCGGCCGGCGCGGATGTAGTCGATCTGCTTCGTGTGCTGCAGCAGGTAGGCAAGGAGCGGGTGCCGGGCCGACGCCGCCTCGAGGCTGGGTTCGCGGACCGGCGGCGGCACGTCGCCGGGGCCGAAGCGGGTATTGTAGGGGGCAGGGGCGATGAAGGGCGGGTGCGGGGCCAGGGCGGCGACATGCATGAACCAGTCCTGGTCCCGGCGCACGCTCAGATAGTCGATCGCCCGGTCGGTGAGGAAGGCCGTCGGGCTGTGCTCGGCGGCGAATCGCGCCGGCGCGGCGTTGACGATCGGTGCGGCCGCGCCTTCGGCCGGCAGCCAGAAATCCTCCGGATCGTCGGGCAGGTCGTAGCCGAGTGCCTCGACCCAGCCCATATAGGCCGAGTTCCAGGGCAGGCCCGGGGCCAGCGCGTCGAAGCCCTGCATCACCCCGTGATGATCGCGAAAGAGCGGGTCATGGGGCGAGAAGACGCGTGGATCGGGCACGTTGCTGGTGTAGCCCAGCATGCCCGGGGCGATGCCGGCCTTGCGCAGCTCGTAGGCGATGTTGGTGTGGCGGGCGTCGAGGGGGGTGCCGTTGCGCACCACCCGGTGGTTCATCTGGTAGAGCCCGGTCAGCATCGAGGTGCGGGCCGGGCCGCAGGGGCTGGTGGTCGAGTAATGCCGCCGGAAGGTGACGCCGTCGGCGGCGAGCGCGTCGAGATTGGGCGTGTCGACGCAGGGATGGCCCGCGGCGGTCATGGTGTCGCCGCGCCACTGGTCGGCCACATAGAAGAGGACGCGCCGGCGTCGCGGCTCGCGGGGCTCGGGTTCAGGCATGAGGGTCATTTCTCACTGTCGACCAGCCCCTTGAGGAACCAGCGTTGCAGGACGACGATGACGAGCACCGGCGGGGTCAGGGCGATCAAGGCACCCGCCATGACCACGTTCCATTCCGGGATGGCATCCATGCTCGGCATCATCCGGTTGAGGCCGATGACGATGGTGTTCATGTCCTCCTGGGTCGTGACCAGAAGCGGCCACAGATATTGGTTCCAGCCGAAGATGAACATGATGACCGCAAGTGCAGCGATGTTGGTGCGGCTGAGCGGCAGCAGGATATCGAAGAAGAAGCGCATCGGTGTCGCCGAATCGATCTTGGCCGCCTCGGCCAGCTCGTCCGGGATGGTCATGAAGAACTGGCGGAAGAGGAAGGTCGCGGTGGCCGATGCGATCAGTGGCAGGATGAGGCCTTCATAGGTATTGAGCAGATTCCAGCGCAGCTTGATGTCGATCATCCCGCCGGTCAGGGTCTCGATCAGCCAGATGAAGGGCGTCAACGCGTTGGCGGTCACCTCGTAGGTCGGCACGATCCGCACCTCGACCGGCAGCATCAGCGAGGCGAAGATCAGGGCGAAGGCGGTCTTGCGGAACGGGAAGTTGAAGTAGGTGATGGCGAAGGCGGAGAGGATCGAGATGACGATCTTGCCGAAGGCGATGCCGCTGGCCATCACCATCGAGTTGAAGAGCTGCCGGCCGAGGTCCTCGCGCGCCCAGGCGGCGGCGAGGTTGGTGAAGAGCTGATCGCCCGGGAGGTAGGGCATCGGCGCCGAGTTGACCGCGGCGACCGGCAGGGTAGCTGCCACGAACGCGAGATAGACCGGCAGCAGCACGAGCGCGATGCAGAGCACGAGGAAGACATGGGTGACGAGGTCGAGGATCGGGGTGCGCTCGATCATGACTTGTAGTGCACCATGCGCTCGACATAGCGGAACTGGACGAAGGTGAGGGCGATGACGAAGCCCATCAGGATCACCGACTGGGCCGAGGACGAGCCGAGATCCAGGCCGACGAAGCCGTCGCGGTAGACCTTGTAGACGAGAATGCTGGTCGCGCCGCCCGGCCCGCCGTCGGTAGTGGTGTCGATGATGCCGAAGGTGTCGAAGAAGGCGTAGACGGAGTTCATCACGAGCAGGAAGAACGTCGTCGGCGAGAGCAGCGGCAGGACGATCGTGAAGAGCCGCTTGACCGGGCGGGCGCCGTCGATCGCCGCCGCCTCGATGATCGAGCGGGGGATCGACTGCATGCCGGCGAGGAAGAAGACGAAATTGTAGCTGATCTGCTTCCAGGCCGAGGCGAGCACGACGAGCGCCATGCCGTCGGCACGGTTCAGTGTCGGGTCCCAGTGGATGCCGAGCTGCTTGTTCATCAGATAGGCGAGCACGCCCATGGTCGGGTTGAGGAGGAAGAGCCAGAGCGCGCCGGCCGTCGCCGGGGCCACGGCGTAGGGCCAGATCAGCAGCGTCTTGTAGAAGGCGGTGCCGCGGATCACCCGGTCGGCGAAGATGGCGAACAGCAGTCCGAGCGAAAGCGCCAGGCCGCCGGTCAGCACGCTGAAGACGATCGTGACCCTGATCGAATCCCAGTACTCCTGGCTCTTGAAGAGGCGGGTGAAGTTCTGGAACCAGACGAAGGTCGAGGTGTTGCCGAAGGCGTCGGAGATCATGAAGGACTGGATCAGCGCCTGCGCCGCCGGCCAGAAGAAGAAGACGAGCAGCACCAGGAGCTGCGGCAGCAGCAGGAGGTAGGGCAGCCAGCGATTGCCGAAGATGACGGACTTGCTCATGTTCCTGCCGCTGGCCACCGGTAGCGCGTCGGGCGATCCGGCTCGCCCGACGATCGACGAAAGATGGCGCCCCGCCGCTCCGACGGCGGGGCGAAAGCTCAGAGCTTGCCGGCGTTCTGCTGCTCGTAGCGGCGCAGCAGCTCGTTGCGCGCGCGGCGCCGTTGTCGAGCGCCTGCTGGACGGTGATCTCGTTCGCCAGCGCCTTGCGGATCTCCTCGTTGATCACCTCGCGCACGACCTCGAAATTGCCGAGGCGGATGGTCTTCGAGGCCGGTGTCGGCTCACCCTGCAGGAGCTGCAGGATGGCGTACTCGCGGCTGGGGTGGGTCTCGTAGTAGCCTTCGGCCTTGGCCATCTCGTAGGCCGTCTTGGTGATCGGCACGTAGCCGGTCGACTGGTGCCAGAAGACCCGCAGCTCGGGGCTGGTCAGGAAATCGAAGAAGGCCGCAGCACCGGCATATTCCTCCTCGGTGTGCTCCTTGAAGACGTAGAGCGCCGCCCCGCCGATCATCGAGCTGTTCGGCGTGATCCCTCGTCATAGGGCAGCCGTGCCCCGTCCCAGTTGAACTTGGCCCCTTCCTCGACCGTGCCGTGCCAGGCGGTCGAGCCGATCCAGAAGGCGCACTTGCCGTCGAGGAAGTTGGTCCGCGCCCTGCTGCCTCAGGTGTTCGGCTCCTGCGCGCCGAAGGTGGCGATCCCCTCGTCGAGCCAGTCCTTGATCATCTGCAGATGCGCCGGCACCGGCCCGGTGTTGATGACGAGCTCGGCGTCGAGCCCTCGTGGCCGTTGGCCTTCGTCGCATAGAGCGCGTTCTGGTAGACGCTGTAGTTCTCGTACTCCGACCAGTGGTCGGCGCCGAAGGAGTAGCCGCACTCGGTGACACCCTTGGCGATCAGGTCGCGGCTCATCTGGCCGAGTCCTGCCAGGTGGCCGGCGGCGCCGAGATGCCACCCGCTTCCAGCATGTCCCGGTTGTAGAAGAGGATCGGCGTCGAGCTGTTGAACGGCATGGCCAGAAGCTTGCCGTCCTGGTTGGTGTAGGTGCCGAGCACCGGCGAGAGATAGTCGGACGGATCGAAGGCGTAGCCGTACTTCTCGAGCAGCTCCTGTGCCGGGATGACCGCGCCGGAGAGCATCATGGTGAGCACGCTGCCTTCGCTCGCCTGCATGATGAGCGGCGGCTCGCCGACCCGGTAGGCGGCGATTGCCGCATTCAGCGTCGCGACGTAGTTGCCCTTGTTGGTGGCGACCAGCTCGTACTCGTCCTGGGAGGCGTTGAACTTGGCCACCACCTCGTCGAGCACCGCGCCGAGCTGGCCGCTCATGGCGTGCCACCACGTCAGCTCCACCCTGGCCTCCGCCGGCGACATGCTCAACAGGACCGTCAGGCCAGCCAGAACGCCGGCTTTGCCGCTGATTTTCATGCACATTCTCCCCGAGCTGTAATGGTCCGTCTTCTGCGCAAACGTGACCAGCTGCCGCGACAGCAACATGACTATCGCACGGCGAGCAATATAGCACGAATTCCGATTTGACATAGAAACCATAGCAATTTGATATGACTCTGGTTCGGCTGTCGCATACGGGGAAGTCGATGAAATACAGCGAGCTCGAGGCCTTCCAGTCGGTGGCCACCGCCGGCGGGTTCACCCGGGCGGCGAAGGCCCGCAACATCGCCCAGCCGAGCCTCAGCCGGCATATCCGCAACCTCGAGGAGCGCTATGCCGTCGAGCTGCTCTATCGACGGGGCAATTCCGTGATCCTGAGCCCGCTCGGCGAGCGGCTGCTCGCGATCGCGAACGGCATCGTCGTCCAGGTCGACGAGGCCGAGCAGCTTCTCCGGAACGCCAAGGGCGCCAAGGAAGGGCACCTGCGCATCGGCACCGTCGAGAGCCACGAGCTGACCAGATACGCCGCCGCGTTCAACCGGGCCTATCCGGCGATCGAGCTATCGGTGGTGATCGCCAACTCGCGCCATCTGCTCAGCGAGCTGCTCGAGTTCCGGATCGACATCGCCTTCCTCGCCCAGCCGGAATCGGACAGCAGGCTGTGGACGCTGCCGGTCGGCCGTCATCCGGTGATCGTCTTCGTCAATCGCCACCACCCCTGGGCGGATCGGGACCACATCCGGATCGCGGAGCTGGAGGGCCAGGAGGTCGTCATGCGCGAGAGCGGCTCGATGACCCGCCACGTCTTCGAGCGCGCCCTGGCCCAGCGCGGTGTCAGGATCAGGAAGCTCCTCGAGATGGGCAGCCGCGACATGGTCTGGTGGACCGTCGCCCATGGCGCCGGCATCGGCTTCGTCTCGAAGCGCGAGTTCATCCCCCATGCCGACCTCGTGCCCATCGAGATCGCCGACGCCGACATCCACTACGACCTCGACGCCGCCTGCCTCGCCACCCGCCGCAACGCCCCGCTGATCCGGCTCTTCTTCAGCATCCTCGCCGAGGCGATGGCGGCAGGGGCTAGCAGGCTGCTGTCGCGATGGCGCGATGCGGTCAGGATTCGGGAGCGAGGAGGACGAGGGCCAGCGATGAGCGCGCATCGCGCCCGAGCGCCGACGAAGCCGCCGGTCATCCTGACGCATCTCCCGGGGCTCCGTTGCGTTGTGAACGGACGATGCCGGCATCGCCCCGCGAGCCCTTCCCAGCGACGAAAATCGATCCCGTCGCGCCGTCGGACTCTGCGCAGCTCAGACCTTGCCCATCGCCTTCAGCGTCCGGAACATGCCAGTGGTCCAGTCGCTGCGGCCGTGGCCGTTGGCCTGGGCCGAGGCGTAGAGCTGCTTGCCGACGGCACCGGTGGCCAGCGTCACCTGCAGGGCCGCCGCCATGTCGAGGGCGAGGCTCAGGTCCTTGGAGGCGAGGTCCAGCATGAAGGCTGGTGAGGGCTCGTCCTTCAGCGCCTTTTCGGGCCAGGTCGTGGTGATGTGGCCGCGGCCGGCCGGGGTGTGCGAGAGGACCTCGGCCATCACCGGCAGCTCGAGGCCCGCCTTGAGGCCCATGGCGAGGCCCTCGGCGGTGGCGAGGTTGACGACCGCCGAGATGTAGTTGTTGACCAGCTTCATGGCGGCGCCTGTGCCGAGCGGGCCGCAGACCTTCACCATCTCGCCCATCGCCATGAGCAGCGGCCGCACGCGCTCGATGTCGGCGGGCTGGCCACCCACCATGAAGGTGGAGGTGCCGGTGACCGCATGCGCCGAGGTGCGGCCGACCGGGGCGTCGACCATGCCGACACCCTGCGCCTTCAGCCGCTCGCCGATGCGCTTCGTCTCGGTCGGCAGGATGGTGCTCATGTCGACGACCACGCTGCCCCTGGCGATCGTCTCGGCGATGCCATCCGGGCCGAAGACCGCCTCCTCGACGATCTTGCCGATCGGCAGCATGGTGAAGACGATCTCCTTGCCTTTGGCCGCCGCCGCTGGGCTCGCAGCACCCTTGGCCCCGTCGGCGACGAGGGCGGCGACCGCTTCATTGGCGATGTCGAAGACCTCGAGCGCGTGCCCGGCGCGCATCAGGTTGCGGCTCATGGCGCCGCCCATCTGCCCGAGCCCGACGAATCCGATGGTGGCCATGGCGTTCTCTTCCCCCTGCAAGTGAGCCCACGCGTTCAGATCGTGGTCTGGGCCGGGTGATCGGCCATGCGCGGCGTCGGGTCAACGCCCGTGAGGGCGACGGCGCGTGGTCGCATGGCGCCGACCCTGGGATGGATGCGGCGGGCGAGGCCGGCGAGGCCGAGCATCAGGAGCCCGCCGATGACGAAGACGACCGAGAGGTCGAAGACCCGCAGCACGAGGCCGAGCGTGCCGGGCGTCACCAGATCCGCCGCATCGCGATAGGTGCTGTAGACGGCGGTCATGCTGCCACGGTCGCGGCCGTGCACGGCGGCGAAGAAGAGCCGGTTGCCGCAGGCGTCGAGCACCACCATGGCGACCGAAGCGGCCATGAGAAAGCCGGCACCCAGCCAGGGCAGGGCGAAGCTCGGTGCGATGGCGAGCGTCATCAGCCCGCTCGCAACGAAGCCGGTGATGAAGACCCGCCTGAGCCCGAAGCGCCGCACCACCCGGCCCCAGAGTGGCATCAGGAAGAGCGTGCCGGTGCCGATCGAGACGAGCAGCCCGCCGGCCATCTCGCCGAGCCCGGTGGTCACGGCATAGATCGGCGTGAAGATGTAGAAGATCGACCACCAGCAATTGCGGCCCGTGGCGATCAGCCATGCCAGCACCAGCCGCGGCTGGGCGGCGAAGCGGCGGATGTTCTGTAGGGCACCGGGCGCCGCATTGGCGCGGCCGGTGGTGAGCACCGGCGTCTCGGTCAGCCTGAGAAACCAGAAATAGGCGAAGAGGGCGAGGGAGGTGGCAGCGCTGACCAGCAGCGGCAGCCAGGCCCCGAAATGGAGCTGCAGCCAGACGCCGAGGGCCGGGCCGATGGTCCAGGCGGTGGCCGAGTAGAGCATCCGCAAGGGCTCGGAATGGGCGAGGTCGTGCTTGGCGATGACGTCCATGATGTAGAGGCTGAGACCGATGGTCAGCGCCACCACGCCGAGCACCCGGCAGGCGAGGCCGAGCGTCAGCGCGAGGATCCCGTCGAAGGCGAAGAGCAGGGCGGCGAGGGCGAGCAGCAGGGCGCCGCCCGAATAGACGAAGCGCCGGGCGGTGCGGCGCACGAGCCAGGGGATCAGCAGGCTGCCGACGAGCCCGGCGAAGCTGCCGAGGAAGAAGACGAGGCTGACGCTCTGCGGCTCGCCGAGGAGGGCGAGCGCCTGCAAGGGGAGGATGCTGGTCAGGATGGCGCGCGCGAAGGATTCGAGCGCATAGAGCACGGCGAACGCCTCGGCCCCGGGCGCGGCGACACGCCGGATCCAGATCGGTTGACGGACCGCCATCGAAGCGGGACTCCAGCGCGCGCCGCGGAATACGGGCAGCGAACGCGCCGGTATCGCAGCGCCCGGTGCTTGGCAAGTGTCCTGTTCGCAGGGCTTGCCGCCGACCCCGCCGCCATGCTGAATGAGCGCCGAAGCGCTTCGGAGAACAGCCTTGCCGCTGCCGCGCACCGGCGCCATCGTCGTCCTGACCGGGGCGGGCATCTCGGCCGAATCCGGCCTTGCCACCTTCCGTGGTGCCGGCGGGCTGTGGGAGGGGCACCGGGCCGAGGAGGTCGCGACACCGGAGGCCTTCGCCCGCGACCCGGCGCTCGTGCATCGCTTCTACAACATGCGCCGCCGCCAGCTCGCCGACCCGGCGATCCAGCCCAATGCGGCGCACCGCGCCCTGGCGCGGCTCGCCCGATCGTGGCGGGGCGGCTGCCTGCTCGTGACGCAGAATGTCGACGACCTGCACGAGCGGGCCGGCAGCCACGATGTCGTGCACCTGCACGGCGAGCTCAGGCGCGTGCGCTGCACGTCCTGCGGCGAGGAGCGCCTCTGGCTGCGCGATCTCGAGACGGCCACGCCATGCGCCGCCTGCGGCGCGGTCGGCAGCCTCCGGCCGGCGATCGTCTGGTTCGGCGAGATGCCGCTCCACATGGAGCGGATCACGGCGGCCCTGCAATCATGCGCCCTCTTTCTCGCCATCGGCACCTCGGGCCTCGTCTACCCTGCCGCGGGCTTCGTCGCCCTGGTGCGGGACCGCGGCCGGGCGCACACGATCGAGCTCAATCTCGAGCCTTCCGCCGTGCGCTCCGACTTTGCCGAAGCGCGCCATGGCCCGGCCGGCACCACGGTGCCGGCGCTGGTCGATGAGCTTTTGGCCCTCTGATCCAGGCGAACCGATGATCGATCCCCTGAAGCTGACCGTCGAGCTGATTGCCCAGGACACCCGTGTGCCGGAAGGCAACGAAGGGCAATCCATCCAGGCCCTGCAGATGCTGCTGGAGAATGCCGGCTTCGGCTGCCGCAGCTTCGATCTGGCGCCGGGCAGGCCCAATCTGGTCGCCCGGCTGGACCCCTCGGGCAGCGGCGCTCCCGCCATCGCGTTCACCGGCCATCTCGACGTCGTGCCGCTCGGCGAGGCACCCTGGACCCACCCGCCCTTCGCCGGCGAGATCGAGGCGGGCCGGCTCTACGGCCGGGGGTCGAGCGACATGAAGAGCGGGGTGGCCGCCATCGTTGCGGCAGCACTTCGCTATGCCGAGGAGGGCGGCGAGGCAGCGGTCGAGATCGTGCTGACCTCGGCCGAGGAGGTCGGGCTCGACGGTGCCAGGGTGCTGGCGGGCCGGCCGGGCGCGCTCGGGCGTGCGGCGGCCCTCGTGGTGGCCGAGCCGACCGCCAACCGCCCGGCCTTCGGCAATCGCGGCAATCTCTGGCTGGATGTGCATTTCAGGGGCAAGACCGCCCATGCGAGCGAGCCCGAGAAGGGCAGGAACGCGCTCCTTGCCGCCTGCCTGGCGGCGGAGCGCTTCGCCGCCTACGACTTCGGTGGTGCACGCCATCCGCTGCTCGGCCGCTCGACCGTCAACGTCGCCATCATGCGCGCCGGGGCGAACTACAATTCCGTGCCGGACCGAGCCCGCCTCGGCCTCGACATGCGCCTCCTGCCGGGGACCGACATCGACGCCTTGCTGACGGAGCTGGCCGGTCTCGCCGGGCCGGATGCGAGCCTCGAGGAGGTCATTCGCCTGCCCGGTTCCTGGACCGAGCCCACGGACCCCTGGATGGCGTCCGCGATCGGCATCGCCGGCCGCATCACCGGTGCGAACGACGTCATGGGGGCCGTGCCCTTCAATACCGACGGCTCGCTGCTGGCCCCGGCCTATGGCGGCATCCCGTCCCTGATCCTCGGCCCCGGCGAGCCGGACCAGGCCCATCAGACGGACGAATGGTGCGAGGTGGCGCGGATCGAGGAGGCGGCCGCCATCTACCTCGAGCTGATGCGGAAGTTCACGCCGCCCGGCTGATTCTCAGTGGTCGCCCCCTCAATGGCCGGCGGGGCGCGACTTGGCGAAGGCGGCCTGCTGCTCCGGCGTGGCCGCCGTCTGGTGCTTCGCCTTCCACTCGTCATAGGGCATGCCGTAGACGATCTCGCGCGCTTCCTCGTAGCCGAGCTCCAGCCCGCGCTCGGCGGCCGCCGCCGCGTACCACTTGGAGAGGCAGTTGCGGCAGAAGCCGGCGAGATTCATGACGTCGATGTTCTGCACGTCGGGCCGGTCGCGAAAGTGCTGGACGAGCCGGCGAAAGGCCGCGGCCTCGAGCTCCGTCCTCGTCCTGGCGTCGATCTCGTCCATGGCGTTCCCTTTGCGCTGCCGATGCGGTCTCGACCAGAGATGGCGTCGCCCGGCGCGGGCCTCAAGCCGGAACGTCCTCCAGCGACGCATCGATCAGCCAGTCGACCACGGCACGCCTCGCTTCGGCCGCATCCGCACCGGCGGCGATCGCCGCCTGATAGACGCGCAGCTGGTGGTCGGCGCTGGTGCCCGTGGCGACGATCTCCGGCACGCGCTCGAGCTCGGCGAGGCAGCCGAGCTCCCTGGCCTCGTCGCGCAGGAGGTCGACCAGCTCCGCCATGAGGTCGCCGAACGGCACCAGCGCCCGGCGGCCGAGATCGGCGAGCGTGCCGCCCGTGCCGTAGCGCTGGGCGCGCCATTTGTTCTCCTGCAGCAGCACCAGGGGGTAGCGCCGCCAGGTCTGGTTCCTGGAGCGCAGCCGGAAGAGGAGGGCGAGCAGCGACTGGTAGATGGCGGCGATGGTGATCGCGTCCTCGAGGCGGGTGCAGACGTCTCAGACCCGCATCTCGAGGGTCGGGTGCTTGGCGCTCGGGCGGATGTCCCACCAGATCTTGGTCGGGTCGTCGCAGATCCCGGTCTCGGCCATGACGCCGAGCAGCCGCTGGTAGTCGGCGAAGCTCTCGAAGGGCTCGGGAATGCCGGAGCGCGGCAGGTCGCCGAAGATCGTCGGGCGGACCGCCTTGAGCCCGGTGTCCTGACCCTCCCAGAAGGGTGACGAGGTGCTGAGCGCCAGAAGATGCGGCAGGAAATAGGCCGTCTGGTTCATCAGGTCGATGCGCAGCTCGTCGTCCTCGACACCGGCATGGATGTGCATGCCGCACACCACGAGACGGCGGGCCAGCGCCTGGAAATCCTCGGTCAGGAGCCGGTAGCGGTCGAGATCGACGCTGCGCTGCTCGCGCCAGCTCGCCGAGGGGTGGGTGGAGACCGCGAGCAGCGCCAGGTCGAACTCGGCGGCGCAGTCGGCGATGGTCCGCCTCAGCCCGGCGAGCTCGCGCCTGACGCTCGCCACGTCCGGGCAGATCGACGTGCCGATCTCCACCTGCGCCTGCAGCAGCTCGTGCGTCACCTGCGGGCCCAGGGCCTCCCGGCAAGCGGCCATGAAGCCCTCGGGCGGGCTGATGGCGAGGTCGCCGGTCGCCCGCTCGACGAGGAGATACTCCTCCTCTACCCCAAGGGTGAGATGTGGCCGGCGTGGCGCCATGCGCGGATTCCCCCGGTTTCAGGCAGATTGTCCCCGTCGAAGATGGCGTAGAGGGCGGGATCGGCGAGGGCCGGCTCGAGGCAGTCGCCGATCAGCGTGGCATAGGCTGCGGCACCCCTGGCATCGGCGATCTCGTCCTGGCGGATCTCGAACATGATGTGCGGCAGGCGGGTGCGCTGGGCATGGAAGGTGACGGTGAAGCCGAACTCGCGCTGGCCGGAATAGGGCTGGTTGTCACCGACGAGCAGGTTCGGGCGGCGGCGCAGCGCAGCGAGGGCCGGCCCGGAGAGGCGTTGGTCGCCGCGCCAGAGGACGCCGATCGGCCAGGGCCGGTCCTCGCCGTTCATGTGCGGGGTGAAGCTGTGCACCGCGATCAGCACCGGGATCCGCCCGCCGCGGCGAAAGCGCGCGATGCCATGGGCGACGGCGCGGTGATAGGGGAGGAAGTAGGCGCGGATGCGGCGGTCGACCTCGCTCTCGTCGAGGCCTTCGTTGCCGGGCACGACGCAGCCGTCGCTCACCGCCGGGATCGAGGTGGCGGTACGCGGCCGGCGGTTGACGTCGATCACCAGGCGGGAGACGTGGTTGAGCAGGGCCGTGGCGCCGAGCCGGCTGGCGAGCCTTCTGGTCACGGCAGCCGCACCGATATCCCAGCCGATATGCCGGGTCAGGTTGTCCTGGCTGATGCCGAGATCGCCGACCGCCGGGGGCACCTGGTGACCGGCATGGTCGCAAAGCAGGAGGACGGGCCGATCGCCACCTTTGACGATCTCGACGGGTTCGCTGGGGCAGGGCTCGTGAGGCTCGGTCATGGCCCTGCTGTAGCCTGCCCGTGGGCGGTCCGCCAAGGCGCGCCGGGGACGCAGGGCGGTGCCGTGGCCGTTGCGGCGGGCCGGGGCTGATGCGGGCAGGCCCGGGGCGGGCATGGCTGGTCTGGTCGATCGCGGCGGGCTTCTACGCCTACGGCTTCTTCCAGCGCGTGGCACCTTCGGTCATCGTCGACGACCTGATGGTCGCCTTCGCCCTCGATGCGACCCTGCTCGGCACGCTCTCGGCTGCCTATTTCTACACCTATGCCGCCCTGCAGATTCCTGTCGGCGTGCTGATCGACCGCTTCGGGCCGCGCCTGCTCCTGCTCACTGGCGCCATCCTCGCCGCCGTCGGCGGGACGTTCTTCGCGCTGGCCGGCGGGCTGGTCACCGCACTCCTCGCCCGCGGCCTGATCGGCGCCGGGGTGGGGGTCGCCTATATCGCGACCCTGAAGCTGGTCGGCGCCTGGTTTCCCCTGCACCGCTTCGGCCTCCTCGCCGGGCTGACGCTGGCTGCCGGCACGGCCGGGGCAATCGGCGCGCAGCTGCCGCTGGCCCTGGCGGTCGGTGCCTTCGGCTGGCGGCCCGTGCTGCTCGTCGTCGGCATCGCGGCGCTGGCGCTCGCCGGGCTCGTCCTCGTCAGCGTCCGCGATCGCCCGCCCGGGGCGGAGGTGCCGGGCGGCACCACCCCTTCGGCAACCCAAGCGCTCGGCCTCGTCGGCATGCTGGCGCGGCGCGAGACCTGGATGCTCGTCCTGATCACCGGCTTCACCGGTGCGCCCGTCCTCGCCTTTGCCGGGCTCTGGGGCGTGCCCTATCTCGTGCATGTGCACGGGCTCGACCGCACGGCCGCGGCGAGCCTCACCTCGGTGATGCTGGTGAGCTGGGCGATCGGCGGCCCGGCGCTCGGTGCGCTGGCCGATCGGCTCGGCCGCCGGTCGTCCCTCATTCTGGCGATCGCCGCAGCCCATTGCCTGCTCTGGCTGCCTTTCGTCCTCGTGCCCGATCTGTCGCTCGGGTACGTCGTGCCGCTGACCGCCGCGCTCGGCTTCGGCGGCGGTGGCATGATCGTCGCCTTCGCCGTGGTGCGCAGCGTCTTCGGGGTGACCGCGGCGGGGCGCGCGCTCGGCATCGTGAACAGCGCCGTGCTGCTCGTCGGTGCCGGCATGCAGACCGCCTTCGGCGCCATGCTGGACGCGCGGTGGGACGGCGCCACCTCCGGCGGCACCCGGCTCTACGATGCAGCGGCCTATAGCGCCGGCTTCGTCCTCTGCGTCGCGGCCGCTGCCATCGTCGTCCTTGCCGGGCTCGGCCTGCGCGCCGCGGAGCGGCAACACGATGCCGTCATCGGGCGCTGAGACGTCGTGAAATTGATGAATTCCTAAGGATGCCGTGATACAGGACTTTCGCGTCATACGGGAACTGACGCCGGCACTGGTGGTTGGATAGGCGAAGTGAACTTTCTCGGATCGAGCGATGCGGCGGCGTGACATCGTTGGCGGGCTGACGCTGGCCGCTTGCGGGCTCGGGGCCGGCCGTGCCCTGGCGGCCGCACCGGCCCGGCGGCCGTTTCGGGGCCGCGTGGACGAGCTCCGCGTGGTCAAGCACGAGCGCCGGCTCTACGGCTATGCGGGCGGCGCCGAGGTGCTCGTCATGAACGTGGCTCTCGGCATTCAGCCACGCGGCCCGAAGATGCGGGAGGGCGACGGGCGCACGCCGGAAGGCCGCTATTCCATCATCGCCGCCCGGCCCGACAGCGACTATTACCGCTCGCTCCTGATCTCCTATCCGAATGCCGAGGACCGCGCCCGGGCCAGGGCGGCAGGGGTCAGGCCCGGCGGCCAGATCATGCTGCACGGGCTCGACCCGGCGATCGGCGCCGTCTGGCGCGACCGCCACTGGATGTTCAACTGGACCAATGGCTGTGTCGCCGTAACCAACGCCGAGATGGACGTGCTCTGGGAGAGTGTTGCGCTGGGCACACCGATCGAGATCCTGGCATGAAACCTGTGGATGTTCTTCTACCAGAAGGACAAAACCTTATAGTGCGACTGCTTCCTCGCGGGAGCTCAACCAGGAGGGGGACTGGCACACGCGGCGCGGATCGCGGGCATCCCCTGCCGAAACACGATTTGCCAATGTCGAGGAGAAGACAGAGATGACCAATCGCTATCTCATGATGGGTGCCTCCGTGGGTCTGCTGCTGGCGCTCGGCGCCTGCAGCAACACCGCCGAGATGGACAGCCTGAAGTCCCAGATCGCCAGTGCCCAGGCGACCGCCAACGCTGCCGACCAGAAGGCCACGCAGGCGCTGGCCGAGGCGCAGGCCGCTTCCGCCGCTGCCGACCTCGCCGCCGCCGATGCCGCCGAGGCGAGCCGGAAGGCCGACGAGATCTTCCGGGCCGGCCTGCGCAAGTAACGGCAGGTCGACGGAGCTTGATGGCATGAGTGGGCGAACCCCGAGCGACACGACCCGTAGCGGGCGTTCGTCCACCGCCTTCCTGTCGCGCCGACGGCTCCTCGCCGGGGCCGTCGGCGCCGCGACGCTGGCGGCGGCGCTGCCCGGCCGCGCCGCGCTGCCGGCGGCGGCTGACGATCTCGCCGGCCAGCTGACCTATCTGGTGACCGACGGTCAGCGGACGCTGATCGATATCGCTGTCGAGCGGGATCTCGGCATTCTCAGCATCTCGGCGGTCAACCCGGGCGTCGACGTGTGGATTCCCGGGCCCGAGCGGCTGGTCACCCTGCCTACCGCCTATGTGCTGCCCGAGTACGAGCGGCGCGGCATCATCGTCAATCTGGCCGAGTTCCGCCTCTATTACTTCCCGACGCCCGACGCCCCGCCGATCGTCCATACCATCGGCATCGGCCGCGACGGCTTCTCGACGCCGCTCGGCCCCACGACAGTCGTCCGCAAGCAGGCGAACCCGACCTGGTACCCGACCGAGTCGACCCGCGCCGACCGGCCCGAGCTGCCGTCCGCGGTGCCCTCCGGCCCCGACAACCCGCTCGGCCTCTTCGCGCTCTATCTCGGCTTTCCCACCTACCTGATCCACGGCACGAACAAGCCCTATGGCGTCGGCCGCAGGGTCAGCCGCGGCTGCATTCGCATGTATCCCTCGGGCGTCGCCTCGCTCTTCCAGCAGGTGCCCGTCGGCACGCCCGTGCGCATCATGGACGACCCGATCAAGCTCGGCTGGTCGGCCGGCGAGCTCTTCATCGAGGTCCACCCCGACACCGAGCAGTTCGACCAGCTCGAGGTGGACTATCGCTTCACCAAGAAGCCGCCGCCCGATGTCTCGCCCCGGATCATCGCGAAGGCCGGCGCCGAGGCCGACCGGCTCGCCTGGGACGTCATCGAGCGCGAGCTGGTGAACCGCCGGGGCATCCCGGTGCAGATCACCC
>JAWKVR010000056.1:0-20861 GCA_041397945.1 Geminicoccaceae bacterium
ATGGCCTGGGACCTCGTCGCCACCCCCGCCGACGTCTTCTCCATCGCCCGCTGAGCGACGCATGGCGAAAGGCACGCCAGCCGTCCAGGCGCTGACGCGCGCAAAGATCGCGTTCACCCTGCACGAGTACGATTTCGTCGCCACACCGGGCGCCATCGGGCTCCAGGCGGCCCTGGCCATGGGCGTCGCCCCCGAGCGGGTCCAAAAGACGCTGATGGCGGTGGTCGACGAGCAGGAGCTCGTCGTGGCCGTCATCGCCGTCGACCGCGAGCTCGACCTCAAGGCCCTGGCGAAGGCCGCGGGCGGCAAGCGGGCCGCCATGGCGGAGGTGGCCCGGGCCGAGCGGGCGACCGGCTACGTCAAGGGCGGCATCAGCCCCTTCGGCCAGAAGAAGCGCCACCGCACCTTTCTCGACGCCACGGCGCTGGCGCTGCCCACCATCATCGTCAATGGCGGCCGGCGCGGCCTCCAGATCGAGCTGGCGCCCGCGGATCTTCTGGCAGCCACCGCCGGCACGGCCACGGCGCTCGCCCGCGTCATCTAGCGACCTCGTCTTTTGCCGCCGGTCGTGATCTGATTCCCCCGTTCAGGCTTCGATGATGCGCGCGGGGATGCACCAATGAGTGACACGAAGCTCGCTCTCGCCGCCGATTTTCCACCGGCCGACCCGGCGGCATGGCGAGAGCTGGTCGAGAAGACCCTGAAGGGCGCGGACTTCGCCGCGACCCTGGTCTCCCGCACCGACGACGGGATCGAGATCCAGCCGCTCTACACCAGGAGCCCGGCCCGGCCCGGCCTGCCCGGCAGCCCGCCCTACCTTCGCGGTGCGACCGCCAGCGGCCAGGTCGCCGGCGGCTGGGACATCCGCCAGCTGCACGATCATCCGGACCCGGCCCAGGCCAATCGCGCGATCCTCGAGGATCTCGGGCAGGGCGTCACCTCGATCGTGCTCCGGCTGGACGCGGCGTTCCGGCAGGGTGAGGCGGCGCCGGACGGCATCCTCGCCTGGGACGCCGACGGTCTCGACCAGGTGCTCGCCGGGGTCATGCTCGACCTGGCGCCGGTCCAGCTCATGGCCCCCGGCAGCACGGTGCCGGCAGCACGAGCGCTGCTCGAGCTCCTGCGCCGGCGCGGCCATGCGCCCGCCACCGTCACCGCCGACCTCGGGCTCGACCCGCTCGGTGCCGTCGCCCTCGGCCGCGCCGATCCGACCGACGCCCTGCCGCCCGCCTTCGCCCTGGTCCGGCAGGTGGCCGACGAATGGGGCAGGCTCGGCCTCCTGCGCGTCGACGGCGAGCTCTACCACGCGGCAGGGGCGAGCGAGGCCCAGGAGCTGGCGGCCGCGATCGCCAGCGGCATCCAGTATTTGCGCGAGGGCGAGGCGGTCGGGCTCGAGCCCGCCTCGCTCGCGGGGCGCATCGGCTTCACCCTCGCCGCCGATGCCGATCTCTTCCTCACCCTCGCCAAGTGCCGCGCCGCCCGGCGGCTCTGGTCCCGGGTGACGACCGCCTGCGGCGCCGACCGGGTGCCGATGCGGCTCGAGCTCCGCACCGCCAGCCGGATGCTGACGCGCCGCGACCCCTGGGTGAACATGCTGCGGGCCACGGTCGCCTGCCTCGCCGGTGCCGTCGGTGGTGCCGAGGCGATCACGGTCACCCCTTTCGATGCAGCGCTCGGCGAGCCCGGCAGGCTCGGCCGCCGCATCGCCCGCAACGTCCAGCTCGTCCTGATGGAGGAGTGCAACCTCCACCGCGTCATCGACCCGGCCGGCGGCAGCCCCTATGTCGAGACGCTGAGCCAAGCGCTCGCCGAACGGGCCTGGCCCCTGGTCCAGGCGATCGAGGGCGAGGGCGGCATGCTGGCGAGCCTGCGCCAGGGCATCGTCCAGGACAGCATCGCCGCGACCTGCCTCGGCCGGCTCGACGATCTCGCCCACCGCCGCCGGGCGATCACCGGCGTCAGCAGCTTCCCCGATCTCGACGAGCGGCCGCTGCCGGAAGCCACACCGGACCTCGGCCCACTGCTCGAGCGCGCGGCCGCCGCCCTGCCGCCACGCGTGAAGCCGGCCGCGACCGTGGCAGCGCTGACGCCGATGCGCCTCGCCGAAGGCTACGAGCGGCTGCGCGACCTCAGCGACCTGGCCCTGGTCGAGCACGGGCAGCGGCCGTGCGTCTTCGTGGCGGCCATGGGCCCGCTCACCCGGCACGGTGCCGAGGCGAGCTTCGTGCAGAACGCGCTCGCCGCAGGCGGCATCGAGGCGATCACGAGCCCGCCGCTCGAGGGCGGCGACGCGGCAGCTGCCGCCTTCGCCGCCAGCGGCACCCGGATCGCCTGCCTCTGCGGCATCGACCGGGCGGACCCGGCAGCCGCCGGGCCCATCGCCCGGGCCCTGCTCGATGGCGGGGCCATCGCCATCTACGCTGCCGGGCGGCCCGATCCGGCGCTGCAGGAACTGGGCATCGACGGCTTCGTGCACACCGGCGCCAATATCCTGGGCCTGCTCGAGGACCTCCACTCCCTGGCCCGCGGAGAAGCTTCATGACCCGGGTTCCCGACTTCACCCGGCTGCCGCTCGACGACGGGCCGGCGACTGCCGGCGGCGACTGGGCCGCAGCCTTCCTCGCCGAGACCGGCAAGACACCCGAAGCCCTCGCCTGGGCCACGCCCGAGGAGATCGAGCCCGCCCGCTCTACGGGCCGGGCGACCTGGCACCGGTCGACCACCTCGACGGCCTGCCCGGCCTGCCCCCCTTCGTGCGCGGCCCCTACCCCACCATGTATGTCGGCCAGCCCTGGACCATCCGCCAATATGCCGGGTTCTCGACGGCCGAGGAATCCAACGCCTTCTACCGGCGCAATCTCGCCGCCGGCCAGAAGGGCCTCTCCATCGCCTTCGATCTCGCCACCCATCGCGGCTACGACAGCGACCACCCGAGGGTGGCGGGCGATGTCGGCATGGCCGGTGTGGCCATCGATTCGATCCTCGACATGCGCCAGCTCTTCCACGGCATCCCGCTCGACCGGATGAGCGTGTCGATGACCATGAACGGCGCCGTCCTGCCGGTCCTCGCCCTCTACATCCTCGCCGGCGAGGAGCAGGGCGTGCCGCCGGAGAAGCTCGCCGGGACCATCCAGAACGACATCCTCAAGGAGTTCATGGTCCGCAACACCTACATCTTCCCGCCCAAGCCCTCGATGCGGATCATCTCCGACATCTTCCGCTTCACCGCCGAGCGCATGCCGAAGTTCAACTCGATCAGCATCTCCGGCTATCACATGCAGGAGGCCGGGGCGACGGCCGACCTCGAGCTCGCCTACACCCTGGCGGACGGGGTCGAGTACCTGCGCACCGGCCAGCAGGCCGGCCTCGACATCGACCGCTTCGCGCCGCGGCTCAGCTTCTTCTGGGCCATCGGCATGAGCTACTTCATGGAGGTGGCGAAGCTTAGGGCGGCCCGCCTCCTCTGGGCGAAGCTGGTCCGCCCCTTCGAGCCCAGGGACCCGCGCTCGCTCTCTTTGCGCACCCACTGCCAGACCTCGGGCTGGTCCTTGACCGCGCAGGACGTCATGAACAACGTGGTCCGCACCTGCGTCGAGGCCCTGGCCGCCACGCATGGCGGCACCCAGTCGCTGCACACCAACGCCTTCGACGAGGCGCTGGCGCTGCCCTCCGAGTTCTCCGCCCGCATCGCCCGCAACACCCAGCTCTTCATCCAGGACGAGACCGGCATCCGCCGGACGGTCGACCCCTGGGGCGGCAGCTTCTTCGTCGAGCGCCTCACGCATGACCTCGCCACCCGCGCCTGGGCCCATATCGAGGAGGTCGAGCGGGCCGGCGGCATGGCCAAGGCCATCGAGCAGGGCATTCCCAAGCTCAGGATCGAGGAGGCGGCGGCCCGCACCCAGGCCAGGATCGACAGCGGCCGGCAGACCGTGGTCGGCGTCAACCGATACCGCCCGAGCGAGCCCGAGCATGTCGACGTGCTCAAGGTCGACAACCGTGTGGTCCGCGCCCGGCAGATCGAGAAGCTGGAAGAGCTCCGTGCCGGCCGCGACGAGCTGGCGCTGCGCCGCGCCCTCGACGCCCTCACCCGCTCGGCCGAAACGGGCGAGGGCAATCTCCTCGCCCTCGCCGTCGACGCCGCCCGGGCGCAGGCCACGGTCGGCGAGATCACGGGTGCCCTCGAGCGGGTCTGGGGCCGTCACGTCGCCGAGATCCGCTCGATCACCGGCGTCTACGGCAAGGAGGTGGGGGCGATGGACAGTGTCAGGGCATGCCGCGAGCGCGTTCGCGCCTTCGCCGAGGCCGAGGGCCGCCGGCCGCGCATCCTGATCGCCAAGATGGGCCAGGACGGCCACGACCGCGGCCAGAAGGTGATCGCCTCGGCCTTCGCCGATCTCGGCTTCGACGTCGATATCGGCCCGCTCTTCCAGACCCCGGCCGAGGCGGCCCGCCAGGCAGTCGAGAACGACGTCCACGTGATCGGCGCCAGCTCCCTCGCCGCCGGCCACCTGACCCTCGTGCCGGAGCTCGCGGGCCGAGCTCGAGAAGGAGGGCCGGGGCGACATCATGATCGTCGTCGGCGGGGTCGTCCCGCCGCAGGACCACGCGGCCCTGAAGGAGGCCGGGCCAAGGCCATCTTCCGCCCGGCACGGTGATCGCCGATGCCGCCATCGACTCTCGACGCTCGCGGCCGAGCTGGGCCGCCTCGGCCGCCGAGTAGCCGCTCCCTGGCTGCCCTGCCAGCGCTCAGCGACTAGTCGCCGGCATCGGGCCGGCGACGGCGATGCTGGCGCGCGCCATCACCCCATCGAAGCCGCCGCCGGCGCACCGGGCGCTGGCCCGCGGCTGCTCGCCGCCATCCTCCCGTCCGCCGACCCGGTGCATTCGGCGAGGCGCATCGGCGCACCGGCGTTCCGGGGTCGGCAAGAGCACCTTCATCGACGCCTTCGGCACCATGCTCACCCCGGCCACGCGGCGTCTCGCGCGACCTCCTCGCGCGCAGCGGGGTCGATCCTCGGCGACAAGACGCATGGCACCTGCGGTCGATCCCTTGAGCTTCATCCGCCCTCGCCCTCCTCCGGCGCCATGGGCGGTGCGGATGACCCGCGAGACCATGCTGGCGAGGCGCCGGCTTCGACGTGTGCTGTCGAGACGGTGGGGGTCGGCAGTCCGAGATCGTCGTCGCCGGGATGGTCGATCTCTTCCTCGTCCTGATGCTGCCCGGCGCCGGCGACGAGCCGGCATCAAGAAGGGCGCTCGCTCGCGATCTCATCGCCGTCAACAAGGCCGACGGCGACAACCGCGCGGGCCGAGCAGGCGGCCGTCCACTACCGCCGCACTCGATCCTCGAGCCCGTGAACCCCGCCTGGCGACCGCCGGTGCAGCTCGTGAGCGCTCTCGAGGAGACCGGCTCGACGACCTCTGGCGCGCCATCGAGCGCACCGGGCGATCCTCGAGGCCGCAGGCGGCCTCGCCGCCAAGCGCGGGACCAGCAGGTGCGCTGGCTCTGGTCCCTGCTCGAGGCACGGATCGAGGACCGCTCCGCCAGGAGCTGGCGGACGAGCCGCGCTGGAGCAGCGGTCAGGGCGGGCGGGCTGACGCGGCGCTGCCGTCGACCGGCTCATGGCCAGGCTCTTCCACCACTAGAGCGATTCCTGAATGGTGGAAATTTCGATTCCATCTGATGACTTTTGAGCGTTGTCTGATAGGAACCAGCGAGGATGCCCGTGGTCGAACGATGGGCTTCACCATCGCCGGCTCGACCGACGGCAGCAACTACCTTCGAAAGGCCGAAATATTTCGCAATCGAAAGCACCTAATGCGAAAGAATGCCCGGGCCTCGTCCGGCTCGTCGAAGACGATCCAAAGCGTTCGGGGCAAGTCCTTGAAAGCCACATTCGCATAATCATGCTTGCTATCGGTCGACGGGTCGACGCGCCGATCAGGATCGCCCGATCTGCCCGGATGGCGACGCGCCACATAATTCGATCCGTCCGCGTCGCCAATCAGAATGAAATCGCGCTCGGGGAATGTGGTCAACAGGGCCTCGATGGCCTTCGGCTTGACGTTGTGCGCGCCAGTCGCAAACTTGAAGGCGCTCAAATCGGCAACGGAAAATAGCTCAGGTCAGTACCGTCGGGCAGGCGTCCCGCCCGGCACGGTGATCGCCGAGGCCGCCATCGACCTGCTCGACAAGCTCGCTGCCGAGCTCGGCCACGCCTCGGCGGCCGAGTAACCGCTTCCCTTGGCTGCTTCGCCCGAGCTCCAGGACTACGTCGCCGGCCTCGAGGCCGGCGACCGGGCCATGCTGGCGCGCGCCATCACCCTGGTCGAGAGCCGCCGGCCGGCGCACCGGGCGATGGCCAGGGAGCTCCTCGCCGCCATCCTCCCGTCCGCCGACCCGGTGCACTCGAAAGCGCGGCGCATCGGCATCACCGGTGTTCCCGGCGTCGGCAAGAGCACCTTCATCGACGCCTTCGGCACCATGCTCACTCGAAGGGGCCACCGGGTGGCGGTGCTCGCCGTCGACCCCTCCTCGTCACGCAGCGGCGGGTCGATCCTCGGCGACAAGACGCGCATGGCCCGGCTCGCCGTCGATCCGGGGAGCTTCATCCGCCCCTCGCCCTCCTCCGGGGCCATGGGCGGGGTGGCGCGGATGACCCGCGAGACCATGCTGCTCTGCGAGGCCGCCGGCTTCGACGTGGTGCTGGTCGAGACGGTGGGGGTCGGGCAGTCCGAGATCGTCGTCGCCGGGATGGTCGATCTCTTCCTCGTCCTGATGCTGCCCGGCGCCGGCGACGAGCTGCAGGGCATCAAGAAGGGCGTGCTCGAGCTCGCCGACCTCATCGCCGTCAACAAGGCCGACGGCGACAACCGGCTGCGGGCCGAGCAGGCGGCCGTCCACTATCGCCGAGCGCTCTCGATCCTCGAGCCCGTGAACCCTGCCTGGCGACCGCCGGTGCAGCTCGTCAGCGCCATCGAGGAGACCGGGCTCGACGACCTCTGGAGCGCCATCGAGCGGCATCGGGCCATCCTCGAAGCCGAAGGCGGCCTCGCCGCCAGGCGCGGCGACCAGCAGGTGCGCTGGCTCTGGTCGCTGCTGGAGGCACGGATCGAGGACCGGCTGCGCCAGGAGCTGGCGGACGAGCTGCCGGGGCTCGAGGCGGCGGTCGGCAAGGGCGAGCTCGCCCCCGGCGAAGCCGTCGACCGGCTCATGGCGCGGCTTTTCGCGGGCTCCTAGAACCCGACCCCGATACCGCCGCCCACGCCGCCGCCACTGCCGGCACCGACGCCGATGCTGAACATGTTGCCGAACCAGCCGAAGCCGTAGGTGTCCTCGTAGTCGTCCGGCACGACCCGCCCGGTGAGCTGCCAGATCAGCCGCTCCGGGTCGGTGTTCCCGGTCATCTCGACGCTGGCGACCGAGACCGCGCGCTCGCCGTCGCAGAAGGCGGCCTGGACCCGGCTCGGCGTGGTCGAGGCGAAGGCGGCATCGCCGCAGATGGCGGGGCCGGTCGAGTCGAAGCGGAAGTCGAAGCGCCGCGCCGCCGTGCCCGCGGTCGTGGTCTCCACCCGGAGCCCGGTGACGCCGCGCTCGACCGCGGCGAGGAGCGACGGCTCGCTCAAGGGCGGGTTGCCCGTCCAGGTGACGAGCACCGGCCCCTCGGCCGCGGTGTCGACCAAGAGCTGGCGCGCCTCGAGCACGCTGGAGCCGGGCTCGAGCGACGGCCGCGGCCCCGCAGCGCACCCGGCGACCAGGGCCAGCACGCCGGCGAGGGCACCCTTGGCGGGGAGCGAAGCGACAAAGCGCGGCCTGCGGTACATCGGGGATTCACCTTCGACGGTCGAACGACGGGGCACGTTAACACCTCGCTAGGCGGTTGCCGCTATCCTGATGCGTGGAAGTGGCGTCGGCAATGGTGCTCGCACAGGGTGCGGGGGCTTCCGCCGGCGTTTTCCGTCTGCTCCATGACAAGAAGGTCCGCCCGCATGTTCGACACTCCCGCCGTGCGCATCGGCGTCGTCGGCACTGGCTTCGTCGCCCGCCATTTCTGCCTCGAGCTGCAGCACAGGAAGCCCTACCGGCTGGCCCGGGTGCTGACCCGCCGCCCGCTCGCCGGCACGACCGAGTTCCCCTTCCAGGATGCGCTGACCAACTCGCTCGTGGAGCTGATCGACCATTCGGACATCATCTTCGAGTGCACCGGCGACGTGCTGCATGCGACGCTGACGATCGAGGCGGCGCTCGCCGCCGGCAAGCCCGTGCTCACCCTCAATCCCGAGTTCCACGTCACCACGGGCTCCTGGTTCGCCGACCAGGGCTATCTGACCGAGGCCGAGGGCGACCAGCCGGGCTGCCAGGCCTCGCTCTGGGAGGAGGCGGTCGCCATGGGCTTCGAGCCCCTCGTCCTCGGCAACATGAAGGGCTTCCTCAACCGCTTCCCGGTGCCGGAGGAGATGGCCTTCTGGGCCGGCAAGCAGGGCATCAGCACGACCATGGTGACCTCCTTCACCGACGGCACCAAGCTGCAGGTCGAGCAGGCGCTGGTCGGCAATTTCTTCGGCGCCGGCATCGCGCAGGACGAGCTGATCGGGCCCGAGACCGACGACCTGAAGGAGGCCTCGACCATTCTCGGCGACGCGGCGCGCCGGCTCGGCCGGCCGATCGCCGACTACGTCCTGAGCCGCAAGCTGCCGCACGGCGTCTTCATCGTGGCGGCGCACGAGGCCGAGCAGCAGGACGCCCTGCGCTACCTGAAGATGGGCGAGGGCCCCTACTACACGATCATCCGCAACAACATCTTCGTCCATCTCGAGGTGTTCCGCACGCTCGACCGGATGGTGCGCCGGCGCGAGCCCCTGCTGCACAACACGACCCATCCGACGATCGGCGTGGCCGCCGTCGCCAAGCGCGACCTCGCCCCGGGCGAGGCGATCGAGCGCGGCTGCGGCAGCTTCGACATGCGCGGCATCTGCGTGCGCCTCGCCGAGCACGAGCGGCATCTGCCGATCGGCCTCGCCGAGGGGGTCCGGATCGTCCGCCCGATACAGAAGGATCAGGTGATCAGCCTCGACGACGTGGAGCTGCCGGCCTCGCGCGCCCTCGACATCTGGCAGAAGATCGAGGAGCGCGTCCTCGGTACGCCCTCCGGCCGGAAGGGCGCCCGGGCCGCCTGAAGGGGCCGGCCCGGACAAGGTTGACGCGCGGTCGTTCCCCGGTGCGTTATCGCTAACGACTGTTAACCGCCGCCGTCCCGCATCCTCTACCCTGCCAGGGGTCACGAGCGATGCGGGGCGGCGATGCGGATCTTCTGGACGATGGCGCTCACGCTCGGCACGGTCGTCGGCTGCAGCAGCGGGCCCGAGACCATCACCGTCTACTGCTACGAGACGCTCGCCGATTCCGCCTGCTACTTCGAGCCCGACCCTGGCCACGGCAATCGCCTGCTGGCCGTCATGGAGGTGCCGCTGACCCCGGAGATCAGGCTCCGGGCCGGTCTCTGACGCCTCTCCTCGGGAGTTGCGCCGACCTTCGGGATCGGCGAGGACAGCAGCCATGCGCGACCGCCCCGAGCCCTCGTTCGACCGCCGGCTTTTTCTCGCCGGTGCCGCCTCCCTGGTGGCCGCCCCGCGCCCCGGCGCGGCCCAGGCGGGCATCGAGGCGCGGGCCTTCGCCGGCGCCGGGCTCGGCCGGCCGCTGCCCTATATCGCCTACGCCACGACGGGTGCCGGGCGCGGCGACCCGATCGTCTACCTCCTGCATGGCCATGGCGGCAGCGAGTGGTCCTGGGTGCAGGCCGGCGCCGCGCTGGAGACCGCGGAAGCGCTGGTCGCCACGGGCGAGCTGCCGCCCCTGCATCTCGTGCTGCCCGGGGTCGGCAACAGCTGGTATGTCGACAGTGATCGCTACGGGCCCGTCGCCACCACCCTGCTCGACGGGCTGATGCCGGCGCTCGAGGCGGAGCTTTCGATCGATCCCGACCGGCGCGGCCTGATCGGCCTCCATGGGTGGCTTCGGCACGCTGCATCTGGGCCTGCGCGAGCCCGAGCGCTTCCGTTTCCTCGGCGCCCTGAGCCCCGCCGTCTTCGAGCCCGACGCCGCCTTTCCGGACATCCAGCTCGGCCTTTTCGCCGGGGCCTTCGGCGAGCCCTTCGACCCCTCGCTCTTCGCCGCCGCCGATCCCTTCAACCGCATCCCGCTCGCGGCCGCCGCGGCCCGGCCGCCGGCCTTCTACCTCGCCACCGGCGCCGACGACTATTTCGGCCTCGAGATCGGCACCTTCGCCTTCTATCGCGCCCTCGACGAAGCCGGCGTCACGGCCCAGGTGCGCATCCTCGAAGGGCAGCACGACTGGGCCTTCTGGCGAGCCCAGCTGCCCGCCACCCTGCGCAGCTTCGCGGCCGCGATCGCCGCCTGAGCCGGGCCGCCCGACGATCGGCTTGTCGCGCAAAACGTTATAATATATCAGTTCGGGCAGCACCGCGGGGAAGCCCGATCCGCCCCCGCCGGAGGAGCGATGTCCGTCGATCCCGATCCCGGGGACCAGCTGCCGATCACCGTCGTCACCGGCTTTCTCGGCGCCGGCAAGACGACGCTGCTCCGCCATGTCCTGCGGGACCCGGCCTTCGCGCTGACGGCCGTCATCATCAACGAGTTCGGCGAGGTGCCGCTCGACCACGAGCTGATCGAAACCGCCGACGAGGCCATCGTCGAGGTCGCGGGCGGCTGCCTCTGCTGCACCGTCCGGGGAGATCTCTCCCGGGCGATCCGCCAGCTCGACATCAAGCGCCGCCGTGCGCAGGTCATGGACTACGAGCGGGTGATCCTGGAGACCACCGGCCTCGCCGATCCGGCACCCATCCTGCAGACGCTGATGACCGACCCGATGATCGCGCACGGCTACCGCCTCGACGGCGTGGTGACGCTGGTCGACGGCGTGAACGGCCTCGACACGCTGGATCGGCGGGACGAGGCCAGGAAACAGGTGGCGATGGCGGATCTGGTGCTGGTCACAAAGGTCGATCTCGCCGGCGGGGCCGTGCCGGCAGCGCTCGATCGCCGCCTCGCGGGCCTCAACCCGACAGCCCGCCGTGCCGCCTGCAGCCATGGCGCCGTCGCACCCGAGGCGCTGTTCGATCTCGGCCCCTGGCGGCAGCGGCACGGCGCGGCACTGATCGACGACTGGCTGGGCAGCGCCGCGCTCGCCGACCATCACCATCACGGCCCCCACGACCCCGCCCATGGGCATGACCACGGGCACGACCCCCACCGCCACGGCGACGACATCCGCGCCTTCGCGCTCTGCCGCCCGGAACCGGTCGCGGCAAGCGCCCTCGCCGCCTTTCTGGAGCTCCTGACCGCCAGCGCCGGGCCGGGTCTCCTGCGGGTCAAGGGAATCGTCAAGCTCGCGGAAGCGCCGGACAAGCCGCTCGTGCTGCATGCGGTGCAGCATGTCGTCCATCAGCCCGTGCTGCTCGACGCCTGGCCGTCGGCCGACCAGCGCACCCGCCTCGTCTTCATCGTGCGCGGGATCGAGGAGTCGTCGATCGCAACCCTGTTCGACGCGCTGACACGGCCCGCGTCAGCCTGAGCAGACCCCGGCGATCACGGGCTCAGTCGCCGTGGGCCTTGCCGAGCAGCAGGTCCTTCGCCCGGTTGATCTGGGCCGCCAAAAAATTGCTGCCGCCACTGTCGGGGTGGACCTTGGTCATCAGGCGCCGATGCGCCTCCTTGATCGCGTCCGGCCCGGCACCCTTTTGCAGGCCGAGGATCTCGAGCGCCTCCTGCTCGCCCATGCCGGCGCTACCGGCAGCAGCCGGCCCCTCGCGCTCCGCCTCGCGCCAGTCGGGGAAGCGGCGGTCGAGATAGGCCTCGAGCAGGCTGCTGCTCTGCGGGTCGCTGATGCCCGCCTCGGCCAGGAGGTCGAGCAGCTCCCCCTGGCTCAGTGCCGCGAGCTCGCGGCCGGCGAAGCGGCCCTGGCGCACGGCCCCTCGACCTCGCCGGTCGCCCGGTCGAGCCGCATCTGCAGAAGGTCGGTCCGGATCTCCACGGGATCACGGGCGGGCCCGCCACGCAGCGGGTCGGCGCCGCCGCGATGCCGGCGGATCGCCCGGATCACCGTCCACACGCCGGCCAGGACGAGAAAGGCGAGGCCGATGCGGCCGGCCAGGAGGAGGCCGAGGCCGACGAGGCCGGCGATCACCGCCGCGGCAATCCGGGCCGCCTGCGCCACGTCGCGCGGGTTGGCGCGGGTGAACCACTGGCTGCCCAGCAAAAGCAGGCCCAGAAGCAGCAGCCCGAAGAGAGAATAAGGCATCGAGCCTCTAGGAGCCGGTCCGGGAAATGGTCACGGCCTGCATCGCCCCAAGGCAAGCGAGGGCAAGGAGCGGCGGCGCTGGCGATGCGGGGCCATCGTCGAGCCGGCGCGACGCCGCCCTCGCTTGCCATGGGACGACCCGAAGGGCGCGCCAGCCCTGGCTCGCGGCCACGTCGACCGGCCCTGACGATGGCCCCGCATCGCGGCGGGCCGGTCTCCTCGCCCGGAGCCAGGGCTGGTGCGTGCAGGTCGTGACCATTTCCCGGACCGGCTCCTAACGTACTTGCCGCTCGAGCAGGGCGACCGGGCCACCTTCCCGCTTCGAAAGATCGCCGAGCGCCTTGCGCCCGCCCGCCGCATAGGCCGCGACCGCGCGGAGCAAAGCGCGCAGCTCGGCCGGTGCGGAGGCATCGAAGCGACAGGCGGCACCGCCGGTCAGGCGCGCGATCTCCTGGAAGGCATAGGCCGCCTGCCGGTCGTTGCCCTCGTGGAAGACGAAGGCCTTGACCCCGAGCAGCCCGAGCCGGCCGGCGAGATCGCCCAGCGTGTCGACCGATTCCTCGCAGGCGTCACCGATGAAGATCAGGGCATGCACCCGCCGCTTGCCCGTCTCGTTGATGGCGTGGCGCAGGATGCGGTGGATCTGGGTGCGACCGGCGCGGCAGCCGACCCGGACCATGAGCTTGATCAGCTCGCTGGCCTGGCCGACCCAGCGGCTCGCCTTGCACTCGTCATAGCCGCGATAGAAGGCGAGCTGCACGTCGAGGCCGCCCAGCCGGTCCGCCTCGAGGAACATGTCGCCCTGCACCGAGCAGGCCTGGTCCCAGGTCGGCCGCCGCGAGGCCGTGGCATCGAGCGCGAAGATCAGCCGCCCACGGCCGGCCGCGTCGGCCGGCGCCGGCGCACGCCGCATCTCCTCGACGAAGGCGCTGACCGCGTCGGGCGCGCGGTCGGTGATGTCCCTGCGATTGGCCATGGCTCATATGTTGGCCGGCCGGCCCGGCATTCCAGAGGCCCGGGCCGCCAGCCGCCGCTCAGTACGTCGCGCGACCGCCCGAGAGATCGAAGACGGCACCGGTCGTGAACGAGTTCTCGGCCGAGACGATCCAGGCGACCATCGCCGCCGCCTCCTCGACCTGGAGAAAACGGCCCCGCGGGATCTTCGAGAGCATGTAGTCGATATGCTGCTGGCTGATCTGGTCGAAGATCCGCGTCTTCGCGGCCGCCGGCGTGATGCAGTTGACCGCGATGTCGTACTCGGCGAGCTCCTTGCCGAGCGACTTGGTGAGCGCGATCACCGCCGCCTTGGCAGCGCTGTAGGGCCCGGCATTGGGGTTGCCTTCCTTGCCGGCGATCGAGGCGGTCGAGCAGATGCGGCCGTAGTTCTGGGCGATCATCGAGGGCACCACCGCCTTCATGCAGTTGAAGACGCCGGTGATGTCGATGTCGATCACCTGCTGCCAGGCGTCGTTCGGATACTCCCAGAGCTTGAAGGAGGCCCGGCGATGCCGGCATTGCAGACGAGGATGTCGATGCCGCCGAGCTGCTTCTTCGTCGCCTCGACCGCGCGCTCGACCGAGGCGAAATCGGTGACGTTCACCGTCACCGCCTGCACGGTGCCCTGGCCCCCCAGCTCCTTCGCCGTGGCCGCCGTGAGGTCCGTGTCCATGTCCCAGAGCGCCACACTCGCGTCGGAGGCCAGGAACCGCTCGGCGATGGCCCGGCCGATGCCCTGCGCACCACCGGTGACGACCGCCCGGCGGCCGGCGAGATCGATCTTGTTCACGTCCGTTCTCCCGTCGATGATCGAGCGTCTCGATAGACGGTTTGCCGCCGCTGCGGTAGTCACGGCGGCAGCCAAGGAGGAACCCGGATGCTCGCAGCCCTGCCGCTGCTCGTCTTCGTCGTCGGCTTCTACCACGTGGTCGTGCTGGTCGGCGTCGCCGGCCTCGGCGGCATCGACAGCACCATCCTGTCGATCCCGCTGGTCTCCGGCGCCACGCTGACGCTGACCATGGGCGACCTTCTGGTGCTGGCCGGCCTCGTCCTGCTCTATGTCGAGATCTTCAAGGCGACCCGCACCAGCACGGCGTCCATCGTCGACCACCTGCTCTCCATGGCGCTCTTCGTCATCTGCCTCATCGAGGTCATCGTCCTGCCGGGCTTCGGCACCGCCACCTTCGTCATCCTCACCCTGATGACCGCCATCGACGTCATCGCCGGCTTCACGGTGACCATCAGCGGGGCGCGGCGCGACATCGGCCTCGAGGACGGCATCCGCCGCTAGCAAAGGCGGCTTCGGGCGCAAGAAACGGGGCGTCACCGACCCGCGCCTCGGGCATGGCGAGAACGAGACTGCAACGGAGTGACGCCATGGCGGGCCAGGGCGGCCGGATGACCCCGCTCGAATGGAGCCTGCTCGGGCTCCTCTCGGTGCTCTGGGGCGGCTCTTTCGTCTTCGTCGAGATCGGCCTGCGCGAGCTGACCCCGCCCTGGCTCGTGCTGGCGCGGCTCGCCCTGGCGGCGCTGACGCTGCAGCTCGTGATGCGGCTCACCGGCCGGACGATCGCGATGGGCCCCGCCCTCTTCGGCCGGTTCGTCGTCATGGGCTGCCTCAACAACGTCGTGCCCTTCACGCTGATCATGTGGAGCCAGACGGCGATCGACGGCAGCCTCGCCGCCATCCTGAACGCGACCACGCCCTTCTGGATCGTGCTGCTCGCCCACTTCCTGACCACCGACGAGCGCGCCACGCCGCACAAGCTCGCCGGCATCGCCATCGGCTGGGGCGGGGTCGTGGTGATGCTGGGGCCGGGTGCCTTGGCCGGGCTCGGCCATGACCTCCTGCCGCAGCTCGCCGTCATCCTGGCGACGCTCTTCTATGCGCTGAGCGGGCTCTACGCCCGCCGCCTGCGCGACGTGCCGCCGATCGCCGGCGCTGCCTGGCAGCTCACCGCCAGCACCTCCGTCATGGCGCCGATCGTCCTGCTCACCCAGCCCTTCCCGGCGTTTTTCAGCCTCGCCCCCCTCACCTGGGCGGCCGTCCTCGGCATGGCGCTGGCCAGCACGGCCCTCGCCTACGTGCTCTTCTTCCGCATCCTGCGGACCGCCGGCCCCACCAACCTGATGCTCGTCACCCTGCTCGTCCCGGTCACCGCCGTGATCCTCGGCGGCCTCGTGCTGGGCGAGCGGCTGAGCGGCGAGCAGGTGCTCGGCATGGCCTTCATCCTCGCCGGGCTCGCCGTCATCGACGGGCGCATCCTCGGGCCGCTGGCGGCGCTGCTCAAGCGCTGAAGCACCCTCGGCCTTGCCAGCCGCCCGCTCCTGCACAATTTTCCTCGCGGGCAAGCAGGGAGACGGGCCGCATGGCGGAAGATCGACGGGGACTCGAGCACACCAGCACCAGCGACGAGGCGGTGGGCCTCTTCGACCAGGCGGTCGACCACTTTCTCGAGTACCGGCTCGATACGGCCGACCTGCTGAAGCAGGCGAAGGAGGCCGACCCCGCCTTCGTCATGCCGCACATCCTCAAGGCGGCGATGCTGCGCCTCATGGGCTCCAACAGCGTCGAGGCGCCGATCGCCGCCGAGGTCGCCGCCCTCGATGCGCTCGACGTGGCGCGCAACCCCCGCGAGGCGCTCCACGAGAAGGCGCTGCGCCACTGGCTCAGGGGCGATCTCGCCGCCGCCTCCCGGGCCTGGGAGGCCATCGTGGTCGAATGGCCGTTCGACCTCCTGGCGCTGCGGCATCTGCATTTCCAGTCCTTCTGGCTCGGCGAGCAGCAGGCCATGCGCAACGTCGTGGCCGGCGCCCTGCCGGCCTGGTCGCCGGAGCTGCCCGGCTACGGCTTCGTCCAGGGCATGCTCGCCTTCGGGCTGGAGGAGACCGGCGACTATGCGGCGGCCGAGCGGGCCGGGCGGCGGGGCGTCGAGCTCGAGCCCAGGGACGGCTGGGCGCAGCATGCGGTGGCCCATGTGATGGAGATGCAGTGCCGGCAGGAGGACGGCATCGCCTGGATGACGGCGACGCCCGATGCCTGGTCCAGGGACAGCTTCTTTGCCGTGCACAACTGGTGGCACCTGGCGCTCTATCACCTGGAGCTGGGCGATACCGACGCGGCGCTCGCGCTCTTCGACGGGCCGATCTACGGCGCGCGGTCGGGCATGGCGCTCGACATGGTCGATGCCTCGGCGCTGCTCTGGCGGCTCCATCTGCGCGGCGTCGAGCCGGGCGAGCGCTGGCAGGCGCTGGCCGACAGATGGGCGGCGCTGCGGCCGGGCTTCTATGCCTTCAACGACGTGCACGCGGTCATGGCGGCGGTCGGCGCCGGGCGGCCGGCGATGGCGGCGGGCATTGTCGAGGCGCTCGAGGCGGCGTCCCTCAGGCGGGGCGACAATGCGCTGTTCTCGGCCGAGGTGGGCCTCAGGCTGGCCCGGGCGATCGTCGCCTTCGGCCGGGGCGAGCACCGCAAGGCGGCGGCGCTGATCCGCCCCGTCCGCGGCATCGCGCATCGCTTCGGCGGCAGCCATGCGCAGCGCGACGTCATCGACCTGACGCTGATCGAGGCAGCGCTCCGGTCGGGCGAGGAGGCGCTGGCCAGGGGCCTGATCGCCGAGCGTGCCGCACGGCGCCACGAGAGCCCGCTGACCCGGCTCTTCATGGCGCGCAGCCGGGTCGCGGCGCTCGCCGCCTGAGGGCGGGGCCGCGGGGTGACCCGCGGCGCCGCTGCCCGGCTTGACCCCCGGGGTGCCGCGACCGATCTTCGAGCCTCGCACAACGAGGGAGAAGGCCGGTGAACGAGGACGTCTTCAACATGGAGCTGCGGAAGTTCCTCAAGCATGTGGGCGTGACCAGCCAGCGCGAGATCGAGCAGGCGGTGCGCGAGGCGCTGGCGGCGGGGAAGCTGAAGGGCGACGAGAAGCTGCGGGCGAAGATGGTGCTGACGGTCGACGGGCTCGACCTCGAGCACGAGATCACGAGCGATATCGAGCTGCAGTGAAGCGGGCGCGCACCGTTGTCGGCGATGATGTCGGATGCCCCGTAGATCTCGGTGGCGATGGTCCGCATCTTGGTCCAGAGCGGCATCGTCCGGATAGAGCGGGTGAAAGCCCGGCCCGCCCGCCGCCACGGGCTCGTCGCAGAGTGCCGCCACATGGCTCGCCAGCGCCTCGGTGCCGGCGCCGCCATGCGCCCAGTGCGAGCAGACGAAGGCCTCGACGCCGAGCTCGTCCCTGGCGAACGCGCGGATCAGCTCGTGCTCGGCCGCGGTGTCGCTGACGAACTGGTTGATGGCGACGACGGCCGGCACGCCGAACTTGCCGATATTGCGGACGTGGCGCGCCAGGTTGGCGAGGCCGTGCCGCAGCGCCTCGAAGGTTCTCCCGGCCGAGATCCTCCTGGCGACGCCGCCATGCATCTTCAGCGCACGGACCGTGGCGACGACCACGGCGACCGCCGGGGTCAGCCCGGCCTTGCGGCACTTGATGTCGAAGAACTTCTCGGCCCCGAGATCGGCGCCGAAGCCGGCCTCGGTCACGACGAAATCGGCGAGCCTGAGGGCGGTCCGCGTCGCGATCACCGAGTTGCAGCCATGCGCGATGTTCGCGAACGGGCCGCCATGCACGAAGGCCGGGTTGCCCTCGAGCGTCTGGACCAGGTTCGGCATGAGCGCGTCCTTGAGCAGCACGGTCATCGCCCCCGGCGCCTCGAGCTCCGCGGCGGTTATGGGGCGCCGGTCGCGGGTCTGCGCCACGACCATCCGCCCGAGCCGCGCCTCGAGGTCGGCGAGGTTGCGGGCGAGGCAGAAGACCGCCATCACCTCCGAGGCCACGGTGATGTCGAAGCCGTCCTCGCGCGGAAAGCCGTTGGCGACCCCGCCTAGGCTGGAGACGATGGAGCGCAGCGCCCGGTCGTTCATGTCGACCACGCGCCGCCAGGCGACGCGCCGCTCGTCGATGCCGAGCCCGTTGCCCCAGTAGATGTGGTTGTCGAGCAGCGCGCTCAGGAGGTTGTGCGCCGAGCCGATGGCATGGAAGTCGCCGGTGAAATGCAGGTTGATCTGCTCCATCGGCACGACCTGGGCATAGCCGCCGCCAGCGGCCCCGCCCTTCATGCCGAAGCAGGGCCCGAGCGAAGGCTCGCGCAGGCAGATCATGGCCCGTCTGCCGATCCGGTTGAGCCCGTCGCCGAGACCGACCGTGGTCGTGGTCTTGCCCTCCCCGGCCGGTGTCGGGTTGATCGCCGTGACCAGGACCAGCTTGCCTTCGGGCCGGTCCCCGATCTGGTCGATCCAGCCGAGATCGACCTTGCCGATGTGCCGGCCGAAGCCGTGGATCGCGCTTGCGGGAATGCCCAGGGACGCGGCGACGTCCTGGATGGGGCGCATGGCGGCCGCCCGCGCAATGGCGATGTCGCTCGGGGCCTCTGCCATGCTCTGCCTCTCCAAGGATAGGGTTGTTATTGATGCTGCGCGGAGACAACTGCGCCGGCTTCCGGCTGACTAGTGATAAACGCGTCACGCAATTGCACGAGCGCGGCGACAGCTGCGTCGAGCCTGCCTACATTCGACCGGAGCACGCCGCAACTTCGCGGTCTCCCGGTGCGCAAAGGCACAGCGAACATTTCAACCTCAAGCTGATCAAATGAAAAGCTTGAAAATCATCGGTTCATTCCGCAGCATACCGCCGGCGGATCTGCAACCATCAAGAAAAGCCCCTTGGCGAGAAAACATATTGCCAACTCCAACGTACGACACTGCCGTCGACCGAGCCCTGACCGACACGCCCCCTCCTCGATGCGGTCGCCGCAAGACTGAGCATTGAGCACCGGGTGGCGGCGATGCAGCGCAAGAGCAGCGAGGGGTTAGAGACCGACCGAATACCGGGCTGAGCCGCTGGCGCATGTCCGCGCAGGGGCCGCTGCTGATCGGCTTCGGCCTCCTCAATGCGCTGGCCGCGCTCGGCCTCCATCTGGGGCAGGGCCTGCTCCTGCCCATCCTGCCGTGCGTCACCCTCTCGCTCGCCGCGATCGGCATCGGCACCTGGCAGCTTTGCCGCCCGCCCGGGTCGCCTGCCGCGCCGGCCGCCCTGGACCTCATGGTCCGGCCCGAGGCGACCGCCTTCACCGGCCCGCAGCCCTCCACGCCTCTGGTCCCGCTCTACCGCCAGCCGGCGGCGCATCGCCGGCGCCGGGTGCTGGATCTCCTGACCGACCTGCCGGGCCGCGACTCCATCGCCGTGACCCTCCGCCGGGCGATCGAGGAGGCCGGCGACAGCGAGGAGCGGATCGCACTCGTCGCCTTCGACATCGACCGCATGAAGGACATCAACGGCGTGCACGGTTACGCCGTCGGCGACCAGCTCCTGCGCATCGTCGCCCGGCGGCTCGAGGGCATCGCGCGCGACGGCGTCTTCCGCCTCGACGGCGATCGGTTCGTCCTCCTGCGGCGCGGGCTCGGCGGCGTCGCCGACGCCGAGCTCTGCGCCATCGCCGCCCTCGATCGCCTCGGCCGCGCGGTGCGCCTCGGCGCCGGCGAGAAGCACGAGATGACCCCTTCGGCGAGCGTCGGCATCGCCCTCTATCCCGACCACGGCCACGATTTCGAGGCGCTGCTGCGCTGCGCGGAGATGGCCGTCGACGATGCCAAGCGGGCCGGCGGGCGCCGCTGCCGCGTCTTCGATCGCGGCATGGTCGCGGCGATGCAGTTCCGCAACGAGATCGAGCACGACCTGGCCGAGGCCATCGAGGAGGGTGCCCTCAGCCTGCACTACCAGCCGCAGCTCGACTTCGCCAAGGGGCGGATCACCAGCGTCGAGGCGCTCATGCGCTGGACCCACCCGACCCGCGGCGTGATCCCGCCCACCACCTTCATCCCGATCGCCGAGGCGTCGGGCCTGATCAAGCCCATGGGCACCTGGCTGATCCACGAGGCCTGCCGCACCGTGCGCCGCTGGCGGGAGATGGGCCTCGAGATCGGCATGGCGATCAATATCTCGGCGGCCCAGCTGCGCCAGCAGGACCTGCCGGAGATCGTCACGCGGGCCCTCGTCGAGAACGACCTCAGCCCGGACCGGCTGGAGCTCGAGCTGACCGAGAGCCTGTTCGTCGATCCCTCGGAGCTGATGATGCGCCGCTCGCTCGACCGCCTCGCCGAGATGGGCATCCGCCTCGCCATCGACGATTTCGGCACGGGCTACTCGTCGCTCGCCTATCTCAAGCGGCTGCCGGTGCAGAAGATCAAGATCGACAAGTCGTTCACCCAGGGCATCGGCCGCGAGGAGGTCGACGAGGCCCTGGTCCGGGTGATCATCCACCTCGCCCGCACCTTCGGCAAGCTGGTGCTCGCCGAAGGCGTCGAGACCGAGGCGCAGCACCGCTTCCTGGCCGAGGAGGGCTGCGACGCGGCGCAGGGCTATCTCTTCGCCAAGCCGATGCCGCTCGCCCACTGCACCGAGCATCTCCTGGCCCAGGCGGGCCACCCCCCGGCCTCCCGCCAGGCGCGCGCCGGGGTCGGCTGACGCCCCGGGCTTCGGGCGCGGAGGG
>JAWKVR010000057.1:0-19800 GCA_041397945.1 Geminicoccaceae bacterium
GACCAGCGTCGATTGCGGGACGAAGAGGACGCCGAAGGCCTGGAGCTGGCCGATCAGCACGGCCGCGAGGAAGGCGCCGGCGATGCTGCCCATGCCGCCCACCACGACAACGACGAAGGCGGCGGCCAGCACGCCGAAATCCATGAGCAGGTTGGCACCACCCTTCGGCAGCTGCAGGGCACCACCGAGGCCGGCAAGGAACGAGCCGAGGAAGAAGACGCCGGTGAACAGCCAGGCCTGGTTGACGCCGAGGGCACCCACCATCTCGCGGTCGGCAGTCGCAGCACGGACCAGAATGCCGAAGCGGGTCTTGTTGAGCAGCAGCCAGAATAGCAGCAGCACCACCGGGCCGGCGGCGATCAGCACGAGGTCGTAGCGCGGCAGCGGCTCCCCCATGATCATGATGGCCCCCCGCAGGTCCGGCGCCCGGGGACCGAGCAGGTCCTGCGGCCCCCAGCCCCAGAGCGTGAGGTCCTGGATCACCAGGATGACGCCGAAGGTGGCGACGAGCTGGAAGAGCTCGGGCGAGCGGTAGATGCGCCGCAGGATGACGATCTCGACCAGGGCACCGATGGCGCCGACGATAAGGGCGGCGCAGAGCAGGGCCGACCAGAAGGCCAGATGGCCCCGGCCGAAGAGGTCACCGAACACCGCCACCAGGGTCAGGCCGATATAGGCGCCCAGCATGTAGAACGAGCCGTGCGCGAAATTGACGACCCGGGTCACGCCGAAGATCAGCGACAGGCCGGCCGCGACCAGGAACAGGCTGGCGGCGCTCGAGAGGCCGGTCAGGATCTGCACGAGAATGAAGCCCAAGTCGGCAGCTCCCGGCGGGCGCGGTCAAGGAAGCGGACGGGCGGTGGCGCCGCCTGTCCGCAGAGGATTTCGGATCAGTCGGACGCCGGCCGCAGCTTGGCCACCATCTCCTCGGGCGGCAGGTACTTCTCGCCTGGGGCATAGTACCAGTCGCGCATCGTGCCCTGGCCGTCCTCGACCGTCGTGTAGCCGACCCAGGCACCGAGCGACGCCTGATGGTCCGAGGGCCGGAAGGTCAGGACACCTTGCGGCGTCTCGAACTCGAGCCCGCGCATGGCCTCGACCAGCTTTTCCGGATCGGTGTCGCCGCCGGTCTTCTCGAGCGCCGCACCGAGTGCGAGCATCGAGTTGTAGCCGACGATCGAGCCGATCCTCGGGTAGTCGTCATAGGCTGCCTGGTAGCGATCGAGCCACTCCACATAGGCCGGGTCCTCGATCTTGTCCCAGGGATAGCCGGTCACCAGCCAGCCCTCCGGCGCCTCGTCCTCCAGCGGGTCGATATACTCCGGCTCGCCGGTCAAGAGGCTGACCACGAAGGTGTCCTCGAAGAGACCGCGATCGCCGCCCTCGCGGACGAACTTGGCTAGATCGGCAGCAAAGGTGACGTTGAAGATCGCATCGGGCTCGGCCGCCGAGAGGGCCAGCACCTCGGCCCCGGCATCGATGGCGAAGAGTGCCGGCCACTGCTCGCCGACCCATTCGATGTCCGGCCGCTTCTCGCTCATGATCGCCTTGAAGGCAGCAACCGCCTCCTGGCCATAGGCGTAGTTGGGTGCGATCGTCGCCCAGCGCCTGGCCGGGTTCTCGGCCGCGAGCTCGGCCAGCATAGCCGCCTGCATGTAGGTCGAGGGCCGCAGCCGGAAGGTGTAGCGGTTGCCGCTCTGCAGCGTCACGGCGTCGGCAAGAGGCTCGGCCGCCAGATAGAGCACCTTGTTCTGGGCGGCGAAGGACGCGACGGCGAGGCCAATATTGGAAAGCGTCGTACCGGTCAGGATGTCCACGCCCTCGCGGCTCACCAGCTCCTCGGCGACGCGGATCGCCTCGCCGGGCTCACCGGCATCGTCGCGGCTGATCAGCTCGAGCACCCGGCCGTTGATGCCGCCGTCGGCGTTGATCTCGTCGATCGCTAGCTGCATTCCGCGCTTGGCGTGCTCGGTATGCTGCGCCATCCGGGTGTAGGAGTTGATGTCGCCGATCTTGATCGGCTCGGCAGCGAGGCTGCCGGTGGTGAAGAGCAGGGCGGCGATCGCCGCCAGCCTGGGCATGCCGGCCGTCACCTGTCGTCGTGTCGTCATGAGCCGTTCTCTCCCTTGGTTTTCCTGGCGTTTCTCATTCGGCCGCCATGACCGACCGTTCCGCCTCGATCATCCGCTCGACCGTCTTGCGCATCAGCACGGCACCCTTGTCGATGCCGAGCCGGAGCGGTCGCTGCCGCCCGCCGAGCTTCGTCTCCTCGACCTGGATCGCCTCGAGAATGGCCTTGTCCTCGGCGAAGGCCAGGGCAAACTGCTCGTTCATCCGGGCCCGCGTTGCGGCGTCGCTCGGGAAGTTGTCGACATGCAGCCAGTAGTCGATCGAGCGCGCCTCGTCGACCGGACAGATGAAATGACAGGCGAGGATGCGGATGGCACCGTCGTGCAGGCGGCCCTCGCGGGCGCCGGTGCCGGTATCCGCACCGCCGAAGTCGATCACCGCGATCGAGGGCGCGTGGTAGTTGTAGATCTGCCAGCGGTCGATATTGCCCTTGAAGCTGCCGAACTTCTGGAAGAGCGGAATAGGCTCCGCATCGATCGTCCAGCGCGTCGTGACGATCAACTCGCCCTCGACCTTGGTCTCGATCGGCACGTCCTCGTGCGCCGCGTTGCCCAGCGTCGAGAGATGGACGAAGGCGACATGCGCCGGATCGCAGAGATTGTCGGCGAGGGCCAGGTAGTTGGCCTCGACCTCGAGCGCCTCGCCGTCGACCGGATGCCAGCCCGCCTCGTGGTATTCCGGCAGATCGAAGAGCAGTTCCCGCGAAGCGAGCGCCGGATCTCCCATCCACACCCAGACGAGCCCCAGGTTCAACTCGACCGGGTAGCTGCGCACCCTGGCCGAGGGCGGGATCGTCGGCTGGCCCGGGATGCGCACGCAGCGTCCGTCGGCGGCGAAGGTCATGCCGTGATAGCCGCAGCGGACCGTGTCACGCTCGAGGCAGCCCATCGAGAGCGGCAGGAAGCGATGCGGGCAGCGATCCTGGAGGGCCGCGAAGCCGCCATCGGCCTGCTGCCAGATCACCAGATCCTCGCCGAGCATCCGGCGCTTGTGCAGCCCCTCGCCCATACGGCTGGCGAAGCCCGCCGGGTACCAGTTGTTGCGCACGAAGGTCATGGCCCCTCCTCCCGCTCGGCCGCTCAGCGCAGCCCGTCCACCCCCTTGATGTCCGCCGCCTCGAGGCCGCCCATCCGGGCATGCGGCCGGCCGCCCGTGGTCATGGCGAGGCAGAAGACGATCTCGCCCGGCCGCGGCGCATCCGGAACCCGGACCTCGATGGCGCTGAAATGGCTGCGGACATAGGCGGCGTTGATATGGTGCAGCGGCACGTCGAGTGCTGCACCGATGCCGCCGAGCTTCTTGGCCGAGGGCACGATGGCCTTGGCATCGCCCAGGAGCTCGCGCATGGCGTAGCCGCCCGGCACGTGCCAGAGAGCACCCTGCTCGAGCTCACCGTCGGACCCGACGATCGACCCCTTGCCATAGCTCTCGATCCGCCTGGGATCGCCGCCCAGCGCCTGGATCAGCTTCCTCGACATCTCGAGGCCGAGCGGCTTCAGGGCGTCCATGGCCTCGACGAACTCGCCGGCGTCGGCGAACCGGCCGGCGAACGGGTTCTTGAACACGGCCGCCACGGAACCGCGCAGCAAGGGCCGGTCGAGGCGTGGCCCACCATCGTGGTGAATCTCCTCGACCGTTATCTGCGTCTTTCTCAGCTCGAACATGCGATCTCCTCCCGGATCCTGCCGACGATGCGGGCGCGTCCCTCGAGGACCAGCATGGCCGCATTGACGAGCCGGCGCTCCAGCAGCGTTTGCGCGTAGCGTGCCCCGTTGTCGAGGGCTGCGGCGATCGCGGCATCGGCCAGCGGCCCGACGCCGGTGGTCACGAGCAACCTGCCCAGGTCGCTGTCGGGGTCCAGATCCGTGGCCGGCACACGGGTGATCGCCGGATCGTCCACATCGACGGCGTTGGCGATGAGGGTCGCGGCCGCATCCGCCTGGGCAGCACTCGCCGCCAGCACGGTCACCGCATCGGCGATGCCGAGCGAGAAGCTCCGCCCGTCCCAGCCGCTCGTCGCCACGCCGCCGATGCCGTCGCCGTGGCCAAGCCGCAGGCTCGCCGCCATGAGCGGCCGTCGCAGCTCCGGCACCACGCCGATCTCGAGGCTGGCTCCGGGGGTCAGATGGACAGCGATGTCGCCGCGATTGTTCACATAAGCCCGCTCGATTCCGGGCACGGCACGGATTGCCGCCATCACCGTGTCGGCCACCGCCCCCGCCACCGCTGCCATGGGCGTGACGAAGCGGTCGACGGCCAGGGGCGCCGTCGCCGCGTGCATCAGCCGAGCCGTTGGCGGCAGGCCCTCGGCCGATCCGACCGGTGCGCGCAGCTGCGGCAGGACGGCCACCAGGCTCTCGAGCAGCCCGTCGAACGCCACCCCGGCCGCCCGATAGGCGCGCTCGACCGAAGCCGACGGCCCGTCGGCCCAGATGACCAGATCGATCGGCCCGTGCGCCAGATGCAGACGGTTGCCGGCGAGCCGGGCTGCGATGGGGCCGGTCCAGGCCGTGGCCCGGGCCGTCATGGCGTGGCCCGCCCGAGCGGCCAGGGATTGCGTGGCGTCCAGGCCTCGCGACGCGCCGACTGGCCATGCGATCGGACCACCTCGTCCAGCGCCTGGACATGGCCGGCGTGGCCGCCGAGGGCCGTGTAGAGCTCGAGCGGCAGCGTGAACTCGATGGGCGCCACCAGTGCCGGGGTCGGCACATAGCCGAAGGCGCGTTGCGGCAGCCGCTCGACATCGACCATCACGGTGATGCCACCGCCCGGCCAGACATAGACCGGCGCCCCGCCCATCGTGACCCGAGTCTCGCCCGACTTGACCGAGCGGGTGATCAGCACCGGGTTCTCGGTGACGCCGGCGCGCAGCGAGCCGCCGGCACCCGCCATGAAGAGCACCGAGCAGAGCGACGGCTCGCAGTTCTCGCCGATCCGCTCGACCGTCCGACGCACCGCCACCGGCATCTCGGCCTCGTGCAGCGCGAAGTCCTCGCCCAGCACGCACCAGACCGCGTCCTCGCCGGTGGTCGAGGTGATCAGCACCCGCATGCCGGGCCAGGCGTGCTTCCTGTCGATGTCGCGGATGACGCTGAAGGGATCGGTGATGTCGGTCCCGCCCCAGCCGAGGCCCGGATTGGCGACCTGGAAATAGCGGCCCGGAGTCGAGCGGCGGCCCTCGATGCGAATGCCGGAGGGCGGCATGTCGAGGCAACGGCCGGCCTGATGCTCGGTCAGCACGCCGGTGATGTGGTCGTCGAGGACGATCACCTCGTCGACCTCGCCGTGCCACTGCTTGGCGAAGATGCCGACCGTGGCGGAGCCGCACCCGACGCGCATCCGCTGCTCGGGCTTGCCGTTGACGATCGGCGCCGCCCCCGCCTGGACGACGACCGTGCTGCCGGACTCGATGGCGAGCTCGACCGGCTCGCCGCCGCAGAGCTTGAGCAGCGTGTCGCAAGTGACGTTACCGGCCTTCTTGGTGGTGCCGGTGAGATGGTGCACACCGCCGATCGAAAGCATCTGCGAGCCGTATTCGGCGGTGGTCACATGGCCCACCGGCTCGCCACCGACGGTGATGGAGCTGCGCTCGGGGCCGAGGTGGCGGTCGGTGTCGATCTTCACCTTGCACCCGCAATAGGAGAAGATGCCCTCGGAGACCACGGTCACCGTGTCGACGCCGCGATAGGTCGAGCTGACGATGAAGGGTGCCGGCTTGTAGTCGGGATAGGTGGTGCCGGAGCCGATGCCGGTGACGAAGGTCTCGACATTCGGCCCCGCCTGGCCGTCCCAGTCGCCTTCGGCGAACGGCACCAGCGCGCCGCCCTCGTCGACCACGCGCTCGGCGAAGAGCACGGGATCGGTGCGGACGAGCGAGCCGTTCTCGTTGGCATAGCGGCCGCAGGCGCCCGACCGCCCCGGCCTTATCCGGCAGAGCACCGGGCAGGCATCGCAGCGCACGATTCCATCGGCCTCGCGCGCACCGAAACGCTCCGTCATGTCGGTCACGAGCTTGCTCCCGCAGCCACCAATGCCGCATGTATCCGGTGGGGAACCGCCGGAATCCTGGCGATCCGCACACCTGTCGCATGATGGATCGCGTTCATGATCGCCGGTGCCGTAGGGATCAGCGCGTGCTCGCCGACACCCTTGGCACCGAAAGGCCCGAGCGGCTCCGCCTTCTCCACCAGCAGCACCTCCACCTCGGGCACGTCGCCGACCGTGGCGATCAGGTAGTCGTGCAGGTTCTCGGTCCGCCCGGGGATGAACTCCTCCATGAGCGCCAGGCCCAGCCCCTGCGCCACGCCACCGATGATCTGGCCTTCGACCAGCTGGGGGTTGATGGCCCGGCCGACATCGTAGGCGGCGACGATCCGCTCGACCTCGACCGTGCCGAGCTCGATATCGACCGCGACCTGGGCGATCTGCGCACCGAAGCCATAGGAAGCGTAGGGCGCCCCGCGATTGCCCTCGACCGGCGTCGCCGGCGGGTCGAAGCTGGCGCGCGCGTCGAGCGCCACTTCCGGGCCGCAGCCTTCGACGGGCGGGAGCAGCGCCAGATCGATGCGGCGCTCGTGCCCGCCCTCGACCACCCGCACCGATCCGGGGCCGGCCTCGAGCCGCGCGTCGCTGCCGGCATTGGCCAGCCGGAGCAACTGGCCGCGCAGCGCCTCGCCGGCGAGCTGGGTCGCCCGGCCCGAGACGAAGGTCTGGCGCGAGGCCGACGTCTTGCCGCAGTCGAGCGTGAGATCGGTGTCGGCCGAGGAGCTGTCGATCGCCTCGAGCGGCACACCCAGAGCATCCGCCAGGATCTGCGCCATGATGGTGTTCGAGCCCTGGCCGATGTCCTGCACGCCGTTCCAGAACATGATCCGGCCGTCGCGCAGCAGGCTCACCCGCTGGCTCGACGGGTTGCTCATCCCGGTATTGCCGCAGCCGTACCAGACACTGGCAATGCCGACGCCGCGCCGCACCGGCCCGCTGCTTTGCGGCGCTGCCCGCAGCTCCCGCCAGCGCGGCCGCAGCGCCTCCAGGCACTCGACGATGCCCACACTTTCGAGCACCTGGCCGGTGGCGGTGGCGTCGCCCGGCCGCAGCGCATTCAGCAGGCGGAACTCGAGCGGGTCGAGGCCGAGCTGCAGCGCCAGCTCGTCATAGGCCTGCTCGACCGCGAGCAGCGTCTGCGGCACGCCGAAGCCGCGAAATGCCCCGCTCGGGGGCGCGTTCGTCAGGATCGCCCGCGAGCGTGCCCGGAGATTGGCGACGCGATAGGGCCCGGGGCTGTGGATCGGCACGCGACCGGCCACGGTCGGCCCCCAGGACGCATAGGCACCGGTGTCGAAGTCGCCCGCGAAGTCGAGGGCGGTGATCCGCCCCGCCGCATCGGCGCCCGCATGCACGGTGATCGCCGCCGGGTGCCGCTTGGTGGTCGAGGCCATGCTTTCGATGCGGCTGTAGGTGCAGGCGACCGGTCGATCGAGCTGCCAGGCGGCGATCGCGAGGAGGGGCTGCACCGCCACGTCCAGCTTGCCGCCGAAGCCGCCGCCGCAGGCCGTGGGCCTGATCCTCACCTGCTCCGGCGCCACGCCCAGGACGTTGGCCACCTCGTCCCGGTCCATGTAGGGGCTCTGGGTCGAGACGGTGAGCTCGAGGCGATCGCCCCGGCGAACGGCCCAGCCGGCCTCCGGCTCAATATAGGCGTGCTCGACGAAGCTGGTCTCGATGGCGATCTCGGCGGTGACTGCAGCCGTCGCCAGCGCTGCCGCAGGATCGCCCGCCTCGAGCAGCCCCTCGGTGAGCACATTGTCCGGCCGGTCCCCGTGCAGGGCAGGCGCCGCCCCCGACCGGGCAGCGGCGAAGCCCACCGGCTCGAGCGGCTCCCAGGTGATCGGCAGCTCGGCATCCCTGACCCGCGCCAGCGCCGCTGCGGGACCGACCAGGGCGAGCACCGCCTCGCCGCGAAAGCGCACATGGCCAAAAGCCAGCACCGGCTGGTCCTTGCGATCGGGAAAGATCGCAAAGCCGTTGACGCCCGGCACATCCGCCGCCGTCAGCACCCGCACGCCGTGTTGCCGCTCGACCGCGGCGAGGTCACCGAGGCTGAAGCGAGCCCGCATGTGCGGCGAGCGGACCACATGCATTCGCCACGCATCGGCAGGCACGCCATCCGCGCCGAAGTGCTCGGTGCCTGCTGCCCTGCCCCGGCCGTCGAGCCGGGCGATCCTGGCACCGACCACAGGGCCGGCGGGGCGCGGTGCCGGGGCCTGCGGTGCGATTGCCTCGGCAACAGCCGCCACGATCTGGCGGTAGCCGGTGCATCGACAGAGCACGCCGCCCAGCGCGTCCTCGATCTCGCTGCGGCCCGGCTGCTCGCAGCGGCCTAGGAGGTCCGCCGCGGCCATCAGCATGCCGGGCGTACAGATGCCGCACTGCACCGCACCACCATCGACGAACGCCTGCTGCAACCGGCTGAAGCGCGGCTCGGCTGCGAGCCCCTCGATGCTGGTCACCGAGCGCCCCTGGAGCTGCCCGAGCGGCACGACGCAGGCGCAGGCCTGCCGGCCGTCGATCAGCACCGTGCAGGCGCCACAATCGCCGGCATCGCAACCGACCTTGGTGCCGGTCAACCCGAGCCTGTCGCGCAGCACGCGGCTCAACCGGGTGGCCGGCGGCGCATCGACCACCACCGGCCGGCCATTCAGCCGAAAGTCGATGCCCACCTCGACCGGTGCCAGGGCGTTCATGCCGCCACCTGCAGCCGCTCGCCGCCGAGCGCACGGCGCAGCAGCACGAGAGCGGCATGGCGCCGGTAGGCGCCGCTCGCGCGGACATCGTCGATCGGCGCCAGCATGGCCAGATCCGCGGGCTCGACCGCAGCCGCCGCGGCATCGGGCGTCAGGCCCCGGAGCCGCTTCTCCAGCTCGACGAGGCGCACGGCCACCGGCGAGCAGGCCCCGACTGCAAGCCGCAGCCCGGCTATGCGCCCGGACCCGTCGAGCACGACCGTCATCGCCACCATGGCGATCGAGATGACGAGGTAGCGCCTGGCGCCGAGCTTCAGGAAGACCGAGCGAGCTGCCGCCGGCGGCTTCGGCAGCACGATGTGGGTGACGAGCTCGTCCGGTGCTCTTGCCGTGCGCCGGTTGCCGAGAAGGAACCTGTCGAGCGGCAGCTCGCGGGTGCCCCGCAGACTCGCCAGACGGACGCGGGCGTCGAGCGCCATGAGCGGCGGCACGCCATCGGCCGCGGGCGAGGCGTTGCAGAGATTGCCCACGAGCGTGCCGCGATTCTGGATCTGCATCCCGCCCACCTCGCGCGCCGCCTGGCGGATCGCATCGAACCAGGGCGGCAGGGGCGCGTGCAGGGCATCGGTCCACGTGACCCGGGCGCCGATCTCGACCCTGTCGGCCAGGTCCTCGACACGGCACAGCTCGTTCAGGCCGGAAAGATCGACGAGGTCAGAGCCTTCGGGGGTATCGAGCGCCGGCTCGCCCCAGGCGCTGCGCGCGGCGTCGGCGGGGAACAGATCGGTGCCGCCGGCGAGTGGCACGACCGGCCCCGCCGCCAGGAGGCGAAGCGCCGTGTCGAGATCCTCGGGGCGGTGATAGGCTCCCATGCGCGCTGGCTCGGCTACCCTCTCCCACCATTCGGGTCATCGCCCGAATTCATGTGTGATGGAACAAACTCGGACCGCGCGAGCGCTCTGTCAAGCGCGCTTGCAGCCCGGCCCGCCTAACCGATCTCCCAGGTCGTCCGGCCGCTCACCTGGCGCTGCAGATCCGCGAGCTCCGGCTTGCGGGTCGGTGCAGCAGCACTGAAGGCCGCATCATAGCTCGGCGCCTCGACGGCGAAGATGACGCCGAGGGCGGTCGGCACCTCGAGCCGCACCAGCATCTGGGCCAGCATCGGGTTGGTCTCGTCATGGACGAGCGCCGCCTCGACACCGAGGCCCTCTGCGCCGACATCGAAGATCTCGAGCGCGAACCGCTCGGGAACCAGACGCACACCCTTGGTGCCGCCGGCAAAGAGGAGCGGCTCGCCGTGCCGGCACCAGAGCTGGTGCTCGGCGGCGGTCGCCTTGTCGGTCACCGCGTCGAAGGCGCCGTCGTTGTAGACGATGCAGTTCTGCAGGATCTCGACGAAGCTCGTGCCCGTGTGGCCATGCGCGCGGGTCAGCACCTCGACCATCGGGCCCTGCACCACGTCGGCCACCCGCGCCACGAAGCGCGCCCCGGCGCCGAGCGCGAAGGCCCCCGCATTGACCGGCGCATCGAGCGTGCCGCCGGGCGAGGACGGGCTCACGGTGCCGCGCGGGCTGGTCGGCGAGGCCTGCCCCTTGGTCAGGCCATAGACCTCGTTGTTGAACAGCAGATAGACGAGATCGACATTGCGGCGCAGCAGATGGAGGAGGTGGTTGCCGCCGATCGACAGGCTGTCGCCATCACCCGAGACGACCCAGATGTCGAGCTCCGGGTTGGCCAGCTTGACGCCGGTCGCGATCGCCGCCGCCCGGCCATGGATCGTGTGGAAGCCATAGGACTCCACATAATACGGGAAACGCGCAGCGCAGCCGATGCCCGAGATGAACACGGTGCGGTCAGGGTCGGCCTGCAGGTCGGCCAGCGTCTTCTGCACGGCCTTGAGGATGGCGTAGTCGCCGCAACCCGGGCACCAGCGGACCTCCTGGTCGCTGGCCCAGTCCTTGGGCGTCAATCCCTTGGGCTCGCGTTCGAGCACGGTTGCCATCGTCTCAGGCCTCCAGCAGCGTCTTGACGCGGGATTCGATCTCGGCGGCGGTGAACGGCTTGCCGGAGACCTTGGTCAGACTCTCCACCCGGCGGCCATAGACGCCCTGCAGGAGGAAGCTGAGCTGCCCGGCATTCAGCTCCGGCACCAGCACGCGATCGAAACCGGCGAGAATGTCGCCCAGATTGGCCGGCAGCGGCCAGATGTGGCGGAGATGCGCATGCGCCACGGCGGCACCGCTGGCGCGCAGCCGGTCGACAGCACTCTCGATGGCGCCGAAGGTCGAGCCCCAGCCGAGAATCAAGAGCCGGTCGTCCGGCCCGCCGGCGACAAAGCCCTGCTCCGGAATGTCCCGGGCGATCCCCAGGATCTTGGCGCGGCGGAAATCCGTCATCGTCTGGTGGTTGGCCGGGTCGTAGGAGATGGCCCCGCTCGGATTCGCCCGCTCGATGCCGCCGATCCGGTGCCGGAGGCCGGGCGTGCCGGGCGGCACCCAGGCCCGGGCCAAGGTTTCCGGATCGCGCGCGTACGGCTTGAACCCGTCCACCGCAGCACCCTGCTGCACCGGGAAGGGCTCGAGTGCGGCCAGATCCGGAATCAGCCAGGGCTCGCTCGCATTGGCCAGGTATCCGTCGGTCAGGAGCATGACCGGCGTCATGTAGCGCGTGGCGAGCCGCACTGCCTCGATCGCCACCGGGAAGCAGTCGCCCGGCGTCGACGCCGCCAGCACGACGATCGGCGCGTCGGCGTTGCGGCCGAGCACCGCCTGGAACAGGTCCGACTGCTCGGTCTTGGTCGGCAGGCCGGTCGAGGGGCCGCCGCGCTGCGCGTCGATCACGACGAGCGGCAGCTCGGTGGCGATGGCGAGCCCCAGCGCCTCCATCTTGAGCGCGATGCCCGGTCCCGAGCTGCCGGTGATGCCGAGCTGGCCGGCATAGGAAGCGCCGATGGCCGTACAGATGGCGGCGATCTCGTCCTCGGCCTGGAAGGTGCGCACGCCGAAGGCGCCGAGCCGGGCAAGCATGTGCAGCATGCTCGACGCCGGGGTGATCGGGTACGACCCGTAGAAGAGATCGAGGCCGGAGAGCCGGGCGGCGGCGACCAGGCCGTAGCAGAGCGCCTCGACGCCGGTCACCGTCCGGTAGCGACCGGCCGGGAGGGGTGCGGTGTGCCCGGCCGCCAGGACCTCCGGCAGGCGCGGCAGCTCCGCCGTCTCGCCATAGGCGTGGCCCGCGTCCAGCGCTGCGAGGTTGGCGTCGCGCACCAGCGGCTCGGCGGCGAAGCGCTCGCGAATCCAGTCCTGGGTGGCGCTGCGCCGCCGCCCGGTGAGCCAGAGCACCAGCCCGAGGGTCCAGAAATTGCGCGCCCGGTTGGCGTCGCGATTGCCGACACCCAGGGGCTTGACGGCGGCCTGGGTCAGCTTGGTGATGTCGATCTCGAGACGGCGATAGGCATCGAGGCCTTCGTCCTCACGGGGGTCGTGATCGTAGCCCGCCTTCTTCAGGTTGCGATCGACGAAGGCCGCCGTATCGACGATCAGCGTGCCACCCTGCCGGAGATCCTCGAGATTGGTCTTCAGGGCCGCGGGGTTGAGGGCGACGAGCACGTCGAGCTGGTCGCCGGGCGTGCGCACGCGCCGGCCGCCGAACTGGATCTGGAAGGCGGAGACGCCGAAGGTCGTGCCGACCGGCGCGCGGATCTCCGCCGGGAAATCAGGGAAGGTGGCCAGATCGGCACCGTCGAGCGCCGCTTCCTGGGTGAACCGACTGCCCGTGAGCTGCATGCCGTCGCCACTGTCGCCAGCGAAGCGGACGACCAGGGAATCCGGCCCCGCGGCTCCGACGAGATGGCTGATCTCGTTCATCAGAAGCCCCCTAGCGAGCGGCCCAGCCGCCCGGCAAATCGTAAGAACACCTACAATAGCCCCAACAGGGGCAGTCGCAAGCCGATTGCGCATGGCGATGGCGCCAGCTCACCAAACTGTCAAGCCGATCCGGGCAGGGACTCGCTCAAATGAGCCTCGCGAGCAGCGTCAGCAGCTGGCGACGCTCCCGCGCCGTCAGGGGGGCGAGGGTCGCCTCGCTGATCGCCCGCCCCTCCTCCTTCAGCCGTCCGGCCAGGGCAGCGCCCGTCTCGGTCAGCGACAAGAGCTTGCGCCGGCGGTCCTCCGGGCTCGCTTGCCGCATCACCAGCCGTCGCCGCAGGAGACGCAGGATCACGCCCTGGGCGGTGTTGGGGTCCATCGCCGTGAGCCGGCCCAGATGGTTCTGCGACAACGGGCCGGTGGCCTGCAGCTTCATCAGCACGGCGAACTGCAGCGGCGTCAGGTCGAAGGCGGCGAAATGCCGGGCGAAGAGCGCCGTATGGCGCTGGTTGGCCCGTCGCAGGAGATGCCCGACCTGCTGCTCGAGCACATAATCGTCGTCCGCGCTTTCCATGCGTCGCCCGCTGCTGTCGTCCGGCGCTTGTGCCCGTCGCCCGGGCCGGCGGCAAGGGTCGACGGTTGCCGCACCGCCTCAGGCGCGGGTGCGGCTCACCGCAAAGACGGCGCTCGCCATCATCAGGACGGCGCTCACCAGCATGCCGATGGCCATCGGATAGGGCGAGCCGCTCTGGATGGAACCGATGATCTGGGCGACCAGGGCGGCCGTGCCCATCTGCAGGAAGCCGGCGAGACCGGAGGCGGCACCGGCCAGGTCGGGCCGGATGCTGATCACCGCCGCGAGGCTGTTGGGCATCGCCAGGCCCTGGGTGAAGGCGATCAGCATCATCGGCAGGAAAAGCGCCCACGGCGTGATGTAGACGGCCGGCACCAGCAGGAGCAGCACGCATGCCCCGAACAGGGTCCCGGCGCTGCCGCCGAGCACCATGCGATCGATGCCGACCCGCCTGCTGAGCCGGGCGGTCGTGAAATTGCCGGCCATGAAGGCCGCCGAGACCACGATGAACATCAGCCCGTACTCGGACGGGGGGCGCTCGAGCACGGTGATCATCACGTAGGGGGCCGCGGCCAAAAAGCTGAAGAAGACCGACATGGAGAAGCCGCCCTGCAGCGCGAAGCCTAGGAATGCCGGCAAGCGGATCAGCGTGCCGAAATCGCCGAGCATCGCTCCGAACGTGGTCGGCCGCTCGCGCGGCACCAGCGTCTCGGGCAGGTGGCCGCGCACGGCGATCAGCACCAGCACGCCCAGAGCACCGCCGAGCAGGAAGACGGCCGACCAGTCGAACAGGTCGGTGAGCACGCCACCGATCGCCGGGGCGACCATCGGCGCCACCACCATGGCCATGGTGATGTAGGCGATGGCCGCGGCCGACCGCTCGCGATCGTAGAGATCGCGGACGATGGCGCGGCCGAGCACCATGCCGGCGCAACCACCGGCGGCCTGCACGACGCGGCCGAAGATGAGCAGCCCGATCGAGTTCGCGAAGGCGCAGACCAGGCTGCCGGCCAGGAAAACGACGAGGCCGGTGATCAAGGCCGGCCGCCGGCCCAGCCGGTCCGAGAGCGGCCCATAGATCAGCGTCGCCACGGCCATCGCCAGGGCGGAGAGCGAGAACGCGAGCTGCGCCGTGGCGGCCGAGACGGCAAAGCCCGACTGGATCGCCGGCAGGGCCGGCAGGAAGATCTGCATCGAGAACGGGCCGATGGCAGTGGCCACGACCAGTATCAGGATCAGCCGCCACTCCTCGATCTTCGTCCCGTCAGCCAGCGCCACTGACGTGCGGCTCGCCATCCTCGTCGTCTCCCATGCTCGCGCAGCGCCGAAGCCACACGCAGGAACTGTCCCATCGGCACTCGCCGGCAATGCCTGGCCATGCTATCAATCGGCTGGTCCGACTGCCGGCCGGCGCGGCACCCGATCGTCGGCCCCACCCCGCGCCGGAGCCCGCCTTGCCGCAAATCGACCGACCGCCCTTGACCCTCTGCCTCGCCAATCCCCGCGGCTTCTGCGCCGGGGTGGATCGGGCCATCGCCATCGTCAAGGAGGCGTTGCGGAAGAACGGCCCGCCTATCTACGTCCGTCACGAGATCGTGCACAACCGCCATGTCGTCGAGGAGCTGCGCGCCCTGGGTGCCGTCTTCGTCGACGAGCTCGACGAGGTGCCGGAGGATGCCGTGGTGGTCTTCTCCGCGCACGGGGTGCCGAAACGCGTGCCGGCCGAGGCGCGCCGCCGCCGGCTGATCTTCGCCGATGCCACCTGCCCCCTGGTCAGCAAGGTCCATCGCGAGGTCGAGCGCCACCACGCGGACGGGCTGACGGTGCTCCTGGTCGGCCATGCCGGCCATCCCGAGGTCGAAGGCACCATGGGCCAGGTGACCGACGGCGCCGTCATCCTGGTCGAGACGGTCGCCGACGCCGAGAAGGTGGTGGTGCCCGACCCCGACAAGGTCGCCTACGCCACCCAGACGACGCTTTCGCTGACCGATACCGCGGCCATCGTGGCGGTGCTGCGCAAGCGGTTCCCCACCATCGCCGGGCCGCGCAGCGAGGACATCTGCTACGCCACCACCAACCGCCAGGAAGCGGTGGCGGCGATCGCACCGGGTGCCGATCTCGTGCTCGTGGTCGGCGCACCGAACTCCTCGAACTCGGTCCGGCTGGTCGAGGTGGCGAAGCAGAACGGCTGTGCCCGGGCGCTGCTCATCCAGTCCGCCGCCGACATCGACTGGGAGGACCTGGCCGGGGTCGCGTCGGTCGGGCTGACGGCTGGCGCCTCGGCGCCGGAGGTCCTGGTCGAGCAGGTGATCGACGCTTTCCGGGCTCGCTACGAGGTCACTGTCACGACCATGAGCATCACCGACGAGAACGTCTCCTTCCGCGTCCCGCCGATCCCCGAGCGCCGCCTGCGCACCGCTTCCTGAGATCGGTCGGGTCGACCGCTGCCGTGTCGCGTGACAAGCTGGGCCCGGGCCGGCATAAGGCGCGGGTTGCAAGCGACCTGACTGGTGATGGATGGCGGTCTATACCTCGGTTCCGGTGCCGGCCCTGGAAGCGCTGCTGGCGCAATACGGCATCGGCGAGGCCAGAGCCCTCGACCCCATCGCCGAAGGCGTCGAGAACTCGAACTTCCGCCTCGAGACGACGACCGGCCGCTACATCCTGACGATCTACGAGAAGCGCGTCGACCCGGCCGACCTGCCCTTCTTCCTGACGCTCATGGACCATCTGGCGAGTCATGGCATCGCCTGCCCGGTGCCGATCCACGATCGCCACGGGCGCAGCCTGCAGCGCCTGTGCGGCAAGCCGGCGGCCATCGTCAGCTTTCTCGACGGCCGCTCGCCGAAGCGGATCGACGCGGCGCGCTGCGCGGCCCTCGGGGCCACCCTGGCCCGCCTTCATCAGGCGGTCGGCGATTTCGCCGGCTACCGCCAGAACGCGCTTTCGGTCACGAGCTGGCGACCGCTCTTCGAGGCCTGCCGACAGAGCCCCACGCCGCCGTCGGCGGAGCTCGTCGACAGCATCTCGCTGGCCCTCGACGACCTGGAGCGTGACTGGCCCCGGGCACTGCCATCGGGGGTGATTCACGCCGATCTCTTCCCGGACAACGTCTTCTTCGCCGGTGATCGCGTGACCGGCGTCATCGATTTCTATTTCGCCTGCAGCGACCGCTTCGCCTACGACGTCGCCATCTGCCTGAATGCCTGGTGCTTCGAGAACCGGGCCGAGTTCAATCTCACCAAGTCGCGCGCCCTGCTCGACGGCTATCAATCCGTTCGCCCGCTCGAGCCGGCCGAGATCGAGGCCCTGCCGGTGCTCTGCCGTGGCGCCGCCACGCGCTTCTGCTCACCCGCCTGTTCGACTGGCTGAACCAGGTCGACGGTGCCCTGGTCAAGCCGAAGGACCCCATGGAATACGCCCAGAAGCTCGCCTTCCACCGTCGCGTCGAGGAGCCGGGCGCCTATGGCCTCGGCTGAAGCCCTGCGCACCGCGGCGCCGGCGGCGACCGACATCGTCGAGATCCACACCGACGGTGGCTGCAGCGGCAACCCCGGACCCGGCGGCTGGGGTGCGGTGCTGCGCTGGCGTGGCCACGAGCGCGAGCTCTCCGGTCACGAGCCGGCGACGACCAACAACCGCATGGAGCTGATGGCCGCGATCCAGGCGCTCGAAAGCCTGAAGCGGCCGATGCGCGTGCGCCTGGTGACCGACAGCGCCTATTTGCGCAACGGCATCACCCAATGGTTGCGTGGCTGGAAGGCCAAGGGCTGGAAGACCGCGGACAGGAAGCCCGTGAAGAATGTCGATCTCTGGCAGCGGCTGGAGGCCGCGGCCGGGCGGCACGACATCGAGTGGGCGTGGACCAAGGGCCATGCCGGTGACCCGCTCAACGAGCGCGCCGACCAGCTCGCCACCGCGGCGATCCGGGAGGGCCAGGAGGCGGCCGCGAGCGACGCCTGAGGCGCTTCGTCAGGCGCCCTGCGCGCCGGCGAGCCAGTCGGCGGCGGCGTTGCGGCCGAGCTCGCGCAGGCCCTCGAGAACGGCCGTGTCGGGCAGGAGCCGCGTTGCCGGTGCCAGCGCTGCGGTCGCCGCGGCACCGTCGATGACGTGCAGCCGATGGCGGGCGAGCCGGCGCCCCCGGACCGAAAGCCAGGCCCCAAGGCGGCCGCCCTGGCCGCGCTGCGCCTCGAGCAGCTCCAGCTCTCGGGTAAGCGGCTGGTCGAAGACGATCTCGCCGACCCGGCTGCGGATGCCGGCAGCGCTCCTCGGCCGGTCGTCGCGAGTGCCGACGTTGATGCGCACGAGCAGCGTGTCGGGAGCCTTCGATCGCTCGACCAGCGCCAGGACCGGCGGGTTGCTCACATAGGCGCCGTCCCAATAGGCCTCGCCGTCGATCTCCACCGCATGGTGGAACGCCGGCAGGCAGGCCGAGGCGAGGACCGCTTCGAGCGACAGCCCGGCATTGTCGAAGAGGCGGAGCCCGCCGGTCCGGAGGTTGGTCGCGGCGATCAGGAGCGCCGGCCTCCGGGCCCGACGCAAGGCATCGAAGTCGACCAGTCGCTCCAGCAGGTCGCGCAGCGGATTGAGGTTGAAGGGGTTGAGCTGGTAGGGGGAAAGCAGGCTCGTGGCGGTGTCGATGACCGCGTGCGAAAGACCGGTCGTCTGCAGCCGCAAGGCCTCGCGCCCGATCGTGCCCCAGAGCTCGGCCAGGGCGGCGCGGGCCCCGTCCGGCCCGCCGGCGATCCAGCCGGAAGCGAAAACCACGGCATTGACGGCTCCGGCCGAGCTGCCGCTGATGGCGCTCACCTCCAGCCCGTCGACACCGGCCAGCCGGTCGAGCACGCCCCAGGTGAAGGCACCATGCGCGCCACCACCCTGCAGCGCCAGGTTGAGGCGCCAGCGCCCGTGTCGCGTCGCAGGCCACCCGTCCCGAACGGGCGCGGCCTGCGGCAGCGGGTTCTGGAGGCTCATCTCGCGGCCCTCTCGCCTGGCCAGCCGATTCAATTCCAGATTGAATCGGCTGGCTCCTGACTTGCTCGCTACGTCAGGATATAAGCGCGGAACGGTGGACCGGAGGTGTCAATTCCGCAACGCAGCATTGCCGGAAGAAAGCGACAAGGCCGGCGCGTGCTGGTGCCTCGGCTCAGAGCGCTGCCAGGATATGGTCGGCGCCGGAGACCTCCATCATCGGCGGCGCTTCCTCGACCGCGAGGGTCGTCACCACGCCGTCCTCGACCACCATGGCGTAGCGCTTGGAGCGCGTGCCGAGCTTGAAGCCGCTGCCGTCGAAGTCGAGCCCGATGGCCCTGGTGAACTCGGCATTGCCGTCGGACAGCATGACGATCTTGTCCGCCACGCCGGTGGCCTTCGCCCATTCGCCCATGACGAAGGGGTCGTTGACCGCGATGCAGGCGATCGTGTCGACACCCTTCGCCTTCAGCGCATCGTAGTGCTGCAGGTAGCTCGGCACGTGCTTGGCATGACAGGTCGGCGTGAAGGCGCCGGGCACGGCGAAGAGCACGACCTTCTTGCCGGCGCAGAGCTCGCTCGTGGTCACGTCCGTGATGTCACCGGCGTTGTTGCGCTTGAATGTCGCGTCGGGCAGCCGGTCACCGGTCTTGATCGTCATGAGGCCTCTCTCGTTCGTTGCTGTGCTTCAAAGAGTAGGGTTGCCGGCTCCGGCTCTCTTGTTGCGCCGGCAGCGACCCGTTATCTCTTAGTGATGCGAACCGACGACGCCAACGACAACCATCTCGCCGGCATGCTGCTCGTCGCCATGCCGGGCATGCCCGACCCGCGCTTCGACCGCTCGGTGATCTATCTGTGCGCCCATTCGAGCGAGGGGGCCATGGGCATCGTGGTCAACCAGATCGCGGAGAACGTCGAGTTCAGCGCGATCGTCGAGCAGCTCGGCATCGAGCCCACCGCGGACGCGGCGAGCCTCAAGGTACATGTCGGCGGGCCGGTCGAGAGCAGCCGCGGCTTCGTCCTGCATACGCAGGACTACGTCCACGAGAACACGCTCCTGATCGACGCCGAGTTCGCCCTGACCGCGACGGTCGACGTCCTCAAGGCGATCGCGAGCGGCACCGGCCCCCGGCAACGGGTGTTCGCGCTCGGCTACGCCGGCTGGGCGGCGGGCCAGCTCGATGCCGAGATCCAGAAGAACGGCTGGCTCATAGCGCCGCCCGACGAGCACATCGTCTTCGAGCTCGACGACACGCAGAAATGGACCGGCGCCCTCAACAAGATCGGCGTCGACCCGTCGCTCCTCTCCTCGACGGCCGGCCACGCCTGACTCTTGCCGGCCCCGGGATCGGCGCGATGCCGCCGCCCCTCAGGCCGATGGAATGGTCGCCGCAGCGGCCTCGGCGGTGCGTGTCGCCTCCATGCCGCGAATGGCCTTCTGCAGCTTCTCGAAGGCACGCACCTCGATCTGCCGCACCCGCTCGCGACTGATGCCGTACTGGCCGCTCAGATCCTC
>JAWKVR010000058.1:0-19568 GCA_041397945.1 Geminicoccaceae bacterium
GTGTTGCGGGCGATCCGGCGCAGGAGATGGTCGTCGAAGAGGCGGCGCAAGGTTCCTCGGTCGGCAGCTGGGGCAATCGACGATCGGCTACCACGGCACCGTCGCCGGCAACCCCATGACGGCTTGGCTTGACCACGAATTCGGCATTCCCTATGCCGATTTCCGACGCGGCCGGCAAGAAGCGGCCGCAAGAGGCGGCCTGCCCGATCAACGGGATCCTCGGCTCCATGCATATCGGGATGTTTTTCTCGGGGCTCGCCGGCGGCGGCACGCAGCGCCGCATGCTCGCCCTGGCGCGGGGGTTCGCCGCCCGTGGCCATGAGGTGGACATCCTCGTGGCATCTGCCGAGGGTGCTTTCCGCGCGGAGGTGCCGCCCGATGCCCGCCTCGTGGCACTCGGCGCCGACTGGCGGCGCCTGCCCCTGATCGGCCGGCACCGCGGTCTCTGGGTGCCGCTCGCCGCCCGCGCCCTCGGCCGGCGGCTCAGGGCGGCACCGCCGGATGTCCTCCTCGCCAGCTCGACACCGGCGAACCTCACCGCTTCCCTGGTCCGCCGCCGCGCCGCACCGGCTGTGCCGCTGGTCCTCACCCTCAATCTGCCGCCCTCGGCGGTGAGCGGGGGTCTCGGCCGGGGGGGCGGGCCGCTCCGCGCCTTGATGCGCCGGTGCTACGCCGAGGCCGATGCGCTGGTCGCCATCTCGGCCGGCGTCGCCGCCGATGCCGCGGCCATGCTCGACCTGCCGGCCGCGCGCATCGCCGTCGTCATGAACCCGATCGACACTGCGCGCATCCAGGCGCTGGCAGGGCAGGACCCTGGTCATCCCTGGCTCGAGCCCACGGCCCCGCCGCTCCTCCTCGCCGTTGGCAAGCTCAAGGCGCAAAAGGACTTCCCGACCGTGCTCGAGGCCTTCGCCCGGGTCCGTGCCGTGCGTCCGGCACGGCTCGTGGTGCTCGGCGACGGCGAGGAGCGGCAGTCGCTCGTGCACCTCGCGGGCCGGCTCGGCATCGCCGCCGACGTGGCCTTCATGGGCTTCGTCGCCAATCCTTTCGCCTGGATGGCGCGTGCCCGCGTATTCGTGCTCGGCTCCCGCTTCGAGGGCTTCAGCAACGTGCTGGCCGAGGCGCTGGCCGTGGGCTGCACCATCGTCAGCACCGACTGCCCGCACGGCCCGCGCGAGCTGCTCGACGAAGGCCGGCATGGCCGGCTCGTGCCGGTGGGCGACGCCTCGGCCATGGCCGAGGCCATGCTCGCGGCGCTCGACGATCCGGCCGCTCCCGGCCGCCAGCGGGCGCGCGCCGCCCGCTTCTCGGTGGGTCGCGCCGTCGATGGCTATCTCGAGGTGCTGACCGCCGTCGCGGCACCCGATCGGCACCTTCGAAGGGCCGGCTGATGGACCGGCAGGAGCGGCGTCTGGCCATTCTCGTTCGGGCCCTCGACGGCGGTGGCATGCAGCGCAACACGAAGCGGCTGGCCGGCGCCTTCGCCGCGCGCGGCCATCCGGTCGACGTTCTGGCCACCGACGTGAGCGGGCCGATCCGCCAAGGCATCGAGAGCGTGGCCCGGCTCGTGGCGCTGGCAGGGGGCAGCCATGTCACCGGGCGCCTTCTGGCGCTGCGCGCCGGCTGGCGCGAGCGCACGGCACTCCGCCCGCTGCTGCTCGGCGGTGGGCCGGGCATCCTCGCCCATCTGCCGGCGCTCGTCGCCTATCTCCGCCTGGCCCGCCCGACGGCCCTGCTGGCGCTCGGCACGCAGTGCAACCTCGCCGCCCTTTGGGCGCGGCGCCTCGCCGGCACACACGCGCGTCGTCGTCAGCGAGCGCAACACCCTCTCGCTGGTGGTCGCCAACACCCGCCGCCGCTTTCGCCGCGCCTACCCGGCCCTGGTCGCGCGCACCTATCCCGAGGCCGACGGCATCGTCGCGGTCAGCCGTGCCGTGGCCGACGATCTCGCCCGGACCTGCCACCTCGCCGCCGACACCATCACCACCATCCCCAATCCAGTGCCCGAGCCCGAGGACAGAGGTGCCGACGACCGGGCCGGAACGCCCGGCCCATCGGCTCGGCCGGATCAGCCGCCGCTCATCCTCGGCGTCGGCCGGCTGAACTGGCAGAAGGACTTCGCCACGCTGCTCGAGGCCTTCGCCCTCGTTCGGCGGCGACGGCCGGCGCGGCTGGCGATCCTCGGCGAGGGCGAGGAGCGCCAGCGGCTCGAGGGCCCGTGCCCGGGAGCTCGGCATCGCCGCCGACGTCGTCATGCCGGGCTTCGTCGACGACCCGTTCGCCTGGATGGCGCGGGCCCGGCTCCTGGCGCTGACCTCGAGCCAGGAAGGCTTCGGCAACGTCATCGTCGAGGCGCTGGCCTCCGGCTGCCCGGTCGTGGCCAGCGACATTCCCGGTGGCCCGCGCGAGATCCTCGACGGCGGGCGCTACGGCAGCCTCGCGCCGCCCGGCGACGCCGGGGCCTTCGCCGAGGCCATGCTCGCCGCAATGGACGACCCACCAGCGCGGGCCCTGCTCGTCGGCCGGGCCGGGGACTACGCCCTCGGCCCGATCGCCGAACGCTACCTCGCTTTGCTGCTCGACAAGGAGCTCGAATGACCATCGACACCGATGATGGCGTGTTCGCCGAGGACGCCGCGGCACTGCATGCCCTGGTGCCGTCGACACCCGCCAAGCACATTGCCGTCTTCATCTACGCCCTGACCGGTGGCGGTGCCCAACGCCGCACCGTGACCCTGGCCAACGGCTTCGCCGAATGCGGCCACGATGTCGATCTCGTCGTCGTGCACGCCCGGGGCGTCATCCACCACGAGCTGGCGCCGCGCGTGCGGCTGGTCGATCTCGGCGACGGCTACGGCCGGCTGCATGCCGCGGCCTGCCGCCGTGGCGCGCCACGCGGCCTGCAGACCGCTCTCGCCGTTCCGGCACTCGCTCGCTACCTTCGGCGCCGCCGGCCGGACGTGCTGCTGTCCGCCGCCAGCCACGTCAATCTCGTCGCCGTGGCGGCGGCACGGCTGTCGCGCAGGCCCATCCCGCTCGTCCTTCGCGCCAGCAACCATCCGTCGGGCAATCTCGCCCACCATCCGCCGGTCCAGCGCCTCGTCCGCGCCTGGCTCAAATGGCTGGCCCGCCGCTTCTATCCCCGCGCCGATGCCATCATCGCCGTTTCGAGCGGTGTGGCTCGTGAGCTCGGCCGCCTCACGGCGCTGCCGCCGGAACGCATCACGGTCATCGACAACCCGGTGCTCACCGCCCGACTGCGCCGGCGCATGGCCGAGCCGCTCGAGCATCCCTGGCTGGCACCCGGCAGCCCACCCGTCATTCTCGCCGCCGGCCGCTTCACGCTGCAGAAGGGTTTTCCGACGCTGCTCGAGGCCTTTCGTCGGATCGCGCGTGATTGCGACGCCCGCCTGGTCATCCTCGGCGACGGCCCCGGTCGCGAGACCCTCGCCGCGCGGGCAAAGGCACTCGGCCTCGGCGAGCGGGTGCTCATGCCGGGCTATGTCGACAACCCGCTCGCCTGGATGTGCCGTGCGCGCCTCTTCGTCCTCTCCTCGCTCTGGGAGGGCCTGCCGGGCGTGCTCGTCGAGGCCCTGGCCTGCGGCCTGCCGGTGGTGAGCACCGCCTGCCCGAGCGGCCCGGCGGAGATCCTCGAGGACGGTGCTCATGGCACCCTCGTGCCCGTCGGCGACGCCGAAGCCATGGGTCGCGCCATCCTGGCGGCGCTCGCGGCCCGGCCGGAGCCCGAGCGGCTGCGCGCGCGGGCCGAGCATTTCGCCCTCGCCCCGTCGATCAAGGCCTATCTCGACGTGCTCGAGGCGGTGATCCGTCGCCGCGCGCCCGAGCGGCTCGCCTGGTCGCCGCCCTGGCCGCTCACCGTGCGGCTCGACTGGACCTCGCCCGAAGGTCTGTCCCGTGCGCTCGGCCGCGTCTGCCGCGCGCCCGGCGATCTCTTTCGCGCCTGGCCGGGCAATGCCGACCACCGCCAGCGCATGGCCCGCATGATGCAGGCATTCGCGATCGATCCCGACCGGGCGGCCGACACGCGTTGGCAGGAGCTCGTCGCTGCCGATGCGCGCTGCGCCGGCTGCGTGCGGATCGCGCGCTGCGCCGCCTGGCTGGCACGACCCGGGCCGGCCGCCGAGGCCGCGAGCTTCTGTCCCAATGCCGGGCTCTTCGGCACGCTCGCCGACGAGGCGGTGAGAGAGCGGGCCGCGGCCAGCGCATGATCGAGGGCATGGCCCGGAGTTCCGGCGCGAGCACCCTGCCGCGCGGGCAGGCTCCTAGCGCCGGAGCTCGAGCAGGGCCAGGCCGAGGGCGAGGGCCAGCATGGCCGCCACGACATCGCGGCGGCTGACCCCGCCAGTCCTGGCCATGGCCCGTTCGCGGGCCGCCGCATCGACCAGCGATCGCTCGAGCCGGCGGCCGAGGGCGGTGAAGCGGCCCAGATAGAGACGATTGGCGAACGTGCCCTGGACCAACATCGCGGCGAGCTGAAGACCGCAGAGCAACCAGGGCGACCAGCCGTGGCGCCAGAGCTCGAGCCAGAGCAGGAGCCAGAGCACGCTCGCCAGGGCGACCAGGCGCAGTCGCCGATAGGCGAACCAGAAGGGGCCATAGAGCGCGGCGTGGCGGTTCCAGCTCGTCTGCCGCCCGCGCCACGCCATTTGTCGCCAGGTCTCGTCGTAATAGCTGGCATGCGGCCCGACGAAAGTCCTGGCTGCGTCGAAGGCGAAGTCGGCTTGTGGTGCCACGACATCGATCGTCTGATTGCTGTGCATCGGGCCGGCTCCACGCCACATGGCTTCGAGGGGCGACAGGGGGTCGAGTGTTGAATAGTGGTGAGCCCCCGCCCGGGTCAAAAGCTGAATGACCGGTTAACCAGGGAAGCCCCGGGGCCGCGTACGACGGTGCTGCCCCGCCTTTAACCTCCCGGCAAGGTTGCCGGGAGGATTCGCACGTCGGACGCTTGCCGGCACCTCTTGAACCGCCCTCGCGACTGCCCATCTCGTGGGAGCCGAAGGTCGCACCGCGAGTTCGGCAAGTATCGGCCAAGGCGTGTCCGCATGGAGCGCCGGGCCTGTCAGTATCGCTCAACTGGAGGATACCGTGAGCACTGTCCGTTTCGATCCCTTCTTTCGCACCGTCCGTGACCTCGACCGCATGACCGACGAGCTGCTCGGCAGCCGCGGCGGCTTCGCGCCGGAATACGACATCGAGGACCAGGGCGAGGACCGTTTCGCCATTGCGCTGGCCTGCCCGCTACGATCTCGACGAGCTCGAGATCACCGCCAGGACCGCCAGCTCGTGGTCAAGGAGCGAGCCCAAGGCCGGCAACCGCGCCAGCTACATCCGTCGCGGCATCGCGCGGGCCTCGTTCCAGCGCAGCTTCACGCTCGGCGAGCATATCGAGATCGCGGGTGCGTCGCTCGACTAAGGGCATCCTGCGCGTCGAGCTCGAGCGGCGTGCCCGGGGCGATGAAGCCGCGGACCATCGCGATCGCCGCCCCGGCCGCTGGCCAGCCGGCGCCACAGCCGGAGGCCGCGGCGGTCGAGCAGGCTGCCTGAGGCACCACCGATCGACGTTGACGAGCATCCGAAAGCCTGGCGGGTCGCGGCCCGCCAGGCTAGCTTCTGCCCGGGCAGCGGACGGGCCGATGCCGGACGATTTCCCTGGAAAGGGCTGGATGAGCGACGAGCTCTATACGACACTCGGGGTCGGCAAGACGGCGTCGGACGACGAGATTCGCAAGGCCTATCGGCGTCTGGTCAAGACCTGTCATCCCGACACCAACCCGAACGACAAGCGGGCGGAAGAGCGCTTCAAGGCGCTCGGCCGTGCCTATGCGATCCTGGGTGATCCGGACAAGCGCAAGCGCTACGACCGCGGCCTGATCGACGCGGACGGCAACGAGCGCGGGCCGCAGGGCTTCGGCAGCGGCTTCGGCGGCTTCGATCCGGACGCGCCGGCGCGCGTCGGACCTACCACCGCAGTGCCGGCCACCGCAGTGCCGGTCCCAACGCCGAGTTCGGCGGCTTTGCCGGCTTCGACGACGTGCTGAGCGATCTCTTCGGCGGCAGGACCGGCCGGCGTGCCAATGCCCGGGCACGCGGCGAGGATCTGAAGCTCACCGTCAGCGTCGATTTTCTGGAAGCCGTCAAGTGTGGCAAGCGCCGGGTCGGGCTGCCCGACGGACAGCACCTCGACGTGACCATCCCCGCCGGCATCGAGAACGGCCGGGTGCTGCGTCTCAAGGGCCAGGGCATGGCCGGTGGCGACGCCCTGATCGAGGTCCAGGTGCGGCCGCACGAGGGCTTTCGCCGCGACGGGCTCGACATCCATCTCGACCACAGCATCCCGCTCGACCTGGCGATCGCCGGCGGCAGGGTGACGGTGCCGACGATCGACGGCGCGGTGGCCGTGACGGTCCCTCCCTGGACCAGCTCCGGCCGCACGCTCCGGCTGAAGGGGCGCGGCATCGGCCAGGGCGGACGCCAGGGCGATCAGCTCGTGCGGCTCGAGATCCTCCTGCCGGACCGAGCGGACGAGACGCTGCAGCGCTGGGCCCGGGACCGGGTCAAGGCGACTGCCTGAACCAGGGTCTGGGCCCGATCACACCCCGAGCACGTGGACGGTGACGCGGGCGACAGTCTCGCGGAGCATCCGGGCGAGCATCGCCACGCGACGGGAGCCCGTGAGGCGCCCATCCCCGCCAGGGCTCCTTGCAGGCCTCCTTGCCGTGGCCGATTCCGACGGTCCGGCTCCCTATTTCAGCCGAGCTCGGACCCTAGGCGCCGCCAATGAGGATGCCCGCGGCCAGCACCAGCGCCCCGCCCAGCACGACCTGGAAGGTCGCCCGGGCGAAGGGCGTCTCCATGTAGCGGTTCTGGATCCAGACGATGGCCCAGAGCTCGAAGAAGACGATCACGAGGGCAATGATCGTGGCCGTCCAGAACTCGGGGATGAGATAGGGCAGGGCGTGGCCGAGGCCGCCGAGCGTGGTCATGATGCCGGATGCCAGGCCGCGCTTGATGGGCGAGCCGCGGCCCGAGAGCTTCCCGTCGTCGTGGGCGGCCTCGGTGAAGCCCATCGAGATGCCGGCGCCGATCGAGGCGGAGAGCCCGACGAGGAAGGTCGTCCAGGTGTTCTGGGTGGCGAAGGCGGTGGCGAAGATCGGCGCCAGGGTCGAGACCGAGCCGTCCATCAGCCCGGCGAGGCCCGGCTGCACCCAGGTCAGGATGAACTGGCGCCGGGCGATGCTGTCCTCCTCCTCGCGCGTCGCGTCGTCGAGATGGCGCTCCTCGAGGACGCCGGCCTTGCGCACATGGCTCGCTTCGGCGGCGGCGAGATCGCCCAGCAGCTTGCGGGTTGCCGCGTCGGTCGTGCGCGAGGCGGCGGCGACGTAGAAGTCGTGCGCCTGCCGCTCCATCGCCTGGGCTTCCTCGCGGATCCGCTCGAGCGGCAGGTTCTCGACCAGCCAAACCGGCCGGCGGCTGTAGAAATCGGCCACATGCTCGCGACGGATCGGCAGGATCAGCTCGCCGAAGCGTCGCCGGTAGAGCTCGATCAGCCGGTGGCGGTGACCGTTCTCCTCCTCGGCCATGCCGGTGAAGACGGCCGCGGAGGCCGGGAAGTCGGCCTGCAGCTTCTGGGCGTAGAGGGCGTAGATGCGCCCGTCCTCCTCCTCGGCCGAGATGGCCAGGGCCAGGATTTCCTGGTCGCCGAGCTGGTCGAAGCGGCGCTTGCCGCCGAAGCGGGGCAGCGGGAAGAGGCTGAGCATCGCGGCTCCGGGCTTAGATCGATTCCAATCTAGTCGATCGATCCGGGGCGGCAAGGCGCGTTGGATGCAAGCCGGGCTACTTTTGCTCGCGACCCCTGGGGTCCAGCTTGAAGATGCCGGGAGAGGTGCGGATCAGCCCGACGAAGCCCTCGCGGCCGGCGGTGGGGAGCTGCGGCCGGCGGCCGATCCGGTAGATGGTGAAGAGCAGGAAGAAGCCGTGCACGCTCGAGGTGTACCAGAAGAGCGCCTGCGGCCCGAGCAGGGCCACCGCACCGGCGCCGAGCAGCGGCCCCACCATGGCGCCGACGCCGTAGACGAAGAAGAGGCCGGCCGCCACCTCGACGAACTCGTCGGGCTGCGCCAGGTCGTTGGCGTGCGCCACCGAGAGCGAGTAGATCGGAATGGCGAAGCCGCCGAAGAGAAAGCCGGTGAGAATGATCGCCGTGGGTGAGAGCCCGGTCGCGACCGACATGGCGAAGCTGGTGGCGATGGCACCTGTGGTCGTGGCGAGCAGCACCGTGCGCCGGCTGAGCCGATCCGAGAGGGCGCCGATCGGGAACTGCATCACCGCCCCGCCGGCGATGAAGGCGCTCATCAGCCAGGCGATCTCGGCGATCGTCAGACCCTGGTCGAGCAGCGCCACCGGGGCCACCGTGCGGAACGTGCTGTTGACCAGGCCGACGGAGAAGACGCCGATGGTGCCGAGCGGCGAGACGGCGATCAGCCGGCCGAGGCGGAGCCTGGGCGTCTGCAGGGGTGCCGGCAGGGTCGATCGGGTCATCGCCAGCGGCACGAGGCAGCAGCAGAAGAGGATGGCGACGAGCGAGAAGAGCTCGAAGCCGCGCGGGTCGGCGAGGGTGAGGACGAGCTGGCCGAGCGTGACGCAGGCGAGGTCGACGAGCCGGTAGAGGCTCAGCACGCGGCCGCGGTCGCTGTTGGGCGTGCGCTCGTTGAGCCAGCTCTCCAGCACCAGCGTCAGGCCGGCGAAGCAGAAGCCGCCGAGCGTGCGCAGCAGGAGCCAGAGCCAGGGCTCGGCCAGCATCGCGTGCAGCAGGGCCGCCACGGCATACATCGCGCCGGCCGCGGCGAAGGTGCGGATATGCCCGGCCCGGATGATCAGCCTGGGCGCGTAGAGCGAGCCGGCGACGAAGCCGGCATAGAAGACCGACCCCAGAAGCCCGATCATCGTCGGCGAGAAGGCCTCGAGATTGGCGCGGACGGCGATCAGCGTGCCGAAGAGCCCGTTGCCGCCGAGCAGGAGACCGGCCGAGACGAAGAGGGCGGTGAAGGAGGCGAGGCGAACCATGGCTTCAGCCCTGCGGCGCGGGCTCGCGCACGGTGAGGAGGAGGAGCAGGCCGCCCGCCAGCAGCAGGAGCACGACAACCGCCATGCCGGCCCGCTGGGTGGCGAAGAGCGTGGTGGCGGCACCGAAGAGGAAGGGGCCGAGAAAGGCCGTGAGCTTCCCCGAGAGAGCGTAGAGGCCGAACATCTCGTTGCGCTGGCCTTCGGGCGAGAGCCGCGCCATCAGTGTGCGGCTGGCCGACTGGGCGGGGCCGACGAAGATGCCGACGAGCACGCCGGCCGCCCAGAAGGTGGCCTTGTCCTGGGCGAGAAGTGCCGCCGTGCCGGTGACGACGAGGCCGGCGAGGGCCAGCAGGATGGTCCGCTTCGAGCCCAGCCGGTCGTCGATGAAGCCGAAGGCGAAGGAGCCGATGCCGGCCGTGACGTTGAGGGCGATGGCGAAGAGGATGATCTCGTCCGTCGCCATGCCGAACGTGCCGGCGGCGTAGATGCCGCCGAAGGCGAAGAGCGTGTTCAGCCCGTCATTGTAGATCAGCCGGGCGACGAGAAAGCGCGTCACCTGGCTGCCCTGGCGAAGCGCCCGCAGCGTCTCCAGCAGCCGGCCGAGGCCGGCCCGCACACTGGCGCCGAAGCCGATGCCTGGTGTCGGCGTGTCCGGCGTGAACAGGAAGAGCGGCAGGGCGAAGACGACGAGCCAGAGGCCGATCAGCGGGCCGACGATGCGGACAGGCTCGGCCGTGGCCGCATCGAGGCCGAAGGGCGGCGGGTCCGGCTGGATGAAGAGGACGAGCACGAGGCCGAGGGCGGCGATGCCGGCGAGATAGCCGAGGCCCCAGCCCCAGCCGGACCAGCGGCCGAGCCGGTCAGGGTCGGCGAGGTCGGCCAGCATCGCGTTGTAGAAGGCCTGGCCGAGCTCGAGCACGGTGTTGGCGACGACCATGAGCACGAGGGCCAGCAGGACGAAGCCGGGCTCGGGCCGGACCAGCCAGAGCAGGCAGATGGCGATGGCGGCGACGCCGGTGCAGAGGGCGAGCCAGGGCTTGCGCCGGCCGCCGGCGTCGGCGACGGCGCCCAGGACCGGGCTGAGGCAGGCGATCAGGAGGGCCGAGATCGACATGGCGAGGCCCCACTGCGCGGTGCCGTCGATCGGGTTCGCCGCCACACCTTGTGTGAAGTAGGTGGCGAAGACGAAGGTGAGGATGACCGCGAAATAGGGCGAGCTCGCCCAGTCGTAGACCGCCCAGGCCAGGAGCTGTCGCGGGCTCGATGGCACCCGGCTCAACTGCCGGGCGCCGATGGCTGATCGACGAGAGGCACCGCGGCTCCCTGGCGTTAGGCCGGCTGGACGCCCTTCTGCCCCAGCGCCGTGACGCGGGCAAGAGGCGCATCAATGGAGTGCCGCCGGCGCGGCACCGGACCTCTCGACGCAGCATGACGTCAGATGCAATAACGCGGCATCGCAAACGAAGCAACAGGGAGGCTGGTCATGCGACTGGCATTGCAGAGCACGGTCGCGGCGGTCGCCGTGACTTTCGCCGCGGCGAATTCGGCCGAGGCGCTCGTGATCAAGACGAGCGACGTCCACGCCATGGGCTATCCGACGACGGACGCCATCGCAGTTCATGGGCGAGTGCCTCGAAGAGAAGACGAACGGCGACATGTCCATCGAGATCTTCCATTCGATGCAGCTCGGCGGCGAGAAGGAGGCGCTCGAGCAGGTGCAGCTCGGCGCGCTCGAGATGACCCGCGTCTCGGTCGGCGTGGTCGGGCCCATCGTCGACGACTTCAACGCCTTCAACCTGCCCTACGTCTTCCGCTCGATCGACCACATGCGCACGATGTCGTCGACGGCGAGATCGGCCAGGACCTGCTGGCCGCGGCTCGACGCCGGCGGCCTCATCGGGCTCGGCTTCATGGATGCCGGTGCCCGCAGCTTCTACAACAAGCAGAAGCCGATCCGCGAGCCGGCCGACCTCGCCGGGCTCAAGATCCGCGTCATGCAGAACCCCATCTTCATCGAGATGATGACCGAGATGGGCGGCAACGGCATCCCGATCGCCTTCAACGAGCTCTACACCGCCCTGCAGACGGGCGTGGTCGACGGTGCCGAGAACAACCCGCCCTCGTACTCGACCCAGAAGCACTACGAGCAGGCCGGCTACTACTCGCTGACCGAGCATCTCATCGTGCCCGAGATCTTCGTCTTCTCGAAGAACGTCTGGGAAACGCTCGACGAGCCCGAGCAGCAGGCGCTGATCCGCGAATGCTCCAAGGTCGCTCACCACGCAGAAGGAGCGCGAGCTCTGGAAGGCGATGGAGACGAAGGCCAGGATGGCCAGCTCGTCGGGATCGGCGTCCAGATCAACAGCGAGGTCGACAAGGCAGCCTTCATCGAGGCGACCGCGCCGGTGCGCGAGAAGTTCGGCGAGCAGTACGCCGAAATTCTCGGCAAGATCGAGGCGGTCCAGTAACGGGGACGGAAGAGCCTTTCGAAAATCTCTGACGGGGTGGCTCGCGCCACCCCGTTCGCTTCTGCACCCCGCCCGCCGCTGGACCAGTTCGATGCCGTCCACCAAGCACGCCTACCTCCGCGCCATGGAGCTGCTGCAGGCTCTCTGCATGGGCTTCGCAGCACTCGCGATCATCGGCATGACGCTGATCATCGCCTGGAGCGTCTACACACGCTACTGGCTCAATCTCGGCTCGTTCTGGGCCGAGCCGATCGCCATCATGCTGGCCGTGCAGATGACCTTCTTCGGGGCGGCGGCCTGCTACCGGGTCGGCGGCCACATCAGCATCGACGTCGTGACGCGCCTGCTGCCCGACAACGGAATGCACCGCGCCGCGGAGCGGCTCGTGGACCTGCTCGTCATGGTCCTGGGGCTCGCCATGATCTGGTACGGCACCGGACTGGTGCGGACGACCTGGTTCCAGGTCTATCCCGAGTTCCAGCAGATCCGCGTCGGCCTCGTCTACACGGCCGTGCCGCTGAGCGGCCTCGTCACCCTGCTCTTCGCCGGGGAGCGCCTCGTCCTCGGCGCACCGCCGAGTGCCGGGGAGGCGGTCTGATGGGCGGCGCCGTGGGCCCGATCATCCTGATCGGCGGCCTCTTCCTGATGATCCTCATCAACGTGCCGGTCGCCTATGCGCTCGGCCTCGCCTCGCTCGCCACCGCTCTCTACATCGGCATCCCGGCCGAGGCGGTGATGCTCAAGGCGTCGGACGGCGTCGACAACTTCGCGCTGCTGGCCATCCCGTTCTTCGTCCTGGCCGGGGCGATCATGGCGCAGGGCGGCATCGCCGTGCGCCTCGTCAACCTCGCCAACGTCTTCGTCGGCTTCATCCGTGGCGGGCTCGCCATGGTCAACATCCTGGCCTCGATGTTCTTCGGCGGGATCTCCGGCAGCTCGGTCGCCGACACGAGCTCGATCGGCTCGATCATGATCCCGATGATGAAGCGCCAGGGCTACGACGATGCGTTCTCTGTCAACGTCACCATCACCAGCTCGACCCAGGGCATCATCATCCCGCCGTCGCACAACGCCATCATCTACGCCTACGCCGCCGGCGGCACGGTCTCGATCGCCCAGCTCTTCCTCGCCGGCATCGTCCCCGGGGTGATGGTCGGCGTGGCTTTGATGATCCTCAGCTACATCCTCTCGGTCCGGCGCGGCTACCCCAAGGGCGAGCTCGTCCCGCTCGGCGAGGCGGTGCGCACCATGGCCGGCGCCTTCCTCGGCCTGCTCACCGTCGTGATCATCGTCGGCGGCGTCATCGGCGGCATCTTCACCGCCACCGAATCGGCGGCGATCGCCGTCATCTACGCCTTCCTCGTCGCCGCCTTCGCCTATCGCGAGCTGCGCTGGCGCGAGATGCCCGGCATGATGGTCGAGGTCACCAAGACCGTCGCCATGGTGATGATCCTGATCGGCTTCGCCTCGTCCTTCGCCTACCTGATGACGCTGATGCAGATCCCGGCCAAGGTGACGGGCTTCTTCCTCACCATCTCTGACAACAGGATCGTCATCCTGCTGCTCATCAACCTGATGCTGCTCGTGCTCGGCATGTTCATGGACATGGCGCCGCTCATCCTCATCTGCACGCCGATCCTGCTGCCGGTGATGAAGGCGATCGGCGTCGACCCCGTCCATTTCGGCATCGTCATGCTGCTCAACCTGGGCATCGGCCTGGTCACGCCACCCGTGGGCACGACGCTCTTCGTCGGCTGCGCCATCGGCAAGGTCAGGGTCGACGAGGTCGCGAGAAAGCTCTGGCCCTTCTGGCTCACCATGTTCATCGTCCTGATGCTGGTGACCTACATCCCGGAGCTGGCGCTGGCGATCCCGCACATGTTCTACTAGGTGCCACGGCGGCGGGTGCCGCCGGGGAGGGACCCGATGCACGCGCCACCGCCTCTGGAGATCGTCGCGCACGAATCGGCGCACGGTCGCTGGATGCTGGCCCGGCGCCGGCCCGCCCTGCAGCTCCGCCACTGGCTGATCGGGTATCAGGGCTACCTGGAGACGGGCGGCCGGCCCGTCCGACGCCGCGAGCTGCCGGTTACGGTCATCCCGCTCGTGCTCAATCTCGGCCCGCCCTTCCTTGCCTGTGAAGGTGGCCGGGCAAAGCCGCTGCCGGCCGCATTCACGGCCGGGCTCTGGCAGGCCCCGGCCGTAGTCGGCTCCACCGGCACCGCCCATTGCCTGCAGGTCGACATGACCCCGCTGGCCGCGCGGGCGCTCCTCGGCGTGCCGATGGCCGAGCTGACCGATCGGATCGCCGACCTCGACGACCTGAGCCGGGGCTGGGCGCCGGAGCTGCTCGACCGGCTCGCCGGCATCGCCGACTGGCCGGCGCGTTTCGACCTGCTCGATGCCACCTTCACAGCACGCCTCGCCGCCAGCCCGCCGGCCTCCCCGCTCGTCGCCCGGGCCCTGGCCCGGCTGCCGCTCCGGCCGGTGCGAGCGATCGCCCAGGAGCTCGACACCAGCCGGACCCGGCTGCATCGGCTCTTCCTCGACCAGGTCGGCCTGCCGCCGCGCACCGTGGGGCGCCTGCTGCGCTTCGAGCGGGCGATGGATCGGCTGCGCGACGGCTGGCCGCTCGCCGAGGTGGCGGCGGCCTCGGGCTACTACGATCAGCCGCACTTCAACCGCGAGGTCCAGAGCTTCGCCGGCGAGACGCCGACCGCCCTGCGCCGGCGCATGCTCGCCGACGGCACCGGGGTGCTCGACGGCCCGGCGTGACATTCGTCCAAGACGGGCGATCGCCGGCCGGGCAGTCTGGTGGCCCATCCGAAGGAGAAGGAACCATGACTGGCCCGTCGACCGTCACCGCCACGCTCTTCCCGGCCGCCACCTATGGTGACGCGCCGCATGCCGTGCGCTGGCTGCAGGACGCTTTCGGCTTCGCCGAGAAGGCCGTTTACCCGACCGACGACGGCGGGATCGGCCATGCCGAGCTGAGCTTCGGCAACGGCATCCTGATGCTGGGCAGCGCCCGTGACGAGCCGGGCAACCCCTGGGCCGCCAACCCCATCGGCATCTATGTGGTAGTCGACGACGTCGACGCCCACTGCGCGCGTGCCCGCGCCGCCGGCGCCGAGATCGTCATCGAGCCCCGCGACACCGACTACGGCTCGCGCGAATACTCCGCCCGCGACTGCGAGGGCCGCCTTTGGAGCTTCGGGACCTACCGGCCCTGACCCAGCCGCGCCAGCTCGCGACCCGGCAGGCTCTGCACGCCGTAGCGCGCGTCCCAGGCGTCCTGCAGGACCTGCATGGCGCGCATCGCCGGCATGACGTCGGCCGGCGTCGCGCGCGGCCGCCGTCGCTCGCGGCAGGCCGCGACGAAATCCTCGAGGACATAGCGGCAGACCACCGCCTCGGCGTCGATGTCCTTCCAGCCCGCGGCGGTGAGGAACCGGGCATTCGTGATGTCGACCTGATAGCCGTCCCGGTCGGTCAGCACCGTGCCGTCGTTCTGCCTGATCCTGCTGAGATAGGTCAGCAGCAGGTGCGCCGAGACGCCGTCCTTTCGGGCCAGGGTGATCTCGGTGGTCATCGGGATGCCGGTCCGGGGGTCGACCGGCGCCATGTAGCCGGTGACCTCGTCGTACCCGTCCATCATCCAGCAGGCGAGGTCGATCAGATGAGCACCGTGATGCCAGAGGATATTGTCGGTCCAGCTCCGCCGGTAGCCGGTCGAGCCGATATTCTCCAGCCGGTGGATGATGAAGCGCCCCTCGACCATGCCGAGCCGCTCCTCGCCGGCGTCCAGCCGCGCCTTCACGGCGACCATCTCCGGCCGGTGCCGCCAGGGATGGCAGACGGCGACCACCCGGTCGCTCGCCGCCGCCGCGGCCGCCACGCGCTCGGCCCCGGCGAGATCCATGGCGATCGGGATCTCGAGCAGCACGTGCTTGCCGGCGGCGAGCACGGCGAGGCAATGCTCGACATGCGCCTCGGACGGGCTCGCCACCACCACGGCGTCGATGGCGGGATCGGCCAGCATGGACGCGAGGTCGGTCGTCGCCTTCGCGTAGCCGTGCTCGGCGGCGAAGGCCTCGTCGGCTCCGGCGACGGCCGACGATGGTCTCCTTGACGGCAGGCAGGCCCTCGAGTTCTGGCTGTGCCAGACCCCATCATGCCGTGGCCGATCATGCCGATGCGGAGCGGAGACGGGTCGGCCATGGCGGGTGTCCTCGAGGCTGAAGTCAGGAAGGAGCCGAGCGATAGCCTGCTTCGCCCGCTTTGTCGAACGGGCCGCCGCCCCTAGAGGTTCATCTGGTAGCTCGTCTGCACCCAGCGATAGCTGCTGCGTCGGGACGCCTCGACGAAGCCGATGGCGGGAAAGGCATGTGATAGCCCGTCACGGGGATGCGCTCGGCCGCGGCCATGTCGAAGATGCGCCGCCGGGTCGCCACCGCGGTCGCCTTGTCCATGTCGAAACCGACATGCCAGGTCGGGCTTCTGCACCGACATGACATAGTGGTTCGATGTATCGCCCCAGAGCAGGAGGCGCTCGCCGCCGCTCTCGATGTGATAGGCCATGTGCCCCGGCGTGTGGCCGAAGGCGGCAATCGCGGTGATCCCGGGTGCCGCCTCCGCGCCGTCGCCGACGAAGGTGATCTTCTCGGCCAGCGGCACGACCCGGCCTGGACCAGCCGGGCATTGCCCCTCGGTCGGCCCGGAGAGCCGGTCGGCATGGGTCCGAAATCGTACTCGGCCTGGCCGGTGACGTAGTCGGCATTGGGAAAGGCGGGCGCGTCGTCCAGCATGAGCCCGCCGATATGATCGCCGTGGAAATGCGTGATGACCACCCGGTCGATCTGCTCGGGGGCATAGCCGGCATTGGCGATCGTCTCGACCAGACGCCCCTCGGCGAACCCCCCGGGACCGTTGCCGGTGTCGAAGAGAACGAGTTGCTCGCCGGTGTTCACGAGCAGCGGCGCGAAGGTGATCTCCATGCGGCTCGCCGGCAGGAAGTTCTGCTCGGCATAGGCCGCGACGGCCTCGGGCGGCTGGTCGTTGCCGAAGATCGGGTGGGGCCCGTCGAGCTGGACCGAGCCGTCGAGCAGGGTCGTAATCTCGAAATCGCCGAGCTGGAAACGATAGAAGGTGGGCCGCGCCGGGCCCAGCATCGCCGCCGCGGCACGGGCCGGGCGGGGGGCAAGGATGGCCGGTGCCGCAAGAGCCGCCGGGATAGCCAGGGTGGCGCCGGTGGCCAGCAGGGCGTGACGGCGTGAGATCGGGCGCATGCGAATGTCTCCCCTTGGTTTCCCGTCGAAGATAGACGACCGGCCGGATGCGAAAAGCCCCGTTGCGCCGGCGTCGCCTTGACGTGACCGGAACGACGTGTGAGCTTTCTTCCGAAAGTTCATAAAATACGGAATCGCCGCATGCCCTTCCGCCTCGCCTGCGCGGGTGCTCTCGCCCTCGTCGCCACGCCTGCGGCGGCCCATTTCCAGGAGCTGATCCCCGCCGCCGACGTGCTGCCGGAAGGCGGCAAGGTGACCGTCGACCTGGTCTTCACCCATCCGGTCGATGGCGGCCCGGTCATGCCGATGGAGGCGCCCGTCCGCTTCGGCATGCTGCGGGACGGCGAGCTGACCGACCTCATGGCGAGCCTCGAGGCCCGGCCGGTCGATGGCGTGCAGGCCTGGCAGGCCACGCTCGAGCTGCCGGAGCCGGGTGCTGCCGTGCTCTTCGTCGAGCCGCAGCCCTATTGGGAGCCGGCCGAGGGCAAGCACATCATCCACTACACCAAGGTCGTGGTGGACAGCTGGGCTTCGGGCGAGGGCTGGGACGCCAGGGTCGGCCTGCCGGTCGAGATCGAGCCCTTGGTGCGGCCTTCCGGGGTCTGGACCGGCAATCTCTTTCGGGGGATCGTGCTGGCCGACGGCGAGCCGGTGCCGTTTGCCGAGATCGAGGTCGAGTTCCGGAACGAAGGACGGGTCGTGCCGCCCAACGACGCATTCGTCACCCAGGTGATCAAGGCCGACGCCCAGGGCGTCTTCGCCTATGCCATGCCGCTCGAGGGCTGGTGGGGCTTCGCCGCGCTGACCGAGGCGCCGTACACCCTTCCGGCGCCGGATGGCACCGAGGCCCCCGTCGAAGCCGGGGCGCTCTTCTGGGTGCGGGCGACCGACATGCCGCTCGCCGCCGACTGATCGCGCGCCATGGCGCATATCGCCGACGGGAGTCCTGTCCCTGCCGGTGATCCTCGGCGGCACGGCGGCCGGCTGTGTCGGCGTGGCCATCGGGCTGCGCCGCCTGGACGAGCGGCTGATCGCGCGGACGGCCATCCTGGCGGCCGCCTTCTTCGTCCTGTCCCTCGTCCTTGATCCCGCTCGGCCCGACGAGCGTGCACCTCCTGCTCACCACGCTCATGGGCCTCGCCATCGGCTGGGCGGCTTCCCGGCGGTGCTCGTGGGGCTCGTCCTGCAGCTCGTGCTGGCGGGCGTCGGCGGGCTGACGACGCTCGGCATCAACACGCTCGACATCGCCCTGCCCGGCGTGCTGGTCGGCGCCCTCCTGCGCAATTTCGTCGCCCGCGCCGCCCCCGGCCCGGCCATGCTCGCGGCGGGGCTGGGTGCGGCGCTCGCCGTGGCCCTCACCACCCTCGGCGTGGCGCTGGCGCTCACCCTCTCGGGCGAGGGCCTCGCCGGCGCCGCCCCGCTGGTCGGCTTCGCCAACCTGCCGCTGATGCTGGTCGAGGGCGTGGTCACGGCCTTCGCCGTGGGCTTCCTGAAGAAGGTCCGGCCGGAGCTGCTGGCACCATCGGCGGCGCTCGCCGCATGAGGCTGGCCCTGCTTCTCGGGACGCTCCTCGTCGCGGGCCATCCGGTATCCGCCACCGCCCATCAACTGAAGCTCTTCGCCACGGTCGAGGCAGGCACGGTCACCGGCTACGGCTTCTTCGTCGGTGGCGGCCGTGCGGCGAATGCCCTGGTGACCGCCGCGGTCGGCGAGGCGCCGGTCGTGGCCGGCCTGCCGGTCGATGCCGACGGCAGCTTCGCCTTCGCTTATGAGGGGCCCGGCCCGCTCCGCCTGGCGCTCGACGCGGGGGAGGGGCACCGGGCGGAGACCACCCTGGCAGCCGAACGCTTCGCCCCGTCCGACACCGGCGAGGATCAGGCCTGCACCGCCGACGCCGACGGCCTCGCCGAGCTGATCGAGGCGCGGGTCGAGGCCGCCGTGGCACGCCAGACGAGGCCCCTGCTCGAGGCCCTGGCCGAAGCCGAGGCGCGGCTGCGCTTCAGCGACGTCATGGCCGGGATCGGCATGATCGCCGGCATCGCCGGGGCCGCCATGTGGGCCACCGCCCGCCGCCGGGGCGGCACCTCATGAGCCGGGACCTCATGGCTGCGCTCGACCCGCGCACGCGCCTCCTGTGCGCACTCGCCCTGGTCGTCGCCGTGCTGAGCCTCGATGGCCCGTTCGCCGGGCTCCTCGCCGTCGCTGCCGCCCTGGCCCTGGCCCTGGCAGCCGGCTGGCGCCCGGCCGGGCTCGCCCGGCGGCTCGTGCATGTCGAGGGGATCATGGCCGCCCTCTTGCTGGTCCTGCCCTTCACCACGCCCGGCACGCCCCTCCTGCGCCTCGGGCCGTTGACCGCGACCAGCGATGGCGTCCTGCTGGCGTTCGGCCTGATGCTGCGGGTCACCGCCTCGGCCCTCGTCGTCCTGGCGCTGCTCGCCACGGTCGAGCCGATCCGCCTCGGTCAGGCCCTGGCCCGACTCGGCACGCCAGCGCGCCTCGTCCAGCTTCTGCTCCTGGTCCTCCGCTACGTCGCCCTCTTGCGGGCGGAACTGCGCCGCATGCGGGAGGCGGCGCTGGCGCGCGGCTTTCGCGGCAACCTCTCCATCCACGCCCTGCGCAGCTTCGGCTGGCTCGTCGGCATGACGCTGGTGCGCGCCCTCGACCGGGCGGAGCGGGTCGAGGAAGCCATGCGCCTGCGGCTCTGGCAGGGTGCATTGCCGGTAGC
>JAWKVR010000059.1:0-17628 GCA_041397945.1 Geminicoccaceae bacterium
CTGCTCCGCGTAGTCCCGCGTCACCCGATCGAAGTCCTCCATCGCCGGCATGCCCTCGAAGCTGTAGACCGCGGGCGTCGTCGCCCAGGGCAACCCCTCGGCCGTGCAGGTCTCGACGAAAGGCTCGAACCAGGCGGGGTCGTCCAGCATGGTCGGGCGCAGGTTGACGAACCAGTCCAGCCCCTCGAGGCGGGTGAAGAGCCAGCTCATGCAGTGGCCGCAGAAGAAATGGCGGTTGGCGCCGTGCAGGCCGCCAATGACGGGCTCGCCTTCCGTCACCCGGAATCCCTCGTTCGGGATCGCCGCACTCAGCGAATAGGCGCTGCCGGTCATGCGCTGGCAGCCCCGGCAGTGGCAGGCCATGGTCAAGAGCGGTGCCGACGTGATCTCGAACCGGACAGCACCACAGCGGCAGCCGCCGATCGCCGGCAGGCTCAGTTCGCTCATCGGTCCCTCCTCCCGAATTGCCCTTCTGCAGATGGTAGCGCCGGCCTCACCGGGCCAGCCCCACCCAGACCATGCCGGCGACGACGCAGCCCAGCAGCGTCCAGATCATGCCGAGCCCGAAGCGGAAGATCGCGAGGACCGCGGCTGCCGTGAGCACCAGCGCGGCGGGATCGAGCGAGGACGGGACGGGCAGGTCGAGCGAGAAGCCCGGCCCCCGCCAGATGCGGACCTCGGCGAAGAGGCTGTGCAGCGCGAACCACAAGGCGAGGTTGGCGATGACCCCGACCACGGCGGCGGTGACGGCGGAAAGCGCCCCGCTGAGCGCCTTGTTGTCGCGCAGCCGCTCGATGAAGGGAGCACCCAGGAAGATCCAGAGGAAGCAGGGCACGAAGGTGACCCAGGTGGTGAGCACGGCGGCCAGCGTGGCGGCGAGCAGCGGATCGAGACCGCCGGCCTCGCGCCAGGCACCCATGAAGCCGACGAACTGGACGACCATGATGAGCGGCCCCGGCGTCGTCTCGGCCATGCCTAGCCCGTCCAGCATCTCGCCCGGCTGGAGCCAGCCATAGGTCTCGACGGCCGCCTGGGCGACATAGGCCAGCACCGCGTAGGCGCCGCCGAAGGAGACGACCGCCATCTTGCTGAAGAAGACAGCGATCCGGCTGAAGACGTCATCCGCGCCGAGCGCCAGCAGCAGCACGACGACCGGCCCGAGCCAGAGGACGAGGCAGATGCTGGCGACGCGAAGCGACCAGGCCACGTTGGGCCGGGCATGGGCCGGGATCTCCTCGCCCAGCGCCGATCCCGCGTCGCTCCCGGCCGCACCGCCGCCATGGCCGCCGAGGCGAAAGGCGGTCGAGCCGGCGCGCGTGGCGACAAAGCCCGCGAGCGCCGCCCCCAGCACGATGAGCGGGAACGGCAGGCCGATGACGAAGATGGCGACGAAGGCGGCGACCGCCGTGCCGACCAGCACGTTGTTCTTGAGCGCCCGCCGGCCGATCCGCACCAGCGCATCGAGGACGATGGCGAGGACGGCGGCCTTGAGCCCGAAAAAGAGCCCCTCGACGAGCGTCAGGTCGCCGAGCAGCACGTAGACCCAGCTCAGGGCCAGGATCGAGAGGAAGCCAGGCAGGACGAAGAGCGTGCCGGCGACCAGCCCGCCCTTGGTCCGGTGCAGCAGCCAGCCGAGATAGACGGCGAGCTGCTGCGCCTCCGGACCCGGCAGGAGCATGCAGTAGTTGAGGGCGTGCAGGAACCGCGCCTCCCCGACCCAGCGCTTCTCCTCCACGAGGATGCGGTGCATCACCGCGATCTGCCCCGCCGGCCCGCCGAAGCTCAGGAGCGCCACCCGCAGCCAGACGCGCAGCGCCTCCGGGAAGGGGATGGCGTGGACGGGGCCGTTCAACGGCATCAGTAGGGCAAGCGGGAGCTGGCCGTGGGGCGGGACACTTTGGTGCAACATATGCAGTTTGCAACTGACTTCATGTCAGCTGGTTTTTGACCATCCGTCATTTTCATTGTGGATAGGATGCCCGCTGGGATTGGCCCGGTTCGCTGGGTTGTTCCAAAGCATCAGGGAAGCGCCTGGCGCAGTCGATCACTTACGCTGTGTAGCGACTTCACCCCAACCCATACGGCATCACCGCAAACCCCGCCGCCCTTTCGATCGCCAGCCCGACATCGAGCACCGTCTGCTCGTCCCAGGCCTTGCCGATCACCTGCAGCCCCAGCGGCAGGCCCTCCGCCGACAGGCCGGCCGGGACCGAGATCGCCGGCAGGCCGGCGAGGCTCGACGGCACGGTGAAGACGTCGTTGAGGTACATGGCGACGGGGTCGTCCATCTTCTCGCCGGCGCGGAAGGCGGCGGACGGGGCCGTCGGTGTCAGGATGGCGTCGACCTTTCCGAAGGCCTGCTCGAAGTCCTCGACGATGCGGCGGCGGACCTTCTGCGCCTTGAGGTAGTAGGCGTCGTAGTAGCCGGCGGAGAGCACGTAGGTGCCGATCATGACCCGCCGCTTCACTTCCGTGCCGAAGCCGGCCGCCCGGGTCTTCTTGTACATATCGGCGAGCGTCTCGCCCTCGACCCTGAGGCCGTAGCGCATGCCGTCGTAGCGGGCGAGGTTGGAGGACGCCTCGGCCGGGGCGATGATGTAGTAGGTGGGCAGCGCGTACTTGGTGTGCGGCAGCGCGATCTCGACGATCTCCGCCCCTTCGGCCCTTAGCCAGTCGGCACCCTGCTGCCAGAGCTTCTCGATCTCGGCCGGCATCGCGTCGACGCGATATTCCTTCGGCACGCCGATCCTGAGCCCCTTCACCTTGCCCTTCAGGCTCGCGGTCCAGTCGGGCACGGCGAGATCGGCCGAGGTGCTGTCGTTCGGGTCGTAGCCGGCCATGGCCTGCAGCAGCAGCGCACTGTCCTCGACGCTACGGCCGAAGGCGCCGGGCTGGTCGAGCGAGCTGGCGAAGGCGACCACGCCGAAACGCGAGCAGCGGCCATAGGTCGGCTTGATGCCGGTGATGCCGCAGAAGGCCGCCGGCTGGCGGATCGAGCCGCCCGTGTCGGTGCCGGTGGCGGCAAGCGCTATCCGGGCCGCCACGGCCGCGGCCGAGCCGCCGGAGCTGCCGCCCGGCACGAGGTCGGCATTGTCGCTGGCCCTGGTCCAGGGACTGCGGACGGGGCCGAAATGCGAGGTCACGTTGGACGAGCCCATGGCGAACTCGTCGAGATTGGTCTTGCCGAGCGGCACGGCACCCTCGGCCCAGAGCCTTTGCGTCACGGTCGATTCGTAAGGCGGGACGAAGCCCTCGAGGATGCGCGAGCCGGCGGTGGTCTGGACCCCCTTCGTGCAGAAGAGGTCCTTGATGGCGATCGGCAGGCCCTCGAGCAGGCCGCCCTCGCCCCTGGCCAGCCGCGCATCGGACGCCTCGGCGGCGGCCAGCGCCAGCTCCGGTGTCTCTGTTATGAAGGCGTTGAGCGGACGGGCCTCGATCGATGGCGGCGAGATGCGCCTCCGTCAGCTCCCTCGCCGAGAGCTCGCGGGCCGCGAGCCGGTGGCGGGCCTCGAGGAGGCCGAGATCGGTCATGTCCGCCATCACTCGACCACCTTCGGCACGACGAAATAGCCGTCATGGGCGCTGGGTGCGTTTCGGGTCATCGCCTCCTGGATGCCGCCATCGGTCACCTCGTCGGCGCGCCAGGCGTGGGTGATGGGCATGACGGAGCGCATGGGTGCCACATTGTCGGTGTCGACCTCGGCCAGCTGCTCGATCCAGCCAATGATCGCCGAGAGCTCCTGCGCCAGGGGCTCGAGGTCGGATTCGGGCACCTCGATCCGGGCGAGCTCGCTGATCTTGCGCACGGTGGCCTTGTCGAGCGACATCGGAACGTTATCCTGACGGTTGATCGGAACGCCCACCGGGCCAGCCATGTTGGATGGATCGGCCCGGTAGCGCCGCCTACTTGCGTAAATCCGGTCGCAATGTCTAGGAGGCTGCGAGGAGCCTTGCCGACATGGGGCTCCAGGGAATGACATCGGACAGCATGACCGCGAAACGCAAGCCGGCAGCGAAACGGCCGGACCCCGAGCTCGGCACCCTCCTCGATGCCGGGGTCGCCGACGACCGGCAGGCGATGGAGGCGCTCTACCGCGCCGCAGCACCAGAGCTCTATGGTCGTGCCCGGGCGGCCGTGGAAGGGCCGGCCGCCGATGCGGCGCTGGTCGCCGCCTTCCTCGAGATCTTCGCCACGGCGAAGGAACGCGACACCGCGGCCCGCCCGGCTGCCTGGCTCGCCGCCGTGCTCGACCGGCATCTGCCGACAGGGGCGACGCCGCCGAAGGCGGCGGTCGCCCCGGTCCAGCCGCCGCCCGAGGTCTGGCAGCGGCTCGACATCGCCATCGGGCTCAAGCGCCTCGACCGCCACGTCAAGCCGGGTGTCGCCACCATGGCGCGCGGCCGCGACCCGATGCCGAACGAGATGCGGGAGGAGCAGGACCGGGCGCTGCGCCGCTGGCGCCTGGGTGCCGTGGCGGCAGGTTCAGTGGCCCTGGCCCTGGCGCTGGTCCTGCTAGGCGACCGGCTCCTGCCGCCGGCGGTCGACACGCCGGCGGAGGCAGCACCCGCCCCGGTGGCGCTGGAGCATGATCGGGTAGGGCTCCTGCAGCCGCTCGCCCCCGGCCGGGTCTGGCGGGTCGGGCTCGCCGGCAACCAGCTGAGCGTGACGCCGGTGCCGCCTCTGGTGCTCACGGACGACCGGGTCCTGCGGCTCTGGGCCATGCCAGACCCGGACGGCTCGCCGCAGGCGCTGGGCTCGCTCGATGCCGGCCGCACGACCACGCTCGAGCTGCCCGAGGAATACCAGGCCGACGGGCTCGGGCTCGGCGTCTCGGTCGAGAGCGCGGAAGCACCGCCCATGGCCCTGCCGACCGCCCCCTTCCTCTTCTACGGCCGGCTCCTGCCTTGAGCCCCGAGGCCAGCACGAGCGCGGCGGCAGCCTTCGCCGCCGGCCTGCCGGCGACCGGCTCGCTGCTCGCCCTCGATGTGAGCAAGCGCCGCATCGGGCTCGCCGGCACCGACCCGGAACGCCGCCTGGTGACCGCGCTTTCGACGTTCGAGCGCCGAGGGCTCGCCGCTGACACGGCCCACCTCTCGGCCGTGGTCCGCGAGCGCGGCGTGGTGGCGCTGGTCCTCGGCCTGCCGCTCAACATGGACGGCAGCGAGGGGCCGAGGGCCCGCTCGGCCAAGGACACGGCGCAGAACCTGGCACGAGCGCTCGACCTGCCGCACTTCCTCCAGGACGAGCGGCTGACGACGGAGGCGGTCCGCCAAGCGATCGCCGAGGGGCGGCTGGCGCGGCCGAAGCCGGGTGCCGCCATCGACCACTTCGCCGCCGCCGTGATCCTCGAGGATGCCCTCCGCGCACTTCGCGCCGCGGGCACCATCTGCTAGACCAAGCGCGTCCGGACGAGGAGGCAGGCGATGGTGCGGCTGGTGCAGATCGGGCTCGGCGGCTGGGGTCGGGACTGGGCGAAGGAAGTGCTGCCCGACGTGCCCGAGATCGAGCCCGTGGCCTTCGTCGACGGCGATCCGGCAATGCGCGAGCTGGCCCGGGAGACACTCCGCATCCCGCCGGGCAAGCTCTTCGCCTCGCTCGACGAGGCGGTGGCCTCGACCCGGCCGACGGCAGCCCTCGCCGTCGTGCCGCTCGCCGCCCATGCGGCGGTCACCGAGGCGGCGCTTCGCCAGGGCCTGCACGTGCTGGTCGAGAAGCCCTTCACCGAGACCCTGGCCGAGGCGGCTGGGCTGGTCGAGCTGGCGGCGAGCTCGGGCCTGCACCTGATGGTCAACCAGAACTACCGGCATTTCCCCACGCCCCGGGCCTTCCGTCGTCTCGTGGCCGACGGTGCCCTCGGGCACGTCGCCTCGCTCGCCGTGGATTTCTGGAAGCAGTGGGACGAGAACTACCGCTATTTCTTCCTCGCCGAGCCCCTGCTTTCGGACATGGCGATCCACCATTTCGACATGATGCGCTACGTCCTCGACGACGAGCCGGAGGCGGTGACGGCGATGAGCTGGAGCGAGCCCGGCACCCCCTTCCAGGGCCGGCCGGCAGCGGCGGCCCTGATCCGCTTTCGGCGCGGCACCGTGGTCAGCTATCGCGGCACCTGGATCAGCCGCGGGCCGGACACGCCCTGGGGTGCGGACTGGCGGATCGACGGCAGCGCCGCCGCGGCCCTCGGCAGGTTTCGCGGCAACCAGGGCGACCGGCGAGGTGCGGACCGGGTGACCCTCTACACCGCCCACGACAAGTCGCGGCCACTGGAGCTGGAGCCCTTGCCGCGCATCGACCGGGCGGGTGCCCTCGCCGCCTTCGCCGCCTGGGTGGGCGAGGGCCGCCCTGCCGCGGGCCTGAGCACCGGCGCCGATAATCTCGAGAGCCTCTGCCTCATGCATGCAGCGATCCGCTCCGCCGCCGAGCACGGCCGGCTGGTGCCTTTGGCCGAGATCGCCAATGCGGCGGGGATCATGGATTCGACCGCGACCGAGGAGGGCGGCAAATGAGCCGGGAGCCGAGGGTCACCGTCTGGAACGAGTTCCGCCACGAGAAGGCCAACCCGAAGGTCGCCGAGATCTACCCCCGCGGCATCCACGAGGCCCTGGCGGCCCCCTTGCGCGCGGTCGGCCTCGAGGTCGCCACGGCGACGCTCGACGAGCCGGAGCACGGCCTCGACCGTCGCCGCCTGGATGCGACCGACGTGCTCGTCTGGTGGGGCCACCGGGCGCATGACGAGGTCGCCGACGAGATCGTCCAGCGGGTGCGCCAGCGCGTGCTGGACGGCATGGGCCTCGTCGCCCTGCACTCGGCCCATTTCTCGAAGATCTTCAAGACGCTGATGGGCACGGGCTGCGACCTGAAATGGCGCGAGGCGGGCGAGCGCGAGCGGCTCTGGGTGGTCGATCCGACCCACCCCATCGTGGCCGGCCTGCCCGAGCAGATCGTCATCGAGCACGAGGAGATGTACGGCGAGCATTTCGACATCCCGCCGCCCGACGAGCTCTTCCTCGTGAGCTGGTTCCGGGGCGGCGAGGTCTTCCGCTCGGGCTGCACCTGGCGGCGCGGCCAGGGCCGCATCGCCTATCTCCGCCCGGGCCACGAGACCTATCCCACCTACCACAACGCCCAGATCCAGATGCTGATCCTGAACGCCGTCCGCTGGGCGGCACCGGTGGGTGCTGCCACCCCCAGGCGCGGCAACCAGCAGCCGCAGGAGGAGCTGGGCTAGGAGCCGCCCCCGTCGCTCCGGGCTGGCCAGGTGCCGACGGCGACGGCCAGGGCCCGCTCGTCGTATGGCTTGGGCAGCCACGAGGCGCCCGGCAGGTCCTCCATCGCTTCCATCACCTGCCCGGTCGCCAGCACCACGCGAAGCTCCTTGTGCCGCGCCACGGCCTCGCGCGCCAGCTCGAGCCCCGAGCCATCGGGAAGGGCGACGTCCGTGAGCAGCAGGTCGAAGGACTTCCGGCCCAGCAAGGTCCTTGCTTCCCGGGCCGTTGCCGCCTCGGCGACGAGAAAATTCAACTCCGTCAGCATGTCGACGGTGTTGATACGGATGAGCACCTCGTCCTCGACGACGAGCACGCTGCGCCGGCTGCGGGGCTCGACCTCGGTCCCGGCGGGCGGCTGCGCCGTGGCCGACGACGCGTCGAGCACCTGCCTCACCTTGCGGGCCAGCGCTTCGCGACCGTAGGGCTTGATCAGCAGCTCGACCTCGTCGTCCAACCGTCCGGCGTGAACGATGGCATTCTGCGTGTAGCCCGACGTGTACAGCACGGCACCGCCCGGCGAGCGCCGGCGGAAGTGATCCGCCAGCTCCGTGCTCCGCAGCTTCCCCGGCATCACCACATCCGTGAATAGGAGGTCGATCGCCATGCCGCTTTCGACGATGGCCAGCGCGCTGTCGGCGTCCTTGGCCTTCAACACCCGGTAGCCGAGCTCCTTGAGCATCTCCGCCGCCGTCGCCCGCACGGCCTCGTCGTCCTCGACGACGAGGATGGTCTCGACGCCGCCGGTGACCTCCTCAGCAACGCCCTCGGGCACGCTGTCCTCCGGCCGGCGTGTCCGCGGCAGATAGAGCCTCACCGTCGTGCCTTGACCTTCCTCGCTGTAGATCTTGACGTGGCCGCCCGATTGCTTGGCGAAGCCGTAGACCCCGCTGAGACCGAGCCCGCTGCCCTCGCCTTCCGGCTTGGTCGTGAAGAACGGGTCGAACACGCGCTCCAGGACGTCGGCAGGGATGCCGCTGCCGGTATCGGTGACGGCGAGCATGACATATTGGCCGGCCGTCACTTCCGCGTGCTCGGCGGCATAGGCGTCGTCGAGCGAGGCATTGCCCGCCTCGAGCGTGAGCTTGCCGCGGCCGCCCATGGCGTCGCGCGAATTGATCGCCAGATTGAGAATGGCGTTCTCCACCTGGGTGGCATCTGCCAGGCAGTTCCAGATGCCGCCGGCCACCACGGTCTCGATCTCGATTTCCTCGCCGAGCGCGCGCCGCAGCATGTCGTCGAGGTTGCGAAGGACGCGGCCGAGGTTGATCGGCCGCGGCTCGAGGGGCTGACGGCGACCGAACGACAATAGCTGCGACGCGAGGTTGGCGCCGCGCGTGACGCCGACGAGTGCGTTTCGCACGAGCCCCTCGGCGCGTTCGTTGCCCGCCACCTCGCGCGTCAGCAGTTGGAGGCTGCCGCCGATGACCTGCAAGAGGTTGTTGAAATCGTGCGCGACGCCGCCCGTGAGCTTGCCCACGGCTTCCATCTTCTGGGCCTGGGCGAGCTGCAGCTCCGCCTTGCGCTGCTCGGCGACCGCCTCGGCGACGCGCTGCTGCAGCGTCTCGTTGAAGGCACGCATCGCCTCGCGGGTCCGCAAGTCCTCGGCGATGCCGCGCACCTCTATGACCGTGCCTACGGGCTGCCCCGCATCGTCGCGAATGGGCGAGGCCGTGAAGGCGACGGGATAGAAGCTGCCGTCCTTGTGGACGAAGACCTCCTCGCCTTCCATCTGGTTGCCTTGCGGGAAAGCGCTGTCGATGGCGCACTCCGCGAGCGGGAAAGGGCGACCGTCCGGATAGCTATGGTGAATGACGTCGTGCAGCGGCCGGCCAAGCGTCTCCTCGAGAGTGTAGCCCGTCAGCTACTCCGCGGCCTTGTTCATGAAAACGCAGTGCTGGCGGTCGTCCATCATGAAGACCGCCATCTTGGTGTTGTTCAGGATCGCATCCAGCCGCCGGTTCGTTTGGCGAAGCTCCTCCGTTACTTTCTTTCGCTCGGTGACATCTTCTATAGCCGCATAAAAAACATCGTCGTCACCGCGGATCAATTGCAGCTTCACTGCCACGTCGTAGACGGAGCCATCCTTTCGCTCGTGCCGGGTCTCGAACGTCAGAAATCGCTCGGCCCCGGCGTGCAGCGGCTCCACCATCCGCACGAAGGCCTCGCGCGTGAACTCCGGCTTCAAGTCCCAGGGTGTGAGCTCGCGCAGCTCATCCATCGTGTAGCCCAGGTTCTCCCGCGCGCCGCGGTTCACAAGCACGAACTCGTACGTGTCGGCGTTGAAGACGTAGATTTCGCTCAGCGAGTCTTCGACGATCAGCCCCAGCTTCTCGCTCATCGACCTGGACATTCAAATCCTCCGCCGTGAATCGCCGCAGCCGCTGGCCGATCAGAAGCTGTCGAGATAGCCCAGGAACGCATCGATCTCGCCCGGAGTCATGGTGACCGTGGGCATCTCTGGATGGCCCGTGGTCAGGCCCTCGGCCAGGGCCTCCGCCAGCACCTCGACCGGCCAGCGCTCCTTGAAGGTGCGAAAGGGCGGCGCCCCGGGGAGCGGGCTCGCGCCGGTGGCGCCAGTGGCGTGGCATTGGGCGCAGAAGGTCTCGGCGATGATCCGGCCACGCTCGACCATCTCCGCGGCCGCGAGGGTGGCCGGCAAGAGGGCGCCGACGAGACCGGCCATAACGACCATATGGCTGCCCGGGGGTGCGCGTTTCGTCATGCTTCGCCTCCAAGCCTCGCCCGTGAGCCCTGCAAGCGCTACATAAACCACGCACCCATCCGAAGAAAGCTCGCCCGTTGCGCTGGCGCCCGCCGCTCCTGCTCGTTCTGGCCCTCGTCATCCTGCCGGTCGGCGTCTCCGCCTGGCGCCAGGGTGCCGTGGCCCACTGGGGCGGCGGGCGCTGGGACAGCACCGGCATGGCACCCGACCCGGTCACCGCGACCGAAGCGGTCGTGCAGGTCTATTGCGCCGCCTCCCTGGGCCTCAAGGGGGCCGTGGCGGATCATTGCTGGATCGCGATGAAGCCGGAGAACGCGACCGGCTACACCCGTTACGACGTGGTCGCCTGGGATCTGCGGCGCGGCGGCGAGGCAATCCGGGTCAACCACCGGGGCGTGCCGGACGGCAACTGGGCCGGCAACCGGCCGCGCCTCCTGCTCGACCACCGTGGTGCGGCTGCGGCAGCGCTCATTCCCGAGATCGAGCAGGCGGTGACCGACTATCCCTATCGTCACACCTACCGCATGTGGCCAGGCCCGAACTCCAACACCTTCATCGCCTGGATCGCCCGCGAGGTGCCGGGTCTCGGGCTGGACCTGCCGCCCCGCGCCATCGGCAAGGACTATCTCGGCCCCCGCATCCTTGCCCCGGCCCCGAGCCACACCGGCTTCCAGCTCTCGCTCGGCGGGGTTTTCGGCCTGATGGTCGCCCGGGCCGAGGGGCTGGAGCTCAACTTCTCGGGCATCGTCCTCGGCATCAACCCGCTCGACCTGGAGATCACGCTCCCCGGGCTCGGCCGGCTCAGCCTTCTCGGCGACTGACCTGCCGCTCGGCATGGGCTATAGAGGCTGCGGCAAGGTGCAGGGGGACTGGTCATGGCGGTCGAGAAATGGGGCGAGTTCGAGGGTGAGCCGGTCGGCCGGGTCGTGCTCGACAACGGCAAGGGCCTGCGCGCGGCGATCCTGAGCTGGGGTGGCGTGCTGCAGTCCCTCACAATCGACGTCGACGGCCGGCCGCGTCCGTTGGTGCTGGGCTTCGACGGCTTCCCCGACTACCCGGCGAAGTCGCCTTATTTCGGCGCCACGGTCGGCCGCTTCGGCAACCGCATCGGCCATGCCACCTTCACCCTCGACGGCATGCGCCACGATCTCGAGGCCAACATGGGCGGCGTCCACCACCTGCATGGCGGCTCGAAGGGCTGGGGCCGGCGGCTCTGGCGCATGACGCCGGGCGGTGACGGCCGGTCGGTCACCCTGGAGCTGACGGGGCCGGCGGGCGAGGCGGGCTATCCGGGCACGGTCGAGGCGCGCTGCCTCTACCAGCTGACCGACGACAGCCTCGACATCGAGATGACCGCCACGACCACAGCACCGACGCCGATCAACATGGTGCACCACACCTACTGGAACCTCGACGGCAAAGGCTCGATCGAGGCGCACGAGCTGCGGCTCGCCGCCGACGGCTACCTGCCGACCGGCGAGGGCCAGATCCCGACCGGCGAGATCCGGCCGTTGGCCGGAACCGGGTTCGACTTCCGCGAAGCCCGACGGATCGACGCCAAGGGCACCGCCGACTACGACCATTGCTTCGTGGTGAACGGAAGCGGCCTGCGCCCCGTCGCCGATCTCGTCGCCAGCGACGGCCGGGTCAGGATGACGCTCGATGCCGACCAGCCGGGCGTGCAGCTCTACACCGGCTTCAAGATGGACATCACCGCCTCGGACGGGGCGCATATCGGTCCCAGGGCCGGTCTCTGCCTCGAGACAGAGTGCTTCCCCGACGCCCCGAACAAGCCGGAGTTCCCGAGCTCGATCCTGCGGCCGAACGAGACCTACCGGCACCGTATGGTGCATCGCTTCGCCGTCGCCGGGGCCTGACCATCATGCGCGTCGCCGTGATCCAGATGAACTCGGGGCCGGACAAGGCGGCGAACCTCAAGGCCGCGAAGGCGCTGATCGAAAGAGCCATCGAGCGTGACCGGCCGGATCTGGTGAGCCTGCCGGAGACCTTCACGATCATGGGCGGTGGCAATGCGGGCCGGCGCGCGGCCGCCGAGGCGATCCCTGGTGGCGCCGCCTGGACCATGCTGCGGGACCTCGCCCGCGAGCACCGCGTCAACGTCCACGGCGGCAGCTTCTTCGAGGATCTGGGCGAGGGCCGCCTCGCCAACACGACAGTGGTCATCGACCGCACCGGCGAGGAGGTCGCCCGCTACCGCAAGATCCACCTCTTCGACGTCGAGACCCCGTCCGGCGAGGTCTATCGCGAGAGCGACTACACCGTGCCGGGCGACCGGGTGGTGACGGTCGACCTCGACGGGGTCAGGGTCGGGCTCACCATCTGCTACGATCTCCGCTTCGCCGAGCTCTTTCTCGCCCTTCGTCGGGCCGGGGCCGAGCTCATCCTCGTCCCCTCCGCCTTCACCCTGCCGACCGGCAAGGACCACTGGGAGGTGCTGCTGCGGGCGCGCGCCATCGAGACGCAGTGCTATGTCGCGGCGGCCGCCCAGGTCGGCAGCTTTCCCGCGGGATCGGGAGTTCGCCACAACTACGGCCACGCGCTGATCGCCGACCCCTGGGGGCACGTCGTGGCCCGGGTCTCCGACCGGCCGGGCCATGCCACGGCCGAGCTCGACCCCGACTATCTCCAGCTCGTCCGGCAACGCCTGCCGGTCGAGCGCCACCGTCGTTTGGGACAACCGGGATGACCATCAGTATCGGCTTCGTCGGGCTCGGCTCCATGGGCCTGCCGATGGCGAAGCAGCTGCTCGCCAAGGGCCACACCGTCTACGGCTTCGACGTCGCGAAGAAGCCGCTCGAGGAGCTGGCCGCGGCCGGCGGCAAGCCGGTCGCGAGCCCGCGCGCCGCCGCCGACCAGGTCTCGCTCCTGATCCTCGTCGTCGCCACCGCCGACCAGGCCGAGACAGCGCTCTTCGGCAAGGATGGTGGTGCCGCCGTGCTCGGTGAAGGCGGGGTCGTGGTGCTGCACAGCACCGTCCCGCCACCCTTCACGAAGGCCCTGGGCGAGCGGCTCGCCGAGATGGGCCTCGACCTTCTCGACGCGCCGATCAGCGGCGGCCAGGTCGGCGCCGTTGCCGGCACGCTCACCGTCATGGCGTCGGGCAGCGAGGCGGCCTTCGCCGCGGCGGCCCCGGCCCTCGACGCGATGGCGAAGACCGTCTATCGGCTGGGGAGCGAGCCCGGCATCGGCTCGACCGTGAAGATGATCAACCAGCATCTCGCCGGGGTGCATCTCGCCGCCGCCGGCGAGGCCATGGCGCTGGGTGCCGCCTGCGGCGCCGACCCGCAGACGCTCTTCGAGGTGATCTCCAACAGCGCCGGCAACTCCTGGATGTTCAGCAACCGCGTGCCGCACATCCTGGCTCGGGACTTCACGCCGCATTCCGCGGTCGAGATCTTCGTCAAGGATCTCGGCATCGTGCTCGATACGGCGAGGGGACAGCGCTTCCCGCTGCCGATCGCGGCCGCCGCCCACCAGCAGTTCCTCGCCGCCGCCGGCGCCGGCTACGGCCGCGAGGACGACAGCGCCGTGGTCAAGGTCTACGAACGACTCTGCGGTTTCGAGGTTGCCGGGAAGGCCGGCAGCGAGGGCGGGAAGGACTGACGAGCTTGGCCGCGCAGCCCCGGCGTTTCTTCGGCGTCGGCGCCCGGCTCAACGAGGTCGCCGGCTGGGTCCTTTTGGTCCTGCTCGGCCTCGGCTGCGTGCTGGTGCTCCGCCCCTTCTTCTCGTCGCTCCTCTGGGCGATCATCCTGGTCTTCTCGACCTGGCCCCTGCACCAGCGGCTGAAGGCGCTGCTGGGCGGCCACAACCTGCCGGCCTCCTTCCTCATGACGCTGGCGCTGGCGGCAGCGCTGATCGTGCCGATGGCGCTCCTGGTGAGTGCCCTCGCCGACACGGCGGAGGACGCCATCACCCAGCTCCGGGTGACGATCGACGCGAACGGCGCCGGCGCCATGGCCGAGCCGCCCGGCTGGCTCGCCGGCCTGCCGCTGGTCGGCGGCTTCCTGGCCGACCTCTGGCGCGGCCTGATCACCAACACGGGCGACCTCCTCGCCTCGGCCCTGCCCTATTTCACCCCCCTCCGCGACGCCGCGATCCGGGGCGGGCTCGGCCTCGGGCGGGGCCTGGTCGAGCTCGCGGTCAGCGTGCTCGTCGCCTTCTTCATCTACCGCGACGGCGCCATGGCGGCCGAGCTCCTGCACCGCTCGATCGGCAGCGTCGTCGGCGACCGGGCGAAGCACCTGATCGCGGTCGCCGCCGGGACCATCCGCAGCGTGGTCTACGGGGTGATCGGCACGGCGTTGATCCAGGCGATGCTGGCGCTCTTCGGCTTCTGGATCCTAGCTGTGCCGCAGCCCTTCCTGCTCGCCACCTGCGTCTTCATCCTCGGCCTCTTCCCGGTCGCCGGCTCGTCCCTGGTCTGGATCCCGGTGGCGATCTGGCAGCTGATGACCGGGCAGATCGTCGCCGGCATCATCATGGGTGCCTACGGTGCCCTGGTCATCGGCGGGGTCGACAACTTCCTCAAGCCCTACCTCATCAGCCGCGGCAGCCAGATGCCCTTCCTGCTCGTCTTCTTCGGCGTCATCGGCGGGGTGATGACCTTCGGCATTCTCGGCATCTTCCTCGGACCCATGCTGCTGGCGCTCGGCCTCGCCCTGTCGCGCGAATGGCTGCAGCTGCAGGCCGCATCCCCGACAACGAACCCGACCGCGCCAATGCGTCAAATTGACGAGGCCTGACGCGCACCCTACCTGATCGCCGAACCGTACCGGCCGAGCCGCAACCGGAAAGGCCCGCATGCCCGAGCTGCCCACCCTCACCGACCGCTTCGACGCCTGGCCGTTCTTCCGCGCCGATCCGACACCGGTCGTCCTCGGCGTCCGGCCGGGGGCCACGCCCAGCGAGCTGCCGCCGGTGCGCATCTTCCTCGGCACCGAGGAGGCGCAGTACCGGGCCGAGCGGATCTTCTTCTACTCGATCGAGAAGGTCCGCGATCCGGGTCGGGTCTACGAGATCCACCTGATGAAGAACGTCACCGGCTTCGATCGCTCCAAGTGGCGGACCGGCTTCACCAACTACCGTTATGCCATCCCCGCCTTCGCCGGCGGCACCGGCAAGGCGATCTACAACGACGTCGACCAGATCTACCTCGCCGACCCCGCCCTGCTCTTCGATCTCGAGATGGGCGACCACGGCTATCTCGCCATCTCGGCCAAGGACACGTCGGTCATGCTGATCGACTGCGAGCGCATGCTGCCGCTCTGGAACCGCGAGACGGCAGCCCGGCTCGGCAAGCACGCGCTGATCGACAAGCCCTCCGCGACGCCCGGGCTCTGGGGCCAGCTCGACGGCCACTGGAACGCCCGCGACCAGGAATATGTCGAGGGCCTGACGAAGTGCCTGCACTACACGGCCCTGCACCAGCAGCCCTGGCACCCCTTCCCCGAGGCCTATTCCTACCACCCCAATCCCTTGGCTTATGTCTGGTACGACCTCGAGCGGGCGGCCGATGCCGAGGCTTACGAGGTGTTCACGAGCGACGCGCCGAGCCCGGACTTCGCTGCCGCGATCGGCAGCAACCAGCCAGCGCGCGACGCGGCCCCGGCGCCGGGTGACGAGGCGGTTGCGCTCTTCACCGAGCTCGGCGTCGAGGACGTGCTCGATGTGCGGCTCGGCCCCGACGCCGCCGCCGAGACGACGGCGCCGCTGACCCAGGGCCGGCGCAAGACGGTGCTGCGTCTCGCACATGCCACCGACTGGCCAGAGAGGGCGCATGACGCAGTGGTGGCGAGCGACCTGCTCGGCCGCGTGCCCCCGGCCGACCTGCCCTGGCTTCTGGGCCGGCTCTTCGGCGCCGCGCGGAAGGTGGTGCATCTCGACGCCGTGGCCGACGCACCCGAGGGGCTCGGCAGCGCTGCCTGGTGGCGCCAGCGCATCGACGAGATCGCCGTCCGCCATCCGGGCGTGAGCTGGCAGCTCACTGTCGCCGACAAGGCGGCCCCCATTCCCGGCACGGTGCGGCATTTTCCGGTCCGGGCCGTGGCCTATCCCGAGCGCGCTGTCATCTGGGCGCTGATCGACGGTGTGGCGACGCACGACGCGCAGGTGCGCCGGCTGGCGGCAGCGCTCGGCGGCACCGCGATCGAGCAGGCGCTCGACCGCAGCACCACGGCGCTCGAGGCACCCTGGCCCGATCTCGTGATCGCCGCCGGGGCGAAGGCCGCGGCGGTCGCCCGGCGGATCAAGGGCGAGAGCCGGGGGGCCACCCGCATCGTCCAGCTCGGCATGCCCGGCGCCGCCTTCGAGCTCTTCGACCTCGTCGTCGCCACCCCGCAGCTTCGCCTGCCGGTCCGCGAGAACGTGCTGCAGATCACCGCCCCCCTGCTGCCGCCGATCGGCGACGCAGCGGGCAGCAGAGGCGGCACGACCGCACTGGTCGGCAAGGGCCAGAAGCCCTTCCGGCTGACGGCGGCGGCGGCGACCCGCATCGGCCAGGCCCTTCGCGACGCCGGCCCCGGGCCGAAGATGGTGCGCTTCGAGCCGGACATGCCCGAGGAAGCCCGCGACGCCATCCTCGCCGCTGCGGGCGAGGTCGAGGTGATCGACCCGACAAGGCCGCTGGCCGAGGTCATGGCCGCGGCCGACCGTCTTCTGGTCACCGGCGACGATCCCTTCACGCTCACCGTCGCCTGCCTCACCGGCAAGCCGGTGACGCTGCTCGAGCTGCCCTACTGGTACGACGGCCTGCCGGGCAGCAAGCCGGTCAAGTCGGCGCTCACCCTGCTCATCGGTGGCGGCACCTCCTATCGCGGCACGCCGCACCAGCAGCACGTGCTGGGACGGCTGGTCGACCGGCTGATCGCCAAAGGCTGGCTCCGCCTGCCGAACGATCCCGCCCGGCTGCACCGCGCCCTGGTCGCCCGAGGCCTCCTGACCCGCGCCGACGACCCGACGCCTGTGGCCGCGCCCAAGGCGATCGACGACCTCGAACGGGTGGTTGAGCGCATCCGCCGCGTGCTGACCCGGGCACCTCTGGCCGGGTAGGCGGGCAGGTGTCTTTTCCGCGCAACCCTCCCGTGGCAAAGCGCGGCACCACCCTTGCTCACCGGACGGGCGGGCATTAACTCCGGAATGAGCCGGAAATCACATCCAAAACGCGGTACACGGGTATGCTGACGTCCTGGGGTCCCTGGAGCGACAAGGCCTATTTTCTCGACAAGATGAGCCTGGGCGATCTCGTCCGCGCCTTCTTCACCTATTACGCAATCCAGGCCTACATCGTGATCGCGCTCGTCTCCTGGGCGGTCGCCTTCGCCGTCATGGACAGCCTCTGGCAGCCCTTGGTCGCCGCCGTCGTCACCGCTGCCATCTACCCGCTCGCGGAGTATCTGATCCACCGCTTCGTCCTGCACTCGACCGGGCTCTTCAAGCACAAGTCGACGGCCAAGGTGTGGAAGCGGATCCACTACGACCACCACCAGAACCCGCACGATCTGGCGGTGCTGTTCGGCGCCCTCTACACGACCCTGCCGACCATCGCCCTCATCGCCCTGCCCGTCGGCTGGCTGGTGGCCGGCCCGGCCGGCGCCTTCTCCGCCTTCGCCACGGCCTGC
>JAWKVR010000060.1:0-17491 GCA_041397945.1 Geminicoccaceae bacterium
GCGGCGGATGATCTCGAAGAGCAGCACGAAGAAGACGGCATTCACCGCGCTGGCGAGCAGCACCGGTGGCAGGGCCGCCGGCCCGACTGCCGGCCAGCCGAGGAGGCCGGTCGCCACGAGGAGCGGCACGAGGCTGAGCGCCGAGCCCAGGAGGGAGCCCCCGGCCATGGCGGTCGATGCCGTCACCGGCGGGCGGAGCACGCTCGAGAGCACGTTGCCGAGACCGAACATGACGGGTGCGAGAAGGGCCAGGAGGAACCAGCCGGCGGCCGATTCGCCGCCCAGCGAGGAGCCGGGCATGACCAGGACGGCAATGCCGGCGAGGCCGCAGGCGATGCCGGCCACCGCCCCCCAGCGGAAGACCTCGACGCCGAGCAGCATGGCGAAGACCAGCGTCACCACGGGCGAAAGGGCGAGGACCAGCGTGGTCACGGCGGCCGGCAGATGCGGGGCGACATGGCTCAAAAGGGTGATCGGCAGGCCGACGAAGAGGGTGCCGATCACGAGGCAGGCGAGGCCCAGGCGCACGCTCGGCTTGGGCAGCTCGCGGCGGGCGAGGACGACGACGGCCAATGCGAGCCCGGCGAGCAGCGACTGGGCGAAGGCGAACTGCAGCGGCTGCCAACCGGCGGCGGCCGCCAGCTTGTTCAGCGAGAAAACGCTGCCGTAGATGGCCGAGGCAGTGATCAGGAGGGCGACGTTGACGACGGCCGGAGACATGCGTGCTCGACTCCCCTTGCGGCCGCAGCCGTGACATCTGGTGCCGCCTTGGCGGTTGCCCGTGCATCCGCCAACGGCATAGTCTATCGCATATCGCAGAACGAGCCGCGCCGGGAGCCGGAACGCCGATGATCTACGACGAGCCGGTCTTCAAGCCGGGCGGGGATCGCAATCTCCTCGTCTATCTCGGTGACGAGATGAGCTTCGACCTCAATTTCCTGGTCCAGACCTATGCGGCGAGGATCCGCGAGGCGGCGATCCCGGGACTGGTCGAGCTGATTCCCGAATTGGCCTCGCTGCTGGTCTCCTACGATCCCGAGCGCATCGGCTACGACGACCTGGTCCGCGAGCTCGGCCATATCCGCAGCGGCATCGGCAAGCTCGAGGGGCTCGAGCTGCCGAGCCGACTCTTCAACGTGCCGGTCCTCTATTTCGATCCCTGGACCGAGGCCTGCGTCGACGACTACCGGGCCAAGCTCGCCGAGAAGGAGCCCGACCCGGACTACCTCGTCCGACTCAACGGCCTCGCCGACCGGCGGCAGCTGGTGCGGGTTCATTCCGGCACCGAGTACTGGGTCGCGGCGCTCGGCTTCTGGCCCGGCCTCGGCTCGTTCCTGCCGCTCGACCCACGCTGCCGGCTGACGGCGCCCAAATACAACCCGCCGCGCACCTGGACCCCCAAGGGGACGGTCGGCATGGGTGGGTCGATCACCTGCATCTATCCGGACCAGACGCCGGGCGGCTACCAGATCTTCGCCATCAGCCCGATGCCGATCTGGGACCCCACCCAGCGGCTCGCCGCCTTCCGGGAGAGCCTCGCCCTCTTCAAGCCGGGCGATCGCGTGCGCTTCGTGCCGATCGACCGGGAGGAATACGACTACATCACCGCCAGGGTCGAGGACGGCAGCTACCTGCATCCGGAGGTCGGCTACCAGCGCTTCTCGATCGACGCCTACCACGCCTGGCTCGACACGCTCGATCCGACGCGGCGATCTTCTGAGGGGGACCGGGCAGCATGCCGCGCACGATCGACGTCCTGAATGCCGGCCTCGAGACTTCCGTGCAGGAGCTGCCGGGCCGCATCGGCTACTGGGAGCAGGGCTTCCCGCCCTCCGGGCCCATGGATATCTGGTCCTTCCGCCAGGCCAACCTTCTCGTCGGCAACGCGCCCGACACGGCCGCTCTCGAATGCCAGTTCCTCGGCCCCGAGCTGCGCTTCCCGGCCCCGACACTGGTCGCCGTGACCGGTGCGAACATGACGCCCAGGGTGGACGGCGTGCCGGTCGAGAGCTGGACGACGCTCGCCATCGAGGCCGGACAGACGCTGGCCCTCGGCCCGGCGCTCGAGGGTGCCCGTGCCTATGTTGCCGTGGCCGGCGGCATCGACATCCCGCCGGTGCTGGGCAGCCGTGCGACCTTCCACATGGCGGGGGTCGGCGGCGTCGAGGGCCATGCGATCAAGGCCGGCCAGCAGCTGCCGATCGGCGAGGCCGGGGTTGGCCCCGCGGCCGGGACACGCGTGGCACCTGCCGCCCGGCCGGCGATCGACGGCGGGCGGGAGTGGACCATCGAGGTCGTGCCGGGCCCCAATGACGACTGGCTGGACGAGGCGGGCAGGGCGCGTTTTCTCGGCGCCGACTGGAAGCTGACCGCCAAGTCCAGCCGCACGGGCTTTCGCCTGCAAGGCCCCGAATGGTCGTTCTCTTCCTTGCGACCGACAAGCGGCCGGAGCATGGCAGCGACCCGTCCAACATCCTCGACCACGGCTACCCCTTCGGCGCCGTCAACCTCGCCGGCCAGACGCCGATCATCCTGGTCAATGACGGGCCGTCCACCGGCGGCTTCATCAACCCCTACACGGTGATCACCGCCGCCTTCTGGAAGCTGGGCCAGTCGCGGCCGGGCGACATCTACCGCTTTCGCGCGGTCAACGTCGGCGAGGCGCAGGATCTGCGCCGCGAGCTCGATGCGCGTTGCACGACGGCGTGCCTGGTGCCGGCCTGAGCCCCTTCCTGCCGCCAATTGACCGGTATCGCCCTCGGGTTCAAGCTCCGGGCAAAGCCCATGAACAGGGAGGCGGCAGATGATTCGCGTGGCGACCTTCGCCGGTCCCGGTACGGCGCCTGTGATCCGAGAGGTGGCGCGACCGGCAGTGCCCAAGAACGCAGCGCTCATCCAGATTGGTGCCTGCGGCGTCTGCGGCACCGATCTGCACATCCTCAAGGGCCACTGGCCCAAGCCCCTGCCGTGGCCGTTCACGCTCGGCCACGAGATCGCCGGCGTCATCGTGGAACGCGGGGCCGAGCTCGGCGAGGACTTCATGGGCAAGCCGCTCGAGGTCGGCTCGCGGGTGATGATCCCGCCCTTGATGCCCTGCGGCCGCTGCCACTACTGCGTCCACTACCCCCTGAACGCGAACAAGTGCCTGACGCCGGTCTATTACGGCCGCTATCTGGGCTTCGACAAGGCGCCGCATCTCTGGGGCGGCTGGGCCGAGCATGTGTATGTCGATCTCGACATGCTGCCCGGCACCAAGATCTACAAGCTGCCCGACGACATGCCTTTGCGCCTTGGTGCGCTGGCGGAGCCGCTGACCTCCTGCATCCGGGCCTTCGCCCGAGCCCAGCGGGCCGGCGGCTTCGGCTATGGCGATACCGTGGTCATCCAGGGCTCGGGGCCGATCGGCATTCTCGCGATCGCGGCGGCGCAGGAGATGGGTGCCGGTCGCGTGCTCTGCGTCGGGGCGCCGGAGGAGCCGCGCCTGCGCCTCGCCCGCCGGTTCGGCGCGGAGGCGACCGTCGATATCGAGGAGCACAGGACGCCGCAGGCGAGGATCGCGCGGGTGCGTGAGCTGGTCGGCGGGTTCGGGGCCGACCTCGTCATGGACTGCTCGGGCCATCCCAGCGCCGGCCCCGAAGGCATCGAGTTCCTGCGCGACGGCGGCTGCTATGTCGAGATGGGCCAGTTCACGGATGCCGGCTCGATCGAGACGAGCTGGCACCGGATCTGCGCCAAGGACATCAGCGTGCTGGGCTCTGGGCCTTCACCGGCAACGACCTGCCGCTCGGCGTCGACATGCTCTACCGCGCCCGTGACCGATACCCCTTCCTCGACATGCAGACGCTCTACCCGTTCGACGAGGACGGGATCGCGGGCGATCGCCGATGCCATGGCCATGCGGACGGTGAAGTCGACGATCGTGCCATGCCCTGAGCTGCTGCAGTGAAGCTGCCGGAAGCCATTTGCCGGCCGGCGGTCAGCTGGACCCCGTCCATCTGCCGGCCGATATGCGTCCCGGCGGCGAGGATGTCGTCCTGCACGGCGCGCCGCGCCGCCTCGGCGTCGCCCCGGCGGAAGGCCGCGATGACGGCGTGGTGCTGGTCCTGCAGCCCCTCGACCAGCTCGAGGTCGGAGAAGAGCATGTTCAGGCTCGGGCCGATCTGCAGCCAGAGCGAGCTGATGGTCCGCAACAGGATCGGCGAGCCCGAGGCCTCGTAGACGATGAAGTGGAAGGCCTGGTTGGCGGCGAGGTAGGTCTTCAGGTCCTGGCCGCGGATCGCCTTGCCCATCCGCTCGACGGCGAGCTCGAGGCGGCGAATCGTCGCCGGGCGCATATGGGCCGCCGCCTTCGCCGCCGCCAGCCCCTCGAGCTCGGCGCGGATGTCGCGCACCTCGAGGAAGGCCGCGCGCGAGATCCGGGGAATTCGATAGGACCGGTTGGGCTCGGCGGTCAGCGCCTGCTCGGCGACGAGCTGCTGCAGCGCCTCGCGCACCGGGGTCGGGCTGGTGCCGAAGGCGGCGGCGAGGCTGCGCACGGTGAGCGGCTCGCCGGGCTCGAAGCTGCCGCGCAGGAGCGAGTTGCGCAGGCCCTCGTAGACCCGGTCCCGCAGGGTGTCGCGCGGCAGGCTGCGCAAGGCGCCCGCCATTCTCCCGTCGCCTGCCAAGGCCATCCGGCATCGATCCCGATTTCGATTGCCGCCCCGTCGCGGCTCCGGCAAATGGTATATCAAATACCGGGTGGGCGACCACGCCGTTGACAAGTCAAGGCCCTGATGCGTCACTACGCGGCGACGGTTGGCACTCGGCAGTCCGCCAGGGAAAAGGAAGCGCGACAATGAGAATGACGTCCAAGCATGCCTTGATCGCCGCAACGGCGCTCGCCACCACCATCGGCATCGCGAGCACGGCCAGGGCCGAAGGCGATTGGTGGCCGGTCAAGGTCTACGACGCCTCGTCCGGCGAGAACGTGGAGGTCGAGTACAGCCCGCTCGAGAAGGCGGCCAAGCCCTGGAACCTCTGCGTCCTTTTCCCGCACATGAAGGACAGCTTCTGGGTCGCGGTCGCCTATGGCATCGTCGAGGAGGCCAAGCGGCAGAACGTCAACATGACGCTGTTCGAGGCGGGCGGCTACGAGAACCTGCCGCGCCAGATCTCGCAGTTCGACGACTGCATGGCCGGCGGCTACGACGCCATCATCATCGGCGCCATCTCCGAGGCCGGCCTGGCGCTCAAGTTCGAGGAGGGCATCGCCGCCGGCAAGCCGGTCATCTCGACCGTCAACCCGGTCGCCGAGGCGCAGACCACGGCCAAGATGTTCGTCGAGTTCGACACCATGGGCGAGCAGACGGGCAGCTATCTGGTCGAGCATCTGGCGGGTGCCGAAGCCAATGTCGTGAACTTCCCCGGCCCCGCCGGCTCCGGCTGGGCGGAGAGCTTCAACGACGGCTTCAAGCGCGCCATCGACGGGGTCGAGAACGTCACCCTGCTGGACGAGAAGTTCGGCGATTCCGGTGTCTCGGTGCAGCTCCAGCTCATCCAGGACGCGCTCCAGGCCTATCCCGAGATGAACGTCATCTGGGGCACGGCACCGACCGCAGAGGCCGCCATCGCGGCCGTGGCCGAGGTCGGCCGCGAGGGCGAGATCATGATCATGTCCTCCTACGAGAACCAGGCGATGCTCGACGCCCTCAACCGCGGCGACATCCTCGGCTTCGCCACCCAGTACCCGGTGCTCGAGGGGCGGGTCGCCATCGACATGGCGGTGAGGGCGCTGGAGGGCCAGCCGGTGATTGCCTTCGTCAAGCCGATCCCCGACATGATCGCCTCCGGCACGGTCGATCAGATCGACATGACCCAGGTGCTGGCCCCGGCCGACTGGACCCCGGTCTACTCCGTGACCGCCGAGTGAGCCGGACGGCGACCGAAAGCGGGTCGCCGGTGGCCGCCGGGACGGCCGAAGCACGCAAGGCCCCGCCGCGCGAGATGGCGGGGCCGTTGCTGCTCGAGATGCGCGGCATCGCGAAGGCCTTTCCCGGCGTGCAGGCGCTCGACGGCGTGGATTTCGACCTGCGCGCCGGCGAGGTCCATGTCCTCTTCGGCGAGAACGGTGCCGGCAAGTCGACCCTGATCAACGTGATCGCCGGCACCTTCCCGCCGGATGCCGGCAGCTTCGAGTTCAATGGCGAGCCGATGCGCGGCCTGACGCCGCATCGGGCGCGGGTCATCGGCATCAGCCCGGTTTTCCAGGAGTTCTCGCTGGTCGCCGAGATGACGGTCGAGGAGAACCTCTTCCTCGGCCGCGAGATCGCGAAAGCAGGTGTCCTGAACCGCGGGGCGATGCGCGAGCGGGCGGCCCGGACCATCGCCGATCTCGGCTTCGCCCTCGAGCCCGGCCGCAAGGTGGTGGAGCTCTCCCGTGCCCACCAGCAGATGACCGAGATCGCCAAGGCGTTGATGGGTAACGTGCGCGTGCTCATCCTAGACGAGCCGACGGCGTCGCTCACCGAGAGCGAGACCGTCCGGCTCTTCGAGCTGATCGCCCAGCTCAAGGCCTCGGGCATCGGCATCATCTACGTCTCGCACCGCATGAGCGAGATCAAGCAGCTCGGCGACCGCATCACCGTGCTGCGCGACGGCCGGCTGATCGCGACGCTCGATGCCGCGGGGGTCAGCGAGAACGAGCTGGTCGAGCTGATGACCGGCCGCAAGATCGACCTGCTCTTCCCGCATGTCGATCACCGGCCGGCCGAGACGTTGCTGCGGGTCGAGGACCTGACGCTCGCCGACCACAGCGTCGAGGGCGTGGACTTCCATGCCCGCGCCGGGGAGATCACCGGCATCGCCGGGCTCGTCGGCTGCGGCAAGTCGGAGCTGATCCGCGCCGTCTACGGGCTCGAGACGATCACGGGCGGCACCATCCGGGTCGAGGGCCAGACTTATAGCCATCCCTCGCCGGCCCGGAGCCTGGAGCGTGGGGTCTGCTACTTCCCGTCCGACCGGGTCGTCGAAGGCCTGGCGCTGGGCCGGCCGATCCGTGAGAACGTCTCGATGGCGGCGCTCGACCTTGCCCGCTTCGCCCGGCTGCGGATCATGCAGCGGGGCAGCGAGCGGCGCATCGTTCAGGGGATCGTCGACCAGCTCGGCCTCCGGCCGCCCAACATCGAGCGCGTGGTCGGCAATCTCTCCGGCGGCAATCGGCAGAAGGTGATGCTGGCCCGCGGCCTGACCCGCACCACGCGCGTCTTTCTGTTCGACGAGCCGACGGTCGGCATCGATGTCGGCGCCAAGGTCGAGGTCTACGAGCTGATGAAGCAGCTCGTCGATTCGGTGCCGCCATCGTCCTCGTCTCCTCGGAGCTGCCCGAGGTGCTGCACCTCGCCAACCGCCTCTATGTCATGCATCGTGGGCGCATGGTGGCCGAGCTGACCGGCGCCGACATCGCCGGAGCAGGCCGTGCTCGCCTGCTTCTTCCGGGAGGAGACGGGGCAGGGCGACGGGCAGGCGGCGCGACCGTTCGCCCGCTCGCCGCGCACGCCCATCCTGCCACCGGTGTCGAGCAGCTCTCGCAACGCCTGCTCGCGGTCGGTCTCCTGCCGATCCTGCTCGTCCTCAGCGTCGCCTTCATGGCCGTGTTCGAGCGAAGTTCTTCGGCCTCAACAATCTCTTCAACGTGCTGCGCTCGACCTCGTTCCTGGCGATCGTCGCGGCCGGCCAGATGCTGGTGCTGATCGTCGGCGGGTTCGACCTTTCGGTCGGTGCCGTGATCGCCCTCACCAGCACGGTGATGGCGAAGTCGATGGCCGCCCTCTCGGCCGCCATGCCCGACCAGACCGCCGCCATCATCACGCTCGGCGTGCTCGCCGGGCTCGGCTGCGGCGTCTTCATCGGCCTGATCAACGGGCTCTGCGTCGCGTTCCTGCGCGTCTCGCCCTTCATGGTGACGCTCGGCACGCTCTCGATAGCGACGGGGCTGGCATTGCTCCTGACCCAGGGGATTCCCGTCTACGGCATGCCCGACGTCTTCGTGAAGGAGTTCGGCCGGGCGCTCTGGTTCGGCCTGCCGACCACGGTCTACATCGCCCTCGCGATCATCGCCCTCGTCTGGTTCATGCAGACCCGGACCCGCCTCGGCCGCTATCTCTATGCGGTCGGCGATCTCCAGGCAGCCATCGTCTCCGGCGTGCCGGCGACGCTCAACGTCATCCTGGCCTATGTGCTGTGCTCCGTCCTGGCGGCCACCGCCGGGGTGCTGATGACGGCCCGGCTCGGCTCCGGCCAGGCGTCGATGGGCGGCGACGACATGATGCTGCAGTCGATCGCCGCCGCGGTGATCGCCGGCGTCTCGCTCAGGGGCGGCATCGGCCGGGTGGAGCTGGTGGCCTTGGGCGCCTTTTCCTCTCGATCCTGACCAACGCCATGAACCTGCTCAGGGTCGATTCCAGATGCAGGTGGTGGTGCTGGGCTTCATCCTCGTCCTTGCGGTCGCCCTCGAGGAATACGCCCGCCGGAGGCGCCGCCATGGCTGAGGCAAGAAGCACCGGTGCCGGCCGCACCGCCGGCGTCGCCTGGACGGCGCTCCTCGTCCAGGCGCTGCGCTGGATCGCACTGCTCCTGCTGCTGCTCGGCTTCGCCCTGGTCGAGCCGCGCGTGCTTTCCTCGCGGGAACCTGCTCAACCTCCTGGTCCAGGCGAGCTATCTCGCGATCTTCGCCGCGGCGCAGATGATGGTCATCATCACCCGCGGCTTCGACCTCTCGCTCGGCACCTGCGTTTCGGCGGTTGGCGTTGTCAGCGCGCTCGCCATGACCGGCTCGCTCGCCGCCGGCGGCGAGGCCACGGGCCTTGCCATCGCGGCCGGCATGCTCTTCGGGCTCGGCATGGGTGCGCTGATCGGCCTCTTCAACGGCTTCGCCGTCGCCTGGCTGCGGGTCAATCCCTTCGTCGCCACCCTTGGCAGTCTCAATATCTGCCTCGGCATCGCCACCATGGCCTCGGACGGCCGGCCGGTCTTCAACGTGCCGCGCGAGTTCTCGGCACTCGTCTACAATGGCTCCGTCCTGGGCGTGCCGATGCCGGTGGTGCTGGCGGTGCTGCTGCTCGCCGTCCTCCATTTCGTCCTCAACCACACCGTCTTCGGCCGCGCGCTCTTCCTGATCGGCGGCAATCCCACGGCCGCCGCCGTGGCCGGCCTGCCGAGCCGCCGCTACCTGACGCTGGCCTACGTGCTCTGCTCGCTGATCGCCGCCATCGGTGCCCTGATGCTGACCGGCCGGACCGGCTCGGGCGAGCCAAATCTCGGCGGCAACCTGACGCTCGAGAGCATCGCTGCCGCGGTGATCGGCGGCGTTTCGCTCAGGGGCGGCATCGGCGGGGTGCCCTCGGTGATCCTCGGTGCGCTCTTCGTCACCGTGCTTTCCAACGGGATGAACCTGACCCGCATCGACGGCAATGTGCAGATGATCGTGCTGGGCGGCGTTATCATCCTCGCCGTGTTCCTGGACCGCTTTCGCGCCGTGGCCCGCTGAGCCGGCGCACCCTTCGGGAGGAGAAGACGATGACCGTCGTGAACTGCGACATGGGCGAGGGCTACGGGCTCTACAAGATCGGCGACGATGCCGGGCTGATGCCGCATATCCACGTCGCCAACGTCGCCTGCGGCTTCCACGCCTCCGACTTCAACCACATGCGCAACACCGTCCGCCTGGCGAAGCAGCACGGGGTCAAGGTGGGGGCGCATCCCTCCCTGCCGGACCGGCAGGGCTTCGGCCGGCGCGAGATGAAGATCGGCCGCGAGGAGCTGGCCAACTGCCTGATCTACCAGATCGGCGCGCTCAAGGGCTTTCTCGATGCCGAGGGGCTGGAGCTGAACCATATCAAGCCGCATGGCTCGCTCTATGGCATGGCGGCGCGCCAGGAGGACATCGCCCACGCCATCTGCGACGCGGCGGACATCTACAAGGTGCCGGTCTACGGCATCATCAACTCGCTGCACGAGACCATCTACCCGGCCCGCGGCCACCGCTTTGTCGCCGAGTACTATGCCGACCTCGACTACAGCGACGAAGGGCTGATGATCATCACCCGCGAGCACCACGCGGTCGATCCGGCCAGGGCGGCCGAGCGCTGCGTGCGGGCCATCCGCGAGGGCAAGACGGCGAGCGTCAACGGCAAGGACGTGCCGGTCCGCGCCGATTCGATCTGCGTCCACTCGGATACGCCGAACGCGGTCGCCGTCGCCACCGCCGTGGCCGCGGCCGTCCAGCCCTATGTCGATACCGCCTGATACCCGCCACGAGAAGAGATTGATTCGATGACCCAAGAAGCCGAAGGCGGCAGCCGCCGCTACCGCGTCGCCATCGACACGGGCGGCACCTTCACCGACGCCTATTTCTTCGACGAGGCGACGGGTGCGATCTCCGTGACCAAGGTGCCGTCGCGGCCGGACCAGCCGGATGCCGCGGTCATGGCGAGCATCGCGGCGGCCGGGATCACGCCGGCCGAGATAGCGCTCCTGACCCATGGCACGACGGTGGCGACCAACGCGCTGATCACCCGCAAGCTGCCCAAGGCCGCCATCGTCGCCACCCGCGGCTTTCGCGACATCGTCGAGATCCGGGACGGCACCAAGCCCGATCTCTGGGACGCCTATGTCGACGTCGCCCCGCCCTATATCCGTCGCCGCGACCGCTTCGAGGTGACCGAGCGCGTCGACTACAAGGGCAAGGTGCTGAAGCCGCTCGACGAGGACGAGGCCCGTGATCTCGCCCGCCTCCTGAAGAAGCGCGGCTATCGGGCGGTCGCCGTCTGCTTCATGAACTCCTATGCCAATCCCGAGCCCGAGCAGCGCTGCAAGGCGATCCTCGAGGAGGCGCTCGGCCCCGACGTATATGTCTGCGCCTCGGCCGAGGTGGTGCCGGAGATGTTCGAGCATCCGCGCCACTCGACGGCGATGATCAACGCGGTCACCGGCCCGGTCGTCGGCCGCTACATCGAGGCCCTCGACAAGTCGCTCAAGAGCGCGGGCTATGCCGGCGACCTTTTGATCCTGCACTCGGGCGGCGGCGTGCTGACGGCCGCCGGGGCCAGCCGGTTCGCGGCCCGGCTCGCCAGCTCGGGCATCGTCGCGGGTGCCATTGCCGGTGCGCACATCGCCAAGCAGTGCGGCTTCGAGAACGCCATCAGCCTCGACATGGGCGGCACCAGCACGGACATCTCGCTCTGCTACAAGGGCCAGCTCCCGACCACCCAGCGCTGGCACGTCGAGTACGGCTACCCGATCATGTTCCCGTCGATCGAGGTGATCACGATCGGCGCCGGTGGCGGCTCCATCGCCTGGATCGACCCGGGCGGCTCGCTGAGGAACGGCCCGCAGAGCGCCGGCGCCGACCCGGGTCCGGCCTGCTACGGCACCGGCGGCAGCGAACCAACCAACACGGACGCCAATGTCCTGCTCGGCCGTCTCGGGACGAGCCTGCTCGACGGCGGTGTCAAGCTCGACGCGACGGCCGCGCGCACGGCGATCGAGGGCCGGGTCGGCGAGCCGCTCGGTCTCGCCGAGACGGAGGCCGCCGATGCCGTCGTCCGCGTCGCCAATGCCAACATGGCCAATGCCGTGAAGCTCATCTCGGTCGGCCGTGGGTACGACCCGCGCGACTTCGCGCTCGTGGTCTTCGGCGGGGCGGGGCCGCTGCACGGCGCCGACCTCGCGAGCGATCTCGATATCCCGGTGGTCATCTTCCCGCGCTTCCCGGGCATCGCCTCGGCCATGGGCTGCCTGCTCGTCGACATCCGCCACGACCTCGCGACCATGTACCTCAAGGGTGCCAGCAAGGAGACGCTGGGTGACGTCGAGGCCGAGTTCAAGAAGCTCGAGGCGGAGGCGCGCGAGCGCCTGCGCGACGAGGGCGTCGAGCCCGCCGCCATGCACCTCCAGCGGTCCTTCGAGATGCGCTATGTGGGCCAGTGGCGCCAGCTCACCATCGATATCGGCCCCGAGCCCCTGACCGATCTCGAGGACGTGCTCGACCGCTTCCACAAGGAGCACGCCCGCGCCTACGCCTTCGAGGATCGTGGCCGCCAGGTCGAGATCTACTCGCTGCGCGTCGTCGCCCGAGGCGTGGTGCCCAAGCCCGAGCCCGCGACGGCCTCGGGCGGCACCGCCGCGCGCCGCCGGCGACGGCCACGCGACCCGTCCATTTCGGCGCCGCGCACGGCTTCGTCGAACCGCGGTGCACCGGCGCGACACGCTCTCGCCGCCGGCATGGTGCTGGAAGGGCCCATGGTCATCGAGCAGCTCGATTCGACCGTCGTCCTGCCGCCCGGCACGCGGAGCGAGGTCACCCCCGATCTGCACATCGTCATGCGCTTCACCTGAGGGACCGGAAAAGATGGCACTCGATCGCGTCACCTTCGAGGTTCTCAAGAACGCCTACGGCAACCTCGTCGACCAGATGTCGGAGCAGCTGCTCCGCACCTGCTACTCCTTCGTCATCTACTGCCGTGACTTCTCCAACTGCCTCTGCGACGCCGAAGGCAACACGGTGATGCAGGGCTCGGGCGACATCGCCGTCCATGTCGGCACGCTGCACTTCACCTGCAAGTCGATCGTCGACCGCTTCAAGGGCGACATTCACCCGGGCGACGTCTTCATCTCCAACGACCCCTATACCGGCGGCACGCATTTCTGCGACGTGCGCATCGTCCGCCCGGTCTTCGTCGAGGGCGAGCTGATCGCCTTCACCCAGTCGAACGGCCACTGGGCCGATGTCGGCGGCTCGACCCCGGGCTCCTTCGACATCAACGCCCGGACCCATTTCGGCGAGGGGCTCAGGATCACGCCGATGCGCGTCTGGACGAAGGGCAAGCTCCTCGACGACGTGGTCGAGATGATCGTCGGCAACACCCGCGCCTCGGGCGACGCCATGGGCGACTTCCTCGCCCAGTGCGAGGCCACGCGTCTCGGCGAGCAGCGCCTGCTCGAGCTCGTCGCGAAATACGGCAAGGACACCGTGCTCGCCGCCTTCCGCGAGTGCCAGGACTATGTCGAGCGCTTCGCCCGGCAGAAGGTCGCCGACCTGCCGGACGGGACCTGGGAGACCACCGACTTCATCGACCAGGACCCGACCAAGCCCGAGGGCCTGATCCCCATCCATGCCCGGATGACGATCGAGGGCAGCCAGGTCCGCTACGACTTCGCCGGCAGCCACCCGGCCATCGACTGCTTCCTCAACGGCAGCTACAGCTCGGCCTTCTCGGCCGTCGTCGCCGGCACCAAGACGTTTTTCCCCGAAGTGCCGCTGAACTCCGGCTTCTACCGCTTCATCGACGCCGACCTGCCGGAAGGCACCGTCGTCAACGCCACCTACCCCTACGCGGTGACCGGCTTCTGCGCCGGGGCGTACGAGAAGATCATGAACGCGATCTTCGAGCTCTGGTCCCGGGTCATGCCGGAGCGTGCGCTCGCCTGCTCGTTCAACCTCGAATACCTGTTGATCGGTGGGCTCGACGAGCGGCCGGAGACCAAGGGCCGCTTCTTCATGTGGTACGACTGGATGTCCGGCGGCTGGGGCGGGCGCAACGGCAAGGACGGGTCGTCCGCCACCTCCTCGCTGTTCGGCGCCGGGCTCGCCCAGCAGTCGGTCGAGGCGCAGGAGCGGCTGACGCCCATCGTCATGGATCGCTACGAGATCGCCACGGATTCGGCCGGCCCCGGCGAGTTCCGGGGTGGCTGCGGCCTCAACAAGGGCGGCACGATCACGGCCATCAAGAGCACCGTCATGTCCTATTGCTGCGACCGGGCACGCTCGGTCACCTGGGGCATGATGGGCGGCCAGCCCTCGGCGCCGCACGGTGTCACCCACACCAGGGGCAACGAGTCCCGCTTCCTCGGGGCGGTCTTCTCCAACGTGCCGCTCGAGCCGGGCGACAAGTTCGACCGGCCGTCCGCCGGCGGCGGCGGGCTCTTCGATCCCTTGAAGCGCGACACGGCGCGCGTGCTCGACGACATCATTGACGGCTACGTGTCGATCGAGGGGGCGGCACGGGACTACGGCGTGGTGGTGGAGGCCGTCGATCCGGAGCTCGACGACTACCGGATCGACGAGGCGGCGACAGCCAGGCTGCGCGACGAGCTGCGCAAGGGCCAGGGCGGCTGGCTCGAGGAGCCGGCCGAGGCGGTCGCGGCCAGGCTCCAGAAGGGCGAGATCGGCATGCTCGAGGCGATCCGCCGGCACGGCATCATCTGTGACTGGAACGACGGCAAGCTCCTGCCGCGCTCCACCGAGCAGTATCGGGCTGCCGCCAGGACGCGGGCGCGGGCCGCGTGATCACCGGACCGATCGACCGCGAGCCGGTTGCGATCATCGGCTCCGGTCTGATCGGTGCCGGATGGGCCGCGGTCTTTACCGCCGCCGGGCTCGAGGTGCGGGCCTGGGACTATCCCGCGCGCCTCGCCGGCCTGCGGGCGCCTGCGGCCGCTGCGGGCGATGCTCAAGAAGCTGCAGCCGGTCCGCCGCGGGCGGCTGGTGCTGGCGAGGTCGCTCGAGGATGCGGTGGCCGGTGTTCGCCTCGTGCAGAGAACGCGCCCGAGGATATCGCCGTCAAGCGGGCGCTCTTCGCCCGGATCGAGGTGGCGGCCGATCCGGCCACGGTGATCGCCAGCAGCACCTCGGCCCTGCTCTGGTCGGACCTGGCCTTGGGATGACCCGGCCCGAGCGCCGCTGGTGGCGCATCCCTTCAACCCGGTCCACCTGATCCCGCTGGTCGAGCTCTTCACCCCCGACCCGGCCCTCGCCGAGCATGCCACGGCCTTCTACACCGCCCTCGGCAAGCGCCCGGTCCGGCTGCGGCGGGAGATGCCGGGCCATATCGCGGGGCGGCTGGCGGCCGCCCTCTGGCGCGAGGCGGTCCATCTCGTCGGCGAGGGTGGCGAGCGTCGCCGACATCGACGCGGCGCCGGTCGAGGGGCCGGGTCTGCGCTGGGCCGTCCAGGGGGCGCATCTCTCCTACCACCTCGGCGGCGGGGCCGGGGGCATCGCCGACTATCTCGAGCATCTGGGCCTGAGCCAGGAGCGCCGCTGGGCGACGCTCGGCCAGCCCCGGCTGGACACCGATATGCGCGGCCGCCTGGTCGCCGGCGTCGCCGAGGAGGCCCACGGGCGCAGCGTCGCCGCGCTCGAGGCGGAGCGCGATGCGGCGCTGGTCGAGTTCGTGCGGGCGCGGCGCAAGGTCGAGCGCTAGTCGGCCTCGTCCAGCGAGTGCCCCTTGTAGAGGGGGCTCGCTAGATACTGCCGCAGGCCGAAGCGGGCCAGCACGCCGATGGCGGCGGCGACCGGGACGGCCAGCATGACGCCGAGGAAGCCGAAGAGCGCGCCGCCGGCGAGGAGCGCGAAGATCACCCAGACCGGATGCAGGCCGATGCGGTCGCCGACCAGCTTCGGTGTCAAGAAATTGCCCTCGATCGCCTGGCCGACGAAGAAGATGCCGGCGGTGAGGCCGAGCATCAGGAAGTTCGTGGGGCCGAACTGGACGGCGGCGAGGCCCATCGAGGCGACGAAGCCGGTGATCGAGCCGACATAGGGGATGAACGAGAGGAGGCCGGCGAGGAGGCCGACCAGCAAGCCGCCGCTCAGGCCGATGACGGCGAGGCCGATGCCGTAGAAGAGGCCGAGGATCACGCAGACCGAGACCTGGCCGCGCAGGAACCCGGCGATGCTGCGGTCGATCTCGGCCAAAAGCTCGCGGATCGTGTCCCGGTGGTCGCGCGGCAGCCAGCCGTCGACGGTCTCGATCATCGAATCCCAGTCGCGCACCAGGTAGAAGCTGACGACCGGCGTGATGAACAGGAGCGAGACGATGTTGACGATCGCCATGCCGCCGGTCAGCAGGCCGCCCAGGATGTTCTTGGCCCAGCCGGCGGCACTGCCGGCATTGGAGGTCAGGGCCTGCTGCAGCTCGTCGTCGCCGGCGATGTCGAAGCGCTCGCGCAGGCTTTCGATCAGCGGCTTCGCCCAGCTCCAGATGGAATCGATGGCCCGGGGCATGGCCTGGGCGAGGGCGGAGGCCTGATTCTCGATCACCGGCACCAGGAGGACCACGCCGCCGAGAACGGCGAGCAGGAAGCCGATGGTCAAAAGTGCTGTCGCCAGGGTCCGCGAGGTGCCCATGGCCTCCAGCCGGTCGGCCAGGGGGTCGAGCAGGTAGGCGACGACGAGGCCGGCGACGAAGGGCAGGAGCACGTCGTTCAGCACGTAGAGCAGGAGGACGAAGACGACCAGTGCTATCGTCCAGATCCAGACCTTGCGGGTGGTGCTCAAGCTCTTGGTTCCTCGCTGCCCTGCCATATCGGCGAAGAGTTAGACCGGGCGACGCCGAAGGCGACGGGTACCGCTCAGAGGACGGGGCCGAGCATGGCGAGCGTGTTGTTGAGCAGGCGCTGCGGCAGCGTCCAGGCCTCCACCTGCGCCAGGGTCACCGGCTCGGCGCTCGCGATATAGCTCTCCTGGCGCTGCCGGACCGCCTGGCTCAACACCGGATCGTAGACCAGGATGTTGTTCTCGTAGTTCAGATCGAAGCTGCGGCGGTCCATGTTGGCGGAGCCGATGAGCGTCACCTCGCCGTCGAGCGTCATGGTTTTGGCATGCAGCAGGCCCTGGCCGTATTCGAAGATCCGCACCCCGGCGGCGAGCAGCTCGGCATAGTTGCTGCGACTGGCGGCGGCGACGAGGCGGCTGTCGTTGCGGGCCGGGAAGACGATGGTCGTCGCCACGCCGCGCCGGGCGCTGGCGCAGAGTGCCGCCTGCATCGATTCGTCCGGGACGAAATAGGGTGTGGTGATGACCAGCTCGCGGCGGGCGCTGTACATCAGGGTCTCGAACATCTCGGGCATGGCCGAGTAGCGCACCGTCGGCCCGCTGCCGACGACCTGGGCGGCGATGCCTTGCGGGAAGCCGCGCAAGGGCGGTCGCAGGAGGTCGTCGATCCGCTCGTCGACATAGGCCATCCAGTCGGCGACGAAGAGATGCTGGTTCTGGCGCGCGACCGGCCCCTCGAAGCGGACCACCGCGTCCACCCAAGGGGCGTAACGGGCCTTGATCCGGAACTCGGGGTCGGCGCAGTTCTGGCTGCCGCAATAGGTGATGGCATCGTCGATGACGACGATCTTGCGGTGGTTGCGCAGGTCGATGCGGCCGTTGAAGATGCGCAGGAGCGGGTTGCCGATGGGCAAAGCGCGGCCGAGCTTCACGCCGGCCGCGCCCATCGCCCGCCAGTGCGCGCTGCGCCAGAGGATGCGCGAGCCCAGATCGTCGACCATGACCCGGCAGGTGACGCCGCGCGCGGCGGCGCGCTTGACCGCCTCGACCATCTTCAGGCCGTTGGTGTCCGGCAGCCAGATGTAGAAGAGCAGGTGGACGTGCTCGGTCGCGGCGTCGATGTCGGCCACCATGGCGTCGATGGCGGCGTTGGAATCGGCCATCAGTCTTGCCCGGTTGCCG
>JAWKVR010000061.1:0-17356 GCA_041397945.1 Geminicoccaceae bacterium
ACCACCCATCCGGAGGTCGCAAAGGCCCCCGCCACCGCCTCTGCCGCCGGGCCGATGGCGAGCGCCCGGTTGCCGGTGACGAGTGCTGCCGCCACCTGCCCGGCGAGCGCCGCCGCGTCGGCGGCGATGCAGGCGAAGGTGCCGCGCGGCTCAAGAGCGAGGCTGTTGTCCTCGCCGGTCGGCCCCGGCAGGGTGACGGGCTCGTCCAGAAGGTCGCGCGCCTCGGCGGCGAGGAAATTCAATGTCGCCGCGGCCGGCTCGCCGAGCTTCGCCGCCGCCTTCTCCAGCGCCTGTGCCCGGGCCTCGAGCCCTGGCGGCTCCGGCAGCGGTGTCGCCAGCGCCGCCTCGAGGCCGGTGGCGGAGAGGCCGACGGGCACCTCCGGCGGCTCGCTCGCCGCTTGCGGCACCTCGCGCAGGAACCGCGCCAGATAGCCCGGCCCGCCGGCCTTGGGGCCGGTGCCGGAGAGACCCATGCCGCCGAAGGGCTGGATACCGACGAGGGCACCGATCTGGTTGCGGTTGACGTAGATGTTGCCGACCCGGGCGCGGGCCGCGACCCGCTGGCGGGTGGCATCGATGCGCGTGTGCAGGCCGAGGGTCAGGCCGTAGCCCGTGGCGTTGATGGCGTCGACCAGGCGGTCGAGATCCTCCGCCCGGAACCGGACGACGTGCAGGATCGGCCCGAAGACCTCGCGCTCGAGCCGGCCGATGCGGTCGATCTCGAACGCCGCCGGCGGCACGAAGGTGCCGGCACCGGTGCCCGGGCCGGGCTTCAGCCGCTTGATCGGCCGGGCCTCGCCCAGCATCCGCTTTTTGTGGGCCTCCAGCATCGCGCGCGCCTCGCCATCGATCACCGGGCCGATGTCGGTGGCGAGCAGCGCCGGATCGCCCACCTGGAGCTCGTCCATCGCACCTGCGATCATCTCGAGCATCGGCTCGGCGATGTCGGTCTGCAGGCAGAGGAGGCGCAGGGCCGAGCAGCGCTGGCCGGCGCTCTGGAAGGCGCTCACCAGCACGTCCCGCGTCACCTGCTCCGGCAAGGCGGTGCTGTCGACGATCATGGCGTTGAGCCCGCCCGTCTCGGCGACCAGCACCGCCGGCGGGCCATGGCGCCCGGCGAGTGTCCGGCTGATGCCCCTCGCCACCTCGGTCGAGCCCGTGAAGCAGACCCCGGCGATCCGCGGGTCGGCCACGAGCGGGGCGCCGACCGACGGCCCGTCGCCCGGCAGGAGCTGCAGCGCCTCCGGCGGAATGCCGGACTCGAGCAGGATGGCGGTGCCGGCCGCGGCGATCAGCGGCGTCTGCTCGGCGGGCTTGGCGAGCACCGCGTTGCCGGCGGCGAGCGCTGCCGCGATCTGCCCGGTGAAAATCGCGAGCGGGAAGTTCCAGGGGCTGATGCAGGCAAAGACGCCGCCGCCTTCGAGCGCGACCTCGCGCCCGGCCGAGGCACCCCTGAGGCGCAGCGGCCGCCCCGCGTCGGTGCGCGCCCGTGCCGCGTAGTAGCGCAGGAAGTCGACCGCCTCGCGCACCTCGGCGAGCGCGTCCGGGATGGTCTTGCCGGCCTCCCTGACGGCGATCGCCATGAGCGCCGGCAGCCGCTCCTCCATGCGATCGGCGGCCCGCTCGAGGCAGCGGCTGCGCTCGTCCACCGGCACGGCCGCCCAGCCGGCGGCACCCCGCTCCGCCACCTGCAGCGCCCGGTCGAGCTCCGGGGCGCTGGCACCCCGCGCCTCGCCGATCACCCGCTGGCCGTCGGCCGGCGAATGGACCGGCCGCAGCCCGTCCGTCGCCATCGCCCCTCGACAATGGGTCCCGCCTGCCATAGCCCGGCGTCCTCGGCCAGCATGGCCTCGCGTAGCGCATCGAGCGTGCCGGGCGAGGCGAGGTCGAGCCCTTGGCCGTCGGCCGCTCGGGCATGGTGATGGCGCGCGGCTGCGGAATCCGGGGATGCGGCCGCCCGCCTCTGGCCCGGACCTCGGCGATCGGGTCGGCGATGATCTCGTCGATCGGCAGCCGGTCGTCCTGCAGGCGGTTGACGAAGGAGCTGTTCGCCCCGTTCTCGAGCAGGCGGCGGACGAGATAGGCCAGCAGGTCCTCGTGCCGCCCGACCGGCGCATAGATCCGGCAGCCGACGCCGTAGCGGTCGCTTTCGACGATCTCGCGGTAGAGCGCCTCGCCCATGCCGTGCAGCCGCTGGAACTCGAAGGCACGGCCCTGGCCCGCGAACTCGAGCACGGCGGCGATGGTGTGGGCGTTGTGCGTGGCGAACTGCGGATAGAAGCGCTGCTCCTTGCCCAGCAATTGCCGGGCGCAGGCGAGGTAGGAGACGTCCGTCGAGGGCTTGCGGGTGAAGACCGGGTAGCCGTCGAGGCCCAGCTCCTGCGCGCGCTTGATCTCGCTGTCCCAGTAGGCCCCCTTGACCAGCCGGACCATCAGCCGGCGGTGATGCCGGCCGGCGAGGTCCTCGAGCCAGTCGAGCACGAAGGGTGCGCGCTTCTGGTAGGCCTGCACGACCACGCCGAAGCCGTCCCAGCCGCCGAGGTCGGGATGGCCCGAGACCGCCTCGATCAGGTCGAGCGAGAGGTCCAGCCGGTCGGCCTCCTCGGCGTCGATGTTGAGGCCGATATTCGCCGCCGCCGCCGCCTTGGCGAGCGCTTCCAGTCGCGGCAGGAGCTCGTCCATGACCCGTGCCCGCTGCGCCGGCTCGTAGCGCGGGTGGAGGGCCGAGAGCTTGATCGAGATGCCGGGGCCGTCGACCGGCCCCCGGCCGCCCGCCGCCTCGCCGATGGCGGCGATGGCCGACCGGTAGGCCGCGAAATAGCGCTCGGCATCGGCCGCGGTGCGCGCCGCCTCGCCCAGCATGTCGTAGGAATAGCCGTAGCCGCGCGCCTCCATCCCCTGCGCGCGCTCCAGCGCCTCGTCGATGGTCCGGCCCATGACGAACTGGCGCCCCAGGATCTTCATCGCCTGGCCCACGGCCTCGCGCACCACGGGCTCGCCCAGCCGCGCCACCAGCCGGCCGACCAGCGCCCCGGGCGAGGTGCCGGCGAAGCGGCGGAGCCCGACCACCCGGCCGGTCAGCATCAGCGCCAGGGTCGAGGCGTTGACGAAGAGCGAGCGCGAATGGCCGAGATGCCGGTCCCAGTCCGCCGGTGCGATCTTGTCGCGGATCAGCCGCTCCTGGGTGGCATTGTCCGGCACCCGCAGCAGCGCCTCGGCGATGCACATCAGCATCACGCCTTCCTGGGTCGAAAGGCCGTATTCCTGCAGGAAAGCGTCGATGCCGCCGGGCCGGTGCCTGGCCCCGCGCACCTCGGTGACGAGCGCCCGGGCCGTGGCGTCGATGCGCCCGAGCGCTGTGGGATCGAGCTCGAGCCGGCCGAGCAGGGCGGTGAGGCAGGCGGCCTCGTCGGCGCGGGTATGGCCGTCGATGGCGTCCCGCAGCGGCGCCATCGTCCCGGTCGGCTGATCGAAGATCATCGCTCGCCTCCGCCCGCGCGTTGCCCCGGCACGTCACCAGAGAGGATCACCAAGCGCCGGCCGGCGCAAGCATCCCGAGCTGCGCGGCCCCTCGGACGGGCCCCTAGCCGTGCCCGGCGTCCTCGCCCGGCAGCTCGCCGCCGCGCAGCACCCGGACGAGCTGGTCGGTGAAGGCGACGGCGAGCACCACCGTGCCGACCGCCATGAAGCTCTGCGGGATCCACATGGGCGTGGCGTCCTGCCCCTGGCTGATGTCGTGGATCAGCCGCGAGATGCGGACCGCCTTGATGGCGTACCAGGCGAAATACCAGGCGAGCCCGGCGGCGATGGCGAGGCACCAGATCTCGGCAACGCGGCGCGACGCCCCGGTGAGCTGGCCGACGACCAGGGAAACCCGGATATGGGCACCGTGGTTCAGGGTGTAGGCGAGGGCGAAGAACGAGGCGCCGGCCATGCAGTAGCCGGCATAGTTGGTCGAGCCCGGGAACTGCAGGCCCAGCCAGCGGGCGCCGATCTGCGCCAGGATGATGAGCAGGAGGGCCACGAGGAAGAAGGCGGCGACGAAGCCGCAGAGCCGATAGAGCCCGTCGAGCCCGACCCGAACCGCGCGGCCGATCACCACCCGCTTCCTCGCTCCCTCGGGGTCACATGCTGCGATAGGTCTCGATCACCGCCTTGCCGCTCTCGCCGGCGCTGGCCAGCCATTCCTCGGTCATCTGCGCGCCGATCGCCTCGAGGTCGGCGCGGAGCTGGTCGCCGGGCGGGGCCACGGTCATGCCGTTGGCGGCGAGCTGCTCCTTGTACCAGTCGTTCAGCTCCTCGGACTTCGCCGTGCCCCGCGCCTCCGCCTCGGCGCCGCATTCGATCAGCGCCGTGCGCGTGGCGTCGTCGAGCCCGTCCCAGGCCTGCTTGTTGACGAGGACGTAGTTCCTGGGCAGCCAGGCATTCACCTCGTACCAGTGAGTGAGCTGCTCCCAGACCTTGCTGTCGTAGCCGGTCGAGCCCGACGAGATGAAGCTCTCGGCGACACCGGTCGCCAGCGCCTGGCTCAGCTCCGCCGCCTCGATCTGCACTGGCACGGCCCCCATCAGCTCCGCCATGCGCGCCGTCGCGGCGTTGTAGGAGCGGAACTTCACGCCCTCCATGTCGGAGGCGGCGTTCAGCTCCTTCTTCGTGTAGAGGCCCTGCGGCGGCCATGGCACGGCATAGAGCAGGACCATGTTCTGGCTGGCGAGCAGCTCCTCCAGCGCCGGCCGGCTGGCCTGCCAGAGCTTGTCGGAGGCCTCGTAGCTCGTCGCCAGGAACGGAATGCTGTCGACGCCGAAGAGCGGGTTCTCGTTGGCGTGCGCCGAGAGCAGCCGCTCGCCGATCAGCGCCTGGCCGGTCTGCACCGCGCGCTTGATCTCGTCGCCCTTGAAGAGCGAGCCGCCGCCATGGACGACGATCTCCAGCTCGCCATTGCTCCGCTCGCCGACGCAGGCGGCGAAAGCCTTGCCGTTCTCGGTGTGGAAATTGCTGTCGGGATAGGCCATCGGCATGTCCCAGGTCTCCGCCGCGCCGGCGGCCCCGGCGCCCAGCGCCAGCGCCGCGGCACCGGCCAGCGCGTTCAGCTTCTTCATGGCTGCTCTCCTCCTGATGTGACCGGCCCGACGCACGCGCCGGGCGAACGCCTCGCTCGGATGAAACCCTAGTCATCGGAGGCCGTGCCGGTCAACGACGGCGGCGCCGCACGCCGCCGTGACTTTGAGCCCGGGGGGCGATGGCGTATCCTTCCACCTGCGCGATCGCTCGGAGAGCCCGGAAATACGGCTGAGGAGGTCGGCATGCGCTCTTCCCTGATCCCGATCGGTCTCGCGTCAGTGGTGTGGACGGTCGTCATTGGCGCGGGCGCGGCGCTGACCGCGGATCCGTTCAGGCCCGACGGGCATTTCCAGATGCCCGATCCGGCCGTGCTCGATCCGGGCATGGCCGAGCATCTCTATGGCCGGCGGGTCGACGGGATGGCCAAGAACTATGCCCTGTCGGGCGTGCCCGCCGCCCGCTTCTACCGCTCCTGGCGGCGCGCCAACCGGGCACCCTACCGGTCCGCGACCCACGGCGACCGCTACGTCAATAACTACGTCAATGCGATCGCGGCCGGGCGATACGGCCGCCTGGCGGACGGCGAGGCCATGCCGGTCGGCGGCATCCTCGCCAAGGACGCCATCGCCGTCGACCGGCAGCTGCGCGTCTTCGACGGCCCGCTCAGCATCATGGAGAAGATGCCCGAAGGCTACGACCCCGAGGGCCGCGACTGGCGCTACGTCCTGATCCTGCCCGACGGCAGCATCTTCGCCGACAGCAGCGGCATCAACCGGGAAGGCACCGCCTTCTGCGGCACCTGCCACCAGCGCGCCGGCGACGCGGCCGACCACCTCTTCTTCATCCCCGATCCCTACATCAGGACCTTTCGGCCGCAGGACTGACCGCCCTCACGTCGAGATGGCGCCCGCCAGGTCGGTCAGGCGTTGCGCAGCTCCGCCAGTCGCCGCCGCGCCGCCTCGCGATGCGCCGGCGCGATGTTGCGGCCGAGCGCCGAGAGGACCATGGCGATCACGGCCGCGTCGTCGGTGAAGCCGACGCCGACGAGATAGTCGGCGACCAGGTCAATCGGCATCAGGAAATAGGCGATCGCCCCGAACAGCACCGCCCGGACATAGCCCGGCGTCGCCGGGTCACGGGCACAGAACCAGGCCGCAATCAGATCCTCGGCGAACGGGATGGCCGCCAGCACGCGCGTCAGCTTGCGCCAGAACTGGCGCTCGTCGGGCGGCTGCCGGACCACGGGCAGGGTGGTGAGATCGACCTTCATGCAGCTAAGATGGCGAGCCCCGAGGACCGGATCAAGCGAGCCCCGATGGAAACCCCGACGCCACCCGGCGAGCCATGGATCGACGAGGCCGGCATCGACGATCTGGAGCAGATCGTGGCGATGCTGGCCGACGACGTCCTCGGTGCCACGCGCGAAACACCGCCGCCGCCGCTCGACCCCTGCTATGTCCGGGCATTCGAGGCGATCGACGCCGATCCGCTGCACAGCCTCCTGGTCCTGCGCGAGGGCGATCGGGTGATCGGCTGCCTGCAGCTTCGCCTCATGCCGTCGCTCAGCCGGCGCGGCATGCTCCGTGCGATCATCGAGAATGTCCGCGTCGCCACGGACGCCCGCGGCCGCGGCCTTGGCGAGTTCCTGATCGAATCGGCGATCGAACGGGCCCGCGCCGCCGGCTGCGGCCTCGTGCAGCTCACCACCGACCGCCAGCGCCTGGACGCGCACCGCTTCTACGAACGGCTCGGCTTCGAGGCGACCCATCTCGGCATGAAGCTGAAGCTCTGAGAGCCTGTCCGGGCATTTTCTGCTAGGATCGGGCCATGGCCGACACCGCCGAGCGCCTTGCCACCCTCGACGAGTTCCTCGCCTTCGACGGCGAGGGCGACACGCGCCATCAGCTCATCCGCGGCGTGATCACCGCCATGGCGCCGGCTCGCGAAGGGCACGGCGAGATGGTCATCGCTCTGGGCAGCGAGATCAGGCGGCAGCTGAACCCGCCTTGCCGGGTGCTGTCCGAGGCAGGCGTCAAGCCGGCCCATCGCGACGACACCTATTGGCAGGCCGATCTCGTGGTCACCTGCGTGCCCCGGGATCGCGGCCGGGTCTACCAGACCGAGCCCCGGCTCGTGGTCGAGGTGCTGTCCGCCTCGACCGAGGCCACCGATCGCCTGCTGAAGCTCGACGACTACCGCCTGATCGCGAGCGTGCACGACATCCTGCTGGTCGCCACCGAGCGGGTGCGGATCGAGCACTGGCAGCGCCGCGAGGGCTTCTGGGCGGTCCGCGACCTCGGCCCCGGCGACGTGCTCGAGGTCCCGGCGCTGGGCCTCGAGGTGGCGCTCGACCCGCTCTACGCGGGCCTGCTGGAGGCCGAAGGCGAGGGCGGCGAGGCCGCATAGGGCGTGCTGCCGGCGAAGCGGGCGCGGTCGCCGAGCGCTTCCTCCAGCCGCAAGAGCTCGTTCCACTTCGCCATCCGCTCGGAGCGGCTGAACGAGCCCACCTTGAGCTGCGGCACCTGCCAGCCGACGGCGAGGTGGCAGATGGTGACGTCCTCGGTCTCGCCTGAGCGGGCCGAGACGACGCCGCCGAAGCCATAGGCCTGGGCGGCCTTCCAGCACTCGAGCGTCTCCATCAGCGTGCCGCGCTGATTGGGCTTGATCAGCACCGCATTGGCGATGCCCGCCTGCGCCGCGGCGCGCACCCTGGCGGCATCCGTCACGAGGAAATCGTCGCCGATGATCTGCACGCGATGGCCGAGCTTGCGCGTGAAGCGGAGAAAGCCCTCGGCGTCGTCCTCGGCCAGCGGGTCCTCGATCGAGACGATCGGGTAGCGGGCGAGCCAGCCCTCGAGGAGCTCGATCATGGCGTCGCTGTCGAGCACCCGCGCGTCGCGCGCCAGCCGGTAGCTGCCGTCCTTGCCGAACTCCGAGGCCGCCACATCGAGGCTGATGGCCACCTCGTCGCCGGGGCGCCGGCCAGCGCGCTCGATCGCCTGGACCAGCGCCTCGAGCGCCTCCTCGTTGCTCGTGAAGACCGGCCACCAGCCGCCCTCGTCGGCAACCCCGGCGAGGCGGCCGCTCTCGGCCATCAGCTCGCCGGCGGCACGGTAGACCTCGGCCGTCCAGTCGAGCGCCTCGGCCACCGTTTCGGCGCCCGGGCAGACGATCATGAAGTCCTGGATGTCGACCCGCCGCGCGGCGTGGGCGCCGCCGCCGAAGATCTGGATCTCGGGCAAGGGCAGGGTCACCGGCCCCTGGCGGTCGCCCAGGAGGTGGCGCCAGAGCGGCTGGTCGTCGGCGGCCGCCGCTGCCCAGGCCGTCGCCATCGAGACCGCGATCATCGCGTTCGCCCCGAGCCCGCTGCGGTTGGCGGTGCGGTCGAGGGCGATCAGCGCCTCGTCGACGGCGACCTGGTCATGGCCGTCGAGGCCGCGCAGCGCCGGGGCGATGCGCTCGGCCACGGCAGCCACGGCGCCACGCACGTCGTGGCCGCCCATGACGCTGCCGCCGTCGCGCCGGTCGACCGCCTCGGCCGAGCCCTTGGACGCGCCGGCGGGGGCGATCGCCCGGCCGACGGCGCCGCCCTCAAGGCGCACCTCCGCCTCCACGGTGGGCCGGCCGCGGCTGTCGAAGACGCGGCGGCCATGCACATGCTCGATCGAGGTCGCCCGGGTCATTGTCCAAATCCCGTGAACCAGGCCGCGCGGAACACCTCCAGGCGCGCCACGGGCTCGGTGAGATGATGAATGGCGAAGGCACGCACGTCCGCCTTCTCCCTGCCGCCCGTGAGATACTCGACCGGCGACTTGCCGTCGACCCGGGCCAGCATCAGGCCCGGCAGGAGCGAGGTCGCCCGCTCCTCGACCGCCGCCACCGGCTCCCAGTCGACATGGCCGAGATAGGCGTCCACGAGCCGGCGGAAAGCCTCGGCGAAACGGCGCGCGTCGGTCGGCCGGTGCCGGGCCTTGAGCGCCAGGTGATTGAGGACGAAGGCGAGATCGAAGGCCGGGTCGCCGTACCACGCACATTCCGCGTCGAGCAGCACCGGGCCGAGTCGCCCGACCAGGATGTTCTTCGGGCTGACATCGCCGTGCACCAGGCAGCGCCGGGTGGCCGCCGTCCGCCGGGCGAGGCCGCGCAGCTGCGAGGCGACCATGGGCTGGGTCTCGGCGGTGGCGAGGAGATAGGGCTCGAGCCGGATGGCGTGAAAGACCTGGTCGCTGCGGAACCGGGCGGCGATGGCAGCGTCGTCGGCGGTCAGGCTGTGGATGCGGCCGAGCCGGTCGCCGACGGCGGCGGCGACGGCCGGATCGATCTCGCCCGCCATGAGCGACGTCTTCCAGAGCGTGTAGGCCTTGGGGTCGAGATAGCGGGTGACGATGGCCGATGCCGCCGCATCGACGTGGATGAGGCCCGGCACCGCCCCGGGCACCAGGCGGTCGACCACTTCGAGATAGGCCGCCTCGTAGCTGTTGCGCTCGATCGGTGCCCGCCAGTCGGCCTGCACCTTGAGCTTTTCCAGCGCCCGCTTGACGCAGTAGTGCTTGCCAGCAATGTCGACACGCCAGATATCCGAAGACACGCCGCCGGTCAGCGGCACCATCGGCGGTGGTGCCCCGAGCTCGAGCAGGCCCGCGCGGCGCAGCACGGCCATGATGTCGCTGTTCCAACCGACCCGCATGGCGGCATCCCCGATCGACGCTGGGCTGCCGGCCACGTCACCGGGTCGGGACGACCGGCAGGGAGGATGACCGTGCAGCGTGTGCTCTTTCATTACCAAGCCGGCGAGCGGCTGACGAGACGGCTGCGGGCACTTGCCGCCGATGGGCTGGACGTGCGCATCGTGGCCCCGGAGGACGCGGACGGTCTCGCCCGCGAGCTGTCCGGGACGGAGATCCTCTGGCATGCGCTGGCGCCGGTCACGGCGGAGCTGATCGAGGCGGCGCCCCGTCTCCGGCTGATCCAGAAATGGGGGGTCGGGCTCAACACCATCGACCTCGCGGCGGCGCAGGCCCGGGGCATCCGGGTCGCCAACATGCCCGGCACCAACACCCGGGCCGTGGTGGAGCTGACGCTGCTGCTGATGCTGGCCAGCCTGCGCCGTCTCGCCGAGGTCGACCCGGCGCTCCGCCGGGGCCGGTGGGCGCCGCCCTTGGCCACCATGGAGGCGCTGGGCGAGCTCGCCGGCCGGCGGGTCGGGCTCGTCGGCATGGGGGCCGTGCCGCAGATGCTGGCGCCGATCCTGGCGGCCATGGCAGCCGAGCCGGTCTACTGGAGCCGGACGGAGAATCCCGATGCGCCGGCCCGGTATTTGCCGCTGGCCGAGCTCCTGGCCACCAGCGACATCGTCTCGCTGCATCTGCCGCTGACCGAGGACACGACCGGCCTCGTCGACGTGCGCGCCATCAAGCCCGGTGCGATCCTCGTCAACACGGCACGCGGCGGCCTCGTCGACGAGCCGGCGCTCATCGAGGCGCTGCGCGCCGGCCGGCTCGGCGCCGCCGGGCTCGACGTCTTCGAGGCCGAGCCGATCGACCCGGAAAACCCGCTTCTGGCGCTGCCGAACGTCATCGTGACGCCGCACCTCGCCTGGCTCACCGGCGAGACCCTGGAACGCTCGCTCGAGGTCGCGCGCCAGAACGCGCTCAACATGGCAACCGGCGAGCCGCTGCTGTTCAGGGTGGCCTGAACCGCGCAAGGGCAGGGCGGCGCCGGGCCCGGCGTGCGATTGGCCCTCCCGGTGCCGGCCGATCGCGCCTATCAAGGGCGTCGACTCCAGCGGAGCTGCGCCCATGACCAGCACGATCCATGCCACCGTCTGCCCGCACGACTGCCCGAGCGTCTGCGCGCTCGAGGTCGAGAAGACGGCCGACGGCCGGCTCGGCAAGGTCAAGGGCTCGAAGCGCAACAGCTACACCTCCGGGGTGATCTGCGCCAAGGTCAGCCGCTATGCCGAGCGCTACCACCACAAGGACCGCCTCGCCTTCCCGCTGCGGCGCACCGGCGAGCGCGGCTCCACGGACTTCGCGCGCATCGGCTGGGACGAGGCCCTGGACGAGATCGCCGAGGCGTTCGCGCGGGCCGAGCAGCGGCATGGCCCGGAGACCGTCTGGCCCTACTGGTATGCCGGCACGATGGGCTTCGTGCAGCGCGACGGCATCCAGCGGCTGACCCATGCCAGGCGCTGGTCGCGCTTCAAGTCGACCATCTGCACGACGCTCGCCGACACCGGCTGGCGGGCCGGCTACGGCAAGCGCTGGGGGGTCCCGGCCGAGGAGGCCGGCAGCCATGCCGACTTGATCGGCGTCTGGGGCTGCAACCCGGTCGCCACCCACGTCAACGTGATGAGCCATGTGGCGCAAGCGAGGAAGCGCGGCGCCCTCTTCTTCGTCGTCGACCCCTATCGCAGCGGCACGGCGGAGCAGGCCGACCTGCATCTGCCGGTGCGGCCGGGCACCGACGGGGCGCTCGCCTGCGCGGTCATGCACGTCCTCTTTCGCGACGGCCATGCGGACCGGGATTACTTGGCCCGGATGACCGACTGCCCGGCCGAGCTCGAGGCGCATCTCGCCTTGCGCGGGCCCGAGTGGGCTGCCGCCATCACCGGCCTGGACGTGGCGCTGATCGAGCGGTTCGCCACGCTCTACGGCAAGGCCGCCCGGCCCTGGATCCGCTTCGGCTTCGGCTTCACCCGCTCGCGCAACGGCTCGGCCGCGATGCACGCCGCCTCCTGCCTGCCGGTGGTCAAGGGCGCCTGGCAGCACGAGGGCGGCGGCGGGCTCTACAACATGGGCGACCTCTATCATTGGGACAAGGCGACCATCGAGGGCCATGACCTCATCGATCCCGCGATCCGGGTGCTCGACCAGTCGCGGATCGGCCCGGTACTCACCCACGACCCGGTCGACATGCAGGGCGGGCCGCCGGTCACCGCCCTCCTGATCCAGAACACCAACCCGATGTGCATCGCCCCCGAGCTCGGCAAGGTGCACGAAGGCTTCGCCCGGCCGGACCTCTATGTCGCCGTGCAGGAGCAGTTCATGACGGAGACGGCGCGGCAGGCCGACATCGTGCTGCCGGCCACCATGTTCCTCGAGCACGACGACATCTACCAGGCCTCGGGCCACTCGCGCTTCCAGATCGGCCGCAAGATCTTCGAGCCCTATGCCGACGTGCGCACCAACCACTTCGTCATCTGCGAGCTGGCCAGGCGCCTGGGTGCCGAGCATCGCGGCTTCCACATGACCGAATGGGAGCTGATCGAGGACGTGCTCGCCCGCTCCGGCTGGCCCGATGCGGCGACCGTGCACGAGAGCGGCGGCTGGGAGGCGCTGCCCGACGCCGATACCGCCCACTACCGGAACGGCTTCCCGACGGCCGATGGCCGCTTCCACTTCAGGGCCGACTGGGCGCTTCTGGGCGCCGACCACGCGATCATGCCGACCCTGCCGGATCATCTGGCGATCACCGACGAGATCACCGAGGAGCACCCGTTCCGCCTCGTCGCCGCCCCCGCCCGGCAGTTTCTGAACACGAGCTTCACCGAGATGGAATCCGGCCGCAAGCGCGAGGGCCGGCCGAGTGCCATGATCCACCCCGATTCCCTCGCCCGGCTCGGCATCGCCGAGGGCGACCTGGTCGAGCTCGGCAATGCCCGCGGCAGCGTCCGTCTGCATGCGGTGGCGCGGGATGGCCAGCACCCCGGCACGATCGTGGTCGAGAGCATCTGGCCGAACGCCGACTGGGTGGGCGGGATCGGCATCAACCTTTTGCTTGGCGCCGACGCGGCACCGCCCGCCGGCGGGGCGGCGATCCACGACACGGCCGTCTGGCTGCGACCCGCCGCCGGCTAGGCTGGGCGGCCGGCTCCTGGAGGGACCCTCAGAGGTCCCGGCGCTGCTCCAGCGCGGTCTCCGGGGGCAGGTCGAAGCCGATCAGGATCGAGTAGTTGGCCGAGGTGCCGGCCGCCACGTCCTGGACCCGCTGCTTGAGCTGCTCGCGCAGCCGGACCGTCCCGTCGCCGGTGCCCGCAGGCACGGCGGTCGCGAAGCTGGCCTTCTCGATCACGTTGCCGGCCGGGTCGGCGAGCACCACGAAGTAGCTGATGGGTGTGCCTTCCGGCCCGTCCACCAGGATGTCGAAGCTGATGTCGAGGTTGAGGGTCTCGCCCTGCAGCTGGCAGAGCCCGTCGATGTTCTCGATCGTCGCGGTGATCTCCTGCCCGTTGGCATCGGTGCCGTTGAACCGGTCGAGCCCGTAGATGATGGCGCTGTCCGGGCAGACCGCGGCCTCCTCGGTCTTGCCGGCGCAGCCGGCCCCGAGCAGCAGGACGGGGAGCAGCAGGGCGGCGGGCGTCGGCAGGGCACCACGCATGACGGAAATCCTCAAAGGGCCTTGTGGGTGCCGTCGCAGAGCGGCTGCTTGCCCGTGTGCTTGCAGCCGCAGAACCAGAGCGCGCCATCGGTCGCGGCGACGTGCTTCACCGGGCTGAAGGCCGAGCCCTTGTGGCTGCCGTCGCAGAAGGGCTGCGACTTGCTCTGGCCGCAGGCGCACCACCAATAGGCCTTGCCGGCCGTGACCTCGACCTTGAACGGGGCCTTTTGCGGCGTCAGGGGCAGAGTCGCGGTTTCGCTCATCGGTGCTCCGGCAGAGGCTGGCAGGCAACTGTGGCCTAGCAAGCCCACTGGCCGGCGGCAAGGACCGCGCGGCCGGCGGGAGGCACGGTCGGGGGCGAAAGCGCCTTGCGCGCTGGCGGCACCCTCGTACTATGTGTCGATCAGGTGAACAGATGTACAGACAAGCAGACCAGACCACGCTCCCCAACGGAGGCGCCAAGGGTGTCGGCCGCCCTTGGCGAAGCCCGCGCGCCGGGCCGCCGACCCGGATTGCCGCCCTCGACCTCGGCACCAACAATTGTCGTCTGCTGGTCGCCGAGCCCCACGATACGGCCTTCGAGGTCGTCGACAGCTTCTCGCGCATCACCCGCCTCGGCGAAGGCCTCGCAGGCAGCGGTGCGCTCGGCGAGGCGGCCATCCGGCGGACCCTCGCCGCACTCGCCGTGTGCAAGCGGGTCATCGATCGCAACCGGGTGGCGGAGCTGCGCTGCGTGGCGACCGAGGCCTGCCGCCGTGCCTCCAATGGCGCCGCCTTCATCGCCCGGGTCGAGCGTGAGATCGGCCTGCGTCTCGAGGTGCTGAGCCAGGACGAGGAGGCGCGGCTCGCCCTGCTGGGCTGCCTGCCCCTGATCGACGACGCGGCCGACGAGCTTTTGATGGTCGATATCGGTGGTGGCAGCACCGAGGTGCTCTGGATGGACCGGGCCGCCGGTGGCCCCGGCGATGCGGTGTCGCTGCCGCTCGGTGTCGTGACGCTCGCCGAATCCTTCGGCCGCGAGCCCGACGAGAGCGAGTACGCGGCCATGGTCGATACTGCGCGCCAGGCCCTCACCGAGGTGGCGCTCGGCGGCTTCGTGCCGCGCTCGCTCGAGCCCCCGGCGGTGCAGATGCTCGGCACCTCGGGCACGGTGACGACGCTCGCCGCCGTCCATCTGGGCCTGCGCCGCTACGACCGCCGCCGGGTCGACGGCCTGGACCTGCCTTATGCCGCGATCGCCGCGGTGACCGAGCGTCTCCGGCGCCTCGACCACCAGGGCCGCGCCGCCCATCCCTGCATCGGCCAGGGCCGCGCCGATCTCGTCATCGCCGGCTGCGCCATCCTCGACGCGATCCACGACTGCTGGCCGATCAGCCGGCTGCACGTCGCCGACCGCGGGGTGCGCGAAGGCATCCTGAACAGCATCCTCGGGCTCGATCTGGGTGCCGCCCTGCGCCCGGCGGGCTGAGCGCCGGCACCGACCGATGCAGCGGACCGAGAAGACGACCCTCAAGCGCTCGCGTACCCGGCGCGCCAGCTCGACGCGCTGGCTGCAGCGCCAGCTCAACGACCCCTACGTCCAGGAGGCGCAGCGCGCCGGCTGGCGGGCGCGATCGGTCTTCAAGCTCGAGGAGATCGACACCCGCTTCAAGCTGATCGGCAAGGGCGAGGCCGTGGTCGACCTCGGTGCCGCACCGGGCAGCTGGAGCCAGTACGCGGCAGCCAAGGGTGCCCGGGTGCTGGCCCTCGACCTCCTGCCGGTGGCCCCGATCGCCGGTGTCGAGATCATCCAGGGCGACTTCCTCGATGCCGCCATCCAGGCCCGGCTGCTCGAGCGGCTCGGCGGCAAGGTGAGGACCGTGCTCTCCGACATCGCCCCGGACGCTACCGGCCGGCGCCTCGTCGACCGGCTGCGCGCCGAGGCCGTGGGCGAGACGGTGATCGACTTCGCCACCCAGGTCCTGGCACCGGGCGGCCAGGCCCTGATCAAGCTCGTCAAGGGTGCCGAGGCCCGCGTCCTCGACCGGGCGCGCCCGCATTTCGCGAAGCTCCGGCTGATCCGGCCCAAGGCGACGCGCAGCGATTCCTCCGAGACCTACCTCCTCGCCAGCGGCTTCCGCCCCCCCGAGCCCGAGCCCGACCAGCCCGCCGCATAGCCGGCAAGTCCTTCAATCGAGCCGGCCGGCCTTGCGCAGGCGCCGGGCCAGCACTTCGGCCAGAGGCTCGTCGCCGGCGACCAGCGCCCAGACATGGGCCTGGGTCCAGAAGAACGCGGCGGCGTCGGCTTCGCCCCGCGCCAGGGCCCGGTCGCCGGCCATCCGGTGGAGCGTGGCGAGCCCGGCCGCATCGCCGCTTGCGGTGGCCGCCTTCAGCGTGGCGTCGCCCGGCTCACCCGGCATCGAGCCCGGTGGCCCGGTAGCGCTCGGCGACCCAGAGGTGGAAGGCGCGCGTCGCACCATCCATGGCGGGCGAGAGGACGCCGCCGTCGAAGCCGGTCGCATGGCGGCCCCGCTGCATGCCTTCGACCACGCCGATATCCTCGGCGAAGACCTCGCGCCAGAGCCGGGCGAGGGCCTGGCGCAGGGGCGCATGCTCGGCGTCGAGCGCGGTGCCGTCGGCGAACCAGAGGGCGACGTGCTCGGCGGTGCGGTCGACCGCGAGCGGGTCGAGCCGCAAGGCGAAGGTGTGGTCCTTGTGCACGCCGAGCAGGAGGTTGGGGTAGAGGGCCGCGTACTCCGCACCCTCGTCCCACTGGCTCGCGAGATCGGCGAAGCGCGGCAGGCGGCCGCCGTCGGCGGCGAGCATCGGCCGGTAGGCCCGTGTCCCCTGGCCCGAGCAGCCGGGCTCGATGATGTCGTAGTGGTCCTCGAGCCTGGAATAGCTGTTCAGCCCGGGATGCACCCAGGGCAGATGATAGCTCTCGCAGTAGTTCTCGACCGCGAGCTTCCAGTTGCTCTCGACCTCGAGGTCGAAGCGGCAGTCGGCGCCGCCGGCGAAGAGCGGCCGGTCGGCGAAGTCGGCCCAGCGCCGGGCCAGGGGGGCGATGTGCTCGGCGAAGGGCAGGGCGGTGCCCGAGAGGTCGACGAAGACGCAGCCCAGCCATTCGGCCGAGCGGGCCTCGATCAGGCCGAGCGTCGCCCGGTCGATGGCCGGATCGCTGCTTCGCCCCGGCCCGCCGACATGCGGCGTCGTCCGGAGCGCGCCGTCGAGCGCGTAGCACCAGGAATGATATGGGCAGCGAATGACACCCTTGAGCCGCGCCGGCGCTTCGACCAGGGTCATGCCGCGATGCCGGCAGACGTTCCAGAAGACCCGCAGGCGCCCGTCCCGGTCGCGGGCCAGAAGCAAGGGCCGGCGGCCGAGCCGGACGAGCGCCACATGGCCGGGTTCTGGCACGTCGGCGGCAAAGCCGATGCAGCACCACCCGCCGCCCCAGACCCGGTCGAGCTCCGCCTCGAAGAATGCCGGGTCGGTGTAGCACCGATTGCCGAGGGGCACCCGCCCCGCTTCCTTCAGCCGTTCGACCGCGACCGCCATGCTCGCACCCCGGGCTTCCTCACCCGGGGCACTTTGGGCCGAGAACGTGCCCCGGGCTTGCGCCGCAGCGGCACGACAGGCCGCTCAGGCGGCGCGCTTGGCGAGGAATCCGGCGATCCGGTCCATGGCCTTCTCGATCTCCTCGATCGACGCGGCATAGGAGAAGCGCACATAGCCCTCGCCATACACGCCGAAGCTGGTGCCGCTGATGATCGCGACGCCGGCGTCGTTGAGCAGCCCGTCCTGCATCGCCCGCGAGCTTAGGCCCGTGCCTTCGATGTTGGGAAAGGCATAGAAGGCGCCACCGGGCACGGCGCAGCGAAACCCGGGAAGCGCATTGAGGCGCTCGACGATCACCGAACGTCGCCGGTCGAAGGCC
>JAWKVR010000062.1:0-17088 GCA_041397945.1 Geminicoccaceae bacterium
AGGTTGGCGGGCCGGGCTCGGCCGGAACCGCGCCGCAACGACAGGGGGCAGGAGCCGACATGACGAGATCAGCTCGATACTGGCGCGCGACCGCGGGCGCTCTGGCGCTGGCGTGGCTGGCGGCGCTGCCGGTGGCGGCGACGGCCCAGGAGGTGTCGCCCGAGACGGAGGCCTGGCTGAAGGCGGCCGAGCTCGGCGCGCACGCGCCGGCGACGGAGGGCTGGGACGCCATCGTTGCCAAGGCGCAGGAGGAGGGCGAGGTCGTCGTCTATTCCTCGTCCGGGCGCATGGCCATGCTGGTCGACGCCTTCGCCCGGACCTATCCGGGCATCGTCTTGACGGTGTTCGACCTGGGGTCGGTCAAGACCGTCGAGAAGACGATCCGCGAGCAGCAGGCCGGCATCTTCAACGCCGACGTCGTGAGCACCGGCAATTCCGGGGCGGTCATCCACGAGATGCTGAACCAGGGGCTGATCTTCAACTACGTGCCGGAGGCGTACAAGAGCCGGATTCCGGAAGAGAACCGCGAGCCGCTGCTGATCCGCATCAACGAGGCCATCGTCATCTACTACAACAAGGAGGCCTATCCCGACGCGCCCCCGGCCACGAACATCTGGGAGCTGACCGAGCCCGAGTTCAACGGCCGTGTGGGCATCATCGACCCGATGTCGTCGGGCTCGAGCTTCATGGGGCTCGCCACCATCGTCCAGCACGCGGACGAGATGGCGGCGGCCTACAAGCGCCACACCGGCCATGACATCGAGCTCGGCGAGGGGGTGCCCGACGCGGGCTACGAGTTCGTCGCCCGGCTGCTGCAGAACGACGTGGTGATCTTCAAGTCGGGATCGAGCCTGGTCGAGGCCTCCGGCCAGCCGGGGCAGGAGAAGCCGCTCCTCGCCTTCGCCTACATGACCTATATCAGCAAGAACGAGTCCGACGGCTTCGTCAACGCGTACCTGGCCGACCTCGATCCCGTCGCCAAGTGGGTCTATCCGACCTTCACCGCCATCGCCAACCGGGCACCCCACCCCAACGCGGCCAAGGTGTTCACCGCCTACCTCCTGGGCAGCCTCGAGCTGAACGAGTCCTCGGTCCTGGAGAAGCCCTTCACGGAGGGCCGGAGCATGGAGCTGCTGCAGGGCCTCGCACCGTATTACGACCCGGGCTCGGTCAGCCCGCGCAACGACGTGCCCCTGCCGCCCGGCGGCGAGGCATGGGGCGAGATGAAGGGCTGGACCGTTTCGGCGGACTTCATGCAGAGCGAGGGCCCGAAGCTGCGCGATTTCTGGCTGCTGCACGCCAGCCAGTAGCCGGGCGCGGTGGCGCAGATCGGCCTCTCGGGCATTCGCAAGGCCTATGGCCGGGAGGTGGTGGTCCATGACCTGGACCTCACCATCCGGCCGGGCGAGTTCCTGACGATCCTCGGCCCGTCGGGCTGCGGCAAGACCACCACGCTGCGGGCCATCGCCGGGCTGGAGGAGCTGGACGACGGCGAGATCCATCTCGGCGAGCGGCTGGTCTTCTCGCGCCGCCGCGGGGTGATCGTGCCGCCCGAGAAGCGCGGCGTCGGCCTGATCTTCCAGAGCTACGCCCTCTGGCCGCACATGACGGTCCAGCGCAACATCACCCTGGCGCTCGAGGAGAAGGGCCTGGGCAAGGCGGAGATCGAGGCGCGGGCGGCGCAGGCGCTGGAGACCGTGCAGATGACGGCGCTGCGCGGGCGCTACCCGTCGGAGCTGTCCGGCGGCCAGCAGCAGCGGGTGGCGGTGGCGCGGATGATCGCGCTGCGGCCCCGGATCCTGCTGATGGACGAGCCCCTGTCCAACCTCGACGCCAAGCTGCGGCTGGACATGCGGGCGGAGCTGCTGCAGCTGCACCGCGACCTCGGCTCGACGACGGTCTACGTCACCCACGACCAGGCCGAGGCCTTGACCCTCTCCGACCGCATCGTCGTCATGGACCGCGGCCGGGTGATGCAGGAGGCGTCGCCCTACGAGATCTATCACCATCCGCAGAACCTCGTGGTGGCGGAGTTCATCGGCGAGCCGCGGATCAACCTCGTGCCCGGGACCCTCGTGCGCGAGGGCGACGCGCTGCACCTGATCGGCGACGGCGTCAGGCTGCCGGCGGACGCGCCCGCAGGCCAGGCGAGCGGCTGACCGCCGCCGTCCGGCCGAGAACATCGGGCCTTCGACCACGCCGGTGTGGCCGGCTGGCAGGAGGTGCTGCTGGACAACGTCCAGCCGACCGGGGCGACCACCATCCTGCAGGTCAGCGCCGGCGAGACCCGGCTCCGGCTGGTGCGGCCGGGCTTATGCATCGCGGCGGGCATCCCGCTCTGGATCGATTTCGACCCGGAACATCGAGTTCTTCGACCCGGACACCCGGGGCAACGTGTCGGCGCCGTAGCGTCGCGGGAACATGGCCGACATGACCTCCACGACGATGGGGCGCAGGCTCCGCTATCATGGCTTTCGGCTCCGCAACCGGCCCGACCTGGTCATCGGCTTCGTCTGCCTCGCGGTGCTCGCCTTCCTCGTGCTGGCGCCGCTGGCCGAGATCATCCGCGACGCGCTGACCCTGCAGCCTTACGACCTGGCCTACATCCCCGACGGCGTGGTCGGCTCGTTCAGCCTCTTCCATCTCGAGCGGGTGTTCGCCAGCCCGCTCACCCCGGCGCTGTTCATCCGCCCGTTGCTGAACAGCCTGGCCATCGGCTTCTGGGTCACCGCCATCGGCGTCAGCATCGGCTCGCTCCTGGCCTGGCTGCTGGTGCGGACGGACATCCGCTGCAAGGGCCTGCTCGGCACCCTGATCGTCATCCCCTACATGATGCCATCCTGGGTGATGGCGCTGGCCTGGCTCAGTCTGTTCAAGAACGACCGCATCGGCGGCTCGAAGGGCTTCATCGCCGGCTTCCTCGGCGTCAACCCGCCGGACTGGGTGTCCTACGGCTTCTTCCCCATCGTGGTGACCCTGGCGCTGCACTATTTCGCCTACGCCTACCTCCTGATGTCGGGTGCCCTGGCGACGGTCGATTCGGAGCTGGAGGAGGCCGGGGCGACCTGCGGCATGGGCCGCTGGAAGCGGCTCTGGCGGATCACCCTGCCGCTCTTGATGCCGGCCCTGGGCTCGGCCATCGTGCTGACCTTCATCCGCATCCTCGGCACCTTCGGCACGCCGGCCCTGCTCGGCCTGCCGGTGCGCTTCTTCACCTTCGCGACCCAGATCTACGCCTCGATCAACGCCCGCAACAACGGCGACGCCTTCGTCCTGGCGCTGGTGCTGATCGTCATCGCCATCAGCTTCATCTGGATCAACAGCCGCATCATCGGCATCCGCAAGAGCTTCGTGACGCTGACCGGCAAGGGCTTTCGCCGGCGCGAGATCCGGCTCGGCCTGTGGCGCCTGCCGCTGACCGTGGCGGTCGGCCTGTTCGTCGCCTCGACCGTGCTCGTGCCGCTCACTATCCTCTTGTGGGAATCCCTGATCCTGGTCGCCGGTGATTACAGCTTCGAAAACCTGACGACCTATTTCTGGATCGGGCAGGGCAATGTGCGGCTGGCCTATGGCGAGGCCGGCGTGCTCCTGAACAACGGCATCCTGACGGCGCTGTGGAACAGCCTGAAGCTCGCCACCCTGGCGGCCCTGTTCAACGGCGTGCTCGGCCTGCTGGTCGGCTACGCCGTGGTGCGCGGGCGCGGCACGCGCCTGTCGAGGGGGCTGGAGGGCATCGCCTTCGCCCCCTACATCTTCCCGTCGATAGCGCTGGGTGCCATCTATATTGGCATGTTCTCCGCGCCGATAGGGCCGATCCCGGCGCTCTACGGCACCTTCGCCATCCTGGTGCTGATCACGGTGGTCAAGAACCTGCCGTTCACGTCGCGCACCGGCATCGCGGCGATGCTGCAGATCGACAAGTCGATGGAGGAGTCGGCGCGGGTCCTCGGCATCGGCTGGTTCCGCCGCATGGCGCGGATCATCGTGCCGCTGTCGATGAGCGGCCTCGTCTCGGGCATGCTGCTGACCTTCATCACCGCGATGCGCGAGCTGTCGCTGATCGTGCTGCTGCTCTCACCCGCCAACATGGTCCTGACCGGGGTGATCTTCTACTACCAGGAGCAGGCCATGCCGCAGCACTCCAGCGCCGTGACCCTCCTCCTCGTCGTGATCATCATCCTCGTGAACGTCCTCGTGCGCCTCGTCTCGCGCGGCGCCGGCGTCGGCGGGCTGAAGAACGGCTGAGCCGGGCCCCGGCGGAAGGGCCTATACGCGCTGCGACTGCTCGCGACAGGCGGCGATGGCGTTGGCGGCACCGCGGATCAAGAGGTCGAGATCCGAGGTGGCGAGCAGCACGCGCACGCCCTGGCGGCAGAGCTCGACCTGCCGCTCGGGCGGCGTGTTGACGCCGAGGCAGGCGGGCAGGCCGGCGGCGGCGGCGGTTGCGATGATCCGGTCGAGCGCCGCCTTGATCGTCGGGTGCTGCGTCTGGCGGAGCAGCCCGGCCGTGCCGGAGAGGTCGTTCGGGCCGATGCAGATGGCGTCGAGGCCCGGCACCGCCACGAGCTCCTCCAGCCGCGCCAACGTGGCGATATCCTCGATCTGCGGCATGACGAAGATCGCGTCGTTGGCTCGCGCCATGTAGGTGTCGATGTCCTTGTAGAAGTTCGAGGCGCGCCGCGGGCCGAAGCCGCGCCGGCCGACGGGCGGGTAGCGGCAGGCGGCGACCAGTGCCGCGGCCTCCTCGGGCGTGCGCACCATGGGTGCCAGGATGCCCTCGATGCCGAGATCGAGATACTGCTTGATCATGACCTGGTCGTTCCACGGCACCCGGGCCATCGGCACGGTGGCACTGCCGTTGAACGCCATCACCGCCGTCTGCAGCTTGTCCAGGCTCCAGGGCGAGTGCTCGGTCTCGATCAGCACGTAGTCGAAGCCGGCATGGGCCATGATCTCGGCCACGGTCGGGTCGGTGACGGAGAGCCAGGCGCCGATCACGTGGCCGCCGCCCTTCAGCTTCTCCTTGAGACGGAGCGCCCGCTCGAGGATCGGGCGGCCGCCGCTGCCGCCGAGAAAGCTTTCCTCAGACATCGAGCTCGACCTCCGCCTCGATCCTCGCCGGGTCCAGCTCCATGCCGACACCGGGGCCAAGGGGCACGTGAATGACGCCGCCCTCTGGGCGGATGGGGTTGGCCAGGAAGTGCATGTTGATCTCGTTCCATTTGACCAGGTATTCCTGGTAGGGCGTGTGGATCGGCGACTGGGCGGCCGAGTAGTGGATGCCGATCGGCGTCGAGTGGCCGTGCGGGATGACGATCAGGTCGTGCACGGTAGCGTATGCCGTGATCTTCAGGGTCTCGGAGAGCCCGCCGCACCAGTAGATGTCCGGCTGCAGTATATCGAGCGCTTCCTTCTCGACGAAGCGCTTGAAGCCCCACGCGTGTATTCGTGCTCGGCACCGGAGAGCGGGATGCGGGTCTTGGCCTTGAGCTTCACGTGGCTGTCGATGCGGTCGGGCATGAACGCCTCCTCGAGCCAGCGCGGCCGGTACTCCTCGATGCGCGAGCAGAGCTCTACCGCGTAGTCGAGGTTCATGCTCTGCCAGCAGTCGAGCATGATGTCGTAGTCGTCCCCAGGGTCTCGCGCAGCGTGCGCACGAGGCCGACATTGAGCTGCATCCCGGCGTGGCCGTCCATCGGGCCGTTCCTGAAGAACCACTTCTGGGCGCGATAGCCCTGCTCCTTGAACTCCAGCGCCCGCTCGCGCACGCGGCCGAGGTCCTCGACCTTGTAGCCGAGCATGGAGGCATAGGCGGGGACCGCCGTGCGGGTCGGCCCGCCGAGCAGCCGCCAGACGGGCTGGCCCATCGCCTTGCCCTTGAGATCCCAGAGCGCGCAGTCGACGGCCGAGAGGGCGATCATCGCATCGCCCTGGCGGCCGTGCACCTGGCTCCGGTGCATCTGGTCCCAGAGCAGCTCGCTGGCGAGCGGGTCGCGGCCCAAAAGGAGCGGGCGGAGCTGGGTGAGCACGAGGCGCGCCGCGTCCGGCCAGAGCGGGCCGGCCGTGCCGCTGACCCCTGCGTCGGTCTCGACCACGACGAACCACTGGATCAGGCGGAAATGGCGGTCGTCGAGCTGCTCACCGCCCCAGGACGGCATCTCCCGACGGAATTCCGGGTAGATGTCGACGGGTCGAACGAGGCGGTCCTCCCAGAACGGCCCATCGGTCGCCATGGTCCCCGTCACCTGGCGCACCCTGACCGATGTGATCTTCATGACGCGACCGAGCCTCCCGGTTGCGATTGCGGTCGAGCAAGGTCGAGGGTGACGCCCAGCGCCTTCGCCGCATCGGCGATGCCGGCGAGCGTGATGTCGTTGAGGGGGATGCCGTCCCGCGCTGATAGGCGGCCTGGAGCGCGGCCTCCAGCCCGCCCGGCGGGTAGAAGGGCCTTCACGCCCGGGCGCTTCTGGCTGTCGCGGATCTCGCGGGCGATCCTGTCGACGCGCCTCACCCCGGCAGCGGGGCGAAAGGCGTCGATCCGGATCGCCATGGCGAACTGGCCGTCGCGACCGACATAGGCGCCGTCCTCCATGTTGCCGGATTCACGGCCGTAGCCGGCGTCCGCCAGGAGGGTCGAGAGAGCCCCACCATGATGCCGATGCCGATGCCCTTGTGGCCACCGGCGGGGAGGATGAGGCCGTCGAGGGCGGCCACGGCGTCGGTCGTGGGTTGCCATGGGCATCGGTGGCCCAGCCCTCGGGGATGGGCTCGCCCTTCTGGGCGTAGACCCGGATCTTGCCGTGCGCGGTCATGCCGAAGGCGGCATCGAGCACGATCGGCGGCTCCTCGGCGGCCGGGACGGCGATGGCGAGCGGGTTCATGCCGACGAGCTTCTCGGCCCCGCCCCAGGGCGCCATGGTCGGCAGCGCGTTGGTGCCGGCGATGCCGATCATGTCGTGCTCCAGGGCACGCATCGCCCAGTAGTCCATGGCCCCGCAATGGTTGCTGCGGCCGACCGCGGCCATGGCGATGCCGTGTTCGCCGGCGGCCTCGATCACCGCGCGCATGGCGAGGTCCATGGCGACCTGGCCCATGGCGTTGGCCCCGTCGATGACGATCGCCGCACCCGTCCGCCGCTCGACCACGGGCACGGCCCCGGGATCGACGCCGTCCGTGGTGAGCTTCTTCACGTAGTCGGGCACCCGGAGCGTGCCGTGGCTGTGGATGCCGCGCAGGTCGGCATGGACGAGGCTGTCCGCGAGGAGCGTGGCGTCCGCAGGGCCCATGCCGGCAGCCGCGAAGATGCGGGCGACGCCGTCGGCGAGCTGCCCTGCCGGCACCCGCCGCTCGTGCTCGCTGCCCGGATACTCCGCCATGCCTCAGCCTCCCTTCGTGTCCTTGGTGGCGCGAATCCGCCAGTAGAGCTCGGCGACGGCAGCCAGATGGTCCTCCATGGCGAGCTGCGCCGCGACACCATCATGCCTGGCGATGGCCTCGAAGATCCGCACATGCGCGTCGTAGGCCGCCTCGCCCGCGGTGGCCGCCTTGCCGGAGATGGCGCGCTGGTCGATCAGCCATTCGACGACGGCGCCATGCACCGCGGTGAAGAGCGGGTTCCGGCAGATCTCGGCCAGCGCCACGTGGAACTCGACATCGATCGCCATGAAGGCGCGGTGGTCGCCGATCGCCTGCCTGTTGCGCTCGAGGATCTCCCGCAGCCGGGCGAGGTCCGCCGGCGTGGCGAGCGTCGCCGCCCGGCGGGCGATCGCACCCTCGAAGAGCGACCGGGCATCCTGGAACTGGCGCATGCCGTCATCGTCGGCGAGCAGCAGCCGGGCAGCGCCGGAAAGCTCCGCCACCATCGCCTCGGCTGTCGGGCGCACCACGCGCGAGCGCTCGCCGCTGCTGACCGCCACCAGCCCCATGCGCCGCAGCGACAGCATCGCCTCGCGCACGGCGTTCCGGCCAACGCCGAAGGCCGCCATGAACTCGCGCTCGGACGGCAGGGAATCACCGGGCTGAAGGTCGCCGTCGCGGATCATCCGCTCGATGCGCTCGGCCACCTCCTCATGGACCTTGCGGCGCCGGATGGGTGCCCGCGGCAAGGCATGGACCGCCCTCTCGGGCCGTCCGGTCCCGGCTGTCGCCCGCTTCGTCTCGACCACTCTTCGACCCGCAAGCTTACGCATCTGTTGAGCTATTGACCTATCAGACAGGTTGCCTATAGCCTAGCGGCAAAACACGCTCGGGAGGAGCCGTCATGAAGCTGCCAATCATCGCCGCTGGTGCCGTGCTGCTGCTCGGCACGTCCTCGCTGGCCACGGCGCAGTCGGTGCTCGACGAGGCCAGGCAGACGGTCGCCGAGCGGAGCGGGCCGCAGACGGTCTGGGATGGCCCGACCGAGGGACCGAAGGCGGAGCCAGGCAAGAAGATCGCCTATCTCTCGACCGACGAGCAGAACGATGCCGCCCGGGAATGGGGCCAGGCGGTCAAGGAGGCGGGCGAGCTGGTCGGCTGGGAGGTCACGATCATCGACGGCCGCGGCAGCCCGAAGACCTGGATCGAGGGCTTCAACCAGGCGATAGCCCTGCAGGTCGACGGCGTCGTCACCACGGCCGACATCGCCAGCCTGCAGGAGCCGGTGCAGACGGCCCGCGAGCAGGGCATCATCGTGCTTGGCATTCACGGCCTCGCCTTTCCGGGGCCGGACGAGAAGATGGGCGTCTTCTACAACATCCAGCAGGACCCGCGGGACATCGGCCGCGCCCAGGCCGACTGGATCATCGCCGATTCCGACGGCAAGGGCCGGGTGGTGGTCACCACCCACTGCGAGTACGCGATCGCCTGCGCCAAGGGCGAGGCGACGCGCGACCGCATCCTCGAATGCGAGGATTGCGAGATGCTGGAGTTCTCCAACACGCCGATCGCCGAGGCGGCGCAGCGCCAGCCGCAGCTGGTCACCGCCTGGGTGCAGCAATACGGCCCGCCGCTCTACATCACCTCGGTGGCCGACTACACGGCCGATTTCCAGGTGCCGGCCCTTCGGGCAGGCGGCGTGGACCCGGCCGAGGTGACGATCGTTTCCGCCGACGGCAACCGCTCCGCCTACGAGCGCATCCGCGCTGGCAGCGACTACCAGCGGGTCACCGCGAGCGAGCCCTATGAGCTGCAGGGCTTCCAGGCGATCGACGAGTTCAACCGCGCTTTCCACGGCTTGCCACCGTCGGGCTGGGTGCAGAAGCCCTATCTCGTCACCGCCGACAATATCGACGCCGAGGGCGGCGACCAGAACGGCTTCAAGCCGAGCATGGACTACAAGGGCGCCTACAAGAAGATCTGGGGCATCGAATAGCCGCTTCCGCCAGGACGAGCAGCCCCTTGCAGCCACCGCTTCTCGCCGCCGAGGCGCTGACCAGGCGCTTCGGCGGCACGCTGGCCCTCGACGCCGTCGACCTCGCGCTCGAGGCCGGCGAGATCCGGGCCCTGCTCGGCGAGAACGGCGCCGGCAAGTCGACGCTGATCAAGATCCTGGCCGGGGTCCATGCCAGGATGCGGGCCGGATCACGATCGACGGCGTGGCCGTGGAGCCCATGGCCGAGAAGCTGCCGATCGCCTTCGTGCATCAGGAGCTCGGGCTGGTCGACGGGCTGAGCGTCGCCGAGAACATAGCGCTCTATCGCGGCTTCCCGCTGCGCCGCGGCCTGATCGACTGGCCGCTCGTGCAGCGTGAGGCACGCGACGTGCTGGCGTTGATGGCAGCCGATCTCGATCCCGCGATGCCGGTCGGCGAGCTGCCGGCGGCCGAGCGGGCTTTGATCGGCATCGCCCGCGGGCTCGCCAGCAAGGCTCGCCTGCTGGTGCTCGACGAGCCGACGGCGGCCCTGCCGGCGAGCGATGTCGAGCGCCTGCATCGCGCTGCGCCGGCTCGCGCGGGAGGGCCTCGCCATTCTCTATGTCACCCATCGCCTCGACGAGGTGGCGGCTCTCGCCGACAGCGTCACGGTGCTGCGCGACGGCCGTCATGTGGCGACCCGGCCGGTCGCCGGACGACCTCGGCGATGCTCGCCGAGATGATCGTCGGCCGCAGCCTGGAGGAGCTCTTCCAGCGGCCGCCGGCAACCGGCAACACCACTCCCCTGCTCGAGCTGGACCGGCTCGAGCTCGACGGGGTCGGCCCGGTCTCCCTGACCCTGCACGCGGGCGAGATCCTCGCCCTCGTCGAGCTGCGCGGCGCCGGCCATCACGAGCTCGGCCGCTTCGTCTTCGGCGCCGCCCCGGGCCGTGGCGGCACAGCCCGCCTCGCCTCCCGGCGCTGGCGCCCTGCCTCGCCCACCGCCGCGACCGCGGGCGGGGTCGGCTTCGTCTCGAGCCGCAGGGTCGAGGAGAGCCTCGCACCGAGCCTCGCCGTGCGCGAGAACCTCTTCATGAACCCGCCGCTTGCCGCCAGGGGCAGGATCAACGATGCCAGCGAGCGGTCACGGGCGGCATCGGCCATGCAGCGCCTGGCGGTGCGGCCGGCCGAGCGAGCAGCCGGTGCTCAACCTCTCCGGTGGCAACCAGCAGAAGGTGGTCATCGCCCGCTGGGTCGAGACCGGGATGCGCCTGCTCGTTCTCGAGGAGCCGACCTTCGGCGTCGATGTCGGGGCCAAGGCCGAGATCTACCGCATCCTCGACCGGCTGGTCGGCGAGGGTCGGGCCGTGCTGCTGATCTCGTCCGATTTCGAGGAGGTGGCCGGCATCGCGCACCAGGCCCTCGTCCTCGACCGCGGTCAGATCACCGCCGAGGTGCCGAGGGAGCGCCTCTCCGTGCCGCTGCTCACCCCGTCTCGCCGGCGGCGAGGCGCTGGCCGGCGCCGCCGCATGAAGCAACAGTCCGGGCTCCTGCGCTTCCTCTCGGTCTGGCACCTGCTCGTGCTGCTGGTCGCCCTCCTCGTGCTCTTCACGGTGATCAAGCCCGACACCTTCCCGACCGCCTTCACCTTCAAGTCGATGGCCAGCAGCCGGTCGATCAACGCCATGATGGCGCTCGCCGTCATGATCCCCCTCGCCTGCAACCAGTTCGACCTCTCGGCCGCGTCGGTCGTCGGCATCGGCCAGGTGCTCGCCAACGGGCTGCAGACCCAGCAGGGCCTCTCCTGGCCCGTCGCCTGCGCCATCGTGCTGGCGATGGGTGCGCTGGTCGGCCTCGTCAACGGCCTCCTCGTCACCCGGGCCAGGATCAACTCCTTCATCGCCACGCTCGGCACCGGCACGCTGCTGCTGGGCGTGAACCAGTCAGTACACGGGCGGCCGCCAGGTCGTTGGCCCCCTGCCCGAGGGCTTCACCGGGCTCGCCGCCGTCGTGCCGGGCATCGGCGTGCCCCTGCCGCTGCTCTATGCGCTGGTGATCGCGTTCCTGCTCTGGATCGTCTTCGACCATCGCCCGCTCGGCCGCTTCCTCTACGTGATCGGCGACAACCCGCGGGCCGCCGTGCTCTCGGGCATCCCGGCCGACCGCTATGTCGTGCTCGCCTTCGTGGCCTCCGGCGTCATCGCCGCCATCGCCGGCATCGTGCTGCAGGCGCAGCCCGCGTCGGCCCAGGCACGGTCGGCCAGGAGCTGCTGCTGCCGGCCTTCACCGGCGCCCTCCTCGGCGCCACAGCGATCCGCCCCGGCCGGCCCAACCCCTGGGGCACCGTCCTCGCCGTCGCGGTGCTGGCTGTCGCCGTCGCAGGCCTGAGCCAGCTTGGTGCGCCCTTCTACGTCGAGCCGATCTTCAACAGGGCCATGCTCATCCTGGCGGTCGGGCTGGCCGCCTGGATGACGCGGCGACGCGAGCAGCGCCTGGCCGCGGCCGAAGCGGAGCGGCGCCGGGCGACCGGCCCGCCGCCCGAAGCCGGCGAGGTCGGGCATGCCCTGACCCTCGGCGACGGGCTGCGGCTCGACGGGCGGCGGGTGCTGGTCACCGGTGCTGCCGCCGGCATCGGCGAAGCAACGGCGCGCCTGCTGGCTTCCCTCGGTGCCACGGTGCTGCTGGCCGACCGTGACGACACGGCGTCCCTCGCGCGCGAGCTACGCGGCAGCGCCTTCAGGGTCGATCTGGCCTCCGCCGAAGCGCTGGACGAGCTCGTCGCCGCCGCCGGCCCGGTCGATGCGCTGGTCGCCAACGCCGCGATCTGCCCCTTCGACGACTGGCGGGAAGCGGGCTGGGATGCGGTCTTCGACAAGGTGATCCGGACCGATCTGCTGGCCCCGATCCGCCTCGCCCGGGCGCTGCTGCCCGGCATGGCGGCGCGCGGCGGCGGGCGCATGGTCTTCGTCGGCTCGCTCGCCGGCAAGACGGGCGGGCTCATCGCCTCGCCGCACTACGTGGCGGCCAAGGGCGGGCTGCATGCCTTCGTGCGCTGGCTGGCGCGGCAGGCGGCACCGCAGGGTGTGATCGTCAACGGCGTCGCCGGCCTCGATCAGGACACCCCTCATGGAGGGCCGGCCGGTGAACACTGGCGCCATCCCGATCGGGCGGCTCGGCGAGCCGGTCGAGGTCGCCTGGCCCATCGCCTTTCTCTGCTCGCCGGCGGCGGCTATGTCTGCGGCGCCGTGCTCGACGTCAATGGCGGCGTGCGGATGGGACGGCTGAGCAGGCGCGGGCGGCAGGGTCCCGCGGCCGTTGGGGGCGGTGCGCAGATCGGCTCGGCCGGGCGGGTTGCGGCGACTGCCCGGGCGCCGGCCCTCCCGAACCGGGCCGACGGGCGAACCGCGCTTGCCGCGGGTGGTCGGCTCGGAAGGCGGCACGCGAACGGTGAGCTTGAGGCCCGGATTGCCGTCCTCGAGGCTCAGCTCGCCGCCGATGCCGAGTGCGAGCGACCGCATCAGCCGCAACCCCACCCGCCCGAGGCCTGCTCCCGCCGCCCCGGCAGCCGACGGCATGCCGCGACCATTGTCCTCGATCTCGACGACGAAGCCGGCCCTCGCCGTTCCCGGGCGCGGACCACCACCCTGCCCGAGTCTGTTGCCCGGCCCGGCTCCGCTGCCCGGAAGGCATGGCGGGCGACGTTGGTCACCGCCTCGTGCACCAGCAGGCCCAGCGATTGCGCCCGCCTGCCGTCGAGCGGCAGCCTTGCGACGTCGAGCTCGAGGGCGATCGCCCCGTCATCCGGTGCGATGATCGCGGTTGCGGAATCACGGATGAGCGTGCCGGCATCCACCTCGCCGCCCGACCCCAGGATGTTCAGGCGCCGGTGGAGCTGGGCGAGCAGATCGACCCGCAGTGCCAGGCCATGCAGCCGTTCCCTCGTCTCCGCCGCCTCGGCCCTTCTGGCCTCGAGGCTCAAAAGGCCCTGTATCGTCTGCAGCAGATTATCCGTGCGGTGCCGCAGCTCGCTCAGCTCGAACGAGCCCGGGTCGTCGACCGGACGATCATCGGTCTCGACGCGGCCGTTTCGTATTCCGCTCGACTTGCGCATGCTTCCTCCTGGCCCTGCCGATCCTGCCCTTGCCTCGCGCGGCGGGCGACGTGTACCCATGCTTGCTTCGCACGAGCGGAACTCCTGGTCGTTAACAAATGTTGCCCGGATCGCTCGTCTCGGCCCGGCGCTCGTCCGGCCCGGCGTGCGTCGCGGATGGGAGACGAAACATTGGCGAAGCTCGAGCCGGTCAGCACCACCACGCCCTGCCAGCGCTGCGCGCTGCGCGCCCTGCCGATCTTCCGCCGCCTGAGCGAGGCGGAGCTCACCTTCGTCGAGAAGTTCAAGATCGGCGAGATGGAGGTGCAGGCCGGCAGCGACATCCTCCTGGCCGGGACGCACAGCGCTCATCTCTTCACGATCTATGGCGGCTGGTGCTTTCGCTACGATCTGATGGAGGATGGCCGCCGGCAGATCCACAGCCTGCTCCTGCCCGGCGACTTCATCGGCCTGCAGACCGAGATGCTGGGCACGATGCAGCATTCGGTGCAGTCCCTGACCGATGTCCGGCTCTGCGTCTTCGCGCGCGAGCGGATCTGGACGATCTACGAGAGCTTTCCCGAGCTCGCCTTCGACCTCACCTGGGCCGCGGCCTGCGGCGAGCGGACCGTCGAGGTGGCGCTCAGCAATGTCGGGCAGCGGCCTGCCTTCGAGCGGCTGGCGGCGCTGATCCTGCATCTCTACCGCCAGCTCGAGGCGCTGCAGATGGTCAGGGACGGCAGCATTCTCTGGCCGCTGACCCAGCAGCATGTCGCCGATCTGCTGGGTCTCTCGAACGTCCATGTCAACCGGGTGATCAGGCGTCTGGTCGACCAGGGCCTGGTGCGGCCCGATGGTCGACGCCTCAAGATCATCGACCTGCCGGCACTGGCCGAGATCGTCGGCACGGATACCGAGAAGCCGGTCAGGCAGCCGCTCGTCTGAGCGTCGGGCGCGCGTACTCGCCTGGACCCGAGGCGGCTGCTATAAGGAGTCCGCGCCGGTTGGAACCTTTCGCCGTTTCGGCGGTTCCAGCTTCCCGGACCAGACGCGGAGCGGTGGCGAGATCTGATGGCCAAGTTTGCGAGGCAGGCGGACAAGGCGATGCAGGGCGAGGCGCGCCGGCGTCGTTCCGCCAAGGACGCCGGCTTCGACCGCTGGCTCGGCAAGCAATTGCACGCGATGTACGACCCGGTGCTCGACGAGGAGCTGCCCGAGAGCCTGCTCGAGCTGCTCAACGGCTTCGAGCCGGGCAGCGCCGGGAATCCGGGGGCAAAGGACGACGGGAAAGAGCCGAAATGAGAACTGCTCGGCGTGCCGACCGCACCGCGGCGGGAGTGGGCTCGACATGACGGCGGGGGAAGCGAGCCGCGCCGTTGGCAGCCTGCTGCCCTTCATGCGCCGTTACGCGCGGGCAGTGACCGGCGACCAGGCCCGCGGCGATCAGGCCGTGGCGAGGGCGTTGAAGGATTTCCTCGGGTCCGCCGCCTCTGGTGAAACCACGGACTACCGGCTGGACCTCTTTCGCGCCCTGCACCAGAGCTGGCGGCAATGGCCGACGGAGTCGGCAAGCGCGACCGGGACGAGCGATTCGGAGCTGCTGGACGGCACGACAGTGCTCGAGACCAGGCTGCACGATCTGGCGCCGGCCTATCGCCAGGCTTTGCTGCTCACCACGCTCGAGAACTTCAATCGCGCCGAGGTGGCGCACGTCATGGCCGTCGGCGAAGGGGAGGTCGACGCCCTGCTCGACGAGGCCAAGGCCGAGCTGCGCCGGCAGCCGCCGAGCCGCGTGCTGGTCGTCGAGGACGAGCCGGTCATTGCCCTCGACATCGCCACCTCGCTCGAGGGCAACGGCCATACCGTGGTCGGCATCGCCACGACCCACCGCCAGGCCGTGAACATGACGCGCCAGCATCACCCCGACCTGATCCTCGCCGACATCCGCCTCGCCGACGAGAGCTCGGGCCTGGAGGCGGTGCACGAGATCCTGCGCGAGGCGGAGCTGCCCGTCGTGTTCGTCACGGCCTATCCCGAGCGCCTGCTCACCGGCACGCGGCCCGAGCCGACCTTTCTCGTGACCAAGCCCTTCGACGCCGACACGCTCGACGTCACGATCTCCCAGGCGCTCGCCAGCACCCGACGGAGGCGGCGGGAGCAGCCGGCTTGATCGCCAGCGACCTCGACGGCGACGCGGCGACGCCCGACGATGCATCGACCCGAAATGGACGCTGGCGCCAGCCCGCCAGCCTGAAGGGGCGCATGGCCCTCTTGCTCGGCCTCGTGCTGATCCCGCCGCTGCTCTACTCGATCTACCAGACCGCCGGCGCCTATCTGGCCGAGCAGAACGAGCAGGCCAGGAAGGCCGAGAGCCTGCTCGACATCGTCGTCGCCTATCAGCGCGAGGTTCTCGACGGCACGCGCACCCTGCTCGACACCCTGGCCGCCGATCGCGGCCTGCAGGCCGGCGGGTCGGCCTGCGACCAGGCCCTGATGGACGTCACCCAGCAGAACCCGATCTATCTCAGCGTGGCCATTATCGACGCTGCCGGGCTCGTCCGCTGCGGCAGCGAGCCCGCCAGCGTCGGCGTCAGCCTCGCCGATCGAACCTATTTCAAGGAGCTGGTGGCCGGCCGGGACATGGTGGTGAGCGAGCGGATCATCGGTCGGCTTCGCCAGCGCGAGACCATCGTCCTGGCCGAGGCGGTGCGCGAGCGGCCGGGTGGCGCGCTCGAGTCGGCCGTCGCCGTGGGTCTCGATCTGACCGTCTTCACCAGGACGATGCGCGGCATGGACCTGCCGGACGGGACCGCGCTCTATATTTTCGATGCGGAAGGCACGATCGTCGGCACGGAGGTGGACGCGTCCGTCGAGCGGCTCGGCTCGGCGCCGAGCAAGACCTATCTGCGCGCGCTGGCGACGAGCCCGCGCGAGGTCGTCCAGCTCACCTCCCGGGACGGCGTGGAACGGCTCTTCGTCTCGGCGCCGGTCGCCGAGGGCGCGCTCTTCGCCGTCGTCGGCTTCGCCGCGCCACCGCGCTGGGACTGGCTCGACGGCAAGCTCCTGATCGGCATCCTCTCGCCGACGGTGATGCTGGCCCTTGCCGTGCTCGCCATCTGGATCGCCAGCGACTACCTGGTCAACCGCCACATCCGTAAGCTCGTCGCCGCCACGCGGGCCTATGGCCGCGGCCATGGGCCGATCATGCCGGACACGAGAGGTGCCCCGGAGGAGCTGAAGGAGCTGGCCGGCTCGTTCGCCGAGATGGCGGCGCGGATCGAGCATCGCGAGCAGGAGCTGCGCAGCTCGCTCGAGCAGAAGGACCTGATGCTTCGGGAGATCCATCATCGGGTCAAGAACAACCTGCAGATCGTCACCAGCCTCCTGCGGCTGCGCGCCCGCAGCGCCGCCTCGATCGAGGCGCGACGCGTGATGGACGAGGCGCAGGTGCGGATTCGCGCCCTGGCGCTGGTGCATCGCCATCTCTACGAGCAGCCCGCCGCCGAGAGCCTGCGGATCGACACGTTCGTCGAGGACCTCCTCGATTTCCTCGTCGAGCTCGGCACCGGCGACGATCGCGGCATCACGTTCCGGACCGACCTGGCGCCGGTCGAGATCGCCTCCAGCCAGGCGATAGCCCTGGCCCTCTTCGTCACCGAGGCGGTCG
>JAWKVR010000063.1:0-17081 GCA_041397945.1 Geminicoccaceae bacterium
GCCGGTGCGAACTACCCGCTATTGCACGATGCCGCCATGCTCGAGGCCGAGCAGGCCCTCTACGGCAAGGGCTATTCCGGCGCCTGGCGCAAGCCGGAGCCGAAGAGTCGCGAGGAACTGACGGCCCCGCCGGATGGCTTCGCCAGCGAAGTGAAGGTCTCGGACGAGAACGCGGTCGGCTGGCTGATCGACACCATCCGCGCCAACCCCGACGAGGTGACGATCCTCGCCGTCGGGCCGCTCACCAACATCGCGCTGGCGATGCGCATCGATCCCGGGATCGTCCCGCTCATCAAGCGCATCATCTACATGGGCGGGGCGGTCGAGGTGCCGGGCAATGTCACGCCGGCAGCCGAGTTCAACTGGTGGTTCGATCCCGAGGCCGCCAAGATCGTGGTCCGCGCACCGGTCGAGCATGTCGTGGTGCCGCTCGACGTCACCGACACAGCCGCTTTCGACAAGTCCGTCTTCGACGCCATCACCGCCAGCGACACGCCCGTCGCCCGGATGTTCGAGGCGACCTACGGCAAGCGCTTCGCCGACGACCCCGAAGCCACCGCCTATGTCTGGGACACGATCGCCGCCGCCTATCTCCTGGACGAGTCCATCGTCACCGACAGCATCGACGTCCATCTCGACGTCAACGCGCAGTTCGGCCCGGACTACGGCCGCTCGCTCGGCCACGCCAGGAACCCGCCGATCGGGACGCAGCCGGCCACGGTCATCCGCCGGGTCGACCTGGACCGGTTCTGGGCGATGTACTCGGATTTGCTGGGGCGACCGATCGAGTAGGGTCACCGCCGCGGCGGGCGCCAGCCGGCTGCGAGGGCTTCGCCTTCGCTGCAGAACCAGCGCTCGCCCTTGCTTTCGGTGATCCTCGTGCGCTCGTAGTATGGCGACCAGGGCGTGTGGTAGATGCGGTCGCCGCTGCTCTGGCTGATATTGCCCTTGATGGCGCAGCCGTTCGGGGCGGTCTGCCCGGCCGCCTGCCAGCGGCGGGCGCGGTATTCCCAGGGCGGCTCGAGACTGGCCTGCCAGAGGCCGGCCAGCTTGGCCTCGGCCTCCTCCTGCAGGGGCACGAGGCGGAGCGAATACTTGACGAAGGCAAGGGCGTAGCCCTCGGCGACCAGCCAGGCCGAGAGATCCTGGCCCTGGTGGCTGCAGGTGGCGATGGACCGCCCGTAATCGTCGAGGCCGGCGACTTCGCAGGTCACAGCCTCGCCCTCGATGCGCTCGGCGAGAAAGCCGGCGGCCACGACGCCGCAGCGTTGCAGCTCCCGCGGGCCGTCACAGTGCTGGCCGAGCTCTGGCGCGTCGATGTCGGCGAGCCGCACGGTGGTGTCGCCGAGGCGGATCGTGTCGCTGTCGATGACCTCGGCGGTGCCGGTGAGCGTGGTCGCGGCCGCGTCGGCGGGCCATGGCAGCAGGGCCAGCACGACGAGCAGCGGCAGGCGATACCGCCAGGGCGGTGCCATCCCGTTGTTTCCTCCCGCAGCCGCGAGGTTGCGGCCATTGGTTAATGACCAGGGAGGATAGGTGATTGGCGGTGCGGCGGAAGGGCGATCGCTGCCCGTAGCGACACATGCTGCCCCAGGGGGCGCGCGACCGGCACTCAGCCCGGCTGCGCCGCCTGCCGCTTGCCGGCAAACCGCGCCTGCGCCAGCGGATAGAGCAGGGCCGCGACGATCAGGGCGAAGATGACCAGCGTGACCGGCCTGCCGAGCAGGAAGCCCAGCGGGTCATTGCCGGTGATCATGGTGGTGCGGCGGAGGTTGACCTCGAAGAGCGGGCCGAGGACGAAGCCGATGACCGCCGGGGAAAGCGGGATATTGGCCTTGCGCATGGCATAGCCCAACGCACCGAAGAACCAGAGCTGCCAGAGGTCGAAGGTGTAGCGCTGCACCAGGAACGTGCCGATGGTGCAGAGGATCAGGACCGTGGCGAGCAGCGCCGAGAAGGGGATCCTCAGGAGGCGGACGAATACGGACACCAGCGCCATGCCGACCGGCAGGAGGAGGATGGCGCCGATCAGGAACGAGCCGAGGATGCCGTGGATGACCGGCGACTGCTCCATGAAGAGGGTGGGGCCGGGGGTCAGCCCCTGCAGCAGCAGGCCGCCCATCATCGCCGCCGTCACCGGGTCGCCCGGGATGCCGATCGCCAGCATCGGGATCAAGGCGCCGCCGGTGGTGGCGGAGTTGGCCGACTCGCTGGCGATCACGCCATCGTCGGCACCCTTGCCGAAGGTCTCCGGCGCATCGGAGAAATCCTTGGCGAGCTTGTAGCTCAAAAAGGCCGAGGTGACCCCGCCGATGCCGGGGATGATGCCGATGCCGATGCCGGTGGCGCTGGAGCGCAGGAGGTTGACCATCCTGGTCCTGAGGGTCCCGAAGACGGACCAGAGGAACCCGACGCCACCGCCCTTGCCCGATCCCTGGTTGGCGTCGGACCAGGTGCCGATCGGCCGCTCGAGCTGAACGAGGAGCTCGGAGACGGCGAAGATGCCCATCATGAAGGCGACCAGCGTCACCCCGCCCTGCAGGTCGACGAAGCCGAAATTGAAGCGCTGGTAGCCGGTGATCGGGTCGGCGCCGATGGTGGCGAAGATCAGGCCGAGCAGGCCGGAGAGCAGCCCCTTGATGGTCGAGCCCTGGGACAGGGTGGCGATAGCGGTGAGGCCGAGCAGCGCCAGGGCGAAGGTTTCGGAAGGGCCGAACCGGAGCGCGAACTCGGCGAGCGCCGGTGCGACCAGGATCAGCACGAAGGCGCTGGCGATGCTGCCGAAGACCGAGGCGACGAGCGCCAGCGAGATGGCGCGTGAGGATTCGCCTCGCGCGGCCATCGGGTAGGCATCGAGCAATGTGGCCGCTGCCATCGGCGTGCCGGGAATGCCGAGAATGGTGGCCGAGACCGCGCCGCCGTAATTGCCGCCCTGATAGATGCCGATCAGCAGCGCCAGCGAGGAGACGGGGTCCATGTAGAAGGTGAAGGGAATGGCCAGGACGACGCCGAGGAGCGGCCCCATGCCGGGCAGCACGCCGATCGTGATGCCGAAGACGAGCCCGGCGACCAGCGCCAGCAGCGGCGCCGGTTGCAGTGCGGTCGCCATCTCGGCAAGGATCGAGAAGAACTCCATGACGCAGCGAACACCCTTGGCGAAGGCTCAGGAATAGAGCAGGCGCAGCGGCCCTTCCGGGAGCACGATCGAAAAGCCGTAGAAGCTGAGGGCCTGGACGGCGACCGTCAGCAGGATCGCCGTCGCGCCGATGAGCAGCGGCCGGCGCTCGCCGGCCAGCAGCATCACGACGGCCAGCAGCACCGGTGTGGCGATGAGGAAGCCCAAGGGGTGGAGCAGCAGCGTGTAGGCCACCAGCGCCACCAAAGCGAGGCCGACCTTGCGCCGACCGGACCGGCGCTCCCCGTCCGATACCGCGGCCCCGGCGTCGCCGTCTTCCGGCGCCTCGCCCGCATCCAGGCGGAACCACGCCCGCAGCCCCATCACCGTTGCGAGCACGAGCGTGACGATGGCCAGGATCTTCGGGTAGGTGCCGGCATCCATGCCGATGCCGATGGCGAACTCGTCGCCGATCAGGAACGTCTCGACATAGAGCCAGACACCCAGCACGAAGAAGAGCGCCGCCGGCACCAGGCCGAGCAACCGGCCGGCGACCTCTCCGCGCATCGCCCTTACCGCCGTTCCGCCACCCTACGGCTTCAGGCTCTTGAGCATTTCCACCTGCGGGCCGAGCAGCTCATGCGAGCGGTCCCAGAGCGCCTGGAACTCCTCGGTCGGCTGGTAGAGCAGGGTATTGCCCGATTCGACCATGCGCCGCTTGAACTCCTCCGACTGCGTCGCCTTGGCGAAGACCGCACGCAGATGCTCCAGCCGGTCGGGCGGCGTGCCCAGGGGGGCGACGAGCCCGGACCAGCCGGCGGAGACGGCGCCCCAGTCGAGGTCGTAGCCCTCTTCCGCGGCGGTCGGGATGTCGGGTGCGATGGCCGAGCGCTCGGGCATGAAGATCGTCAGCACCCGGACCCGATCACCGTACATCTTGCGCACGACCAGGCCGGACACACCGAACTCGGTGGTGCCGCCCAGCAGCGCCTTCATGTTCTCGACCTCGCAGTCGCTGAACGGGATGGGGTTGTAGTTGTCGACGCCGGCGACCTCGAGGAAGCGGCGGAAGACGACATGCGGCAGGCCGACCCAGCCGCAGACGCTGACGTTGATCTGGCGGTCCTGCGCCTTGGCCCACTCGACCAGCTCCGCCGTCGTCTGGGCGGGATGGTCCGCCGGCACGACGAGGACGAAGGGGTTGATGTTGACCAGGTTGATCGGCTCGAAATCCTGCCTTGTGTAGCCGATGTCGGGGTTGAAGATCGGCCCCATCACCTGGGTCGCGACCCAGGAGTTCATGACGGTGTAGCCATCGGGCTCGGCGTTGACCAACGCCAGCTGCGCCCGTGTGCCGGTGCCGCCCTCGAGGTTCTGCACGACGATCGGCTGGCCGAAATCCTCTTTCGCCAGCTCGGCCAGAATACGCATCGGCACGTCACCGGCACTGCCCGGCGCCCATGGCTCGATGATGGTCAGGGGCTTCTCGGGGTACTCGGCAGCGGCCGGCAGGGTCAGCGCGATCATCGCCGTCGCAACCATCACGCCAAGGCGGGCAGAGAGCTGTAGCAAGGTTTTTCCTCCCATTTTATGCGCAGATTAACTGCGTTTCATGATTCTTGCGACCGGACGATATGGACAGGCCCGGACCGTGTCAATTTTTCGCAGTGCCGATGCCTTCCGGAGCCTCAGGGCCGCACCAGCCCGTCCGGGATGTGGGCCCTGGCGTAGCGGCCGAAGGCGGTGAGGGTGGGGGGCTCCTGGCGGGGCCAGCCGGTGGCGAGGGCGGAGGGGTCGGACCAGATCGAGTGCGCCCAGGGGCAGTGGCCGACGAAGCTGCCGCCGGGGAAGGCGTGGGTCTCGAGCCAGCGGGCGAAGCCCGCCTCGGGAGGCTCCTCGAGGTCGGTCGGCAGGTAGCCCCAGCCGCCGCAGAGGAAGGGAATCTGCTGGTCGAGGCCGCCGACGAGGCGGTCGAAATCGGCCCATTCGCCGCCGGCGAACATGTGGAAGGAGGCCAGGAAGTTGCCCTCGGGATCGTTGATCGGGCGTTCGCTCCAGCGGCTGAAGTCCTTGGCCCAGTGGCCGCCCGAGAGGCTGAGGAGGTTGGTGGCCCCGGCGGCGCGGATGGTCTCGATCACGCCCTGGTAGAGGGGCTGGACGTGGTACCACTGGTCGAGCCGGTCGAAGCGGCTGGCCGGCGGGTTGTAGTGGGCGGTCGGCTCGTCGAAGAGGCTGAAGGCGATGGCCCCCCGGTCGCCGAGGCGGGTCGCGGCGTCCTGCCAGAAGCGGGTCCAGAGCTGGATCGAGGGGTCGTTGTAATTGGTGAAGCGGAACCAGTGATCGACGTCCTGGGCCGCACCGCCGGGCCAGCCGATGCACCACCAGTTGAGGATGACGAAGAGGCGCTGGCGCGCGCAGGCGTCGAGGATCGGCAGGAGGTGGGCCCAGAAGGCCTCGGGCGAGCGCTCGCGATACTCGGCGGGCGCCACCAGGAGGCGGACGCAATTGGCCCCCCAGAGCCCGGCGATGGTGGCGATCTCGGCGACATGCGGGGCGGGGCCCAGATCGCCGGTGAAGGCGTTGAAGTTGGGGCCGTAGAGATGGACGGGCCGGCCCTGCCAGCGGAGCCCGGCGCCGGCGCGCCGCAGGCCGGGTGCCGCCGCACGCGCCGGCCGACCGGTCGCGAGAAGGCCGGTCGCGGCAGCACTGGCGAGCAACCGGCGGCGGGTCGGGCCGGCGAGGGCTGGGGGGTCAGCCGACAGCGGTGGCCGGCTGGCGCTGCGGTGCCCGCTGGCCATATTTGCGCCAGTAGTAGCCGACGGTCTCGTCGAGCACATGCTCGAGCGGGCGGTGCGGCTGCCAGGCGAGCCGCTCCTGCTCGGCGCTGATGTCGACAACCCGCCGGTCGCAATCCTCGTAGCCGTCGCCGTAGAACTCCTTCGAGCCGATCTCCTGGATGGGGTGCTCGAGATAGCGGTCGTCGCCGCTGACCCGGGCGAAGGCGCGGCGCACGCCATGGGCGAGGTCGCGCATGCTGACCTCGTTGGCCGGGTTGCCGATATTGTAGAAGTGGTTGAGCGACTGCTCGGGGCGATCGATGATCGCGACCAGCGCGTCGATGGCGTCGTGGATCGAGGTGATGGTGCGCATGGCGTGGCCGCCGTCGACCAGGAGGATCGGGTCGTCGTTGAGCACGGCGCCGACGAACATGGCGAGCACGCGCGGCTTGCCCTCGCCCTCGATGCCGGGGAGGTAGTCCATGCGCGGGCCGAAGAAGTTGAACGGCCGGACGATGGCGAACTGCAGCCCGGCCTCCTTGTGGTAGGCGTAGACCAGCCGCTCGAGCAGCTGCTTCGCCGTGGCGTAGGTCCAGCGCTGGTTCTGGATCGGCCCCATGATCATCGGCGTCGTCGCCGCGTCCAGCACATAGAGGTCTGGATTGTCGTAAGCGTGGCCCGGCAGGTAGCTGGCCACGGTGCGGCCATAGACCTCGCTGGTCGAATAGTGGATCAAAGGCTTCTTGTACTTGGCGGCGAGCTCGACGATCTGATAGCCATCGATGAAGTTGGCATAGATTGTGCGTAGTGGCTCGGTGTTGTATTGTGAGGGATTGCAGATTGCCGCGAGATTGACCACCCAGTCGCAGGCAGCGAGGTCCTTCTCGAACTGGACGAAGGCTTCCGGCCCCTTGAGGAGCTGGCGCCGCAGGGTGAGCCTGGGGTGATCGAGCAGATGCTCGATCTTGTCCGTCTGCCCGTCCCAGCCGACCACCTCGACCGCTTCGCGCGCGAGCATCCGCTCGAGGAAGTGGCTGCCGATAAATCCAGCGCAGCCGGGTACAAGCAATTTCATGATTCGATCCCCGCAGTAGACACCCATCGCTGACATAGAGGGGCGGCCGGGACGAAGCAAAAGGTTTGCCCGACGGCCGCGCCCCGCACGGTCGAGTGTGTCATTGTTGCGTCGCGTCATCTACCTCAGGGCGAAATATTATTCAATTGCTTCCGCGATCAGGGAAAACTCGGCAATTCTGTCGCCGTCGTGCCACAGCCCGTTGCTGACGAGGGTTGCGAAAGGTCGTCGGTATGGCCGGCAGCGACTGGTGCTGTACTGTCCACATCGGGGGAAACGCGCGAATTCGCGATACCGCAAGGGCCTTGTCGGTCGTTTCGGTGTTGACGGATCGACATTCCGGTCAAAAGCATTTCCGGTGCAATCAAAGTTGATCGGCATGAACAATATTGACCAAAAAGTTGAAAGGGGAGGTGCCAATCATGACGCCCGATTGCGCGAAGCCGAGGCGGCCACGATTCCGGCGCAACCGGAGGTCGGGGGCGAGGACTACCAGTACTTCAAGGATATCTTCGAGCGCCTGAAGGAGCTCGCCGGGCGGCCGGGCCTGCGCCTCGCCTGGCCGTCGACACGCGGGACGTCGTCGGCGAGGTCGATGCCGAGACCGTTGCGATCGTCACCTCCGACGAGCTGCCAGCTGCCGGTCAATGTCAGGGATGCCGGCCTGATCCTCAAATGCCACGGCGTCGAGCCCTACCGGTTCCAGCTTCGCCGCTGTCGCCGGCGGCGTTGCTCGAGCGGCTGCGGGTGGCGCGCGAGCGGTGGCGCTGGCGGGCGGACGCGGCGCGGCTCGGCCCGGCCGGGGTGGCGGCCCTGCTGGCCAAGACCGAGCTCGTGCCGATGGGCTACTGCAAGCAGCTCGACCTGCCGCTGCTGCCGTTCGCCGAGCGGCGCCGGGTCTTCTCGTTCCGCGGCTCGGTCGACAACTACCGTGCCGGCCTCCTCTCGAAGCACGCCCTGACCAACTACCCCAAGCGCATTGCCCGCCAGCGCTTTCTCGCCGCGTTGCGCGAGGTCGCCCGGCAGCTGCCGGGTGACGCCTGCGACCTGCGCATCACCACGGATTTCGACGACAGCCTCCAGGATGCCGGGCGCGACTACTCGGCGGCGCTGATGGACAGCCGCTTCTGCCTCTGCCCGCGCGGCACGCGGCTGGAGACCTTCCGCATCTTCGAGGGGCTGCGCTACGGCTGCATCACGGTGACCGAGGCCCTGCCCGACCGCTGGTACCTGCGGGGTGCGCCGCTCGTGACCGTTGGCGACTGGCGCGAGCTGCCGGACCTGTTGCGGCGGCTCTTGGCCGACCCGGGCGCATGGCGGAGCTGCACCATCGCTCGCTCGCCTGGTGGCGCGACATGATTTCGCCCCTGGCCATCGCGCGCCGGGTGCTGCCGCGGCTCGAACGGGGTGGCCCGGCCCGCCACGCCGCCGTCGGGTCGGCGGGAGGGCTCGGCTGATGGTTCTGGCCCTTTTCGTGCTGGCTGCCCTGGCGCTCTTTCTCGGCCTCTACTCCTTCGTCTTCTACGCCCCGAGCCTCGCCCTCCTGCCGGCCCGCCCGGTGGCCCGGCGCGATGTGGCGGACGGTCGGCGGCCACGCATCACCCTGTGCTTCTGCGCCTATCGCGAGGAGCAGGTGGTGCCGCTGAAGCTCCAGAACCTGCGGCTGCTGCGCGAGCGCCACCCGGATCTGGAGATCCTGGCCTATGTCGACGCCTCGCCGGATCGCACGGCCGAGTTGCTCGAGGCGGCGCCGGAGCTCCTGACGGTGATCGTCGGCGAGGAGCGGCGCGGCAAGAGCCACGGCATGAACCGGCTGGTCGCCGCCGCGACCGGCGACATCGTCGTCTTCACCGATGCCAACGTGCTGCTCAAGGACGATGCGCTCGACGTGATCGCCGCGCATTTCGCCGACCCCGAGGTCGGCTGCGTCTGCGGCCGGCTGCTCTATGTCGACGACCACAACCCGGCCGCACACGTGAACTCGCTGATGTGGCGGCTCGAGGAGCGGATCAAGCGGGCCGAGAGCCGGACGGGCTCGGTGATCGGCGCCGACGGCTCGCTCTTCGCCATCCGTCGGGCCCTGCACCGGCCGCCCCCGGCGGACATCATCGACGATTTCTACGTCTCCCTGTCGATCCTGCTCGACGGCCACCGGGTGATCTCCGCACCGGATGCCATCGCCTACGAGAACTCGGTGCACGACCCCTATGAGGAGATGCAGCGCAAGGTTCGCATCGCCTGCCAGGCCTGGAACGTCCACCGCCTGCTCTGGCCGCGGCTCCGCCGGCTGGATGCGGTGCATCTCTACAAATACGTCGCGCACAAGCTGCTCCGCTGGTTCTCGCCCTTCGCCCTGGCGCTGGCCGTGCTGCTCGTCTCGACGGCCCTGCTCCTCGCCTTGCCCCTGACCCTGTTCCTGCAGCTCTTGGTCGCCGGGCCGCTCGCCCTGGCGCTCGGGCTCTGGCTCCGCCTGGGCGCCGCCGAGGCGACGCACAGCACGGTCCTCTCGTTGCTCGGCGTCGGCATCGGCATCACCCGCTCGCTGCGGGGCGAGCGGTTCCAGACCTGGACCCCGGCGACCTCGGCGCGGCAGCGCCTGGAGCGGCCGCGGCTCGTCTATTTCAGCCACGACCGCAACGACGCCAATGTCTGGCAGCGCTGCCAGGATTTCACCGCCCTCGGCTTCGTGCTCACCAATGTGAGCTGGCATCGCGACAAGAACTCGCAGGACGGCGAGCGGCCCTGGCACGAGATCGATCTCGGCCGGACGATGGATGCCGCCTACTGGCACCGCGCCTGGAGCGTGCTGCGGGGGGCCGTCGGCGTGCTCTGCCATTTCCAGCAGTTCCGGGACGCGGATCTCATCGTCGCGCGCAATTTCGAGCCGTCCGTCCTCGCCATGCTGGCCCGCCGCCTGTTCAACCGCCGGGTCCCCTATGCCTATGAGTGCGTCGACATCCACCGCTTCCTGACCAGCCGCACGAGCCTCGGTGATGCCTGCCGGGTGGCCGAGCGCCGGGTGCTGGCGGCGGCCGATCTCCTGATCGTCAGCTCGCCCGATTTCGCCAGCCGCTACTTCGCCCCGGTGCAGGGCTATGCCGGCCCGGTCTATCTGCTCGAGAACAAGATGCCGAGCTTCCTCGCCCGGCGCTTCGCGGCACCCACCATGCTTCGCCGGCCGCATGTCGGCCCGCCCTGGCGGATCGGCTGGTTCGGCATGCTGCGCGACATGGAGAGCCTGGGCCTGCTCCTGCGGCTCGCGGCGATGCGGCCGGAGCTCGTCGAGGTCTCGATCCGCGGCTATCCGACCGAGATCACCGAGAACGAGCTCCGGCAGATGGTCGAGCCCTACCCCAACGTCACCTATGGCGGCCCCTATCAGAAGGCGACGGAGCTTCGCTCGATCTACGAGAACGTCGACCTCGTCTGGGCCATCGATCTCTACGATGCCGGGGTCAATTCGGACTGGCTCCTGCCCAATCGCCTGTACGAGGCGGGCTTCTTCGGCCGGCCGGTGATCGCCCGGGCGGAGACGGCGATCGGTCGCTTCGTCGCCGACCTGCAGATGGGCTGCGTGCTCTCGCCGCCCTATGACGTCGCCTGCCTGGATCTGCTCGGCCAGCTCTCTGGCGACCACTACGCCGCGATCGTCCGCTGGATGGAGGAGCTGCCCCGCCAGCGCTTCGTGCTCGACGAGGAGCTGCGCGAGATGACGCAGAACCTGCTCTCGCCACAGGCGGCGGGTGCAGTCGTGGCCGAGCTGCGGAACAGCAACGTTGCCTGATCGGCCCGAGGCGGCCGTGCCGAAAGCCCGGGCCGCCCGGCTCGAGCATATCGACAGCCTGCGCGGCGTCGCCTGCCTCCTCGTCGTCTACATCCACGCGGTGCAGTGGCTCGAGCGCAACGCCTTCCCGATGTCGGGGCTCGAGGCGACGCTGCTCCACGAATCGATCACCCGGATCGACCCCGGCAAGGTCGGCGTGCTCGTCTTCTTCGCCATCAGCGGCTATGTCGTACCTTTCTCGCTGCGCCGCCCGCTCGCCCATCCCTTGCGCGAGTTCGTGGGCAATCGATTTTTCCGGTTGATGCCGGCCTACTGGTTCTCGCTGGTCGCCGGTGTGCTGCTCATCGCCTGGTTCGAGCAGCGCCCGACCGATCTCGCCGGCTGGCTCGGCAATCTCGTGCTGGCGCCGCAGCTGCTCGGCCGCGAGCCCCTGCTCGACGTCTACTGGACGCTGCAGGTCGAGCTCGTCTTCTACGTCGCCTGCGCCGGCCTCGCCGCGCTCGGCCTGATCCACCTGCGGCATCTCGCCGGCTGGCTGGCGATGCTCGGCCTCGCCGGCGCTCTGGCCGCCGCGGCGATCAAGCATTTCCTCCTGATCGACCTGCCGGTCGGCCTCGCCCTCTGGCTCGCGCTGATGTTCTGGGGCTTCGCCGCGCGCGAGGCCGATATCAGCGGCGACCGGCTCGTCGCGCGCCAGGTGCAGCTCCTCTTCTGGGCATTCCTGCTGGCGCTCGGCCCGATCTGCTATCTCGGCTACGATCGGCTGCCCTCGGTCTATGGCACGTGGCAGAGCTATTTCTGGTCCTACGTGCTGGCCGTCCTGATTTTTTGGGCGTTCGCCATCCGCTGGCCCTGGAGTGCCGGCTGGCTCACCTGGGTCGGGCGGATCAGCTACTCGGTCTATCTCCTGCACGTGCTCTGCATCATCGTGCTCGGCGCCTGGCTCGGGCCATGGCTCGCCGGCCAGGTGCCCGGGGTGGTCTTCATCGGCCTCGTCGGCCTCGCCAGCGTCGCCGTCTCGGCGCTGACCTTCGGCTGGCTGGAGCGACCGGCGATCGGTGTCGGCCGCGAGCTCAACCGGCGCTGGCGAACGGCCCCGGACGGCCGGCTGCGGCAGCGGCCGCTCCTCTGACCGGCGTGGTCGCGGGCATGTCCGGGAGCGTGCCGGCCGTCAGCGTTGTCGTGCCCGTCTTCAACGCGGCGCATTGCCTGCCGGCGGCGATCGCCTCGGTGCGGGCGCAGACCCTTCCCGACTGGGAGATCGTGCTGGTCGACGATGCGTCGACCGATGCGAGCCCGACGCTGATCGAGGCGCTGGTCGCGAGCGACCCGCGGGTCCGGGCGGCCCGCCTGCCGGCGAATGCCGGCCCCGCCGCCGCGCGCAATCGCGGGCTGGAGCTCGCCCGCGGCACCTGGATCGCGTTGCTCGATGCCGACGATGCCTACCTCGCCGATCGCCTGGCGGTGCTGACGGCACTCGGCGCCGGGACGGGAGCCGACCTCGTCTCGGACAATCTCCTGCTCGCCGACCCGGTGGACGATCGGGAGCGCGGCCTGGCCTGGCCGGAGGCGAGCCTCGCCGCGGCCCCCTGGATCGATGCCGCGCGGTTTCTCTAGAGCAATCTCTTCCATCGCCGCGCAGCTGGCTTCGGCTTCATGAAGCCGCTCATCGCCCGCGCCTTCATCGACCGGCACGGGCTCCGCTACGACCCGGCGCTGCGGCTCGGCGAGGACTACGAGTTCTACTGGGCGTGCCTGCAGCGGGGTGCGCGCTGGCGGGTCCTGCCGACGGCGCATTACCGCTATCACCTGAGCCCGGGCTCGGCCACCCGGCGGATCACGCCGGAGCAGATCGAGATCATGCGCGACCGAGCGGAGGCGGCGCTGCGTGATGCGAGCGACCCCCGCATCCTGCCGCTGCTGCGCCGCCGCGCCCGCCAGCTTCGGGGCTTCTTTCAGCATCATGCGGCGGTGCGCGACCTCAAGGCCGGGCGCTACGCTGCGGGGGCCCGCCGGCTGGCGGGCGAGCCGGCGGCCCTGCCTTTCGTCGTCGACGCGCTCTGCACCGGCCTGCCCAAGCGGCTCGGCATGCGCGGCCGCCACGACCACGGCTTCTGAGGCCGGGCTTCAGGCGCTGTGGTAGTGGTAGCGGGCGTCGTTGCGGTAGCGGCTGCTGTAGATCTCGAGCTCGGGGAAGGCGTCGGCGGACTTCCTGCGGACGTCGACATTGTTGATGACGACGCCGAGCTCGAGCCCGGTCCGGGCTGCCCTGATCCGGGCAGCGCCGGCCTCGATCACGTCCGGCCGCATGCGCGACCAGTCGACGATGAAGAGTGCCGCGTCGGCCACGTCGACCAGCGTGCCGAAATCGGCCACGGGCAGGACCGGCGGGGTGTCGATGATGATCAGGTCGAACTGTCGGCGCAGGCCGTGCATGGCGCGTCGCAGGTGCCCCGACTGCAGGAGCACGCCCGCCTTGTAGCCCTGCCTGCCGCAGGTCAGCACCTTGAGCCGGGTCGACGGGTCGCTCTGCCAGAGGCTGGCGATCTCCTTGTCGGCGGGCTCGGCGAGGTAGTCGGCGAGACCCGGCGTCGCCGGGATATCGAGCGCCTGGTGCACCCGGCCGAGGCGCATGTCGGCGTCCACAAGGAGCACGCGCTGGTCGCTGAGCGCTGCCGAGCGGGCGAGCGAAACGGCGAGCATGGTCTTGCCCTCGCCCTGCACCGAGGAGGTGACGGCGAGGATCAGGGCACCCGGCGGGTCCTTGTCCGGATCGCCCGGCAGGAAGGCGGGGCTGCCCGGGGCGGGGCCGGAAGCTGCAGCACCGCCCGGGGCGCCGACGGCGCCGTGCCGGGGCAGGCTGCGCAGCTGGTTGCTCACGGCGCGCACCGCTTCGGCGAAGGCACCGCCCGGGTAGATCACCACGGTGTCCTCGGGCTCGAACTCCGGCGGCTGACCGGGCAGGCCCTCCAGGCTCGGCACCACGCCGATGACCCGGAGCCCGAGCTGCGCCTCGGCCTGGCCCACCGTGCGAAAACGCCGGTCGAGCAGCTCGCGGCCGACTGCCGTGACCAAAGCGAGGCCGCAGCCGAGCACGAAGCCGAGGCCGCCCATCAAGGCGAGGCGCGGCTTGGTCGAGACCGTCGGCGGTGCCGCGGGCGACAGCAGCCTGCCGTCCGACGGCGTGGTCGCCAGCGTCGGGTCCGCCGCCTCGGCCCGGCGCAGCGTGTCCTGGTAGAGCTCGCGGGTCGCCTCGGCCTCGCGCTCGAGCACGCGGAGCCGCGCCATGGCGGCATCCTCCTGGACCACCTGGGCGCGCGCCGCCGCCACCTCGGCCTCGAGCAGCTGGACCCTCTGGCGGTAGCTCTCGGCGTCGCTGGCGAGGCTGGCGAGAATGCGGTCGACCTCGCCGCCGATGCCGCGCCGGACCTGGGCGAGGCGCCGGCGGAGGTCGATCATGCGCGGGTGCTGCGGGCCGTAGACGCTCTCGAACTGCGCGACCTCGCTGGCGATCTCGCTCTCCTGCGCGCGGAGGTCGCGGATCGTCTCGGACTGCAGCACCTCGGCCATGGCGGCACCGCGGCCGGCTTCCCGGGCGGCCGTCGCCTCGTCGTAGCGGCCGCTCGCCCGGGCCAGGGCCGCGCGTGCCTCGAGCAGCTGGCTGTTCAGCCCCGACAGCCGCTCGGAGGTCAAGGACGCCGTCACGCCCTGCAGGAGCCCCGCCTCGCGGCGATAGTCCTCGACCGCGGTCTCGCGCCGCTCGAGCTCGTCCCTGAGCTCGTCCAGCCGCTCGCGCAGCCAGCCGCCGGCGAGCCGAGCCGCCGCCGTCTGGTTGTCGGTGCGATCGGCGAGGTACTCCTCGACGATGGTGTTGGCGATCAGCGCCGCGAGGCCGGGCGCGTCGGTCCTGAAGGTGACGTCGATGACCTGCGAGCGGCCGCGCGGGGCGATCGTCACGTCCTTCAGGAAGCGGTCGATCACGTCCTCCATCTCGCTGCGGCCGTAATCGGCGTCGTCCGCCGGCTCGCTGCCGAGCGGCAGCTGGCCGGCCCAGGCGCGGAGCGCGCCGAGCTGGTCGCGCAGCCATTGCGCGATGCCGCTGGGGGCGTTGTCGGACCCTGGCCCCGGCTCGGGCGGGCTGAAGGCGTCGAGCAGATGCAGCTGCAACCGCTCGATGACCCTGAGCGCCAGGGCCCGCGACTGCAGGATCTCGACCTCGTTGGTCAGCGTGTCCTGGTTGAGCACGGCGCTGACGACGAGGCTGTCGAGCTCCGGCTGACGGGCCTGCGGCCCGCCGATCAGCACGGTCGCCGTGGCCTCGTACTCGGTCGGCAACAGGCGCTGCACGGCCACACCCAGGGCCGTGCCGAGCACGATCAAAAAGAGCGTGGAGAGCCAGTACCGGCGGATCGCGTTGACAATGGCGGAAAGGCCCGACGTCAGCCGCCCATCCGCCGATCCGGCGGGCTCGGACCCGCTGGCGAGCGCCGGCAGCCGCCCGCTATCGGATCCCCAAGCCAAGTGCCGCATCCTCTCCCGTTCGTCTCTCGATCACCCGCGGCACCCCGCCCCCGGCTTGCGCCGGTGAGCGGATCGCCTAACGTAAGTTACCCTGTCCGCTCATGGGCCTTCAAGCGAAAGCTGGACTGCCCACGGAAGAGTTTTCCGCAGCCTTTCCTTGCATCCCTCGAGACAAACGGCGTCGATTGATTGATAGATAATCAAATTCAACCCGAACGGTTGTCGGGCATCGCGATGGACTACACCATCGCCATAGTCACCCGCGACCGCCCGGCCGGTCTGGCGCGGCTGCTCGACGCGCTGCGGCACTGTCGCCTGCCGACGCCGCTGTGCACCGAGCTCGTCGTCGACAACGATCCCGCGCGGAGCGCCGCGCCGGTGGTGGCGGCGTGCGCCGCCGGTCATCCCCTGGCGCTCGACTATCTGCACGAGCCGCGGCCGGGGGTGGTCTTCGCGCGCAACGCTGCGCTCGACCATGCCAGGGGCACGCGCCTCGCCTTCATCGACGACGACGAGGAGCCCGATCCGGGCTGGCTCGCGGGCCTCGCGGCAGCCATGGACGCCGGCGCTGCCCAGGCGGTCAGCGGCCCGGTCCGGCCGATCTTCGCGCGGCCGATGCCGGCCTGGTTCGGCGAGGCCTACGCCCTTTGCTATGTCCGACCACCGGCGAACGGTTCGCTCAGCGAGCTGATGGCCGGCAATCTCCTGCTCGACCGCCCGTTCCTCGCCCGGCACGGCCTGCGCTTTCCCGCGGCGCTGGCGACGCACGGGGCCGAGGACACCGCACTTTCGGCGCTGCTGCTCGATGCCGGCGGCCGGCTCGCCTGGGCGGCCGACGCGGTGGTTCGAGAGCACATCCCGGCCGAGCGTCTCAGGCTCGCCTGGCTCCTTGCCCGGTGGTACCGCTACGGCATGTCGGATGTGCGGATTCGGCTTCTCGATCAGGCCTCCCCGGCGGTTCGGCTGCGGGCGATCTGGCGCGGTGTGCTGCGGGTCGGCGGCGGCGGGCTGCTCCTCCTCCTCGCCCTGCCGGGGCTCGCCGTGGCACGGCCCGGGCCCGCGGTGCGGTGCTGCTACACGATCATGCGTGGCCTCGGCATGATCGCGGGCGCACTCGGTTTCGCGAGCGAGCCCTATGCGGTCGGATCGGGCCGTGGCTGAGGGGTTTGGCCGGCGCGCGGTCAAGGGAAGCCTCTGGGCCACCTTCGACGGCTGGGCGACCGAGGCGCTCAGCCTCGTCGTCTTTCTGGTGCTCGCCCGGCTGCTCGGCCCGGGCGAGTTCGGCCTCGTCGCCATCGCCCTGGGCTTCACCGCGGTCGCGGCCCACCTGACCGCCTACACCACCGGCGAGGTGCTGATCCAGAAGCAGGACCTCACCGATGCCGATTGCGACGCGGTCTTCTGGGTGACCGTCCTGGCGGCCGGGCTGCTCGCTTTGGTGCTGGCGCTGGCGGCGCCGGCCATCGGCCGGCTCTTCGCCGCCGCCGAGCTGGCATCGGTGATCCGCTGGCTCTGCGTCGTCCTCGTGCTGCAGGCCTTCACCACCGTGCCCCTGGCGCTGCTCACCCGCGAGCTGCGCTTCGATGTCACCGCCCGGCGCTCGCTGCTCATGCTCCTGGGCGGTGCGATCACCGGCATCGCCATGGCCGTGCAGGGCTACGGCGTCTGGGCGCTGGTCGGCCAGCATCTCGCCGGCGCCACGCTCAACACCGTGCTCCTGCTCGGCGCCACGGCCTGGCGCCCCGGCCTGCGCGCGGGCCGGCCGCAGCTCCTGGCGATCCGGCGCTTCGTCGCCAGCAGTTTCGGCAA
>JAWKVR010000064.1:0-14855 GCA_041397945.1 Geminicoccaceae bacterium
GACGAGGCCGAGCGAGAGCCGATCCTCCGAGACATAGGCGATGCCGGCACGGATCGCGTCACGATTGGAGCCGAGCTGCAGCTCCCGGCCGTCCAGGCGGATGGCACCCCGATCCGGTGCCGTGAGCCCAAAGAGCGTTGCCGCCATCTCGGTCCGCCCGGCCCCGAGCAGCCCGGTGACACCCAGGATCTCGCCCGCATGCAGGCGAAAGCCGATGCCCTCGTACTCGCCGGCCCGGGCCAGCCCCTCGACCTCGAGCACCACCGGTGCCGTGGCCCGGTCCCGGGCGCGCACCACCGCCTCGTGCGCCTCGCCAGTCATCAGCTCGGCGAGCCGGCTCTGGGTCAGCCCGGCCGCGGGAAAGACACCGACCTTGCGCCCGTCGCGCAGCACGGTCACCCGCTCGGCGATCTCGAGCACCTCGGCCAGGCGATGGCTGACGAAGACCGTGGCGATGCCGTCGGCCTTCAGCCGGTGCACCACCGCGAAGAGCGCCCGGGTCTCGGCCTGGGTGAGCGAGGCCGTCGGCTCGTCCATGAAGACGAGGCGCGCCTCGGCGACCAGGGCCCGGGCGATCGCCACCACCTGGCGCTGGGCGATCCCGAGCTCGCGCAGCGGCCGGCCGGTCGGCAGCGCCACCCCGAGGCGCTCGAGCACGAGGGCAGCGGTCCGGCGCATCGCCCCGTAATCGACCCAGCGCGGCCGGCCGCCGAGGTTGGCCTCGAAGGCGATGTTCTCGGCGACCGTCATCTCCGGGAAGAGCGCCAGATCCTGCCAGATCACCTGGATGCCGAGCCGCCGGGCGGTCACCGGCGTCAGCCCCTCGACCCGCTCGCCGGCGAAGCGCAGCACCGCACCGGGCTCGGGCGCGTGCACGCCGCTGACGATCTTGATCAACGTGCTTTTGCCGCAGCCGTTCTCGCCGGCGAGGCAATGCACTTCGCCCTCGCGCACGTCGAAATCGACGTCGACGAGCGCCTTGACCCCGCCGAAGACCTTGGAGACGTGCTCGACCGCCAGGACGTGGCGGCCGGCATCACCGCCCGCCCCGTCGCCGGCTGCCACGACCGCTTGCCCTGGAGCCCCTAGAGGCCCATGCCGGCGAGCTCGTCGACCGTGTCCTTGTTCAGGGTCACGAGAGCGACGACGATGATGTTGTGCGTCTCGGCGTCGGGCGAGACCACGCCGAGGCCGGGAATCTCGGTGCCCTCCTCGATCGGCTCGCCCTTCTTGAGCATGTCGGCCATGGTCACGAAGACGCGGCCGGCCTCCATCGGGTTCCACATGAAGCCGCCGCTGATCACCCCGTCATGCACCAGCCGCTGCCCCTGGCCCGGCGAGAACGGCCCGACCACGGCGATCTCGCCGGCCTTGCGCCGCTCGTCGACGGCGCGCCCGGCCCCGATCGGCCCCTGGCTGCCGAAGGCGAGAAATCCCTTCAGATTCGGATGGGCGCGCATCAGGTCGAGGGCGGTGCTGCGCGAATCGTCGACGCTCTCGGCGACGCCGAAGCGGTCGGCGACCAGCGTCATCTTCGGGTAATTGGCCTCGAGATAGGCCACCGCCGCGTCCGCCCAGGCATTGTGCGCCGGCACGGTCAGCGAGCCCACATAGAGCGCGTACTCGCCCTCGCCGCCCACGGCCTCGGCGAACAGCTTGGCATGCGCCTCGCCGAAGCCCTTGAGCGAGGCCATCTCGAAGTTCCAGTCGACATTCTGCTGGTTCGGGCTCTCGTGGGTGATCACGATGATCCCCTGCTCGCGCGCCCGGGCCAGGACCGGCTCGAGCACCTCGGCATCGTTCGGCATGACGCCGATCGCGTCGACGCCCTGGGCGATCAGGTCCTCGACGGCGCGCACCTGAAGCGCCGGGTCGGCGCTGGTCGGCCCGACCATCCAGGCATCCCAGCCGAGCTCCTTGCCCCGCTCCTGGATGCCGACCTCCATGGCGTTGAACCAGGGAATGCCGCCGATCTTCACGACCACGCCCATGCGCGGCATGTCCTGCGCCATCGCGGTCGAGGCCATCAGGCCAAGGGCCAGGGCAGCCGCCAGGCCGCCGAACGTCCGTCGCTGCATTTCTGCCTCCCATGGCACTTTATCGACCGAGCCTGTTGCCCGGCCCATGCACGAACGTTAGCGCAATGGCGCTGGCGCTCAAGTGGCTTGCACCGCCGCACCTGCCGCATCGTGGTCGTGGAGAAAGGCGCTGACGGTGAGCAGGCAGGCGGCCTGCTCCTCGATATGCGGCATATGGCTCGACCCCTCGAAGATCCGCCGGACGGCGCCCTTGATGCCGGTGGCATAGCCCTCGACCACGCGCGGCGTCGCCTCGTCGTGCCGGCCGGAGATGACGAGGGTCGGCACCTCGACCTCATGCAACCGGTCCTCGATGCTCCAGTCCTTCAGCTTGCCGATGACGAGGAACTCCGTCGGCCCGTTCATGGTGCCATAGACCGTCGGGTCGTAGCCGATCCAGTCGATCGTCCGCTGCACCTCGTCCGGCAGCGGCACGACGCGGCAGAGATGCTCGCCGTAGAAGATGCGCGAGGCGGCCTGGTAGTCGGGGTGCTGGTAGTCCTCGTTCGCCTCGTGCAGCTCCAGCGTCCTCTGGACCTGCTCCGGCAATCGCCGCCGCAGGCTGTCCATCTCCTCCCGCCAGGTGACCATGGAGGCCGGCGCATCGGCAATGACCAGCGCATTCAGCCCGGGCGGCCTCCGGACCGCGTGCTCCGCCGCCAGCATGCCGCCCCAGGACTGGCCGAGCAGGTTGTAGCGCCGCTCGATGCCGAGATGCCGGAGCAGCGCCTCCAGCTCTTCCAGGATTTTCTCGACGCACCAGAACTCCGCCGGCGCTTCGGGCAGGTGGGTGGAGCGGCCATTGCCGATCTGGTCTTAGAGGACGACCGGCCGGCCGGTCGCTGCGAGCTCGGCGAAGGCTTCGAGATAGTCGTGGGTGCAGCCGGGCCCGCCATGCAGGACGACCAGGGGCACCTTGGCGCTGCCGGGTCGCCCGCGACCTTGTACCAGGTCCGGTGCTCGCGGAACGGCGCATAGTCTTCTCTCGTCTCGTAGTAATACGACACCCTTGCCTCCTCGTCGCTATTGACGCCGCACGGCCACGGGCGGCAGGCGGGCCGGGTCGAAGGGGTCGAGATCGACCCGCGAAGGCGCCCCGTCGAGGATCAGCTCGGCCAGCGCCTCGCCGGTCGCCGGCCCGTTCAGCATCCCCCAGACGCTGTGACCGGTGGCGACGAAGGCACCCTCGAGCCCGGCGACCGGGCCGATCAGCGGCAGGCCGTCCTCGGTCACCGGCCGAAAGCAGGCCCCGCCGCGCCGGATCGGGGCGGCGGCGAGGCCGGGCGCGAAGCCCTGGATCATCAACCGCAGCTGCTCGAGGAAACGGTCGTCCGCCACCACGGCCGCCGGGTCCTCCGGCATCGGCCGCCGGCTCGGCAGGCCGCAGACATAGGTGGTGCCGTCCGGGCGCGGGATGACCTCGGGCGCACCCTGCCCGCCGCCGGGTGCCGGGCAGTCGACGAAGAGGGCCGCCGCCACGGCCCCCGGGTCATCGAAGACGAGGCTGTGCCCCTCGAGCCCGTAGATCGCCGGCAGCGCCAGCCAGCCGGCCGCAAGGACCGACCACGGCCCCATGGCGATGACCACCGCGTCGGCCGCCAGCACCTCGCCATCGACCACGACGCCGGTGACCCGCCTGCCGTCGGCGCTCCGCTCGACCCTGGACGACACCCCGGATCAGCCCGGCACCGCGCTCTCGGGCGAGGTCCATGATGCCGGTCGTGAACGCCTCGGGGTCGACCTGCGCCGTCGTCTCCGGCGTGCCGAGCCAGCCGCCGAAGCGCGCCTCGGGCGCCAGCCAGCCGGGCAGGCCGCCGACCGCCCGCCCGGCCTGCCGGGTCAGCGTCACGGCTGCCGTCGGCAGGCGCCGATAGCCCCAGCGGTCGGGGAAGGCCGCCGCCAGCTCGGCATGCAGGGCGAAGCTGCGCCGCGCCAGCGGCCGAAGTGGTGAGCCGTCGCACCAATCGAGCGCCAGGAACCCGCCCGACTTGCCGGAGGCCGCACCGGCCACGAGATGCCGCTCGACCACCACCACCTCGCAGCCCCTGGACGCGAGGAACCAGGCCGTGCAGGCGCCGATCACCCCGCCGCCGCAGATCACCACCCGCATCGCATCCTCCCGTTGCCACCGCCGCGCCGCAGGCTACCCTGCCGCAGGGGGCCGCGTCTGTCCATGCCGGGCCGGCGCCCCCTCGGTTGTCATCGAACTGTCACGCGGCTAGCGTAACGCCTGCCGGCATTCCCCGTCCGGTTGGCGCGCAAGAAGGTGGCCCTTGCCCGAAGTGGTGCTCGACGGTCTGACCCGTCGCTTCGGCGAAACGACGGCCTTGGCCGGGATCGACCTCGTCATCGCCGATGGCGCGTTCGCCGTGCTGCTCGGGCCATCGGGCTGCGGCAAGTCGACGACGCTCAGGCTGATCGCCGGCCTGGACACGGCTACCGCGGGGCGCATCCGCATCGATGGCACCGACGTCACCGACCGGCCGCCGGCGAAGCGCGGCCTCTCCATGGTCTTCCAGAACTACGCGCTCTTCCCCCACCTCTCGGTCGCCGAGAACATCCTCTTCGGCCTCAAGGTGCGCCGCGTGCCGGCCACGGAGCGGCGCCGCCGGCTGGAGCGCGCCGCCGACATCCTCGGCCTCGGCCAGCTCCTCGCCCGCAAGCCGGCGCAGCTCTCCGGCGGCCAGCAGCAGCGCGTGGCGCTGGCCCGCGCCATCGTCGCCGAGAGCCGGCTCTGCCTGATGGACGAGCCGCTCTCCAATCTCGACGCCAAGCTCCGGGCCGAGATGCGCCACGAGATCCGCGAGCTGCAGCGCCGCCTCGACATGACCATGATCTACGTCACCCACGACCAGGCCGAGGCGCTGAGTATGGCCGACCAGGTCGTGCTGATGCGGGACGGCCATATCGAGCAGGACGCGGCACCGGCCGAGCTCTACGAGCGCCCCGCCACCGCCTTCGCCGCCAGCTTCGTCGGCACGCCGCCGATGAACCTCCTGCCGCTCGAGGCTTCGGCCGAGGGCCTCGTCGTCGCCGGCACGACCGGCCCCGTCGTCGCAGCACCACCGCCCGGGCCGGCACCGGACCTCCTGCTCGGCATCCGCCCCGAGGCCCTGCTGCCCGGCAGCGGCCCGGGCTTCCCCGTGACCGTGACCGACCTCGACTATCAGGGCGCCGATACAGTCCTCGTCTGCGACCTCGGCGGCCACAACCTGCTCGCCCGCGTCCCCGGCCACGCCGCGGCGGCCCCGGGCAGCACGCTGCAGCTCGGCTGTGCTGCCGCCGATCTCGCCTTCTTTTCCGCCGCCGACGGCCGCCGCGCGGGGCTGCCGGCGGTCGACCCCGCCAACCAACCGCGCATCCTGGGAGGAGTTACCTGATGAGCCGCCAGATAGACCGAAAGTCGTTGCTCGCCGCCACGGCCCTCGTCACCCTCGTCGCCGCCGCCCCGGCGGCCCGGGCCGAGCTCGAGCTGACGCTCAACTTCCCGGTCGCCGTCGGCGGCCCGATCACCGCCATCATCGACGAATATGCGAAGACCTACAGCGAGCAGACCGAGGGCGTGACCATCCTGCCGGTCTACACCGGCAGCTACCAGGACACGATCACCCGCACCGTCACCGCCTTCAAGGGCGGCAACCCGCCGGACATGGCCGTGCTGCTCGCCGTCGACACCTTCACCCTCTACGACGAGGACATGATCGTCGCGATCTCCGACCTCGCCAAGAGCGACGAGGAGAAGGCCTGGCTCGAGAGCTTCTATCCGGCCTTCCTCGAGAACGGCAGCATCGACGGCCAGCTCTGGGGCGTGCCCTTCCAGCGCTCGACGCCGGTCCTCTACTGGAACAAGGAAGCCTTCGCCGCCGCCGGCCTCGATCCCGAGGTGCCGCCCGCCACCTGGGAGGAGCAGGTCGAGTTCGGCAAGCAGCTCACGCTGAAGGACTCCGCCGGCAACGTCACCCAGTACGGGGTGCAGATCCCCACCTCCGGCTTCCCCTACTGGCTCTTCCAGGGCCTGACGACGCAGAACGACGTCATCCTGATGAACCAGGACGGCAACGAGGTGAACTTCGACGACCCGAAGGTCGTCGAGGCGCTCGAATACCTCGTGGCGCTGAGCAAGGAGTACGGCGTCATGGCCCCCGACATCATCGAATGGGGCACCACGCCGCAGGACTTCTTCCAGGGCCGGACGGCGATGATGTGGACCACCACGGGCAACCTCACCAACGTCCGCAACAACGCGCCCTTCGACTTCGGCGTCGCCATGCTGCCGGCGCATGTCCGCCGCGGCGCCCCCACCGGTGGCGGCAACCTCTTCATCCTGCACAGCGACCCCGAGCGCGAGCAGGCGGCGCTCGACTTCATCCGCTGGCTGACCACGCCGGAGAACCAGGCCGACTGGTCGATCAAGACCGGCTACGTGGCGACGAGCCCGGCCGCCTGGGAAACGCCGAAGATGCAGGACTACGTCAACGACTTCCCGCCGGCCGCCGTCGCCCGCGACCAGCTCGAGTTCGCCGTGGCCGAGCTCTCGACCCACGAGAACCAGCGCGTCACCAAGGTCTTCAACGACGGGCTGCAGGCCGCGATCACCGGTGCCGCGGCACCCGCGGCGGCGCTGGCGACCGCCCAGGAAGAGGCGATGCGCATCCTCGCCCCCTATCGCTGAGCCACCAGCCGGCGGGCAGGCTTTCGGCCTGCCCGCCGGCGCTCGCTCATGGACCGGCGTCTCCTCACCACCATCCACGCCTGGCTGCTCGTGCTGCCGGCCATGGTGCTGCTCGTCGCCTTCACCCACTACCCGACCGTCGCGACCTTCTGGGCCAGCTTCTTCTCGACCGCGCGCGGCCGCCGGCCGGCGAGCTTCCTGGGGCTCGACCACTATCGCCGGATGCTCACCGACGACCCGGTCTTCCTCCAGGTGGTCTGGAACAACTTCCTCTACGCGCTCGTCACCATCCCGCTCTCGATCGGCATAGCGCTCGCCATGGCGCTCTGGGTCAACGAGCGGCTCGCCGGCCGTGGCTTCCTGCGCATGGCCTACTTCACGCCCACCGTCCTGCCGATGGTGGCGGCCGCCAATATCTGGCTCTTCTTCTACACCCCGGGCTTCGGCCTGCTGAACCAGATCATCGCCCTCTTCGGCGGCCCCGAGATCAACTTCCTGGGCTCGCCGGAGACCGCACTCTGGAGCGTCATGGCCGTCTCGGTCTGGAAGGAGGCGGGCTTCTTCATGATCTTCTACCTCGCCGCCCTCCAGTCGATCCCGCCGAGCCTGAAGGAGGCAGCGAAGCTCGAGGGCGCCTCCGACGTCCACTACGTCCGCCGCGTCGTCCTGCCGCTGCTGATGCCGACCACGCTCTTCGTCCTGGTCAATGCCGTCATCGGCGCCTTTCGCGTCGTCGACCACATCGTCGCCATGACCGGCGGCGGCCCGAGCAACGCCAGCTCGCTCCTCCTCTTCTACATCTACGAGACCGGCTTCAAGTTCTGGGACACGAGCTATGCGGCAGCACTCACCGTCGTCCTCCTCGCCGTCCTGATCACCGTCTCCGTGCTGCAGGTGACGGTGCTCGACAAGCGGATCCACTACCGGTGACGAGCGCCGCCCTGGCCCGGGGCACCGACGCCGCCCGCATCGTCGATTCGGGCACGCGGCTCGACCATCTGCTCGTCACTTGCGGCGCCTGGCTCCTGGCCATCCTCTGGATATTGCCGCTCCTCTTCGCGGTGTGGGCCGCCTTCCACCCGCCGCTTTACGCCGCCCGCTTCGACCTGACGGCACCCCTGACGCTCGACAACTTCAGCCGCGCCATGGCGGCCGCACCGTTCGCCCGCTACATGCTGAACACCCTCGTGCTGGTCACCATGACCCTCGCCGGCCAGCTCGTGATCAGCACGCTCGCCGCCTTCGCCTTCGCCAGGCTCGAGTTCCACGGCCGCGACATCCTCTTCTTCCTGGTCCTCGTCCAGCTCATGATCACGCCGGATGTGCTGCTGGTGGAAAACTACCGCATCGTCAGCAATCTCGGCATCCTCGACACCATCCTCGCCATCGGCCTGCCCTACATGGCCTCGGCCTTCGGCATCTTCCTCCTGCGCCAGACCTTCAAGACCGTGCCGAAGGAGCTCGACGACGCCGCCCGCATCGAGGGCTGCACCACGCTCGGCATCCTCTGGCGCGTCTACGTGCCCCTCGCCCGGCCGATCTACGTCGCCTTCGCCCTCGTCTCGGTCAGCTTCCACTGGAACAACTTCCTCTGGCCGCTGATCGTCACGAGCTCGGTCGAGACCCGCCCGGTGACCGTCGGCCTGCAGGTCTTCGCCTCGGTCGACCAGGGCATCGACTGGTCGGTGATCTCGGCCGCCACCCTCTTCACCTCGGCCCCGCTGCTCGTCGCGTTCCTTCTCTTCCAGCGCCAGTTCGTGCAAAGCTTCATGCGGGCCGGCATCAAGTAGACAGAAGGGAGCACGCCATGCAGGACAAGAGGAAGACCGAGGGGCAACCGAGGCGCCCGGCCGCCGAAGCGGTCAGCCGGATCGACGCCGGGCTCGGCGATCTCTGGTGGTGGTTCCTGGCGCGCGGCGTGCTCGCCGGCCTGCTCGGCCTCGCCCTCCTCGTCTGGCCGAGCTGGAGCGTCGAGGTGCTGGCCGTCGTGCTGGGCCTCTTCCTCCTGATCGACGGCGTCGCCGGCCTGATCGGCACGATGCGCGCCCGGCAGACCGCCATCAGCCTCACCCCGGCTTTGATCAGCATCGTCGTCGGCGGCGTCCTCCTGCTCTGGCCCGGGGCGACGCTCCGGATGCTCCTGATCGTCGTCGGCATCTGGGCGATCGCCTCGGGCGTCGGCTATCTCATGTCGGGGCGCGGCGCCGATGCCACCGGCCCGGCCAATGGCAATCTCAAGACCATCGGCATCACGGTGACAATTGTCGGCGTCATCCTCTTCTTCTGGCCCGGCACCGGCATCGTCACGGTCGCCTGGGTGCTCGCCGCCGCCGCCTTCGCCATCGCCCTGGTCCTGCTCTTCGTCGCGTTCCGGCTGAAGGGGCTCAAGGACCGGATCGGGGAACGGGCCTGAGCATGCGCTACACGGGACCGATCCTCGACGCCCACCACCACCTCTGGGACCTGAAGCTCGGGAAGCACCCCTGGCTGCTGCCCCAGGCCGGCCGCCGCAAGATCTTCGGCGACACGACGCCGCTCTACCGGAACTACCTGCCGGACGATCTCGAGCGCGACGCCGCCGGGCTCGACCTCGTGGGCTCGGTGCATATCGAGGCCAGCTGGGACAGGAGCGATCCCGTCGGCGAGACGCGCTGGATCGCGGGGCTCAGGGAGCGCCACCGCCTGCCGACCGTCGCCGTCGTCCGCGCCCCGCTCGACGACCCGAACGTCGGCGCCATCCTCGAAGCCCAGTGCGCCTTCGATTTCGTTCGCGGCGTGCGCTACATCCTGAGCTGGCACGAGGATCCGGACAAACGCTTCGTCGAGCGCGCCGACTACATGTCCGACCCCCGATGGCTCGCCGGCTACGCCCTGCTCGAGGAGTTCGGGCTCTCCTTCGACATGCTCATTTTTCCGGGCCAGCTCGGCGACGCGGCCGACCTCGCCGACCGCTTTCCGGACACCACCATCATCGTCAATCACGCCGGCAGCCCGATCGATCGCGCCGCGGCCGACATGGACCACTGGCGGCGCGGGCTGCAGGAACTGGCGCGACGCCCCAATGTCCGCCTCAAGATCTCCGATCTCTGCGCCTACGACCACGACTGGACGCTGGAGAGCCTGCGCCCCGTCGTGCTCGACTGCCTCGATGCCTGCGGCACCGACCGGTCGATGTTCGCCTCCGACTTCCCCGTGGCCGGGCTGCATACCGGCTATGCCGAGATGTACGCCGCCTTCGCCGACCTCGTGCAGGACCTGACGGCAGCGGAGCAGCAGGCCCTCTTCCATGATAACGCGGTCCGCGACTACCGCATCGACAAGACGGATTCGCGACCCTAGCATATCGTCATACAACTGCCGGGAAGGCCGGCGAAACCGGGGGAAGCATCCATGTCGAGCAGCCTCAAGCTGGCGCTCTCCAGCGCCGCCTGCGCCATTGCCCTGACCGCCATGAGCACGGCCGCGAGCACGCCGGCCCTGGCGCTCGCCAAGTGCATGACCGGCGAGCGCAAGGCGCCCTACACCATCGGCTGGGCCAACATCTACTCGATCCCGACCTGGATGAAGCAGACCCAGGGACCATCGAGGACGTGTTCAACCAGCTCAAGGAGCAGGGCCTGACGGACGAGTTCGTCGTCACCGACGCCGAGGGCAACGCCAACACCCAGATCACCCAGATCCAGTCGATGATCGACGCCGATGTCGACGGCATCGTCGTCATCGCCGGCTCGTCCACCGCCCTCGACCGGGTCATCGCCCAGGCCTGCGAGAAGGGCATCGCGGTCATCAATGTCGACAGCCTGGTCGAGACCGACGAGATCACCGCCAAGATCAACACCGACTCGAACATGTGGGGCAAGCTCGCGGCCGAATGGATGGTCGAGCAGCTCGGCGGCGAGGGCAAGATCATCATCATGAACGGCCCCGCCGGCGTCTCGGTCAGCGAGGATCGCCGCGCCGGCGCCACGCCGGTGCTCGAGGCCAATCCCGGCATCGAGGTCCTGACCGAGACCAACACCCCCTACAACGCCGCCCCGGCCCAGGAGGCGATGACCAGCCTGCTCTTCCAGTACCCGGAGATCGACGGCATCCTCAGCTATGGCGGGGCGCTCACCGCCGGCGCCATCCTCGCCATGGACCGCCAGGGCCGTGACGTGCCGCCGAGCACGGGTGAGAACTACCGCCAGTTCCTCGAGCTCTGGAGCGAGAAGGGCTTTCCCGGCTGGGCCACCATGCAGCCCAACTGGCTGGGCGGGCTCGGCGTCTACGCCGCCGTCAAGGCGCTCCAGGGCGAGGACATCGCCGCCTTCGTCGAGGTGCCGCTGCCGATCATCACCGACGACAACCTCCCCGAGTACCTGGCCCGCGCCGAGGACTTCCCGGCCGACGGCTATATCTACTCGCCCTACGATCTCGCCCTCTTCGACGAGATCCTCGGCCTGAAATAGGCAACCGGCGGCGCGCGCAGCGGCAAGCGATGTCGGCACCGCTGCTCGCGGCCCGGGGGCTCGCCAAGAGCTTCTTCGAGAACACCGTCCTCGACGGCGTCTCCATCGAGATCCGCCCGGGCCGCGTCCATGCGCTGCTCGGCGAGAACGGTGCCGGCAAGTCGACGCTGATCAACCTGCTCTCGGGCGTGCTCCGCCCCGATGCCGGCAGCATCACCATCGACGGCACCGAGCACACCGCCCTCACCCCCGCCCTCGCCCGCGAGCTCGGCATCGCCGTCGTCCAGCAGGAGCTCAGCCTCGCCCCCAATCTCTCGGTCGCCGAGAACATCGTCATGGGTGCCGTGCCCCGCCGCGGCCCCTTCACCGACTATGCAAGGCTCGCCGCCGAGGCCGGCCGGCTCTGCCGGCGGCTCGGCCTCGACATGCCCCTCGACACCCCGGTCGACCGGATCTCGCTCGGCCGGCGCCAGCTCATCGAGATCGCCAAGGCGCTCTACCGCCGGCCGCGCCTGCTGATCCTCGACGAGCCCACCTCCTCGCTCACCGGCCACGAGGTGCGCATCCTCTTCGGCCTCCTGCGCGAGCTGCAGGCCGACGGTGTCGCCATCCTCTACATCTCGCACCGGCTGAACGAGGTCCTCGAGCTCTGCGACTGGGTGACGGTCCTGCGCGACGGCCGGCGCACCGCCGACCAGGCCCTCGACGGCAGCGATCCTGCCAGCCTCGTCCGGCTGATGGTCGGCCGCGAGCCCGGCGATCTCTTTCCGCCGCGCCCGACGCACCCGCACGGGCGACACCGCCATCGCCGTCCGGGGCCTCGTCGCCGAAGGTGTTGCCGGCGTCGATCTCGAGCTCCGCTACGGCGAGATCCGGGCATCGGCGGCCTGCTCGGCCAGGGCCAGGAGGAGACGCTCAGGACCCTCTTCGGCGACCAGCCGGTGAAAGCGGGCGAGATCCGCATCGCCGGCGAGGTGCAGCGTCGCCTCTCGCCGATCCGCGCGATCGCGGCCGGCACCGTCTACGTCCCGGCCGACCGCAAGCGCGAGGCGGTGCTCCTGCCCCTGTCGATCCGCTTCAACCTCACCCTGCCGTCGCTGCGCCGCCTCGCCCGGCGCGGCCTGCGCCGCCTCCGGGACGAGGCACGGACCGCCACGGACGCCATTCGCGACTTCGCCATCCGCGTCGCCGATCCGGCCCAGCCGACCCTCTATCTCTCGGGCGGCAACCAACAGAAGGTCGCCATCGCCCGCTGGCTGCCTCTCGGCCCCCGCATCCTCCTGCTCGACGACCCGACCCGCGGCGTCGACGTCGAGACCAAGCGCGAGATCTACCTTCGCCTGCGCCAGATGGCGGCCGAAGGGGTCGCCATCGTGCTCTCGAGCTCCGACACGCTCGAGCTGATCCATGTGGCCGACCGGGTCGCCGTCTTCCGCGGTGGCCGGGTGGTCGCCAACCTGGAGCGCGACCAGCTCTCCGAGGAAGCCATCGTCGCCGCGTCGCTCGGTGTCGAGCAGGGGCTCGCCGCGTGAGCGGGCTCACGCTCCAGCTCCGCCTCCTCTGGCAGCGCAATGCCGGGCTCTACGGGCTCTATCTGCTGCTCATCGCCCTGCTCGCCGTCTACGCCTGGCTGCATCCGGGCCTGCTGAGCGTCGCCGGCGTCGCCCGCTTCACCCAGAACTGGTTCCCCATCGCCGTCGTGGCGCTCGCCCAGACCCTCATCATGCTGATGGGCGGCATCGACCTCGCCATCGGCGCCACGGTCAGCCTCGGCTGCGTGCTCGCTGCGAGCTGGATCGGCGACAGCTATGGTGGTGCTGCCCTCGGCATCAGCCTCGCCGTCGCCGTGGGTGCCGTGATCGGCGGCACGGTCGGCGCCATCGTTGCCCTCCTGCGCATCCCGGCCATCGTCGTGACGCTTGCCGCCTCCTTCATCATCGGCGGCATCGCCCTGCTGGTCATGCCGCGCCCCGGCGGCTACGTCCCGGCCTGGCTCTCCGACGGCCTCGCCGGCGAGACGCCGACCGCCCTCGCCCTCCTCCTCTGCCTCCTCGTCGCCTGGCGCATCCTGCAGGCCACGCCCTTGGGCCAGGACATCAACGCCGCCGGCAACAACCCGCATGGCGCCTACCGCAGCGGCGTGAACGTCGCGCGGGCGCGCATCGTCGCCTACGCCATCTCGGGCGCGCTCTCGGCCTTCGCCGGCGTCTATGTCGCGGCCCAGACGGGCTCCGGCGACCCCATCATCGGCGGCCCCTTCATCCTCGATTCGATCACCGCGGCCGTGCTCGGCGGGGTCGGCTTCCTCGGCGGCATCGGCGCCTTCCGCGGGGCCATCGCCGGCAGCCTGCTCCTCGCCGTCATGATCAACGTCATGTTCTTCCTCGGATTCCCGCCGGTCGCCCAGTACATCGCCAAGGGCCTGATCATCGTGGTCGCCATGGGCCTGCGCCTGCTCAGGGAGCGCTGAGCCGATGCTCGCGAGCCTCAAACGTCTCCCCGGTGCGAGCTGGCTCCTCCATCCGGTGACCCTCGTCTATCTCGTCGTCATCGCCATCTGGATCGTCGCCGGCATCATGAAGCCGGGCTTCGCCAAGATCGGCCATCTCCGCTACCTGCTCGAGCTCGCCGCCGTCATCGGCATCGCCGCCGCCGGCCAGACGCTCGTCATCATCGCCGCCGGCATCGACCTCTCGGTCGCCGCCGTCATCACCTTCGCCGCCATCCTCACCCCCATCGTCTCGGCCGGCTGGGACCCGACCGGGATCGTCGGCATGCTCATCGTGCTCGCCATCACCACTGCCATCGGTGCGGTCAACGGCGTCGGCGTCGTGCTGCTGCGCGTCCACCCGCTCATCATCACGCTTGCCACCGCCACCATCCTGCAGGGCTCGCTGCTGCTCATCGCCGGCGGCAGCGCCATCTCGACCACCAACCCCGCCGTCGTCTGGCTCGGCAACGAGCGCCTTTGGGGCTTTCCCGTCACCATCCTCACCTGGCTCGTCGTCGCCGCCGCCACGCTCGTCATCCTGCACCGCACCGTGCTCGGCAGCTGGCTCTACGCCATCGGCACCAACCCCCGCGCCAGCCGCCTCGCCGGCGTCGACGCCCCCGTCACCCTGATCACCGCCTACGCCATCTCCGGCGCCTCCGCCGGCCTCGCCGGGCTCCTGCTGCTCGGCATGAACCGCCAGGGCTATGTCGGCATCGGCGAGCCCTATCTGCTCGGCACCATCGCCGCCGTCGTCGTCGGCGGCACCTCCATCCTCGGCGGCCGCGGCAGCTATCTCGGCACCATCGCCGGCGCCATCCTGCTGGTGACGCTCACCGCCCTCATCACCGTCGTCAACGCCTCCCCGGGCCTGCGCATGATCCTCTTCGGCGGCCTCGTCCTCGCCATGCTGCTGATCGCGGGCAGGGTTCAGGAGACAAAGTAGTGGCGCCCACCGACTCGGTGCGGTCGCGGTTTGCGCTCGGCTGCGGCGACAATGTGTGCAGATAACCGGAGTTGGCCACACATACATTCGGCCCGCCAACCGAAGGTCATGAACGGCCAACACTCGACCCATTTCTTGGCGAAAACCACCGATTCTTGACTCGGGCTGATCACTGTGGCTCGTTGTCATGCTACCCGGGCGAGGCAACGGTCATGGGACC
>JAWKVR010000065.1:0-14634 GCA_041397945.1 Geminicoccaceae bacterium
CGAGCGAGCATGCGACCCGGCTGGCGGCCATGCAGGCCGCCGAGCGCAACATCGAGGAGCGCCTGGGCGAAATGAACGCCGAGTACCGCCACAAGCGCCAGGATTCGATCACCGAGGAGCTGCTCGATCTCGTCTCCGGATTCGAGGCGCTCAACCCCACGGGGCGGCTCGGGCAGGATTGACAGGTGGCGCGCTTGCGCCTATCTCCGCCTTCTCTCGGGTGAGGCCTGCGGGAGCGCTTTGGCGTGGCCCGGTTCGTTGCGCCCCAGGCCCCCTTCCAGTCCGGATCGGTTCAAGTCGATGTACGCAGTGATCAAGACCGGCGGCAAGCAGTATCGCGTCGCCAAGGATGACTATCTTCGGATCGAGAAGCTCGACGCCGAGGTCGGCAGCACGGTCGAGTTCGACCAGGTGCTGCTCGTCGGCGGCGACGGCGCCGACCCGAAGGTCGGTGCGCCCCTCCTCGACGGTGCCAAGGTGACCGCCGAGGTGGTCGAGCAGACCCGCGGCCCGAAGATCGTCATCTTCAAGAAGCGGCGGCGCAAGAATTTCCGCCGCCGGACCGGCCATCGGCAGTACCTGACCGTGGTCAAGATCGCCGACATCGCCGCCTGAGCCGGCGCGCGCAACCGAGGAGCATCCCATGGCACACAAGAAAGCGGGCGGCAGCTCGAGGAACGGTCGCGATACGGCCGGCAAGCGGCTGGGCGTGAAGAAGTTCGGCGGCGAGCATGTCATCCCGGGCAACATCATCATCCGCCAGCGCGGCACCAAGTACCATCCCGGCAAGGGTGTCGGCATGGGCCGCGACCACACGCTCTTCGCCCTGGTCGAGGGTCACGTGACCTTCCGCCGGAGCGGCGACCGGCAGTCCGTGCACATCACCCCGCCAGTGGCCCAGGCCGCCGAGTAGGCTTCCCGCCCAAAGGTCGGCGAACGGGGGAAAGGCCCAGGCCTTTCCCTTTTTCGTTTCCGGCCGGTTTTCGCTTCCACACCCCTTCCCCGCTGGCCAACCCGCGATGCGCTTCCTCGATTCGGCCAAGGTCTTCGTCAAGTCGGGCGACGGCGGCAATGGCTCGTCGGCTTTCCGGCGCGAGAAGTACATCGAGTTCGGCGGCCCGAGCGGCGGCGACGGCGGGCGCGGCGGCGACGTGGTGGCGGTCGCCGACCCCGACCTCAACACGCTGATCGACTATCGCTACCGGCAGCACTTCAAGGCCGGGCGCGGCGAAGGTGGGGCCGGCCAGGAGCGCACCGGGGCGAGCGGCAAGGATGTCGAGCTGCGCCTGCCGGTCGGCACGCAGATCCTCGCCGAGGACGAGGCGACGCTGATCGCCGATCTGAAGGAGCCCGGCGAGCGCGTGGTGCTCGCCAAGGGCGGGGATGGCGGCTTCGGCAATGTCCGCTTCAAGACCTCGACCAACCGCGCCCCACGCCGCGCCGACCCGGGCTGGCCCGGCGAGGAGCGCTGGCTCTGGCTGAAGCTGAAGCTGCTCGCCGACGCCGGGCTGGTCGGGCTGCCCAATGCCGGCAAGTCCACCTTCCTCGCCGCCGTCAGCCGGGCGCGGCCGAAGATCGCCGACTACCCCTTCACCACGCTCGAGCCCAAGCTCGGCACCATCGTCATGGACGACCAGAGCTTCGTCATCGCCGACATTCCGGGCCTGATCGAGGGGGCCTCGGAGGGTGTCGGGCTCGGCGACCGCTTCCTCGGCCATATCGAGCGCTGCGCCACGCTCGTCCACCTCGTCGACGGCACGGCCGAGCACCCGGACGAGGCCTGGCGGACCGTGCGCGCCGAGCTCGAGGCCTATGGCCACGGGCTGGGCGAGAAGCCCGAGATCCTCTGCCTCAACAAGATCGACGCCCTGACCCCGGACGTCATCGAGGAGCGCCAGCGTCTGCTCGAGGCGGCCTCGGGCCAGACCGTGCGCTGCATTTCGGGCGTGGCAAAGGAAGGGCTGGACGCGGTGCTGCGCGAGGTGCTGGCGCACGTGCGCGCCCGGCGGGCGGCCGAGGCGGAAGCCGGGGCCGCGGGCCAGAGCTGATGCAGCCGGCCACCCTGCTCGCCCGGCGACGGGTCACCATCAAGATCGGCTCGGCCCTCTTGGTCGATGGCGAAGGGCGGATCCGCCGCGCCTGGCTCGACGGCCTCGCCGCCGATATCGGCGAGCTCGCCCGGCAGGGCAGCCGGGTCATCGTCGTGACCTCCGGCGCCATCGCACTCGGCCGCCGGGCACTGGGACTGCCGCAACGGGCACTCCGCCTCGAGGAGAAGCAGGCGGCCGCCGCCGCGGGCCAGATCCTGCTCGCCGGCGCCTGGGCCGAGAGCCTCGCGGGCCAGGGCCTGATCGCCGCCCAGCTCCTCGTCACGCTCGGCGACACCGAGGGCCGGCGGCGCTACCTCAACGCCCGGGCGACCATCGAGACGCTGCTGAAGCTGGGCACGGTGCCCGTGGTCAACGAGAACGACACGGTGGCCACGACCGAGATCCGCTACGGCGACAACGACCGGCTCTCGGCCCGGGTCGCCGTCATGTCCGGCTCCGAGACGCTGGTCCTGCTCTCCGACGTGGACGGGCTCTACACGGCCGACCCCGGCCGCGACCCGCAGGCCCGGCACATCCCCGAGGTCGGGGCGATCACCGCCGAGATCGAGGCCATGGCCGGGGGCTCCGGCAGCACGGTCGGCACCGGCGGCATGGCGAGCAAGCTGGTCGCCGCCACCATCGCGACGCAGAGCGGCTGTGCGGTGCTGCTCACCTCGGGCAAGACCGACCGGCCGCTCAGCGCCTTGCGTGCGGGCGCGCGCTCGACGGTCTTCCTGGCGCGCTCGACGCCGCGCCGGGCGCGCAAGGATTGGCTCGCGGCGACGCTGAAGCCCGCCGGCCGGCTCACCGTCGACGACGGGGCGCTCAGGGCGCTCAAGCGCGGCTCGAGCCTGCTGCCGGCCGGTGTGGTGGCCGTCGAGGGCCGCTTCGAGCGGGGCGACGCGGTGCTCGTCCAGGACCTCCGGGGCACGGTCGTGGCCAAGGGGCTTCGTCGCCTACGATCCTGGCCGATGCGGAACGGCTCGCGCGGCCGCAGGACGGCCGATATCGAGGCGTTGCTCGGCCATCGGGGCCGGGACGAGATGATCCACCGGGACGACCTCGTGCTGGTCCAGGCGCCGGGCGAGCCGACGAGCGGGGCCGTGATGGAGAGCGAGGCACCATGAGCCCGGCGCTCGGCCGGCTGCTGGCGGACCTGCTCGGCCGGCCCTACCGCCTCGCCATGGCCTGCATGCGCTGGATTCGCGGGACTGGCTCGTGGTCACGGCGACCACGGCCTCGAGGCGGCCGAGAAGCGCCGGCTGCTCGAGGCGGGTGCGGACATCCGCCGCCTCCTGCCGGAAGGGGCGGAGGCCGCGGCCGAGACGGCGGCCCTGGTCGAGGCGCATCTGGCGGCCCATGCGCCCGCCGTTCAGGTGGACGCGCCGGAATCGCCGACCTGCTCACCCGGGCCGGCCTCGCCGTGCAGGAGACCCCGCCTCATGCGGGCAGCACCCGAGGGCTACCGGCTGGTCGGCGCCTTCGTCGCCTTCCCCTCGCGCTGGTCGCTGGCGGAGAAGATCGGCCGGCCGATGCCGGCCATCCATGCCCTCGTCCCTGGCCTCGAGGCGGCGATCGGCGGGCCGGTCGGGCTCTTCTCTTCCAGCGGCTCCAGGCCGACCGCCCGGTCTGGCGGGCCAACTGGTCGCTGAGCGACGACCCGACGCTGCACCAGCCGTCATCCGCCTTCGCCGCACGACCACCGAGGTGACCGCCGCCGATGCCGGCCGGGCAGCTCTGGCTGCGCGTCGAGCGGCAGACGCTGCGCCGGCCGCCTGAGACGGGGCTCGTGCTCTTCACGATCCTCACGCTTGTCGAGCCGCTGGCGAGCCTCGCCCGGGACCCCCGCCCTCGCTGCCCAGTTCGCGACCGGCGACGAGGGTGCCGGCGGCGATGCTCGCCTACAAGCAGTCCCTGCCACCGGCGGCCGGCGATCGAGCTATCTGGCGCGCCAGGGCGGCCGCCCGACCAGGCCGCTGGCCGGCAACCCCATTTGCTGCTGGCAAGGCTCGAAACTGAAAGGTCGGAACGAGGCAATGGCAACTGCACTGCAGGACACGCTGGCCCGCGAGATCGAGGCGATGGGCGAAGGCTCGCGCCGCCGCGGCGGTGCTGGCCACGACGCCGCGGGTCCTGAAGGACGAGGCGCTCCGCGCGGCGGCGGCGACGCTGCGCCGGCAGGAATCGGGCCATTCTCGCGGCCAACGAGCGGATCTCGCGGCCGGCCGCGCCCGGCAGCTCACGCCGGCTTTGCCTTGACCGGCTGGCGCTCGACGCGAAGCGCACGAGGTGGCATCGCCTGAGCTCCTCGAGGCGATCGCCGAGCTCGGCGACCCGGTGGGGCCAGAGATCGCCCGCTGGCAGCGCCCCAACGGCCTCGACATCGCCTGGGTGCGCACGCCGCTCGGCGTCATCGGCGTGATCTACGAGAGCCGGCCGGAACGTGACGGCCGATGCCGGCGGGCTCTGGCTCAAGGCCGGCAATGCGTGGTGATCCTTCGCGCGGCGGCTCGGAGAGCAGTTCGCCGGCCGCCATCCATGCCTGCTCCTGGTCGAGGGGCTGGCGACCGCCGGCCTGCCCATCGACGCGATCCAGTTCGTCGCCACCACCGACCGGCGCGCCGTCGGCTATCTCGGCCTCAGCCGTTATGTCGATGTCATCGTGTTGCGCGGCGGGCGCTCGCTGATCGAGCGGGCAGGCCGAGGCGCGGATGCCGGTCTTCGCCCAGCCCGACGGCATCTGCCACGTCTACCTGCACGAATCCGCCGAACCGGAGATGGCGCGGGCCATAGCACTGAACGCCAAGATGCGGCGGACCGGCATCTGCGGGGCGATGGAGACGCTGCTCTGCGACCGAGCGCGGCCGTGGACCTGCTGCCGCCGATCCTCGACGAACCCGCCCGCGCCGGCTGCACGCTCGTCGGCGACGTCGAGGTCATGGCGCTCGACCTGGCGCGTCGGTGCCGCGACGGAGGAGGACTGGCGGACCGAGTATCTCGACGCCATCCTGTCGGTGAAGCTGGTGGACGGGCTGGAGGAGGCGATCGACCACATCGAGGCCTATGGCTCGCACCATACCGACAGCATCGTCGCCAGCGACGAGGGTGCCGCGGCGGTCTTCCTCACCCGGGTCGACAGTGCGATCGTCATGCACAACGCGTCGACCCAGTTCGCCGATGGCGGCGAGTTCGGCATGGGGGCGGAGATCGGCATCTCGACCGGCCGCATGCATGCGAGGGGGCCGGTCGGCGTCGAGCAGCTCACCAGCTTCAAGTACCAGGTCCGTGGTACGGGCCAGATGCGCCCTGCTGACGTCGCTATGGCCCTGGCGTGACCGGGCGCACATGACGGGCGCGTGCCCGGCCTCGATGCCGCACCGCCCTTGCCGCGGCGGCGCGGCCTGGCGGCTCTTTCGCTGCGTCGAGGTGTTGCCAGTTCCCGCCCGCGCCGCGGTGCCGCGCTACTGGCCTGCTCGGCGGCTCGTTCAACCCGCCCCATGCGGGCCACCTCTATCTCAGCCGGGAGGCCCTGAAGCGCCTTCGGGCTCGACGAGGTCTGTGGCTGGTGTCGCCGCAGAACCCTGAAGCCGCGGGCCGGCATGGCGCCCTTCGCCGAGCGCCTGCCAATGCCCGGGCCTTCGCCACCGACCCGCGCATCCGGGCTTCGCGATCTCGAGGCGCGGCTCGGCACCACCTACACGGCCGACACGCTCGCCTGCCTCGCCCGGCTGCCCGGCCGGCGCTTCATCTGGCTGATCGGCGCCGACAACTCGCCCAGCTGCCGCGCTGGCGGCACTGGCGGGACATCTTCGCGCTGGCGCCGATTGCGATCTTCGACCGGACACCCCATTCAGGAGGCGCCGCGGCAGGCCAGATGCCGGGCAGCCGTGCCCGCCCATGCGCGCGCCTGCCTGGAGCGGGAGGCCCGGCAGCCTGGGCACGGCCGACGCCCGCCTGGTCTATCTGCACCCGCCCCCTCACCCGGCCTCCAGCACGGCGATCCGCGCCGGGCGCCGATGCCGCCAAACCGAGACCGCGCCCTGACCAGCACCCAAGAGCCCGCCGCCAACGACTCGATCCTGCCCTTGGTCCTGAGCTCGCTCGACGACGACAAGGCGCTCGAGCCCGTCGTCATCGATCTGGCCGGCAAGACGACGCTCGCCGACCACATGGTGGTGGCCACCGGCACGTCGCAGCGCCATCTGGCGTCGATGGCCGAGAAGCTCATCCAGCGCCTGAAGGCGGCCGGCCGGGAAGGCATCCGTGCCGAAGGGCTCGGCGCGACAGCTCGGGTGCTGATCGACGCGGGCGAGGTCATCGTCCACCTGTTCCGTGCCGAGACCCGCACCTTCTACGACATCGAGCGGCTGTGGCAGGTCGTGCCGCGCGAGCGGCTCAAGGCCACAGCAAGTGCCGCGGAGCCCAACTGAAGATCACGGTCCTCGCCCTCGGCCGCAACCGCGACGCCGATCTCGATCGCTCGATCCGTGCCTATGTCGGGCGCTGCCCCCCGCCGTGCGGATCGACGAGCTGGTGCCGCGCAGGCGAGCGAGGCGGCACGCCTCGCCTGGGCGCCTGCCCGAGGGCGCCGCCACTGTCGCCCTCGACGAGCGGGGCGAGCTTGCCACGAGCGAGGCGCTCGCCGCCCGACTCGGCGACTGGCGCGACGCAGGGCGCGACCTCGCCTTCCTGATCGGCGGCGCCGACGGCCTCGATGCGGCGATGCGTGCCTGCGCTGACTGGCGCCTCGCCCCCGGCCGGCTCGCACCTGGCCGCACCTCCTCGGTCTGCCTGCTGCTCGTCGAGCAGCTCTATCGCGCGAGCACGATCCTCGCCGGGCACCCGTATCACCGGGGTGAGCGATGCCCTACCGGAGCGACGTTCACCTCGGCCGTGCCCATGCATCGCTCAGGAGAAGCTTCATCCAGTCCGCGCAGAAATCGGCGATCCTCGCCACCGCGGCTCTAGGGCAAGATAGTGACCGAAGCCTCTGGCTTCGGGAAACTCGGCCTTGTCGCCATGCCGCTGGGCGATCTTCCGCGAGGTCGATGGCGGGATGGCCAGGTCGTCTGATCCTGATACGTGCAGGCTCCGGCAGTTGATCCGTTCGTAGTCGACCCGGGTGGTCCCGTGCTCGTCGAAGATCCAGAAGAACAGCTCGAACATCACCTCGCCGGATTCCGGCCCCAGCCGATCGAAGACCTGTCGCTGCATTGCCGGTTCGAGCCGGTTCAGACCGAATCGGGCCATCGTTGGAAAATCCGGCAGCAGGGTAGTCTCCCAGAACCTGCCAGCGGACATCAGGAGGCGTCCGAGCTCACGTTCCTGGGCGTCGTCGGCAGGACCCTGAATTGATGCTGCCATTGAGCAGCACAATGGCCCGCCTTATGCTGGGCGGCGAGGAGCTGGGCGATGACGCCGCCGAGGCTGTGTCCAACGATGATCGGCTCGTCGGCCAGACCATCGACGAAGGCGCCGATTGCGGCCACGTAATCGGCGATACCAACGCCGGTGAGCCGCGCCGCGGCGTCGGGCGATGACAGGTCCTCGTGATACGGCAAAGAGGCATGGCACCGAAAGCCTCTCGCCTCGAATTGATCGAAGAAGCTCTGAGCGTCCACGCCCCGCGTTGGTGCCATGAACCAGGACCACGTCATGTGCCATTTCACCGACACAGTTTTGAGCGAGAAATCCACCCGCCCCGCCTGATCGCTTCATGCTGAGCCGCTTCCCCGATGGCTGCAACCACGGGCGCCGGCCCGCGGGTAGAACCGGTAATGTGACTTCTGAGTCCAGCTCAGACCGTGGAGGTCACCTTCTTCAGGCTGCCGCGGGGGCGGTCGGGGTCGGGCCGCGGGCGACGGCGAGGGTCGCTGCCAAGGGGTAGGGAAGGCAGATGGCGACGATGGGGTCGAGCAGGGTGGAGGGGCTCGGCAGGGCGGATGGCCGCGCCGGCCACGTCGGGGTCGGGGCTGGCGGTGATGACCGCGCCGCCGGCGCTCGCCATCTCGGCGGCGAAGGCCGCGGTGTCGGCGCCGCCGGCGTCGGCGAGGGCCAGAGCGAACGGGAAGCTGTCGTCGATCACCGCCCGGGGGCCGTGCCGCACCTCGGCGGAGCTGAAGGCCTCGGCGTGGAGATAGGAGGTTTCCTTGAGCTTGAGGGCGGCCTCGTTGGCGATCGAGAGGGCCGGGCCGCGGCCGAGCACGTAGAGGCTCGACGCTTCGGCCAGGGTGGACCGTGCCGCCCCCAGCGCACGGCGAGCGCCGCCTCGAGCCTTTCGGGCAGGCGCTCGAGGCCGCCTGCAGGGCGGCGTCCCCGCGCCAGGACCGCGACGAGGCGGGCGATGGCGGTGAGGGTGAGGACGAAGCTCTTGGTGGCGGCGACGCTGCGCTCGGCCCTGCCCGCTGCGGCAGGACGTGCCCGGCGGCCTCGGCCAGGGGGGAGCCCGGCTGGTTGACGATGGCCGCGGTCACGGCACCCGACGCGGTGGCGGCCTGCATGCTGGCGACGAGGTCGGGGCTGGCGCCGGACTGCGAGAGGCCGAGTGACGAAGGCCCTGTGGAGGGCGAGCTGCACGCCGTAGCGGCTGACCAGGTGACGGTGCGAGGAGGCGGTGGCGAGGCCCATGGCGTGCGCCAGCACGGTGGCGGCGTAGCTCGCCGCGTGGTCCGAGCTGCCGCGCGCGATGGTCGCGGCGAAGACCGGCGGCGCCGCGGCCAGGGAGGCGGCGAGCGCCGCATAGGCCTCGCCGTCCGCCGCCAGCTGGGCTGCCACGAGCGAAGGCGTTTCGCGCACTGTCGAGCATGAGGGACGACATAGGAGGTCCGTCAGGCTCGGGAATTCGGCGGGGCTCAGGCCGCGGGCGATGAGAAGGGCGCCGTCGAGGGGCGAGGGAACGCGCCCGCTCTGGTCCAGGGCCGGGCCGAGAGCGGCCGCGACGGGGGCGCGGAAGATTTCGGCGAGGCCGCCGGCGAGGACGAGCTGCTCCGTCGCCGTGGCGGCGAGGGCCCGGGCGAGGCTGACACGGTGGCCGGCGGCCTCGTCGAGCAGCGACCGCGCATGCGGGTCGCCGGCGGCGGCGGTCTCGACAACGAGCGGGGCGAGGCTCGCGAACTCGGCGGCCCGCCCCCTTGAGCCGTGCGAGGATGTCGGCGGGGGCAGAGCCCAGGCGGTTCTGCAGCAACGGCCAGAGGCCGCTCGCAGCATCGGCGCTGTAGCCGTCGAGCCGCTCCAGCCAGTCGCTGCCGATCGCCCGAAGGCCGAGCCGCGCGCCGCCGCCCCGATCGCCGACCGGAAAGCCCCAGCCGCTGAGCTGGCGGTGCTCGCCCGAGGCGTGGAGGCGAAAGCCGACCACGCCGGTGCCGATGGAAAGCAGGGCGCCGGGCCGGCCCTCGACGGCGCCGATCAGCGCCACGTAGCCGTCGCTCGAGAGATGGCGCGCGGCGAACCCGGCGAAGGCCGCGCGGAACCGCTCGCCGCTGCCGGGAGCGCTGGTGCCGGCGACCGGCGCTGATGGCGGTCGATGCCGCCGCGTCGGCCGGATCGAGCCCCGTCGTGGCGCACAGGCGCTGCCAGAGGGTGCCGATCTCGGCGAGGCCGGCGGCCGGGTCCTCGAAGAGGTTGCACGGCCTGCCGGTCGCCTCGGCAACGACCTCGCCGTCCCGGGGGCAAGTGCTGCCTGGTCTTGGCGCCGCTCGACGGCGAGGATGTAGCGTGTCCCGCCCATGCGGCGTATACCAAAAGGACCAACCCTGGCAATCCGCATTCGTTGGTCGCGACAGTCGACCTCCTTAATTTCCTTTATTTCAATGCGTTATGCGATTCAGAAAAATTTCTTAACCACGGCGCAGAATACCTCTTGCCGAGTGGTATTTTTTTGGTATGGTCCGGGCAGCAACGGAGGCAGGGATGGATACGGAACGACGCCTGGAGCGCTATCGCGCGGCCGATCGCTGGCCGACCGAGGAGGCGCTGGCCGCCATGCTCGACAACCAGATGGGCGCCTTCGCCGCCGTGCGGCAGGCTCTGCCCGCTCTCGGCGCCGCGGTGCAGGCCGCCGCCCTGCGCCTGCGGGACGATGCCGGCCGGCTGGTCTATGTCGGCGCGGGCGCCTCGGGCCGGCTCGCCGTGCAGGATGGCGTCGAGCTCTACCCGACCTTCGCCTGGCCGCACGACCGGCTGATCTACATCGTGGCCGGCGGCGAGGCGGCGCTGATCCAGTCACGCGAGGGTGCGGAGGACGATGCCGAGGCCGGCGCCGGCGCCATAGGCGAGCACGCCATCGGCCCGGCCGACGTGGTCCTCGGCATCGCCGCCTCGGGCACCACCGCCTTCACCCGCGCCGCCATCAGGACGGCCCGCGAGCGCGGTGCGCTGACCATCGGCATGGCGAACAACCCGGACGCCCCGCTGCTGGCCGAGGCCGAGCACGCCATCCTCCTCGCCACCGGCCCGGAGTTCCTCGCGGGCTCGACCCGGATGACCGCCGGCACGTCGCAGAAGCTGGCGCTCAACCTCTTCTCGACCCAGACCATGACCGAGCTCGGCCGCGTCTATGACGGGCTGATGGTCAACGTCGTCGCCTCGAACGCCAAGCTGGTCGAGCGCGGCCGGCGCATGGTCATGGCGATCACCGGCTGCGACGACGCGACCGCGAGCGAGGCGCACGCCGCGGCCGGCCACGACGTCAAGCTCGCCGTCCTCCTCGTGGACGGCATGACCCCCGAGGCGGCGCAGCGCTGTCTCGCCCGGGTCAAGGGCGACCTGCGCCTGGCCCGGGACCTCGAGCCCGAGCCGATCCACGAGACCTGAACCCGAACGAAGCCACGCAATTACGCCTGGAAAACCTGGAGGCAACTGCCATGCGAACGACCTCGACCGCCGCCATCGCCCTCTCCATCGGCCTGATCGCGACGAGCGCCAGTGCTGCGGAGCTCGTCATCGAGAGCTGGCGCAACGACGACATCACCATCTGGCAGGACACCATCCTGCCGGCCTTCCATGCCCAGCACCCCGACATTCAGGTCACCTTCCAGCCGACCGCACCGGCCGAGTACAACGCCGCGCTGAATGCCAAGCTGGACGGCGGCACCGCCGGCGACATCATCACCTGCCGGCCGTTCGACGCCAGCCTCGAGATGTTCAAGCGCGGCCACCTCGTCGATCTGACGGGCATGGCGGAGCTCGGCAACTTCCCCGAGACGGCGCTCGCCGCCTGGAGCACCGACGACGGCAGCCAGACCTTCTGCGTGCCGATGGCCTCCGTGATCCACGGCTTCATGTACAACAAGGACGCCTTCGCCGAGCTCGGCCTCGAGGTGCCGACCACGGAGGAGGAGTTCTTCGCCGTGCTCGACGCCATCAAGGCCGACGGCTCCTACGAGCCGCTGGCCATGGGCACCGCCGACCAGTGGGAAGCGGCGACCATGGGCTACACCAATATCGGCCCGAACTACTGGAAGGGCGAGGCAGGCCGCAAGGCGCTCATCGACGGCGAGGCCAAGCTCACCGACGAGGCGTTCGTCGCACCGTTCCGCACGATCGCCCGCTGGGCCGACTACATGCCCTCGGGCTTCGAGGCGCAGTCCTACCCGGACAGCCAGAACCTCTTCACCCTCGGCCGGGCCGCGATCTACCCCACCGGCTCCTGGGAGATCTCGCCCTTCCAGCGCGACGCTTTCTTCGAGATGGGCGCCTTCAAGCCGCCGGTCCAGAACGCGGGCGACCCCTGCTTCATCAGCGACCATGTCGACATCGGCATGGGCATCAACGCGGCGAGCCCGAACCAGGAGGCCGCCCGGACCTTCGTCGAGTGGGTCGGCTCGGCCGAGTTCGCCGAGCTCTACTCGAACGCGCTGCCGGGCTTCTTCTCGCTCTCCAGCCACCCGATCAAGCTCGAGGACCCGCTCGCCCAGGAGTTCATCGACTGGCGGGGCGACTGCAGCTCCTCGATCCGCGTCGCCCACCAGATCCTCAGCCGCGGCACCCCCAACCTCTGGAACGACATGTGGGTGACCTCGGCCAACGTCATCAACGGCGTGGTGACGCCCGAGGAGGCCGGTGCCCATCTGCAGGAGGGCCTCGCCTCCTGGTACGCACCACAGCAGAACTGACACCCCGATCGATCGAGGGCGGCCGGCTCCGGCCGGCCGCCACCCCTCCCTTCGAGGCCCGCCCCATGCAGCACGCCCGAGCCGCCGCCCGCCGCAAGCCCTTCCCCTGGCACGTGGTCGTCTTCCTGGCACCTGCCGTCCTCATCTACAGCGCGGTGATGATCTACCCGCTGGCGGAAACCCTGCGCCTCTCCTTCTTCGATCGCACGGACGAGGGTGCACGCTTCTGGGTCGGCCTCGTCAATTTCGAGCGCCTCTTCTTCGACCCGCACTGGGCCGACCAGTTCTGGAACGCGCTCGCCAACAACTTCTACTTCTTCGTCGTGCACATGCTGGTGCAGAACCCGATCGGCGTGCTGCTCGCGGCGCTGCTGTCGATGACCTACCTGCCCGGCCGCACCTTCTACCGCACCGCCATCTTCGTCCCGGCGATGCTCTCGGTCGTGATCATCGGCTTCGCCTGGAAGCTGATCCTGAGCCCCATCTGGGGGGTTGCCGAGACGCTGCTGGGATTTGTCGGCCTCGACTTCCTCTTCGGCCCCTGGCTCGGCAAGGAGGGCTCCGCACTCACCACCCTCGCCCTGATCTCGGTCTGGCAGTATGTCGGCATTCCGATGATGCTGATCTATGCGGCCCTCCTCGCCATCCCCGAGGACATCAGCGAGGCCGCCAATCTCGACGGCGTGCGCGGCATGGCCCTCTTCTTCAAGGTCAAGCTGCCGCTGATCTGGCCGACCATCGGGATCATCTCGATCCTCACCTTCATCGGCAACTTCAATGCCTTCGACCTGATCTACGCGGTCCAGGGGGCGCTGGCCGGGCCGAACTTCTCGACCGACATCCTCGGCACCTTCCTCTACCGCACCTTCTTCGGCCACCAACTCGAGCTCGGCGACCCGCATATGGGGGCGACCATCGCGACCGCGATGTTCCTCATCATCCTGGTCGGCGTGATGGCCTATCTCTGGGGCGTGCAGCGCCGCATGCGCCGCTACCAGTTCTGACCCGCCCTCCCCCGACCGCCCGCTCTGCACCGATGGAGCCCGACCGATGAACAGCGCGCGCCGCTCGCTCACCTCCGAAGCCGCCGCCCATGCCGTGCTGATCGCCTACACGATCATCGCCCTCTTCCCGGTGGTGCTGATCCTGATCAACTCGTTCAAGGACCGGCGCGCCATCTTCCAGGCGCCGATGATGCTGCCCTTGCCCGAGAGCTTCTCGCTGATCGGCTACGCCACGGTGCTCGAGCAGGGCAACTTCGCCCTCTACTTCGCCAACAGCCTGACGGTCACCGTGCTGGCGCTGGCACTAGTCCTGCTCCTCGGTGCCATGGCCGCCTTCGCCCTTGCCGAGTACCGCTTTCCCGGCAACGCGCTGATGGGGCTCTATCTCGCCATCGGCATCATGATCCCGATCCGCCTCGGCACGGTCGGCATCCTCGAGATGATGGTGGCGACGGGCCTCGTGAACACCAGGACGGCCCTCGTCCTCGTCTACACCGCGAACGGCCTGCCGCTCTGCGTCTTCATCCTGAGCGAGTTCATGCGCGGCGTCTCGAAGGACCTCAAGGACGCGGCCCGGATCGACGGGCTTTCCGAGTACACGATCTTCTTCCGCATCGTCCTGCCGCTGGTCCGCCCGGCCATGGCGACGGTCGCGGTCTTCACCATGATCCCGATCTGGAACGACCTCTGGTTCCCTCTGATCCTCGCCCCGGGCGAGGCGGTGAAGACGATCACGCTCGGGACCCAGGTCTTCATCGGCCAGTTCGTCACCAACTGGAACGCCGTGCTCGCCGGCCTGGCCCTCGCCATCCTGCCGGTGCTGGCCCTCTACCTCGTCTTCTCCAAGCAGCTCATCCGCGGCATCACCTCCGGCGCCGTGAAGTAGCCACCCGACCCGCAATCAGGAACAGACCCATGGCCGAGCTCCGCATCGCCGACGTCAAGAAGTCCTTCGGCAAGGTCGAGGTCCTCAAGGGCGTCGACCTCGCCATCCAGGACGGCGAGTTCATCGTCCTCCTCGGCCCCTCCGGCTGCGGCAAGTCCACGTTGCTGCGCATCATCGCCGGGCTCGAGGACCAGACCTCCGGCACCATCAGCATCGGCGGCACCGTCGTCGACCACCTGCCGCCGGCGAATCGCGGCATCGCCATGGTCTTCCAGTCCTACGCGCTCTATCCGCATCTCGACGTCGCCGGCAACTGGGCGCTCGGCCTCAAGCAGGCAGGCGAGACGAAGGAGGTGATCGAGGAGCGGACGAAGGAGGCGGCCCGCATCCTCGAGCTCGGCCCGCTCCTGCAGCGCCGCCCCTCCGAGCTCTCCGGCGGCCAGCGCCAAAGGGTCGCCATCGGCCGGGCGATCGTCCGCCACCCGGGCGTCTTCCTCTTCGACGAGCCGCTCTCCAACCTCGACGCGGCGCTGCGCGCCCAG
>JAWKVR010000066.1:0-14075 GCA_041397945.1 Geminicoccaceae bacterium
CACGGCGCGCAAGGGCCGCTTCGGCTTCGCCGTGAACGGCGTGTACACCCGCGTGTCGCCCGACGATTCGGTGAATGGCACCGATATCGACGCCACCACCGACCTGGCCCAGCTCGCCGCCTCACCGTTCTATCGCGTCGTCGACTGGACCTACAGCGAGAGCGCCGACGGCACGCCCCGCCGCTTCTTCCTCGAGCCCTATGCCGGCGCCCGCTGGAACTATCTGAGGGTCGAGCTGGAGATCCGCGGCGGCAACCAGTTCGACGAGAACCAGAGCTGGATCGACCCGATCGTCGGCACGCGCTTCGGGCTGGATCTGAGCGACAATTGGCGACTGCTGGGCGCCGGGGACGTCGGCGGCGTGATCGTCGGCTCCAACTTCGCCTGGAACGTACAGGGCTATTTGGCCTACCACACCGAGCTCTTCGGCCGTGAGACGATCCTCTCGTTCGGCTACCGCGCGTTCCACACCGATTACGACCACGACGACTTCGAGTGGGACGTGACCCAGCACGGTCCGATCATCGGCACGGCAATACGGTTCTGAGGCGTGCGCCGACCTTTCGACGCTTGCCAATTGCCAGGCTGTCTCTCGCTTGAGAGAAACGAGAATGTCTTGCACGGAACCAGTCTCTTGGACGATCGTCGATCGGAGAAGCAGGGGAGCGCGGGCATGATGGCAAGTGGATCGACGCAGCCGTTGCGCGATACGCAACCGGGGCTGTTGCGGGCATCGATGGCTATCGCGATCTTCGGCGTGACCCTGCTGCTTGCCGCCTGCGCCGGCAGCCCGCTGCCGGACTACCCGAAGACCGCCTCGACCGCGTTCGCGGACTACGCCTCGACCCGGCTCGGCCAGAATCTCGGGCGGCCGAACGAGACGCATCCGGAGCTTTCCGGCTTCCGCCTGCTGCCGGAGGCCCGCGAGGCCTTCATCGCGCGGCTGGCGCTCGCCGACGTTGCCGAGCGCAGCCTCGACATGCAGTACTACATCTGGGATCCCGATACGACGGGCCGTATCATCGTCGATCGGGTGGTCGAGGCCGCCGATCGCGGCGTCAAGGTCCGGCTGCTCGTCGACGACCCGTTCTATCTGGATATCGATGACGCCATCGCCGCGCTCGACGCCCATCCCAATATCGAGATCAGGCTGTTCAACCCGGTCACCAACCGGCAATGGTATCGGTTGGACTTCCTCGCCAACTTCGGTCGGCTCAACCGGCGCATGCACAACAAGCTGATGGTCGCCGACAGTGCCGCAGCGATCGTCGGCGGGCGCAATATCGGCGACATCTACTACGGTGTGAACACCACCGCCAACTATCGGGACCTCGACGTGCTCGCCGTCGGACCGATCGTGCGCGATCTGTCGGCGGTCTTCGACCGTTACTGGAACGACTCGACGGCGGTGCCGATCACGGCCCTCGTCGACCGCACCTATGATCAGGCCGACCTCGAAGCGCGGGTCGCGGAGATGCGCGCGAAAATCGCCGAGGCCGACTACCCCTACCCGATCGACCGGGACCTTGAGACCATTGCCCGACAAGGCAAGGAGCTGCGCAACAGCCTCGTCTGGGCTAAGGGCCAGATCATTGTCGACGATCCCGGTGCGCTCTCGGAAGGCGAGGGAGCCGACGATGTGTACACCTTCCTCCATTCGCGGATCGACCAGGTCAAGAGCGAGCTGCTGATCCAGTCACCCTACTTCGTCCTCCGCAACCGCGGCATCGAGAAGGTCGGCGCGCTGCATGACCGGGGCGTGCGGGTCCGGGCACTCACCAACTCTCTGGCATCGAACGATGTCCTGCCGGTGCATGCCGGCTACGCGAAGACGCGAAAGCGCCTGCTCGAGAACGGCCTTGAGCTCTACGAGCTGCGGGCCGATACCGACGCCTACCGGGCCAACTGGTCGCTCTGGGCTCGCGGCTGCGCTCCGCGCTGCATGCCAAGGCACTGGCCTTCGACCGCGACGCGGTGTTCATCGGCAGCTACAATCTCGATTCCCGCTCTGGCCAGATCAACACCGAGGCGGGGCTCTACATCGAAAGCCCGGTGCTCGCCGAGGAGCTGGCAGCGCTCATCACCGACGGCATGTCGCCCGAGAACAGCTACCGGGTGTTGCTCGACGACGATGGCAATATCATCTGGCAAACGGTCGAGGATGGTAAGACCGTCACCTATCACGACGAGCCCAACACCAGCTTCGGCCGCCGTTTCAAGGTCGACCTTTGAAAATGCTGCCCTCGATCTGCAGCTCTGACCCTTTGCCGACGGAGTCCTAGCCCCTTCCTCCGCCTGTTGTCGCTGCCAGAGCGTGGCATAGAGCCCCTCCCGCGCCACGAGCTCGCCATGGGTGCCACGCTCGACGACGCGACCCTCGTCCATGACGATGATCTGGTCGGCGTCGGTGATGGTGGACAGACGATGCGCGATGACGAGGGTGGTGCGGCCGCGCGCGGCGCTGGCGAGGGCCTCCTGCAGCGCCCGCTCCGTGCTGCTGTCGAGGGCCGAGGTCGCCTCGTCGAGGATCAGGATCGGCGGGTTCTTCAGCATCACGCGGGCAATGGCGACGCGCTGCTTCTCGCCGCCCGAGAGCTTCAGCCCACGCTCGCCGACGGTCGTCCGGTAGCCGTCCGGCAGGCCCATGACGAAGTCGTGGATCTGGGCGAGACGGGCGGCATCCTCGATGGCCGCCTGCGACGCGTCGGGGCGGCCGTAGCCGATATTGGCGGCGATGGTGTCGTTGAAGAGGACGGTGTCCTGCGGCACGAGGCCGATATGGGCGCGCAGCGACGCCTGGGTCACCTTGCTGATGTCCTGGCCGTCGATGGTCACCCGGCCACCGTCGCAGTCATAGAAGCGAAAAAGCAGCCGCACGATGGTCGACTTGCCCGCCCCCGTCGGCCCGACGACGCCGAGCTTTCTGCCACCCTCGAGGGTGAAGTCGAGGCCGTCGACGAGAGGCCGCCTCGGGTCGTAGGCGAAGCGCACCTCCTCGAACCGGACGGTGCCGTCCTCCACGACCAGCGGCACGGCGCCGGGGGCGTCAGCGACCTCCGGCTCGAGCTCGAGCAGGGCTTCGATCTGCTCGAGGTCGGTCACCGACTGGCGAATCTCGCGATAGATCACGCCGAGGAAGTTGAGGGGCTGGTAGAGCTGCCAGATGAAGGTGTTGAGCAGCACTACGTCGCCGATGGTCAGCGAACCATCGACCACGCCACGCCCGGCCATCACCATGAGGATAGTGACGCCGACGGCGAGAATCGCGGCCTGGCCGCCGTTCAGCCAGGCAAGCGAGACCTCGGAGCGGACCGCCGCGGTCTCGTAGGCGGCGAGCTGGCCGTCCAGCCGCCGGCGCTCGAAGCCCTCGTTGCCGAACGCCTTGACCACCTCGTAATTGATCAGCCCGTCGACCGCCGAGGCGTTGAACTCGTTGTCGGCGCGGTTGAGCTCGCGCCGGATCATGGTCCGCCAGTTGGTGGTCAAGATGGTGAAGGCGGCATAGCTGACGATGGTCACGAACGTGACGAGGGCGAAGCTCGGCGGGTAGTTCCAGAGCAGTACGCCGATGACCATGACGAACTCGAGCAGCGTCGGGCCGAGGCTGAAGAGGCCGGTCCGCAGCAGGAAGGAGAGCGCCTTCACGCCGCGATCGATGGCCCGGGCGAGCTCGCCGGTGCGCCGCTCGAGGTGATAGCGAAGCGAGAGGTCGAAGAGCCGGGTGTAGACCTGCAGTGCCAGCTGCCTGCCGGCGCGGGCACCCACCCGGGCGAAGAGCGCATCCCGAAGCTGCTGGAAGGCCGAGGCGAGGAGGCGAGCGGCGCCATAGCCGATGAGCAGCGCCAGCGGCACGGCAGTGAGGTTCGCCACGCTCAGCGCGTCGACGCTCCATTTCAGGAAGAAGGGAACATAGACCGTGAGGATCTTGGCGGCGATCAGGCAGGCGAAGGCGAGGACGATGCGCAGGCGCAGCCCGGGCTCGCCCGCCGGCCAGATATAGGGCAGCGCAAAGCGGGCGAGATCCGCCCAGCTTCGTTCCGGCCGGCCAGCGGCGCCGAGGGTCGCGGACAAGGGCGGCGGCGCCCCGCGGCCGCGCCTCAAGTCGCGGCCATCCCGCCGCCCGATCCCGCCATGTCCCGCAAGCAATGCTCCGTTCTGGATTCTTTCCAATGAAACCCCAAGGTGGCCACGAAGCGCTGGCGGGGCAAGCGGTTGCCGCGCTGCGGGCCGCCCGGTAACCTTCGCTGCAGCTGTCAGGGGGGAGTTGCGTGAACGGCTTCGACTACGTCGTCATCGGCGCCGGCACGGCCGGCTGCGTGCTCGCCAACCGCCTTTCGGCCGACCCGCGCAACCGGGTCCTGCTGCTCGAGGCCGGCGGGCGCGACAGCTGGTTCTGGATCCACGTGCCGATCGGCTATCTCTACACCCAGAACAACCCCCGGACCGACTGGTGCTTCAAGACCGAGGCCGAGCCGGGGCTCGGTGGGCGCGCGCTCAACTATCCGCGCGGCCGGGTGCTGGGCGGCTGCTCCTCGATCAACGGCATGATCTACATGCGCGGCCAGGCCGCCGACTACGACCACTGGCGGCAGCTGGGCAATCCCGGCTGGAGCTGGGAGGACGTCCTGCCCTGGTTCAAGCTCTCCGAGGACTTCTGCGGCGGGGCGGACGAGCTGCACGGTATCGGCGGTGAATGGCGGGTCGAGGAGCCGCGCGTCGACTGGCCGATCCTCCACGCCTTTCGCGCCGCGGCGGCCGAGGTCGGCATCCCCAGGACCGACGACTTCAACCGTGGCAACAACGAGGGCTGCGGCTATTTCCACGTCAACCAGCGCCGGGGGGTGCGCTGGTCGGCCGCCAGGGCCTTCCTCAGGCCGGTGCGCTCGCGCCCCAATCTCGTCGTCGTCACCGGCGCGCAGGTGTCCGGCCTCCGGCTCGACGGGCAGCGGGTGACGGGCGTCGACTATGTCGAGAACGGGCTCGCCAAATCCGTGCAGGCCGGCCGCGAGGTGGTGTTGGCCGCCGGCGCCCTCGGCTCGCCGCAGCTCATGCTGCTGGCCGGCATCGGCCCGGCCGCGCATCTCCGCTGGTGGAACAGGATCGAGGTCCGCCACGCGCCGAGGGCGTGGGCGGCAATCTCCAGGATCACCTGCAGATCCGCACCATCTACAAGGTCCAGAACGCGACGACGCTGAACGAGCAGGCGGCGAGCCTCGCCGGGAAGGCCCGGATGGCGCTGGAATACGCGCTGCATCGACGGGGACCGCTCAGCATGGCGCCATCGACGCTCGGCGCCTTCGCGAAGACCGACCCGAGCTTCGCCACGCCGAACGTCCAGTATCACGTCCAGCCGTTGAGCCTCGGTCGCTTCGGCGAGCCGTTGCATCCCTTCCCGGCGATCACCGCCTCGGTCTGTAACATCCGACCGACCAGCCGCGGCACGGTGCGGCTCAGGTCTAGGGATGCGGCAGCGCCCCCGGCCATCGCGCCCAACTATCTGGCGACCGACGAGGACCGCAAGGTGGCCGCCGACGCCATCCGCCTGACCCGCCGGATCATGGCGGCGGAGGCCCTCGCCCCCTACTCGCCCGAGGAGCATCTGCCGGGTCCTGCCGTCGCCACGGAGGCGGAGCTGGTGGCGGCGGCGGGGGCCCTCGGGACCACGATCTTCCACCCCGTCGGCACCTGCCGCATGGGGCCGGTGGAGGATCGCACGGCGGTGGTCGATGCGCGGCTGCGGGTCCACGGGGTCGGCGGGCTTCGGGTGGTGGACGCCTCGATCATGCCGACCATCACCTCGGGCAACACCAACTCCCCGGTGGTCATGATCGCCGAGAAGGCTGCCCGAATGATCGTCGAGGACGCCAGGGGCTGACTTGTGCTCTGGCAGCTTGCCGGCCAGTATCGGCTCAACGGGGATACGTCATCGGGTGTGATCTTTGGGCGGCCGACCGGGCGCCGCCGGTGGATGCAGGGAGGAATCGCGCATGGGCTCATTCTTGATGTTCATCGTCGGCGTCATCGTCGGCGTCATCGCTGCCTGGTGGTTCTTCGAGCGGCGCGACGCGTCCAGCCGGGCAACGATCGAGGAAGGCTGGAAGAAGAAGCTGGCCCATGTCGAGCAGGAGGTGCGCCGGGCCGACGCGGCGCACGACGAGACCAAGGAGCGGCTGCGGCTGTGCCAGCAGGAGAAGGTCGCACTGGAAGCAAAGCCGCCGGCCGCCGCGGCACCGGCCCCCGTGGCCGCGGAGAAGGCGCCGGCCCCTGCCCACGAGCCGGCTCCAGCCGTGCCCGCCGAAGCCGAGCGGCTGGCCCAGGCACGCCGGCGGATTGATGCGAAGCTGGCCCAGCTCCCCGCCGGCTCCTCCGCCCGGAAGCGACTGATGGCCGAGCGCGCAGCACTGGACGGCGGCGAGACCGGTTCCGCGCCGGCACCCGCCGCGACAGCGCCAAAGCCGGTCCAGCTCTTCACCCCGCCAGCCGACGCACCGGACGATATCGAGAAGATCCGCGGCATCGGCCCGGTGCTGCGGCAGAAGCTCAACGATCTCGGCATCACCACCTTCAGGCAGATCGCCGCATTGACGCCCGAGGACATCGAGCGAATCGACGAGGTGCTCGACTTCAAGGGCCGGATCGAGCGCGAGGACTGGATCGGCCAGGCGCGCACGCTGGGCGGCCAGGGCTGACCGCGCCGCTTATTCGTCCCCGGCCGAATGCGCGCCGACCTGCCCTCCCCGGCTGCGGCAGGAGGTGCGGCAGGCTGATGGGCGCACCCTTTCACCCACGAACCGCCGACCAGATCGACGGAGGACGAGCCCGAACGATCGGTTGCCGGCGGCAGCAGCGGCGAGCATGAGCATGGGCACCGACCAGGGCACTTCCGATACCAGGGCAACGACCGGCCGGGCGGTCGACCGCATGCGGCTCGAGGCCGTGCTGCGCGTCGTTCGCCAGCTGCGCCGGGGCACCCTCGACCTTACCCTGCCGGACGGCAGCACCGAGACGGTCCGGGGGGCCGAGCCGGGACCGCGCGCGGCCCTCGTCATCCGCGACGCCAGGGTGCTCGACCGCTATCTCCGGCACGGCAGCGTCGGCTTCGCCGAGAGCTATATCGCCGGCGAGTGGGACACACCGCAGCTCGCCGATCTGCTGGAGCTGCTCGACCGCAATTTCGATGCCTGGGGCGAGGGCTATTTCGGGCCGGTCCTGACGCGCTTCCTGGCGCGGGTGCAGCACTGGTTCCGCCGCAACTCGAAACGCGGCAGCCAACGCAACATCCATGCCCACTACGACCTTGGCAACGAGTTCTTCGCTGCCTGGCTCGACCCCTCCATGACCTATTCGGCGGCCCTCTTCGACGAGCGGCACAGCCCCGGGCGCGCCGACCTCGAAGCCGCCCAGAAGGCCAAGTACCGCCATCTCTGCCGGATGATCGACCTGCGGCCGGGCCAGCACCTGCTCGAGATCGGCAGCGGCTGGGGCGGCTTCGCCCTGACCGCGGCCGGCGAGTTCGGGGCGAAGGTGACGAGCATCACCATCTCGAAGGCACAGCACGAGCTGGCCAGCGCCCGGGTCGCCGAGGCCGGGCTCGGCGAGAAGGTCGAGATCCGCTTCCAGGACTATCGCGACGTCGAGGGCAGCTTCGACCGGATTGCCTCGATCGAGATGTTCGAGGCGGTCGGCGAGGCCTACTGGCCGACCTTCTTCGCCAAGCTGAACACGGCCCTGGTGCCCGGCGGTATCGCGGGCCTGCAGATCATCACCATCGCCGACGAGCATTTCGAGAGCTACCGCAAGGGCAGCGACTTCATCCAGCAGTACATCTTCCCCGGCGGCATGCTGCCGTCGACCACGGCCCTCGCCGAGCACACGGAGCGGGTCGGGCTCGAGATAACCCGCAAGGTCGCCTTCGGCCGCGACTACGCCCGCACCCTGGCGATCTGGGGCGAGCGTTTCGAGACGGCCTGGGACGGCATCCGCCATCTCGGCTTCGACGAGCGCTTCCGCCGCGTCTGGCGCTACTATCTCGGCTACTGAGGCCGGCTTCGCTCACGGCAGCACCGACGTCGTCCAGCTCGCCCTGCGCCGGAGCTGAGACTGATCAGCCCACGCTCATGCCGGGCTACGGGCGAGACGGCCTTCCGGATCAGTCGAAGGGCACCGGCGCCGGCAGCTCGCCCAGGCGTGATTCGATCATGGCTGCGTCCGGTTGGGCCGACTGGGCGCCGATAGCGAGGCAGGAGAGCCCGGCGGCGAGGCTCGCGCGGTGCAGCACCCGGGCAGCGCGCGGTCCTCGTCGAAGGCAGCGGCGAGCACGCCGACGAAGGCGTCGCCAGCACCCGTCGTGTCGACCGGCTCGATCGCGAGGCTGCCGACCCGCCAGCCGCCCCCAGGGCCAGCCGCGACCGCACCCTCGGCACCCAGCGTCACGACGCAGACGAGGTCGTGCGCGCTCGCCAGCCGGCGAGCCAGGGCGAGCGGCTCGCCTGCCGCGTCGCCGGCAGCCATGCGCGCCTCGATCTCGTTGACGATGAGGAAGTCGAGCGTGTCCAGCAAACCCGCCGGCAGGGGGCCGGCCGGCGCCAGGTTGAGGAGCGTGCGGGCACCCCGCGCCTTGCCGCGTGCGAGGATCGCGGCGGTCTCGCTCATCCGGATCTCGTTCTGGCAGAGGAGCGTGGTCGCAGGGCCGAGCAGGGCGTCCTCGACCTGGCCGGCATGGGTGTCGAGATTGGCGCCGCTGGCAACGATGATCGCGTTCTCGCCCTTCGCGTCGACGCCGATGACGGCGATCGCGGTCGGGCGCCCGGAGATGGCGAGGCCGATCGTCTCAATCCCGGCCTCGACCAGGAGCTGGCGAACCACCGGCCCATAGGCGTCGTCGCCGAGATGCCCGACGAAGCGGGTCGCCGCACCGGCCTTGGCGGCGGCGGCGGCCTGGTTCGAGCCCTTGCCGCCCGGCGCCATCGCATAGGATGGGCAGAGCACGGTCTCGCCCGGTGCCGGCAGCTTCTCGACCTTGAACAGGAGATCGGCATTCACCGAGCCCAGGATCACCAGCATCGCCGCCCTCCCCGATCACAGCATTCAGGCCGATATGCGGCCTGCGAACCGGCCTGTCCAGCCGCCCGGCTCAGCCCGGCAGCGCCCGCAGCAGCTCGGGCAAGGGTGCGGGGCGGCCGAAGAAGAAGCCCTGGGCCTCGTTGCAGCTCAGCTCGTCGAGGAAGGCGAGCTGGGCGTCCTTCTCGACACCCTCGGCGGTGGTTTTCTTGGCGAGGGCGGTGCTCAGCCCGACGATGGCCCGAACGATCGCTTGGGCACCCTTGTCCCGATCGAGCATGTCGACGAAGGAGCGATCGATCTTGATCCGGTCGAAGGGGAAGCGGTTGATATAGGCGAGCGAGGAGTAGCCCGTCCCGAAATCGTCGATCGAGAGGTGCACGCCGAGCTCGGCGAGACTGGCGAGCCGGCGCCCCAGCATCGGCAGGGACGGGTCGAGGAAGAGGCTCTCGGTGACCTCGAGCTCGATCCGCTCGGGCGCTAGGCCATGCCGGGTCAGGGTGCCGCGAACGAAGTCGACGAAGCCGGGATCGCGCTTGAGCTGCACCACCGAGACATTGATCGAAAGCTGCAGGTCGCGATGGCGCAGCTCCGGCCCGGCGAGGTCGGCGCATGCCCGCTCCAGGACCCAGCGGCCGAGCTCGACGATCGAGCCGGTCTCCTCGGCGAGCCCGATGAAGCGCGCCGGCGGCAGGAGCCCCTCGTCCGGATGGCGCCAGCGGACCAGCGATTCGAGCCCGGCCGGCCGGCGCGCCGCCAGGTCGATGCGCGGCTGGTAGTGCAGCTCGAGCGCATCCCGGGCGATCGCGTCGCGCAACGCCGCATCGAGCAGGAGACCGTCGCCCGTCTCGCCGTGCTGCTCGGCATCGAAGGTGACCACCTGGTCGCGACCGTCCCGTTTCGCTCGGTACATGGCGGAGTCCGCCCGCCGGAGCAGGCTGTCGGGAGCGTCGCCGTCATCGGGAAAGACGGCGATGCCGAAGCTCGCCCGGACCGGCAGCGGACGGCCACCGACGACGACCGGGCGGGCGAAGGCGCCACGGTAACGATTGACGGCCGCGGCGATCTCGGCGCGGCTCTTGAGGCCGTCCAGCACCAGCACGAACTCGTCGCCGCCGATCCGCCCGACCGTGTCGGTCGAGCGGCCGAGCAGGCGAAAACGGGAGGCGACCTCGACCAGCACGGCATCGCCCACGGCATGGCCGAGCGCATCGTTGATGCTTTTCAGCCGATCGACGTCGAGGAAGACGACCGCGACGCGGTTGCCGGCGCGCCGCGCACGGTCGAGGGCACCGGCCAGGCGATCGGTCAAGAGATGCCGGTTGGGCAGCCCGGTCAGGCTGTCGTGGGTCGCCCGGAACGCCACCTCGTCGAGCAGCCGCTGCTCGTCGGTGATGTCGTTGAGCGCCAGGACGAGATGCGAGCCGGCCTGCGGCCCGAAGCGGCGGGCAGTGGCACGCACCGAGCGCGAGCGCCCGTCGGCGGCCGTCAGGCGAATCGCCCCGAGCGCCTCGCCGCCACGGGCCGGTCGGGCCACCTGGGCGGCGAGCAATGCGGGGGCCGGCGGCTCGGGGTCCTCGATGGTCCGCCTGGCGAGCTCGGCGACCGGCGGTGCCAGCGCGCCGAGCGGCAAGCCGACGAGCGCGTCGGCCGGGCGGCCGAACAATCTGGCCGCCGCCGGGTTGGCATAGTCGACAATGCCGGCCTTGTTGGTGGTGAGCACGGCATCCGCCACATGGGTCAGCGCGGCGTGGGCCAGGCTGCGCTCGATCTGGGCGCGCCGCAGGCGTTGCGCCGCCTCGCCCAGCCGGACCAGCAGCAGAAAGCTCACGAGCGTCGCCGTGACGGAGGCGAAGGGCAGCAGCAAGTGCGAGAGGAGAAGGGCGCCGAGCCCGGTGCAGAGTGGCAGCAGAGGTGCCAGAAGGAGCGCTACGGGTGCCAGCTCCGGCCGACGCCAACCGGCGATGAGCCAGGGCAGGAAGGCGCTGCCGGCGAGGCAGGCGGCCGCCAGCTCGGGCCAGCGGAACGGGGCGACCGTCCGGCCCTGCAACAGGGCCTCGACGGCCAGCGCCTGGAATTCGATCGGCGGTGCCGAAGCGAGCTCGGCACCCGGCCCGATCCGCACAGGTGCTGCGAGCCCGCGCGCCGTCACCCCGACCAGAACGGCGGCGCCGGCGAGCGACAGCGAGCGCTTGCCGAGGAGCACGTCGAGGGCGGAGTAGTGGCGCAGCCGCCAGGGATCGGCCGCGATCGGCACCAGGACCTCGCCGTCCTCGACCCAGTCGAGGAAGGTGCCGGGCGGAGGCCCGAGGCGGTAGGTGGCCGCTACAGCGGCCTGCGGCAGGATCTGGCGCTCCACGGCCACCGCGAAGGCCGGCCAGAAGGCGTCGCCGACCCCGGCGGCGAGCTGCAGCCGGCGCAGCCGGTCATCGGCATCCGGACGGAGATGGGTGTGGCCGAGTGCCCGTGCCAGCTCCGGCAGGCGACCGAGGCAGGACCTCGACCGGGGCTGCCCGGGCCGGCGCCTCGGCCACCACCGGCAGGACGACGTTGCCGGCCTGTGCCACCGCAGCCTCGAGGGCCGCGTCGCCCGCCGGGTCGTCCATCGACGGCTCGGCGAAGAGCACGTCGTAGCCGATGACCCGCGCCCCGGCGGCGGCGAGCCGATCGATCAGCTTCGCATGGATCCGCCGCGGCCAGGGCCAGGGGCCGATCCGCTCGAGGCTCCGCTGGTCGATCCGGACGACCGCGACGCGATCGCTGCGCTGGCCGGCGAGCCAGGGCTGCAGCGCGTCATAGGCCACAGCGTCGAGTGTGTTTCCCGGACCGAGACGGATGACGAGCATGGCGAGAACGGTCGCCAGGACGACGAGCCCCAGGCCGCGGGGGAACGGCACACCCGCGTCCGGCACCATCTCAGAGCAGCAGGAACAGCAGCGCGAACGGCACGAGCAGCACCGGCCACCAGCGGCTGGGCTCCACCGTGATGCGTTGCGGGGTCGAGAATTCCGAGGTGTAGCCGTCGGCCTCGATGATCTGGGCGCGGAACCAGTAGTCGTCGGGGGGCAGGCCCGGCACGACCAGCGCCGCCTCGTCACTGACTGCGTCGTGGCGCGGCTCGACGAAGTCGGCCTTGTCGGCGATCTGGAAGCGAACGCGCTGGCCCGGCTCGAGCGAGGCGAGGCGGATGGTGACACGGCCGCTCTCGGCCTCGAGATCGTCGATCGACGGGTCGGCTGGCGGGTCGACCCGCTCGAAGCTCCAGACGTCGCTCCATGGCCCCACCTCGCCCGCCCGGTCGACCGTTCGCAGTCGCCAGTGCCAGGTGCCGAGCGCCAGATCGGCCGTGGGGGTGAATGCCGCTCCGGTCAGGTCCGGGGCACGGATCACCGGCTCGGCGAAGTCGGCGCTCTGCGCCAGCTCGAGACGGACGGTCGCGGCGTCGAGCGGCACCGACCAGCCGAACTGCGGCCGCGGCTCGCGCACCTTGCCCTCGCGCTGCGGGCTCAACGGCGTCGGCGGTTCGGGCCGGGCGTCGATCGTAAGCTGCCAGACCAGGTCCCGGCCCTCCAGCCCGTCCCCCTCGATGCCGCGCAACCGGGCATTATAGCTGCCATCGGCGAGCTCGAGCCGGGCGGACTGGCCGGCCGCCACGATCTGCTCGGTCACGGGCCGTTCGAAACGCTCATCGAGGGCGAGCACCAGGCGGAAGCTTCGGGCACCTTCCAGCGGCGGCATGGGCAACCGAAGCGGTAGGCGCTCGAGCCGGTCGGGCAGGTCGGCGAGCTCGGGCGGCGGCAGCAGCGGTCGCGGCGGCAGGGGTGCCGACCCCTGCAGCGTCACCGTCCCCATGCCGGCGCCGACGCTGCGGGCGGTCGACTGCGCCGCGACCCGGACATTGCCGGTGAGCACCTCCGTGGCGCTGCGCTCCCCCGTCTGGTCGAGACCGACCCGAAGATCGGTGCCGCGCACCGAGCTCACGGCCGGCGGCGTCCATACCTCGAAGCTGGAGCCGGCGCCGACGGCGGGCTCGACCTGCGTCTCGAGGCGTCCCCGCTCGAGCCTGAGCCGCGTGTCGACCATGCCGGTGCGGCGATACTCGCCGAGCCGGTCCAGCTCCAGCCGGGCGGATTCGCCGAGCAGCACGCGCGAACCATCGGCGAAGACGATGACGGCATTGGAATCGGCGCCGGTCTCGACCACGTCGCCCACCTCGAGGCGCATATCCGGGACCGGTTCCGGACGCGCGGCGCCACGGCTGAGCGCGACGCTGCCCTGGAAGGCCTCGAGCACCGCCGCGGCTGGCTGCAGGCGCAGCCAGGCGAGCGGAATCGAGAGACGGGTGCCTGGCGGTATCGAGCGCGGCTGCTCGACGCCGTTGAGCGCCTGCAGCGCCGGCCAGCGCCGCCAGTCGGCCAGGTAGCGACGCGACAGGTTCCAGATATTGTCGCCCGGCCGCACGGTGTACCGCCACACCGGTCCGGGATCGGCGCCCACTGCCACCGGCATCGGTGTCGACACTGTCTGGGCGGCCGCCGGCGTTGTGGCGAGAAGGCAGGCGAGCGCGACCAGAGCACCGCGCACGAACCAGGATGATCTCACGCAGATCGCCTGTATCGACAACGTCCACCCGATCAATGGTTGAGAAGAGGCCGCTCGCGTGCCAGCCTACTTGTTCGCCTTAAAATGACAAGGAATGGAGTTTTCTTCTACCCTCGATTAGCAGGTGGTCATGCGGGCACGAAAAAGGGCGCCGGACCAGGTCCGGCGCCCCCTTCTTGCAGATGCGGCTGGCCCGGCTCGGGCTCAGCGTTTCGAGAACTGGAAGCTGCGGCGTGCCTTGGCCTTGCCGTACTTCTTGCGTTCCACCTCGCGCGCGTCACGGGTCAGGAACCCGCCATGCTTGAGGGCCGGGCGAAGCGCCGGGTCGTAGGCAATGAGCGCCCTGGCCACGCCGTGCCGCACGGCACCCGCCTGGCCCGAGAGGCCGCCGCCGGCCACGGTGCAGACGATGT
>JAWKVR010000067.1:0-12282 GCA_041397945.1 Geminicoccaceae bacterium
GGCGGGAAGCTGTCGCTGCAGCTCCACCATCACCGTGCCGAGCATTGGGTGATCGTCGCCGGCACGGCCCATGTGACGCGGGGCGAGGAGGTGCTGGAGCTGGGCCACGACGCCCATGTCTATCTGCCGCTCGGCATCAAGCACCGCATCGAGAACCGGGGCACCGTGCCGGTCGAGTTCATCGAGGTGCAGACCGGGGATCGGCTCGACGAGAACGACATCGTCCGCTTCGACGACACTTACGGTCGTCCCTGAGCCGGGACGAGGCGCTGCAATCCATAGAGGGAACGGATATTGGCCCAGGCTATTCTCGTTACGGGCGGCAGTCGCGGCATCGGCGCCGCCTGCTGCCGACTCGCGTCGCGTCGTGGCTATGACGTCGCCATCAACTTCCAGGGCAACGAAGGGGCTGCAGCCGCAGTGGCCGAGGATGTGCGGGCCGCCGGTGCCAGGGCGCTCACCATCCAGGCCGATGTGAGCGACGCGGCGGCGGTCGAGCGCATGTTCGACACCGTGGCGGCCGAGCTCGGCCCGGTGACCGCCTTCGTCAGCAATGCCGGGGTCATCAACAAGGCAGCACCGCTCGCCGACATCGCCGTCGAGGAAATCCGCCGGATCGTCGAGATCGATCTCGTGGCGCACCTGATCTGCAACCGCGAGGCGGTCCGCCGGATGGCCAGGTCACGGGGCGGCCAGGGCGGTGCGATCGTCAATATCTCCTCCATGGCCTCGAGCCTCTTCGGCGGCGGCGGCTTCATTCCCTACGGTGCTGCCAAGGGTGGCATCGACGTGCTGACCCAAGGGCTGGGGAGGGAGGTTGCCGGCGACGGCGTGCGCGTCAACGGCATCCGGCCGGGTCTGATCGACACCGACATCCAGCACGACACGGGCGTCGAGAACCGCATCGCGCGCTTCGGCTCCACCGTGCCGATCGGCCGCGCCGGCACCGCGGCCGAGGTTGCCGAGGCCGTGCTCTGGCTCCTCTCGGACCAGGCGGCCTACGTCACCGGCACGATCTTCGACGTCTCGGGCGGTCGCTGAGCCGCTTTCGGCGAGCCATGCCCCGGCACCATCGTCACCTCTCGCTCGCGGTGCTGGCTTGGCTGTGGGCAGCACCGGTTGCGGCGGTCGCGATGGATTGCGGCGAGACGGACCCGTGCCCGGTTTCGACCGGCAACTATTATCTGGCGGCGCCGGCCGGCTGGGACGGCACGTCACCCTTGCCGGCCGTGCTCTTCTTCCACGGCTACGGCTCGTCCGGGGCGGCCGTCATCGGCAATGCGGGGCTGCGCGATTCCGTCACGGGCCGGGGCTACCTGCTGATCGCGCCGGACGGTCGTGATCCGGAGCCCGGCCGGCGTCGCAGCTGGGCGCATCAGGGCTCGCCGGCCTCGGGGCGCGACGAGGACGCCTTCATCGCCGAGGTCATGGCGGATGTCGCAGAGCGGGTGCCACTGCGGCGGAATCGCGTGCTGGTATCCGGGTTCAGCCAGGGCGGCTCGATGGTCTGGCACGTCGCCTGCTTCATGGGCGGCGACTTCGCCGCGTTCGCCCCGGTTGCCGGCGCTTTCTGGCGCCCGCATCCCGAAGCCTGCCCCGGCGGGCCGGTGCGGCTCCTGCATCTGCACGGGCTCGCCGACACGGTCGTGCCGCTCGAGGGTCGGCCGATCGGCGATCGCTGGCACCAGGGCGACGTGTTCGAGGCGCTGGCGCAGCTGCGCGCGGTGGACGGTTGCGGCTCGCAGCCGGATCGCATCTTCATCGAGGACGGGCGCCGCTGCCGGGCGTGGACGACCTGTGCGCCGGGCGGCGAGCTCGAGCTCTGCCTGCATGATGGTGGGCACGAGCTGCCCGCCGGCTGGCTCGGCCGGGCGCTCGACTGGTTCGAGGCGGGCTGAAGATACCGTTTCTATTGAATTAATTCCTATTTTCGATTAGATTGACGGCTCCGATGCAGCGAGGTGAGCCATGTCCGACCGCCCGAGAACGCCGGCGCAGATCGCCGCGAGCCGCGCGAACGGGCGCCGGTCGAAGGGTCCGAAGACCGATCCGGGCAAGCGGCGCTCGCGCCTGAATGCCGTCAAGCACGGCCTCCGGTCCAAGATCATGCGCCCTCGGCCGGGCGACGAGACGGCCGCCGCGAAGGCCCTGACGGATGCCGTCCTCGAACGTCTGCAGCCTGCCGACGATGCCGAGCGGGAGCTGGCCGATGGCGTCGTTGCCGCCCTCTGGCGGATGCGTCGGGCAACGCAGATCGAATGCGAGGTTTTGGGCCTGCGACCCGGCGAGCCCGAGGCGAGGGAACCGAACGTCGTCGCCCGGGCCTTCGTCCGGCAGAGCCACGGGCCGCGAACGCTCGAGCTGCTGCTTCGCTACCGGACCCAGGCGGTGGGCGAGCTCGGCCGGCTGTTGCGCCTTTTCGCCGATCTGCGCGGCGCCGTCGCAGCGCAGCCACCGCTGGTCGCTCCGCCCAGGGTCGAGAGTGCGGCCAACGACAACCGGCCAGCAGCCGCATCCTCCCGCTGCCAGCCGTTGGCGCCGGGTTCGGAGGATTAGCCGGCCGTGACCGCCAGCAGTCGCTGAAGGAGCGGGCTGCCGCTCGTGAACAGCGCGTCGAGCACCGTGAAATGGTTGGCTGCCGGGACCTCGCCATAGCGGCAATCGGCGCCCCGTGCCTGCCAGCGCTCCGCGAAGCTGTGGCTCTGCCGGCGGAACTCGGCGCTCTCCGCACCACCGACGACGATCTCGAGCGGGCCGGCGGCCGTGGGCTCGAGGTCGATCGGGCTCAGCGCCAGCACCTCGGCAGTGGTGAGCTGCAGGGCCGGCTGCAGATAGGTGTAGGGGAAAGGGCGCAGGTCGAAGAGACCGGAAACGGCGATGGCGCCCCTGACGAGATCATCGGGCAGGCCGTATTGCCCCTGCCAGTCGGTGGCGAGCGCCATGCCGACGAGATGACCGCCCGCCGAATGGCCGGAGAGCGTGAGGCGCGACGGGTCGCCGCCGAACCGGCCGATCTCGTGGTGGCACCAGGCGATCGCGGCGCGGGTCTGGCGGACGATCTCGGTGAGCGAGACGGTCGGGCACAAGGCATAGTTGACGAGGACGGCGGTCACGCCGGCAGCCACCAGCGGCTCTGCCACCCAGGCGAAATCGCGGGCCGAGAAGCGTCGCCAGTAGCCGCCATGCACGAAGACATGCACCGGGCTGCCCGGCCCGGCCGGATAGACGTCGACATGCTCGGCGAGCGTGGCGCCGTAGCGGATGTCCAGCCGGTGCGGCAGGTGCTCCAGCGCCCGAGCACTGCGCACCGGCCAGTCCGCCATGCGTTCCGCGGCGTCCGGCACCGCCTGGCCCGGGTTGTACTCGGCGTCGAGCGCCACCTGGTCCTCGAAGTCGCGATAGAGCTTCATCCTGCCCCCCTGCTGTCCTGGCGTCCCAGCAAAGGTGCCCGGAAAAGCGCCGTCAAGCGCCGCGGCGGCGACGCGCCCCGGCGCGCTTCCTCGCCTCCGCCGCCCGGCGCTTGTCGGCGCGGGTGGCCGAGGGCTGCCAGGGCTTGCGGCCGTCGGAGCGCTCGCTCGCTGCTGCCGGTCGCGTGGCCGGGAGGCCGAGCTCGCCGTCCTCCAGCCGCTTGATCTCGTCGCGCAGCCGGGCCGCCTCCTCGAACTCCAGATCCGCCGCGGCGTCGCGCATCTTCTTCTCGAGCTCGCCGATATAAGCTTGCAGGTCCATGCCGGAGAGGGTCGCCGGCGCGTCCTCGCCGAGATCGACCGTCACGTAGTCGCCCTCGGCAGCGCTCGCCATGATGTCGTGGATGTTGCGCTTGATGCTCGCCGGGGTGATGCCGTTGGCCTCGTTGAAGGCGAGCTGCTTCGCCCGGCGCCGGTCGGTTTCCTCGATCGCCGCCTTCAGCGAGCCGGTCATGGTGTCGGCATAGAGGATGCAGCGCCCGTCGATGTTGCGGGCGGCGCGGCCGATGGTCTGCACCAGCGAGGTCTCCGAGCGCAGATAGCCCTCCTTGTCGGCATCGAGGATGGCGACGAGGCCGCATTCGGGGATGTCCAGGCCCTCGCGCAGGAGGTTGATGCCGACCAGCACGTCGAACTTGCCGAGCCGGAGATCGCGGATGATCTCGATGCGCTCGAGGGTGTCGATGTCGGAATGCATGTAGCGGACCCGCACGCCCTGCTCATGCAGGTACTCGGAGAGATCCTCGGCCATTCGCTTGGTCAGCGTGGTGACCAGCACCCGCAGGCCGTTCTCGCGGCAGAAGCGGCATTCGGCGAGCAGATCGTCGACCTGGTGCTCGACCGGCCGCACGATGACCGGCGGATCGACGAGGCCGGTCGGCCGGATCACCTGCTCGACGAAGACGCCGCCGGTGCGCTCCAGCTCCCAGGATCCGGGCGTCGCCGACACGTAGATCGTCTGCGGCCGCATCGCGTCCCACTCCTCGAACTTGAGCGGCCGGTTGTCGACGCAGGAAGGCAGGCGAAAGCCGAACTCGGCGAGCGTCGCCTTGCGCTGCCGGTCGCCCTTGTACATGCCGCCCACCTGGGGCACCGCGACATGGCTCTCGTCGACGAACAGGATGGCGTGCTCGGGAATGTACTCGAACAGCGTCGGCGGCGGCTCGCCCGGCTTGCGGCCGGTGAGATAGCGCGAGTAGTTCTCGATGCCGGGGCAGGAGCCGGTGGTCAGGATCATCTCGATATCGGCCACGGTGCGCTGCTCGATCCGCTCGGCCTCGAGCAGCTTGCCGGCCGCGCGAAAGTCCTCGAGCGTCTCCTTGAGTTCGACCTTGATCGATTCGACCGCTTGGGCGAGCGTCGGCTTGGGCGTGACATAGTGGCTGTTGGGGTAGAGCCGGATCTGCTGCAGCCGCTCGCCCTTCTGCCCGGTCAGCGGATCGAACGCCCAGATCGCCTCGATCTCGTCGCCGAACATCGAGATGCGCCACGCCTGGTCGTCGAGGTGGGCCGGGAAGATCTCGATCGTGTCGCCCTTCGCCCGAAAGGCGCCGCGGCCGAAATCGAGCTCGTTGCGCTTGTACTGCAGCTCGACCAGGGCACGGAGCAGGCGCTGCCGCTCGACCCGCTGCTTCTCGCGCAGGTTCAGGGTCATCCGGGCATAGGTTTCGGGCGAGCCGATGCCGTAGATGCAGGAGACCGACGCCACGATGATGACGTCGTCGCGCTCGAACAGGGCCCGGGTGGCGCTGTGGCGCATCCGGTCGATCTGCTCGTTCACGCTCGCCGTCTTCTCGATATAGGTGTCCGAGCGGGGAACATAGGCCTCGGGCTGATAATAATCGTAGTAGCTGACGAAATATTCGACCGCATTGTTCGGGAAGAAGGACTTGAACTCGCCGTAGAGCTGTGCCGCCAGGATCTTGTTGGGCGCGAGGATGATCGCCGGGCGCTGCCGGTCGGCGATGACCTGGGCCATGGTGAAAGTCTTGCCGGAGCCGGTGACGCCGAGCAGCACCTGATCGCGCTGCTCTTCCGCCAGCCCGCCGATCAGCTCGGCGATGGCCGTCGGCTGGTCGCCCGACGGCTGGAACTCGGAGACCAGCTCGAACGGCCTGCCGGCCTCGGGCCGGGAGACCAGCAGCTCCGGGTCGGCAAGGCTCTTGAGCAGGTCGAGCGGCGACGCGCTTTCGGCTGGCTGCATGGATGGCCCGTTCGGATCGACAGGTGGGAGCTAGGGAAAGAATGAGGATGGAGCCTAGCCGGGCCGACCTCAAGGGCGCTATGGGAAAAACGCCGCCGGCGGTGATCCCGATCGGCCTGTCCTGGAGGGAACCCGCATGCGCCTGTACCACAGCCAGACCTCGCCCTATGTCCGCAAGGTCATGGTGGTAGCCCGGGAGGCCGGTATCCATGACCGAATCGAGCTGATCGCGGCAAGCGCCTCGCCGGTGGGCGAGACGGCCACGGTCGCAAGCGACAACCCGCTCGGCAAGCTGCCCTGCCTTTTGCTCGACGATGGCGGCGTGCTCTACGACAGTCAGGTGATCTGCGAGTATCTCGACAGCCTGCATGACGGGCACAAGCTCTTCCCCGCGCCCGGCCCGGCCCGCTGGCAGGCGCTGCGGCGCCAGTCGCTCGGCGACGGCATTTGCGATGCCGCCCTGCTGCGGCGCTACGAGACCTTCCAGCGGCCTCCGGAACGGCGGTGGGACGAATGGATGCTCGGCCAGAAAGGCAAGGTCGGCCGTGCCCTCGACGCACTCGAAGCCGAGATTGCCAGCTTCCCGGCAGCGCCGAACATCGCTCGATTGCCGTTGCCGTGGCACTTGCCTATCTGGACCTTCGCTTCGCGGAGGAGCCGTGGCGCGACGGCCGGCCGCGTCTCGCCGAGTGGCATGCCGGGTTTGCGACACGGCCGTCGATGCAGGAGACGGCGCCGCCGCCCCAGTAGGCGGCCACCGCCGGCTCAGGCCGCCGTGATGCCGAGGCTGGCAGGCTCCGTCGTGCGTGCCGGGCTCACGGCCTCGACGCCGGCATCGGCCAGCGCCAGGCTCTCGATCGCTGCCTCGAGGCCACCCCGGCCGAAGGGAACGGCCGAGCGGCGCATCGCCAGCTCGACGGTGGCGAGCGTGCCGAGGATCATCGGCTCGTTGAGGTCGCCCAGATGGCCGATGCGAAAAGCCTGCCCCTCCAGGTCGCCCAGCCCGGCGCCGAGTGCTGTCGAGTAGGTGTCGCGAGCACAGCGGCGCATGGCATCCGGATCGATGCCGGGGGCGGTATGGATGGCGGTGACGCCGTTGGCGCGGCTGGCCGGATCCATGGCGTGAAAGCTGAGGGCACCCGCGTCGCTCCAGCGGGCGACACAGGCGCGCACGGCATCGGCGAGCCGGCGATGCCGCTCGACGACTTCGTCCAGCCCTTCCTCGAACAGCATGTCGAGCGCCTCGCGCAGACCCCAGATCTGCTGCAAGGGGGGCGTGCCGTGGAACCATTGATAGCTCATGGGAGCGCGGCGAAAGCCGATGTCGAAGTAGCGTCTCGGGTGGCGGCAGCTCTCGGTCACGCGGAGCGCCCGCTCGCCGAGCGCCACGAAGCAGAGGCCCGGTGTCGACATGAGGCCCTTCTGCGAAGCGGTGAGGGCGCAATCGATGCCCCAGTCGTCCATGGCGAACGGCTCGACCGCGAGGCTGGCGACGGCGTCGACCACGAAGAGTGCTGGATGACGCGCGTCGTCGAGCGCCCGGCGAATGGTCTCGATGTCGCTGCGGATGCCGGTAGCGGTCTCGGTCTGCACGATCAGCACGGCCTTGATCCGGTGCTCCTTGTCGGCGTGCAGGCGTTCGGCGATCCGACCAACGTCGAGCGGCAGCCGGCGATCCATCTCCAGCCGTTCGGTCGCGAGGTCGAGCTTCTCCGCCATCTCGGCCCAGTAGTGCGAGAACCGGCCGGAGACCGGCATGAGCACCGCGTCGCCCTGCTCCACGAGGTTGACGAGCGGCACTTCCCAGGCCGCGTGGCCGTTGCCGATGAAGCAGAAGACCTCGCCTTTCGTGCGGAAGACCTTCGCCAGATCATCGAGGCATGAGCGGGCGACCTCGCTGAAGGCCGGGGCGGCGAAATCCTCCGCGGCGCGGTGCATCGCACGCAGCACCCGATCGGGCACATTGGTCGGTCCCGGCATCGCCAGGAAGATTCGTCCGCGCAGCGACATGCGTTCCTCGAATGGCTGTCCAATTGCAGGACTTAGCGAAGTCGCAGGGCGGGGGAAACCCGTAAAGCCTAACACGGGGTCGCACTCGAAGGTCGAACGGGCAGTCCGGCGATTGACGCAACATGGTCAACGAACGTTTAATCACGACACCCGAACAACCAGCGAGGAGACCGAGTTGCGGCGTGTGTTGCTCCTGCTGCTGGGCCTCATTTCCTGCCATGCGGCCACTGCCCAGGCGGCGACACCGGCGGCGCGCTGCATGGCGATGATCGCGGTGCTCGAGGCCGCCGGCGAAGGCGAGGCCGGGATGGCGGCGGTGATCGAGGTGGTGAAGAACCGGGCCGCCGATCCACGCTTTCCGGACGATGTCTGTGCGGTGATCGCCCAGGACCGCCAGTTCCAGCCGGTCGGCGAATGGCCCGCCCTGAAGCGCGCCCTGGCCCAACCGGCAGCGCTCGATCCGCAAGCCATGCTCGCCGGCGGTCCGGCGCGCCGCAGCCTCGATCGGGCCTTTCGCCTGGTTTCGGCCGGCCCGACGTCGCGCACGGGCGGAGCACTCTACTTCGTCAACCCGCGCGCCATGGACCCGCGCCACTGCGACTGGTTCGCCGGCCTCAAGCGCACCGCCGAGATCGGCAACCACGTCTTCATGACCCACTATCGCAAGGGCGAGCGCCGGGCGGCCCCGGCTCTCGACTGCAGTGATCCGATGATCGGCAGCCTGCTCAACGCGAAGTCCAGCCTCGCCCGGCAATACGCGCAAGGTCTCTTCCACCCCGATGGTCCCAGGGTCGCGAGCCGCACGCCCACCCCGGCGGAGCTCAAGGCCTGGCGCCGCACCGGCCGCCTCGACGCCCGCGCCGCCGAGCTCAAGAAGCATTTCAAGCCGGGCTGGATCTCGCTCGAGTGAGGCTGGACCGGTGTCGGATCGTCCTCAGGCCAGCCCGCGTCTGGTCAGCGCTGCCGCCTCGTCGGCCGGAAAGTCGACGTGGATGTGGTTTCGGTCGACGTCGTGGAAATTGACCTGGATGATCGGGAAACCGGGCGGCAGCCCCACCTCGTAGGGGACGTCGTGCGCTTCCAGATGGGTGAGAAAGTCTTCGAGACCGGTGGCGCTGACGGCGAAGTGCTCGAGCTTGGGGGCAATGGCCGCCGGCGCCTCCTTGACCTCGACGAGATGGACGATGGGGAAGCCGTCGCAGTACAGCCAGGCACCGCCGAACGGGAAAGCGGGCCGGGGGCCGGGCTGCATGTCGAGAATCTTCCCATACCAGTCGATCATCGCCTGGAGCTGGCTGGTGCGGACATTCACATGATCGAGCCGTGCGAGCGGCATGGCCGTTCCTCCCTGATGGCATCTGTCCCGTATCTAGCGCGATCGACCATCGAGCGACAGCATCCCCGCGGCGGCCGGCCCCGGTGACGAGATCCAGGCTCGGCGTGGTCGTTGCCCTCGGCACGACGCAGACCCTGGCCTTCGGCTCGACCTATTATCTCCCGGCGATCCTCGCCGCCCCCATGGCCGAGACGCTGGGTCTCGGGGTCGGTTGGGTCTTTGCCGGGTTCTCGGTGGCCCTGCTCGTCTCGGGCGTTCTCGGCCCGATGGTCGGCAGCCGCATCGACCGACTGGGCGGGCGCGACGTCCTCGCCGCCTCCAGCCTGATCTTCGCCCTGGGCCTCGGCCTTCTCGGGGCGACCTCGGGCCCTGCGCTCCTGATCCTCGCCTGGCTCGTCATCGGCGTCGGCATGGCGATGGGCCTCTACGATGCCGGGTTCGCCACGCTCGCCGGAATCTACGGGCGCGACGCACGGGGGCCCATCACCGGCATCACCCTGATCGCCGGCTTCGCCAGCACCGTCGCCTGGCCGCTCACCACCCTGCTCGAACAGGCGATCGGCTGGCGCGGCGCCTGCTTCTTCTGGGCGCTCGTGCACCTCCTCTTCTGCTTGCCGGTCAATCGGTGGCTGGTGCCGCGCGGCACCCAGAAGCTGCCGGAGGTGATCCAGGGCGCGCCGCCGCCCGCCCGTTTGCCGGGCGAGATGCGCGCCATGATTGCCCTGAGCTTCGTTTTCGCCGTGGGCTGGTTCGTCAGCACGGCCTATGCGGCGCACCTGCCGGGGTTGCTGCTGACCGCCGGACTGACGCCGGCCATGGCCCTCTTCGCCGCTTCGCTCGTCGGACCCGCCCAGGTGGCGGCACGGCTGGTCGAGTTCGGCCTGCTGCGCGGCTATCACCCTTTGATCTCGGCGCGGCTCGCCACCCTGGCAAACCCGATCGGTGCGGCAGCGCTGCTCACCTTCGGCGCACCGGCCGCGATCCTGTTCACCGTGCTCCATGGCGCCGGCAACGGCATTCTCACGATTGCCAAGGGCACGTTGCCGCTGGCGCTCTTCGGGCCGGTTGGCTACGGCCTGCGGCAGGGCCTGCTCACGGCGCCCTCGCGCTTCGCCCAGGCCGCCGCACCCTTTCTTATGGCGCTGGCCATCCAGCACCTGGGCCTCGGCGTCATCGCCATCTCGGGAGGCCTGCTGCTGCTCGCCTGCCTGGCGCTCTTCGCCGTGCCGCGCTCCCTCGGGCCGCCGGCCGGTTGATCGGGCCTACCTACTCGCCACCACCGAGGTTGTGGACGTAGACGGTGAGCATGGTGATGACCTCCTCGGGCAACCGGCCCTGCCAGGCGGGCATCACGCCGTGCTGCGGCTTCGAGATCTGGGCTGCGATCTCCTCGGGCGTGTTGCCGTAGAGCCAGACCGCATCGGTCAGATTGGGGGCGCCCAGATCGCGGATGCCCTTGCCATCCTCGCCGTGGCAGGCGGCGCAGTTCAGCTCGAACGTCTCCTGCCCGGACGCTGCCAGCGCGGCGTCGTGGTCCCGACCGCCCAGCGCCAGCACGTACTGCACGACCCCGGCGATCTCCTCGCGGCTCAGGATCCCGTCCGCCCCGAATGCCGGCATCATGCCGAAGCGCGCGTCGGGGTCGTCCTCGTTGCGGATGCCGTGCCTGATGGTCTGCTGGATCGCGTCGAGCGACCCGCCCCAGATCCAGGCATCATCGGCAAGGGTCGGGTAGTGCAGCTGGCCGGCGCCGCCGAGCCCGTGGCAGCCGGCGCAGTTGTCCTTGAAATGGCGCTCGCCACCTGCCAGGGCGAACTGCAGGAGCTCGGGATCGGCGGCGACCTGTGCGGCATCGGCCGCGGCGATCCGCTCGAGGAACACTGCCTGGGCGGCCCGTGCCTCGGCCATCCGCTCGTCCAGCGCCAGGCGCTGGTTGGAGCCGAGCAGGCCCGGGGTGTAGCCGGTCGAGCTGGGCCAGGCCGGGAAGAGGATCCACCAGAGCACCGAGAAGGCGATGCAGGCGTAGAATACATAGAGCCACCATCTGGGCAGCGGGTTGTTGAGCTCCTTGATCCCGTCCCATTCGTGCCCGGTGGTATCGACCCCGGTGACCTCGTCCCTCTCAACGGTCGCCATTCGTCTTCTCCTTCTCACCGGGCAGGTCGTCGGACTGGTCCTCGAACGGAATGCGGGCGTGCTCTTCCATTGCCTTTTTCCGGCCGGGCCAGAACACCCAGGCGACGATGCCGAAGAAGATCAGCATCAGCCACAGGCCCCAGATGGCGTTCGCCCATTCGGCGAGCTTGTCGATCACGCGCGATTCGCCTTCGGGGCGCTACTGCAGGATGTCCTCGGTGCGGATGTCGGTGAAGTCCACCATCCGGCCGAGGATCTGCAGGTAGGCCACGATCGCATCCATCTCGGTGACCCGATCGGGCTGGCCGTCGAGGTCGCCGACGATGGCCTTGGGATAGCGGGCGAGCAGACCGTCATAGTCCGCATCGGGCGTCGCCTGGTCCCGCAGATCGGCGGCGGCGCTCTCGATCATCTCCTCGGTATAGGGCACGCCGACAATGCCGAGCGTACGCAGATGCTCTGCAATGTCGCGGTAGCCGACGTCGCGCTCCAGCAGGAAGCGATAGCCGGGCATGATGCTCTCCGGCACGACGGCCCGCGGGTCGACCATGTGCGCGACGTGCCAGTCGTTCGAGTACTTGCCGCCGACCCTGGCGAGGTCGGGCCCCGTTCGCTTGCTGCCCCACTGGAAGGGGTGGTCGTACATGCTCTCCGCCGCGAGGCTGTAGTGGCCATAGCGCTCGGCCTCGTCGCGGAACGGCCGGATCATCTGGCTGTGGCAGTTGTAGCAGCCTTCGCGGATGTAGATGTTGCGACCGACCTGCTCGAGCGGCGAGTAGGGGCGGACACCCTCGACCGTCTCGATCGTCGATTCGATCTTGAACAGCGGGACGATCTCGACGAGCCCGCCGATCGAGACGGTGACCAGAATGAGGATGGCGAGGAGCGAGGCGCGCGTCTCGATCTTGCCGTGATGCTTGATCAGGTTCATCGGGGCGCTCCTTATTCCGCCGGGGCGGGCACGGGTGCCGCCATGACCCGACCGGGCTCTTCCTCGACCCTGATCTCGCGGCGCATCGTCCGGATCAGGTTGTAGACCATGATGAGCGCGCCGCAGAGGAAGAGGACGCCGCCAAAGGCGCGGATCACATAGTAGGGATGCATGGCCGCCACCGTCTCGACGAACGAGT
>JAWKVR010000068.1:0-11228 GCA_041397945.1 Geminicoccaceae bacterium
GCCGTGCGGCCGGCCCAGGTGTCCCGTGGGGCTTTGCGCGTGCGCATTCGATCCCACATGAAGGGGCGGCCCGGGCACGGGGCCACCGGGAATGCACAAGCTCGAGGGCATGCGAGGATGAGCGAGGTCGAGGAACGGGAGGGCGTGCGCCTGCGGGCGGAGGACGTCGAGGATCTGGCTGTTATGGCCGCACTGCTGCAGGACGGGCGGGTGGCGCTGCGCGAGATGGCATACGACCCGGAGGAGCGGCGCTTCATCGCCGCCTTCACGCGCTACCGGCGCGAGCTGCAGGACGATCCCACGAGCTGCGTCGGGCTCACCGAGATCGGCGTGGCGCTGCGCTTCGACTGCATCGCCCAGGTCAAGCACCGCAATCTCGACCCGGATGACCTGGAACGCCAGCTGACGCTCCTGACCATTGCGACGGAGCCGGGCGAGCGGCAGCTCTTCCACATCGACCTCGTCTTCGAGGGCGGGCCGGAGATCCAGCTCAGGACCGACTGCATCGACGCATTGCTCGAGGATTTCGGCGCACCGCGCCCCTGCCGGGTCAGCCCCTGCGATCATTTCGCCAACGAGTTCGGGCTCGGTGCCAGGGCCTGAGCGGCAGCGCGGCCGGTGAGCGGCGCGAAGACCCCCGCCACGGCGGCGGGCGGGGACGCTGCCACCGAGGCCGAGCGCCTCGCCGCGATCGAGCTCGACGAGCGGAGCATCGCCCGCTGGAGCCCGGAGATCGAGCACGAGCGCAATGTGGCGATCTTCGACCTGCTCGAGGAGAACCGGTTCTCGCTGGTCGAGGGGGCGTGCGGCCCCTATCGGCTGAACCTCTCGCTGCGTGACGCGACGCTGGTGCTGGCCGTCACCAATGCGCGGGAGGAGCAGACGGAGGTCACCCTCTCGGCGCGGCCGCTCCGGCGCGTGGTCAAGGACTACTTCTTGATCTGCGAGAGCTATTTCGGCGCCATCCGCGGCGCCTCGCCCGGGCGCATCGAGGCGATCGACATGGCCAGACGCGGCCTGCACAACGAGGGTGCGGAGCTGCTGCGCGAGGCGCTGGGTGAGCGGGTCACGGTCGACAGCAACACTGCCCGCCGCCTCTTCACGCTGGTCTGCGTCCTGCATCTGCGCGGCTGATGAGCGAGCTGCCCGGTGCCGTCCTCTTTGCGTGCTCGTTCAACCAGATTCGCTCGCCGATGGCGGAAGCCCTGCTCAAATACCTGCACGGGCGGCGGATCTTCGTCCAGAGCGCCGGCGTGCGGGCGGGCGACGAGGTGGACGGCTTCGCGGTCGCGGTGCTCGACGAGCTCGGCATCGACCTCAAGGGGCACCGGCCGCGCAGCTTCGACCAGCTCGACGACGACTTCTTCGATCTCGTGATCTCGCTCTCGCCCGAGGCGCAGCACCGGGCGGTGGAGCTGACGCGCACCAGCTCCTGCGAGCTCGAGTTCTGGCACATGCCGGACCCGAGCCTGGTCGACGGCACGCGCGAGCAGCGGCTCGACGCCTATCGCGAGCTGCGCTCGATGCTGCTTGACCGGCTGCGCCAGCGATTCCCGGTGGCGGGCGGGCCGGGGCTCTGAGGCGGGACCGGCCATCCTTGACCGCGAAGCTCCCGGCGCCCATTTACGGCGCCGGCCGCCGACCGACCGGCAGCGCCGGCGACCTGCCGTTCCCGTTCCACAAAAAGAGCCCGATGCACGCCTCACCGGCCCGACCCCAACCACCGACGAGTGCCGCCGCTTGAGCCGGCCCGGGCTGGTGCTCGCCTCGTCCTCGCCGCGTCGCCTCGAGCTCCTGCGCCAGGTCGGCATCGAGCCCGACCGGGTGATGGAGCCCGCGATCGACGAGGCCGAACGGCCGCGCGAGCTGCCGCGCCAGCATGCGCTCCGCCTCGCCATCGAGAAGGCCATGGCCGTGGCCGGCCGGCTGGACGGCCCGGCCTTCGTCCTCGCCGCCGATACCGTGGTCGCCTGCGGCCGGCGCATCCTGCCGAAGGTGGCGGACGAGGCGACCGCCCGGCGCTGCCTCGAGCTTTTGAGCGGCGGCCGCCACCGGGTGCATGGCGGGGTCGCCGTCAGCACCCCGGACGGGCGGCTGGTCAGCCGCCTGGTGACGACCCAGGTGCGCTTCAAGCGGCTGGCGGCGGCCGAGATCGAGGCCTATCTCGCCTCGCGCGAGTGGCTGGGCAAAGCCGGCGGCTATGCGATCCAGGGCCGTGCGGCGCGTTTCGTGCCCTGGATCAACGGCTCTTACGCGAACGTCGTGGGGCTGCCACTGGTCGAGACGCTGGCGCTCCTCGAGGGACTCGGGTGGCAGGCGCCATGACGGTCGAGCTGGTCCTCGACCGCCTGGGGGCGCCGTCGCGCTGGCGGTGGTCGAGAACGACCTCCTCGTCGATCTCTGGACCCAGGGCAGCGGGCCTGAGGCGGTCGAGGATCGGCTCTTCCTGGCGCGGGTGATCGGCATCGAGCCGGCCGTCGATGGCGCCTTCATCGACCATGGTGCCGCCCGGCCGGGCTTCCTCGCCGGCAAGGATGCGCGTCACCGGCGGAGGCTCGCCAAGGGTGCCTCGATCGGCCGCACGGTCGAGGTCGGCGAGTGGCTGATCGTCCAGGGGATGCGGGCGGCCGAGGGCGACAAGGGGGCACGGCTGACCACCGACATCCGCCTTGCCGCCGCTGGCCTCGTCTATCGGCCGCACGGCACGGACATCCAGCTCGGCCGGGGCATTGCCGCGCGCGAGCGCGAGGCCCTGGTGCAGCGGGGTGCGCGGCTGCTCGAGGCGGCGAAGCTGCCGGGTGGCCTCGTGCTGCGGCGGCTCGCCATCGATGCGGACGATGCGGCGCTGGGCGAGGATCTCGGCCGGCTCGCCGGGCTCTGGGCGAAGCTCGACAAGCTCGCCGAGGGGTCGGAGCGCCGGGCCGGCCCGCTCGATGCCGGCCCGAGCCCGCTCGCCCGGCTCCTCTGGCGGGCATTGGACTTGGCGCCGGTCTCGCTGACCGTCGCCGATGACGCGCTGAAGGCGGAGGCACGGCGCCTGGTGGCGGCCCTGCCGGAGGCGGCCCGGCCCGAGCTCGAGCTGCTCGATTCGGGCGTCTCCGCCTTCGCCCGGACCGGCGTCGACGAGGCGATCGCCGAGGCGCTGTCCGGCGAGGTGCCGCTCGACGGGGGCGGGCGCCTGCTGATCCAGGAGACCGCGGCCTGCGTCGCCATCGATGTCGACGGCGGCGGGCGGCCGGCGCTCGACGTCAACCTCGCGGCGGCGGCCGAGATCGGCCGGCTGGCCCGGCTGCGCAATCTCGGCGGCACGCTGATCGTCGATTTCGTCGATCTCGCCGGCAAGGCGCAGCGCCAGCGCCTCGACGATGCCGTGCGCCGCGCCTTCCGTGGCGATCCCCTGCCGGTTCAGACCTTCCCCATGTCGCCGCTCGGCATCGTCCAGATCAGCCGGGCCCGCCGCGGCGCCAGCCCGCTCGCGGCGGCGAGCCGGGTCTGCCCGGCCTGCGGCGGCAGCGGCCGCACGGCGGCAGGCCCATGAGCGGCGCGTCGCCGCCGGACCGGCCGGTGCCCGAGCGACGCGGGCGCCGCTGCCCGCTCTGCGGCGCCCCGATGGAGCCGCGTTTTCGGCCGTTCTGCTCGGCCCGCTGCCGCGACATCGATCTCGGCCACTGGCTCTCCGGCGCCTATGCGGTGCCGGCGGTCGAGGGCGACGACGATTCGGACGAGGGCGGGGGGCTCGGCGGGCGCGACGGTTGAGCCTTGGCCGGAGCACAGCTCGGGCTCAGGGAGCTGGGCTTGCCGGATCGAAGGAGTTGGCGATCGCGGTGAAGTGGCGGAGCCGCTGCTCGTTGAAGGTGCGGATGTTGAAGGCGAAGCGCGCCTCGTCCCGGGCGACGAGCGAGACGCGCATGAAGAGGAGGAAGGGCTCGATGCCGAAGCGGCAGTCGATCTCCTCGTCGGTCGCCGCCCCGCCACAGGCGGCGAGCGGCAGCCGGCTCAGCTCCTTCAGGCCATCGACCAACATGGCGATGCCGTTCTTGATCATCTCGCTGCCGAAGGGGCTGTCGGGATCGCCGCCGACCTCGTCCAGGGCGGCCGAGAGGGCGCCCACGTCGACGACCATCTGCTGCTCGAGCCAGGCCTCGGGCTCGCTCCAGGCGGGCCCGTCGAGCCCGGGATCGAGCTCGCGGAGCGTCAGCCGGCTGAGCGCCTGAAAGGTCCCGCCCGCGGGCTCGACCACCAGGACATCGCCCGTGCCCGTGCGGTCGATGCGGCAGACGAGGCCGAGCTCGTCCGGGACGGTCAGTGGCGCGCATGGGGTCGGCGGCAGCGGCGATCGACCCGGCACCCCAGAGGGCGAGGCCGAGCGCCTGCCGGCAGCAGGCTCGTCAGGCGGCGGCGCACCGCTGCCATTTTTCCGAGAAGAGCACGGTGCTCACGGCGACCACGCGGCCAGAGCCGCTTGGCGAGGAGCGCTGCGGCGGCGTGGTCGATACCCTGCATCTGCAGGTCGACAACGAGTTCACCACCGCCATCGCCGCAACGGGTCGCATGGCACTGGTCGGGGACGAAGCCGTGAAGGGCAAACACTTCGAGAACACGGGGCAGGGCGCCGGGCTCGGCGTCCGACTGGACGGAGAAGCAGAACGTGGACATGACGGCAGCTTTCGACAGGTGATGGCACGAAGAAGGTCGAAGACCCGGCCTCAGCTCGAGACCGGGAGCCTAATTCGAATCACCTGGCGGATGCTCGTCATGAGCTTCCGTTAACCCCGGCCGTCGGGCGCGTCAAGTCGTGCGCCGCGCTCCGACCATATGCGCCTATTCGGGTACGGCACCGTTGGTCAGCTGCCTGAGATAGGCGCGACCGGTCTGCGATACCCGAAAGCGGCCGCGGGCCACCGAGAATACGCGCCGCGCCGTGAGCGACTGGCGCACGCATTGCGACGGGTTGCCGATCTTGATGCCGTGCTCGGCGAGACGCTTGTTGGCATCGCCCGTGGCGAAGCTGTCGTCGCCCGAGAGCTGCTGCAGGTAGTAGCCGGCCGCCAGCATGCGGTCGACCTCGGTGGCGCTCGCCGGGAGATGGTGGAGGAACTCGCCGAACGGGCCGAGCTCCGCCCTCGCCGGGGCGGCGGGCGGTGTGGCCGGCCCGGGGGCGGTCGCCGTCGGCGCTGCCGGTGCCGGCTCCCTGGGCAGCCGGTCGAGCAGGGACTCGAGCTGCGGGCGGAAGCTTTCGACGAAGCTCTCGCTGCCCTCGACCTCGATCTCGGCCTGAGCCAGATTGATCCGCACCCGCGTCCGCTCGCCCAAGGCCGGCACCTCCTTGCAACTCCGGGCCTTGCTACGCCATCGACCCTTGCCCCGCAAGCTGAGCGGGCCTCAACCGGGCTCAGCCCAGGGTGTGCGCCTCGAGCACAGCACGAATGCGGGGTGGGATGGGCGTCGGTCGCTGGCTCTGGCGGTCGACGAAGACATGGACGAAATGCCCGTCGGCGGCGGCGGTGATCTCGTCGTTCCTGAAGATGCCGATCCGGTAGCGGACCGAGGAGTTGCCGAGCCGTGCGATGCCCACGCCGGCATGGACGATGTCCGGAAAGCCGATGGAGCTGTGGAACCGGCAGCCGTTCTCGACGGCGAGACCGATGACCTGGCCGGCGTTCGGGTCCAACCCGCCCTGGCCGATCAGCAGCCGGGCGATGGCCGTGTCGAAATAGCTGTAATAGATCACGTTGTTGGCGTGGCCGTAGACGTCGTTGTCGGCCCAGCGGGTCGTGATCGTGGCGAAGAACGGAAAGGCGTCGCGCGTCGGGGGCGGCTGCCGCTCGTGGCTCGACATGTGGTTCAACCCTTCCGGTAGCGGCGCTCGAGGAGGGTGAAGAGGGCGCGGAGCGCGGTGGCGTCGCCGCCCTTGGAGCGGCCCGGTCGGGCGTCCTCGTTCCAGGCGAAGATGTCGAGATGCGCCCAGGGCGTGGCTGGCTCGACGAAGCGCTGGAGGAAGAGGGCCGCGGTGATCGCCCCACCCTGGGGCTTGCTGCCGGTGCTCGAGATCGGCTATCGGGCTCTTGGAGGAGATCGCGGTAGCCCGTATGGAGCGGCAGGCGCCAGAGCGGCTCGGCCACGTCGGTGCCGGTGGCCTGGAGCAACTCGGCGGCGAGGGCTCTCGTCGGGGGTGAAGAGGCGGGGAGATCGGTGCCGACGGCGATCCGTGCCGCACCGGTCAGTGTCGCCGCGTCGAGCAGGAGATCGGGTGCTCGCGGTCCGCCTCGGCCAGCGCGTCGGCGAGGATCAGCCGGCCCTCGGCGTCGGTGTTGCCGATCTCGACCGTGAGCCCCTTCCTGGTCTCCAGCACGTCGCTGCGGGCGGAAGGCGGAGCTGCCGGGATGCTGTTCTCGACCGTCGGGACGAGCAGGCGCAGGCGGACGTCGAGGCCGGTCGCCATGACCATGCGGGCGAGCCGGTCATCACCGCGGCACCTCCCATGTCCTTCTTCATCAGCCGTATGCCGGCGGCGGGCTTGATGTCGAGCCTGCCCGAATCGAAGCAGACGCCCTTGCCGACCAGCGTGAGCCCGTGCCGTGGCGGCACCCCAGGAGAGACCGACGAGCCGGGGCGGGCGGCTGCTGGCCCGGCCGACGGCATGGATCATGGGATAGCCGGCCGCGAGCAGATCGTCGCCGGCGATGCTCGTGCAGGTGGCGCCGAGCCCCCGGGCGATCTTCCCGAATCGCCGCCTCGAGCTCGGCGGGACCGAGATCGTTGGCCGGCGTGTTGACGAGATCGCGGGCGAGGAAGACGGAGAGCGCCAGCTGGCCGCGGCCGCTGCGGCCGTGTCGTCCGTAGCGAGGCGGGCGGTGGCGTTGTTGTCGTTCTTGACCACGTCGGTGCGGTAGCGGTCGAGCGGTAGCGGGCGAGTTCGAGCCATAGTGCAGGTCACGCCGAGCAGGCCCTCGGGGTCGTCGATGCGCCAGGGCCGCTCGCCGGTCGCAGGGGCCGCCGCCAGTGGCATCGGCCGCATTCCCCGGCTTGTCGACGAGGAAGGCCGCTCCGGTAACGCCGCCCTCGCCGTCGGGAAGGAGGGCGAGGCGATGGGGCTTCGGCGAAAGCCCGTGGCCTCGAAGCCAGGCTCCGGCCGGCTTGCGGAACCGCGTCCCGCCAGGCGGCGAAATCGGCCGGAGCGACGAGCCGGACGGGCGAGGCATCGGCACCGGCTGCCGGGGCGAAGCAGGCGAGCATGGGCGGGTCTCCGGCTGGCTGGGCTGGGCGGTCAGGCGATGGGCGAGGGCGGCCGCGAGCCTGGCGCTCGTGGCCTCGGTTTCGGCCAGGCGCTCGCGCTGCTCCTCCACGATCTCGGCGGGTGCCCGAGCGAGAAGGTCGCGTTGGCGAGCTTGCTCCTCGAGCTTGCGGCCTCGCCCTTGGAGCTTCTCGACCTCGCGGGCGAGCCTTTTACGCTCGACGTCGAGATCGATCACCTCGCCGACGGGCAGCACGTAGGTCGCCTCGTCGACGACGAGCTGCAGGCTTCTTCGCGACGGTGCCGCTGGCCTGCGGCTCGACCTCGGCCAGCCGGGCGAGGCGGCGCAGCGCCCTCGTCATGGACCGCGAGCTGCCCAGCGTCTGCGGCCCGGCGCCCTGACCCTGAGGCGGCTTCGCACCCGCCGGCACGTTGACCTCGTTGCGGGCAGGCGCGGATGGCGCCGACCAGGCGGATCAGCCAGTCGATCTCAGCCCCGGCAGCCGCGTCGGCAGGCTCCGTGAGGCCGCTGGAGCGGCCACCTTGCGGCGATCAGCATGCCGCCGGGAGCGCCGAACAGATCCCGCCAGAGGGCCTCGGTGACGAAGGGGCGGAAGAGGAGATGGAGGATGCGCGCCAGGGCCCAGCCGAGCGTCGCCTGCGTCTCGGCCTGGCCGCCTCGTCCTCGCCGAGCAGCAGGGGCTTCGCCAGCTCGATGTACCAGTCGCAGAAATCGTTCCAGACGAAATGGTAGAGGCCGAGCGTCGCGTCGTTGAAGCGGTAGGCGTCGACCGCTGCCGTGGTGGCCTCGGCGACCCTGGCGGTGGCGCCCACGGATCCAGCGGTTGAGCGTCAGCGTCGTGGCGTCGTGGGGCGGAAGTCGGCCTGCAGCGTTGCCCCGTTGAGCTCGGCGAAGCGGGCGGCGTTCCAGAGCTTGGTGACGAAATTGCGGTAGCCCTCGACGCGTGACGCCCCGAAGCGGATGTCGCGCCCATGCGCCGTGCTGGCGAGCAGCGAGAGGCGAAGGGCGTCGGCGCCGCAACTGTCGACGAGACCGAGCGGATCGACCATGCCGTTTCCTTGGTCTTCGACATCTTCTGCCCTTCGTCACGGACGAGGCCATGGATGTGGATCTTCCGAAGGGCACCTCGCCCATGAAATGCAGGCCCTGCATCATCATCCGGGCGACCCAGAAGAAGATGATGTCGAAGCCCGTGACCAGCACGGTGCCGGGGTAGAAGCGGGCGAGATCGGGCGTCTTCTCGGGCCAGCCGAGGGTCGAGAAGGGCCAGAGGCCCGACGAGAACCAGGTATCGAGCACGTCCGGGTCACGGGTGATTCGACCTTCCGGCCGTAATGCCGTTCCGCCGCCGCCTCGGCATCGGCCGCCGTCTCGGCCACGACGATGCGGCCGTCGGGGGCCGTACCAGGCGGGGATCCGGTGGCTCCCACCAGAGCTGGCGGCTGATGCACCAGGGCTGATGTTGTGCATCCACTCGAAATAGGTGTTTTGGCCATTGGGCGGGGACGAAGACCGTCCGCCCGGCCTCGACGCCGCGACGCTGGCTTCGCCAGCGTGGCCGCATCGCAGTACCACTGGTCGGTCAGGATAGGGGCTCGAGCGGCGTGCCTGAGCGGTCGCCGTGCGGCACGGCATGGCGGTGCTTCTCGACCTTGGCGAAGCCGGCCCGCCGCCTCGGCAGGTCGGCGACGACGCGCTGGTGCGCCTCGAACCGGTCGAGCCCGGCGATAGGCCCTCGGGGCGGCGTCGCTGATCTGGCCGGCGGCATCGAGGATGGCGATCGCCTCGAGCCTGGTGGCGGCGGCCGACCTCGAAGTCGTTGAAGTCGTGCGCCGGGGTGATTCACGGGCACCCGTCCCCTTCTCGGGGTCGGAACAGCTGTCGGCGACGATCGGGATGCGGCGGCCGACCAGGGGCAGGACGGCATGCCGGCCGATCAGGTCCCGGTAGCGCTCGTCCTCCGGGTGGACGGCGACGCCCGTGTCGCCCAGCATGGTCTCGGGCCGGGTGGTGGCGACGGTGATGACGCGACCATCGCCGTCCTCCAGCGGGTAGTCGAGATGCCAGAGATGCCCGTCCACCTCGACCGGCTGGGTCTCGAGGTCGGAGACGGCGGTCTGCAGCTCGACGTCCCAGTTGACCAGTCGCTTGTCCTTGTAGATCAGCCCCTCATCGAAAAGCTGGACGAAGGCGCGGGTGACGGCGCGCGACAGCGTCTCGTCCATGGTGAACCGCTCGCGGCTCCAGTCGGGCGAGGCGCCGAGCCGCTTGAGCTGGCCGATGATGTTGCCGTGGCTCGCCTCCTTCCATGCCCAGCATTCGGCGAGGAAGGCCTCCCGGCCGATGCCGCGCCGGTCCTTGCCCTCGGCCGCGAGCTTGCGCTCGACCATCATCTGGGTGGCGATGCCGGCATGGTCGGTGCCGGGCTGCCAGAGCGTCGGCCGGCCGCGCATCCGGTGATAGCGGGTCAGCGCGTCCTGGATGGTCTGGTCGAGCGCGTGGCCGATATGCAGGCTGCCGGTGACGTTGGGGGGCGGCATCATCACGACGAACGGCTTGCCGCCGTCGTTCTCGCCAGCGGTCGCCTCGGGCTCGCGCGGCGCGAAGGCGCCGGTCGCTTCCCAGGCGGCGTAGATGCGCGGCTCGGCAGCGGCCGCGTCGAAGCTCTTGTCCAGCATGGCTGGAGCCCACCTTTCCCGTCTCGGCCCCGATGGCGGCCACGCCCGGCCCGAGGGGCCGGCGGGGCGCACGCATGGTGCGCCGCCAGGGCCGATGGAGGTGGGGTTTAGTGGAACTCGCCTGGCGCGACAAGGCGACAGGGTGGCACGCCCGGGCGGGCGCGGCCGGCAGTCGGCGCCGGTTCCCGGCGCGCGCCCCCGCCCGCCGGGTGGCGGGCCGCGGCGGGGCTCACATCAGCTCGGCGCGCCGGGCCAGCTTCTTGACCTCCTGCTCCACCACGCGCTCGACGACGCCCTCGAGGTTCTGGTCCAGCCAGTCCTTGAGCATGGGCTTCAGGAGATCGGTGAGGAAGGTCTCGACGGTCTTGTCGCCGAACCCCTTGGGCGGCTCGCTGCTCGCCGCTGCCTTGGCGAGGCGGGCGAAGGCGCTGGTGCTGGCCGAGGCGGCGGGTGCCGAAACGAGGCCTTCGTCGCTATCGCGCGGTGCTGGCGGCTTCGGCGTTGCGGCGACCGGCGCCGGCTCGTCGTCGTCCTCCTCGAGCTCCAGGTCGAGCTCGGCGGAGTCGGCCTCGAGCGCGGGCGGGGCCGCAGGCTTCGGCTCGCCGGAGCCGACGACCTGGGTGAGATCCAGGACGTCCTCGTCGGCAGGGCCGGTGGTCGGCTTCGCCAGCTTGGCCTTGGCCGGATCGGCCACCGGCTTCGCGCCGGCGGCTTCCTCGTCCTGGTCGTCGGCGATGATCCGTCGGATCGAGGAGAGGATCTCCTCCATCGACGGCTCCTGGTCGTTCTTGTCGGTGCTCATGCCATTCAACTCGATCTGCTGCCGTTGTCGCCGTCGCGGACACGCTTGCCCTTATGCGGGGCAAGAGGTGAATTTTCCGTAAACCCTAGCCGCCATTCGGCGTCGCTTCGGTGTCCATCGATCCACCTTGCGCGTCCGCATCGTCCGCCATTGCACCATCCTGGTCGCCCTCCGGCTCGGGAGGGTCGTCCGCAGCACTGTCGCCGGTGCCGAACCAGGCGCTGCGCACCTCCTGGTAGTAGGCATCCGGATCGTAGGGGACGGCATCGAGGTCGAGCGCCATGGCGGTGAGCTCGCCCATGCCGGCCTTGAGGCGATAGGCGGCTACGATGCCGTCGCGCGCCGCCGCGGTTGCCGCCACCTCGGCGTCGAACAGCTCCTGCTCGGCGTCGAGCACGTCCAGGATGGTCCGGGCACCCACCAGGGATTCCTGCCGCACGCCGTCCAGCGCCAGCGCCGCCGCTTCGACGTGTCGGGCGAGCGACTGGCTGC
>JAWKVR010000069.1:0-10799 GCA_041397945.1 Geminicoccaceae bacterium
CCGGTGGCGAGGGCCACGGCACCCAGCTCGCGCGCCACCTCGAGGAGGTCCCGGAACTTGATCTTCTGGTTGCAGCGCACGCAGGGGATCGGCGTGCGACCCGCGGCGTAGCTCTGGGCAAAATCGTCGATGACGGCCGCCTTGAAGCGGGCCTCGAAGTCGAGGACGTAGTGCGGGATGCCGATGGCGTCGGCGACGTTGCGGGCGTCCGCGATGTCCTGGCCGGCGCAGCAGGCACCCTTCCTGCCGGTCGCCTGGCCGTGGTCGTAGAGCTGCAGGGTGATGCCCACGACGTCGCAGCCGGCCTCCTTCAGGAGCGCCGCGGTCACCGCACTGTCGACCCCGCCCGACATGGCGACGACCACCCGCTCGCCGGGGGCGAGGGCGAGCCCGGCGAGGTCGATCTCAGCCATCGAGCAGGCTGGTCCGCGGCACCCGGACGACGAGGCCGTCCACCCGTGCCTCGACCCTGATCTGGCAGCCGAGCCTCGAAGTCGCCGCCAGGCTCTCGGCCAGATCCAGCATCTCCTCCTCCTCCTCGGACGCCGCCGGCAGGCGGGCGAACTGGTCCGGCTCGACGATCACGTGGCAGGTGGCGCAGGCCATGGCCCCGCCGCAGGCCCCCTCGATGGCGATGTCGAGGTCGCGCGCCACCTCGAGCAGGCTGGCGCCGGCCATGGCGTCGGCGCTGATCTCGCGGCCATCCGGGAGGACGAACGTCACCCGCACCCTAACCTCAGACGGAGAAGCTCTCTCCGCAACCGCAGCGCGACTTCTCGTTCGGGTTGCGGAAGACGAACATGGCGCCGAGGCGATCCTCGACCCAGTCGATCTCGGTGCCGAGGACGAACATCACCGCGGCCGGATCGACCACCACCTTGACCCCGTCCTTTTCGACCACCGTGTCGTCGGCGGCGATCTCGCGGGCGAAATCGAGCTTGTAGCTCATGCCCGAGCAGCCGGTGTTCTTCACCCCGAGCCGCAGGCCGGCGGCGGTCTGCTCGTTGCTCAAGAGGTCGCGCACCCGCGCCACCGCGGCGGGCGTGAGATCGACCAGGGCACCAGGCATCGGCGAAGTCCCGTTCACTTGTCCACGGACCTTATGTCGTCACGATCGGCTGCGGGGCAAGGCCACGCAGCCCGGATCGCCTCTAGAGTGTGTCCCGGCGCCGGCGCCCGGCAGGCTGCCCCAGGCGTCCGAGCGTTCGATGTCGCTGGCCGTGGTGGTCCAGCCGAGGCTCACGCGGATGGTCGATGCCGCCAGCGCCGGTGCCATGCCCATGGCGGCGAGCACGTGGCTCGTGGCGACCTTGCCGGACGAGCAGGCGGCACCGGCGGAGACGGCGACGCCGGCGAGATCGAGGGCCATGACCTGGGTCGCCGCTGCCACGCCCGGCAGCGCCAGGGCGGTGATGTGTGCGGCAGCGCGGCGCCCGGTCGGCGATGACGACGGCATCCCCGACGCGACGGCGGGCTTCGGCCTCGAGCGTGCGGCGCAGCTGCTCGAGCCGGGCCGCCTCCTCCGGCGCGATGGCCGCGGCCGCCGCGGCGAAGCCGGCGATGCCGGCGACGTTCTCGGTCCCGGCGCGCCGGCGGTGCTCCTGGCCACCTCCCCGGAGCAAGGGGCTCGAACCCGTCCGGGTCGCGCAGCCAGAGAGCACCCACCCCCTTCGGCCCGCCGAGCTTGTGGGCGGAGAGTGACATGCTGTCGGCGCCGAGGGCGGTAATGTCGAGAGGAACGCGGCCGAGCGCCTGCACGGCATCGACATGCAGCCGGGCACCGGCGCGGTGCGCCAGTGCTGCCGTTTCGGCCACGGGCTGCAGCACGCCGGTCTCGTTGTTGGCGAGCATGAGTGCCACGCAGGCGACATCGCCGACGGCGAGCGCTGCCGTGAGGGCCGCGAGGTCGAGCCGGCCCGAGCCGTCGACCGGCACGGTCTCGACACCGGGCCGGGCCAGCACGGAAGGGTGCTCGACGGCGGAAGCGAGCACCCGGCCGGTCGACCCGAGTGCCGCGGCATTCGCTTCCGTCGCACCGCTCGTGAAGACGATGCCGCCGGCGGCACCGCCGATCGCTGCCGCCAGCGTGCGCCGGGCCGCCTCGATCACCGCACGGGCCGCCCGGCCCTCCGCGTGCACCGACGAGGGGTTGCCAGCGAGATCGAGGGCACCCGTGAGCGCTGCCCGGGCGGCCGGGCGGAGCGGGGACGAGGCGGCGTGGTCGAGATAGAAGCGCGCCGTCACCGGCGCAGATTGGCCACCAGCGGCCGGGCGGGCTCGGCTTGCGCAAGCTCGGGAGAGAGCGGGGGCGGCACCTGGGCGCGGACCCCGGCGAGCTCGTTCTCGAGCTGCTCGACCCGCGCGCAGAGCTGGTCGATCGCGACCAGCACCGGGTCGGCGCTGGCCCCGGGCTCGTTGCCGTAGGCGGGAAAGCAGCTCTTGTCGGCGACCGCGGGGCGCCGGGCCACAGCATGTCCCGGCACACCCACCACCGTCGAATGCGGCTCCACGGCCTGCAGCACGACGGCGTTCGAGCCGATCCTCGCACCCCGGCCAACGGTGAACGGGCCGAGCACGGCGGCACCCGCACCGACCACCACGCCATCCTCCAGGGTCGGGTGCCGCTTGCCCGGATCGCCGCTCACACCGCCGAGCGTGACGCCCTGGTAGAGCGTGACGTCGTCGCCGATCTCGGCGGTCTCGCCGATCACCACGCCCATGCCGTGGTCGATGAAGAAGCGCTCGCCGATGCGGGCACCCGGGTGGATCTCGATGCCGGTCAGGAAGCGGCCGAACTGCGAGACCCAGCGGGCGAGCAGGAGCCAGCCGGACGCCCAGAGCCGATGGGCCAGCCGGTGCAGGAGCAGGGCATGGAGTCCGGGGTAGCAGATCAGCACCTCGGCCCGTGACCGGGCCGCCGGATCGCGGGCGAAGACGGCCTCGATGTCGTCGCGGATTCTCTTGAACATCGGCGCTCGCTTGCGGTATAGGCCGCAGTCTGCCCAACGCCAGTCACGCACGTCGGCTTCGGCCCTTCATGGGACGTACGCTGTGATGCGCGGCTCGAACGAAGAACGCCTGTCGGCACGCTCGGAGTATAGGTTGGCGTTGGTCGGGGTCAATCAAGGCCGAAGCACCCTGCTTTCAGGGTGATCTTCTGCGCGGTCGGATCGCCGTGACTGCCAGGAGATGCCGTGCCGCCGGGACGGACCCGGGACGATCGCCGTCGGTGTTGTCGGTGCTGGAGTGTGAGGAATATGCCGGAAGTCATTTTCAACGGCTCGGACGGGCGCCTCGAAGGGCGCTATGTGCACGGCGAGGGCCCCAACCCGCCTCTGGCGATCATCCTGCACCCGCATCCGCAATATGGCGGGACGATGAACAATCGCCTCGTCCATCTGATGTTCCACATGTTCGCGCGGCGCGGCTTCTCGACCCTGCGCTTCAACTTCCGCGGTGTCGGGCGCAGCCAGGGGGTGTTCGATCACGGCCAGGGCGAGCTGCGCGATGCGGCGGCGGCGCTCGACTGGATGCAGACGCACAACCCCAACAGCCCCATCGCCTGGTGTGGCGGGTTCTCCTTCGGCGCCTGGATCGCCATGCAGCTGCTCATGCGGCGGCCCGAGATCCAGGGCTTCATGTGCGCCGGCCTGCCCGCCAACATGTACGATTTCAGCTTCCTCGCCCCCTGCCCCTCGTCCGGCCTGATCATCCACGGCGAGCGCGACATGGTGACCCCGCCCGAGGCGGTTGAGAAGCTGGTCAACAAGTTGAGCCAGCAACGCGGCATCACCATCGACTTCCACCAGATCGACAGTGCCGACCACGTCTTCACCAACGACCGGGACGAGTTCGAGGCGATCTGCGAGTCCTATCTCGACAAGCGACTGAAGCCGAGCGCCGAGCCCATGGCCCTGGCGCGCTGAAGCCTGTATCGAAGCCCGGCCGGCGCCGCTCGCGCCGCCGGCCGGCAATATCCGCGAAACTGATCGGACGCCCATGAGCCGCTACCGCTCGGATCTGCTGCGCACGCTCGAGGAGCGCGGCTACATCCATCAATGCACCGACGCCGAGGCGCTGGACGAGCTGGCCCTGACCGGCCGCGTGGTCGCCTATGTCGGCTACGACTGCACCGCGGACAGCCTGCATATCGGGCATCTGGTCAGCATCATGATGCTGCGCGTGCTGCAGCGCGCCGGGCACACGCCGATCGCCCTCGTCGGCGGCGGCACCACCAAGGTGGGCGACCCCTCGTTCCGCGATGAGAGCCGCCCGCTCCTCGACGACGCCGCGATCGAGGCCAACAAGGCCGGGATCAAGCGCTCGCTCGGGGCCTATCTCGACTTCGGCGGCTCGGCGATCATGGTCGACAACGCCGAATGGCTCGACGAGCTGCGCTACATCCCGTTCCTTCGGGACTTCGGCACGCATTTCACCATCAACCGGATGCTGACCTTCGACAGCGTCAAGCTCAGGCTCGAGCGCGAGCAGCCGCTGACCCTGCTCGAGTTCAACTACATGGTCATGCAGGCCTACGACTTCCTCGAGCTCGGCCGGCGCCACGGCTGCCAGCTGCAGATGGGCGGCTCGGACCAGTGGGGCAACATCGTCAACGGCGTGGAGCTCGGCCGGCGGATCGATGGCCGGCCACTCTTCGGCCTGACGACCCCGCTGATCACCACGGCCTCGGGTGCCAAGATGGGCAAGACGGCCGCGGGCGCCGTCTGGCTTAACGAGGACCGGCTGGTGCCCTTCGACTACTGGCAGTACTGGCGCAACACCGAGGATGCCGATGTCGGCCGCTTCCTTCGGCTCTTCACCGAGCTGCCGCTCGACGAGATCGCCCGGCTGGAGCGGCTCGCAGGGGCGGAGATCAACGAGGCCAAGAAGATCCTGGCCTTCGAGGCGACCGCCCTACGGCACGGTGCCGAAGCCGCCGCGGCGGCGGCCGCGGCGGCCCGTGCCCAGTTCGAGGAGGGCGGGCCCGCCACCGGCCTGCCGTCGGTCACGGTCGATGCGGCGCGGCTGGCGGCGGGCATGGCGATCATCGAGCTCTTCCAGCTCGCCGGCCTCGCCACGTCGAACGCGGAGGCCCGCCGGCTCGTCCGGGGCGGCGGTGCCCGGCTGAACGACGAGCGGGTCGACGACGAGCTGCTCGTCGTCGACGGAAGTGCGCTCACCGACGGTCGGCTCAAGCTCTCCGCCGGCAGGAAGCGCCACGTCCTCGTCGAAGCGGGCTGATCGGGCCGGCGGATCCGCGCTTGACCGGGCCGGACGGAAGGGAGAACTTGCGGCCCCTTGCGGTGTGGCCCGAGCCGACACCTGCAGCTTATTCTGGTCGATCGCCGTGTCCCTGCCGTTGCCGACCGTTGCCTCGCCCCAGCCGCCGCAGTCGAGCGACGGGCGGGACGAGCCATGGCTCGCCCGGTTGCCGCGCGGCGGCGGTGCGCCATGCCGATCCATCGGTGAACGACCGGCTCGAGACCTGCCTCGGGCAGCGCGAGAACCGCGATCTGCTCGCCGCCGTCTTCGGCTTCAGCCCGTTCCTCGCCGATTGCCTGACGACCGACCCGGCCATCGTCGCCGACTTCGCCGAGCGTGGTGCCGCCGCGATCGTCGAGGAGGAGCTCGCCCGGATCGACGCCCTGCCCTTCGACCGCAACCGGCTCCTGCCGGGCCTGCGCCAGGCCCGCCGCCGGATCGCGGCGGCGGTCGGCCTCGCCGATCTCGCCGGCCGCTTCGACCTCGACCAGGTGACCCGAAGCCTCAGCCGCCTCGCCGACCATGCGGCCGAGGCGGTGCTCGCGACGTTTCTCGCCGAATCGGCGAAGCGGGGCGAGATCGAGCTCGCCGACACCGAGCAGCCGACCCGCGACTGCGGCATCTTCATCGTCGGCATGGGCAAGCTCGGCGCCCACGAGCTCAACTACTCCTCGGACATCGACCTCATCGTCCTCTTCGACCCGGACAGGATCGACTATCGCGGGCGGGAGACCGCCATGGCGCTCGCCGTGCGTGCCGCCCGCGCCATCGTCTACGGGCTCGAGCACAAGAGCCGCGACGGCTACGTCTTCCGCACCGACCTGCGCCTGCGCCCCCACCCACCGGGCCATCCCCTGGCGCTCTCGGTCGATGCCGCCGAGATCTACTACGAGCGGCACGGGCAGAACTGGGAGCGCGCCGCCTTCATCAAGGCCCGGATCATCGCCGGCGACCGGCCGGCGGGCGAGACCTTCCTCAGGCGCCTCGCGCCCTTCGTCTGGCGGCGGCATCTCGACTACGCGGCCATCCGCGACATTCATTCGATCAAGCGGCAGATCAACGCCCATCGCGGCTTCGGCACGATCGGCGTGCGCGGCCACGATCTCAAGGTCGGGCGGGGCGGCATTCGCGAGATCGAGTTCTTCGTCCAGACCCAGCAGCTCATCCTCGGCGGCCGCCACCCCGAGCTGCGCGATCCCCGGACCCTCACGACGCTGGAGAAGCTGGTCGAAGGGCGCTGGGTCGATGGTGCCGCCGGCGATGATCTCGACCAGGCGTGCCCGCTTTCTGCGGGCGCTCGAGCACCGCCTGCAGATGGTCGCCGACAAGCAGACCCAGACCCTGCCGACCTGCGACAACGAGCTCGAGCAGTTCGCCTGCTTCGCCGGCTTCGCCGGACACCGGACACCCTCAGCGCCGCGATCATGGCCGTGCTGGGTAGTCGGTCGAGCGCCATTATGCCCAGCTCTTCGAGGCCGAGCCGATCTCGGCGCCGGGCGCCAGCTCGTTTCACCGGCACCGAGGACGATCCGGGCACGCTCGAGACCCTGCGCGAGATGGGCTTCAAGGACCCGGCCGCCGCGGCCGGCCGGATCCGGCAATGGCATCACGGCCACATCCGCGCCACGCGCAGCACCCGGGCGCGCGAGATCCTGACCGAGCTGACGCCCGGCATCCTGAACGCCCTGCAGCGGCAGGCGGATGTCGACGAGGCGTTCAGGCTGTTCGATGCCTTTCTCGGCGGCCTGCCCGCCGGGGTGCAGTTCTTCTCGCTGGTCCGCGCCAACCCGAACCTGCTCACCCTGATCGGCGACCCGATGGAGCCGCCCCCCGGCTGGCGCAGGTGCTGGCCGGCAACGTGGCGCTCTTCGACGCCATGCTGGCCCCCGATTTCTTCGAGCCCTGCCCGACGAGGCGGCGCTCGAGGCCGAGTTCGCCGGGCCCGCGATGCGCGGCATCTCGAGGGGGCTGATCTCTGCCGGCGCTGGCCCAGGGCCGCCAGTTCCAGGCGGGGCTGCACGTGCCGCTCGGGCTCGCCGATGCGGCCACCGCCAGCCGGGCGCTCACCAGCATCGCCGAGCTCGTCATCCGCATCGCCTCCTGCCGCCGGAGGCCGAGAGCCACAGGAGCAGCACGGCCGGATAGCGGCGGCAGCTTCTGCGTGCTCGGCCTCGGCAAGCCGGCTCGCGCGAGCTCAGCCTCGGCTCCTGACCTCGACCTCGTCTTCCTCTTCGAGGGCCCCGACGATCAGCGGTGTCGGACGGCGCCAAGCCCTTGCCCGTCACGACTCCATTATGCCCGGCTAAGCCCGGCCAGCGCCTCGTCAGCGCCATCGCCCGGACGGCCGAGGTTGCCTTCGAGATCGACACCGCGTCTGCGGCCCTCCGGCAATGTCGGACCGATCGCTCGCAGCCTCGGCAATTTCCGCCGCTACCAGGAGACCACGGCGCAGGTTCGGGAGCGCCAGTCGCTGACCTGTGCCCGGGCCGTCGCCGGCGATCTCGGCCTCGTCGCCGATGCGACCGCGGCCATCGACGAGGCCCTCGCGGCACTGGCCGAGCCGGAGCTCCTAGCACGCGTGAGGTCCGCGCTCATGCGGCTGCGTACTAAGGAGCACGGCAGCGACAGCCCCTGGAACCTCAAGCATTGCCGGGCGGCCTCGTCGATCTCGAGTTCGCGGCCAAAGTATCTCGTGCTGCGTCACGGCCCCGACCATCCGAGCTCGCGGCGCACCGACACGGGCGGCATCCTGGAGGCAGCCATCGAGGCCGGCCTGATCGAGGCGGCGGTCGGCCGCCAGCCCCTGCAGGCGCTGGCCTTCCGCAGGCGCTGCAGGCCGTCCTCCGCCTCTCCCTGAGCGACAGGTCGTTCGAGCCGCGGCAGGCGCCCATGGGCCTGCGCGAGGCCCTGGTGCGGGCCGCCAACCGCCAGCCTCGGCCTCGGCGTGCCCGTGGCCTGTTTCGCGGCGGCCGAGGAGCTGCCTCGTCGAATGCGAGACGGCGGCACGCCAGTTCTTCGACGCGCCTTGCTCCGCCCGGCCGAAGAGGACGACGGGGAGCCCACCATCACAAACCCATCAGAACCAACGAGGGGGAAAGACGCCATGAGCGAGCTTCAAGGAAGGCGCATGATGCCGGCGTTCGAGCTGCTGACCGACGGGGGCGGCACGGTCCGAGCGAGAGCCTGAAGGGCAAGCCCTACGTGCTCTATCTCTATCCCAGGGACGACACGCCGGGCTGCACCAAGGAGGCGCAGGGCTTCACCGAGCACAGCGGCCGCCTTCGCGGCGCTGGGCGTCCCGGTCGTCGGCCTCTCCAAGGACGACGTCGCGAGCCACGACAAGTTCAAGACGAAGTACGACCTCGATCTGGTGCTCGCCTCCGACGAGAGCGGCAAGCTGGTCGAGGGGCTCGGCGCCTGGGTCGAAAAGAGCAATTACGGCAAGACCTACATGGGCATCGACCGCTCCACCTTCCTCGTCGACGGCGACGGCCGGATCGTCCGGGCCTGGCGCAAGGTCAAGGTGCCGGGCCATGTCGAGGAAGTGCTCGACGCCGCGCGCGCGCTCGGCAACTGAGCCGGGGAGACCGGATCTTGAGCCCTCGCAATCTGGCGCTGGATGGCGCGCTGCAGACCTATCTCGACGAGCTCGGCGGGCGTGAGCACCCGGAGCTGGCCCGCCTGCGCGCGGCGACCGATGCGCTGGCCGATGGCGGCATGCGCAGCTCGACCGTCCAGGTCCAGCTCCTGGCCCTGCTGATCGAGCTCATCGACGCGCGCCGCGTCCTCGAGATCGGCTGCTTCACGGGCTACGGCAGCCTCGGCATGGCCCTCGCTTTGCCGCCGGAAGGCCGGCTCACCACGCTCGACGTCAACGACGACTGGCCGGCGCTCGGCCAGCGGCATTGGCAGGAGGCCGGCGTCGCCCGACGCATCGACTTTCGCCAGGGCCTCGCCATGGACAGCATCGACGACCTGATCGCCGAAGGTGCGTCGGGCAGCTTCGACCTCGTCTATGTCGATGCCGAGAAGAAGGGCTACCCGCAATACTACGAGGCGGCGCTCGGCCTCTTGCGGGCGGGCGGCCTCGTCGCCCTCGACAACATGCTCTGGAAGGGTGCTGTGGCCGATCCCGACGACCGGTCGCGGCAGACCCTGACGCTGCGCGCGCTGACCCGCGAGATCCACGGCGATGAGCGGGTGACGCCGGTGCTGCTGCCGATCGGCGACGGGTTGCTGCTGGCGCGCAAGCGCGGCTGATCCGGGGAGGCGCTGAGCGGGCTGGACCCTTTCGGCCTGGTCTCGCCCGTCCTCGTTTGGAGGTCGGCAGGCCCGGCCTCAGGCCGGCACGGCCAGGCGCTGCCGTCGAATCCCCTCCGGCAGCACGCCGACATCGAGCGGCTCGAGGTCGGCGACCCGCAGGAAATCGCCGAGCGTCGTGCCGGTGGCCTCGCTGTCGTCGAGCGCCGGGCCGCGACCGTCCATGAGGTCGTCGAGGTGCACCGTCCGGAGGTCGACGCTGAACCGCGTGACGCCCGAGCAGTTCGGGGCCGTCGCATGCAGGTGGCAGGTCGAGAACAGCATGGCGTCGCCGGCGCCGCCGGCGATACGGATCTCGCCCCGCGTGTCGATCGACTGGCGCGGCAGGGGGTGCGGCCGCGCCTCGCCCTTGACCTGGCCCGCCGCGGCGAACCGGCTGTTGGCGACCCAGTCGTCGTAGTCGAACCCGGCGGAGCCGTTCGCCACCTGCTCGTCGAAATAGCGCACGAACATCGACATCGTGTTGTCGCCGACGACCGGCCAGGCCGGGATCCAGAAATTCACGAGCTGGCGCGGGTGCGCGTACCAGGTGTCCCGATGCGCCTTGTAGGCATAGCTGACGCCCGAGGTCAGGTAGCCGTCGGACGGCACGACCCTGAGCCGCGGCAGGTCGAAATAGGTGCGCAGCGGATCGCAGCCGAGCTCGGTCAGATAGATCTGGCAGAGCTCCTTGGTTCGCGCGCTGTTGGTGAAGCCGGACTTGAGCGGGCCCACCCGCTGGATGAACTCCTCGACACCCATGTCGAACTGGGCGCGCTCCGGATCGAGCCCGGCGAAGGCTTCCTCCGCCATCTCCTGCGCGAGCGCGCAGAGGGCCCGCGAGCCCCGCACCTCCGTGTAGAGGAAGAAGTCGCCGTCGAAGACCCGGGCGCGGCGTTCGTCGTCCGGCAGATGGCGATTGAGGTAGAGCGTGGTCATCGGCGTCACCCCGCGTGCCGCGGCGCCCGGTCTGGACCGACCGAGGCTGACCTAGGCAATTTCTAGGAAAATTATAGGACAACCGCAGGGCCTGTCATCCCCCTTTTGCGAGGGGCGCCATACGGCGGGGCTGCCGCCCTATCGATCCCCCGCCGGCAAGGGCTGGCCGAGCGCTTGCCGGATGGTCGCCGCGACGCCTGCCGCGCCGCCGGCGGCGTCGATCCGCCGCCAGTCGATGCGGCTCGTGTCCATCGCCGCCTGGGCACGCACGACCTCGACATCGGCATCCGACGCATCGC
>JAWKVR010000070.1:0-10480 GCA_041397945.1 Geminicoccaceae bacterium
GCGGCCGCACGCCCGCATCGCCGGTGCGGCGACCTCGGTGCTGGGCGTGGCGCAGAGCGTCGTGCCGGCGATCGTCGGCACCTTCGTGGCGACAGTCCACGACGGCACGGCGCGGCCGGCCATCCTGACTATGCTGGCCCTTGCCCTCGCCGGCCTCTGGCTGGCGCACCGCTCGGCCGCTCAGGCGACCAGCACGCCCTCGTGACGCAAGAGCCAGGCCTTGCGCTCGAGCCCGCCGCCATAGCCGACCAGCCGGCCATCTGCGCCGATCACCCGGTGGCAGGGCAGCACCAGCGAGATCGGGTTGCGGCCATTGGCAGCACCGACGGCGCGCACCGCCTTCGGCCGGCCGATCGATGCGGCGAGCCGGGCATAGGACCAGGTGGTGCCGCACTCGATCTGCCGCAGCGTCCGCCAGACGGTGGTCTCGAAGTCGCGACCGGCGACATGCACCGCAAGCCCGTCCAGGACGGCGAGGTCACCCGCAAAATAGGCCGCCACCGCCCGGGCGAAGGGCGATGGCGTCGTGGTGCCGGCCGGAACGGCTGCTGCCTCGGGCCAGCGGCTTGCCAACCGGTCATCGAATTCGAGGCGATGCAGCGCCCGGCCGTCATGGGCGAGCACGATGTCGCCGATCGGCGATGGCACACGCTCGATGATCAGCTGGCTCTTGGTACGTTCGACCATGCCGCCATTATGGCCAGCACCGCTGCCAGACGCTAGAAAGCCGCGCACCAGCCAACGGAAATTGTCATGCAGCGCCTCGACAGCTCCGCCAGGGGCGTCTTCATCATCGCCGCGACGCCGTTCGCAGAGGATGGCCGGCTCGACCTCGCCGCCACGGACCGCCTGATCGAGTTCTATCTCGAGAAGGGCGTGCACGGCATGACGATCCTGGGCGTCATGGGCGAGGCACCCAAGCTGACCGACGCGGAGGCGAAGGCGTTCGCGCAGCATGTGCTCGGCCGGGTCGCCGGCCGGGTGCCGGTGGTGGTCGGCGTCTCGGCCCCGGGCTTCGCGGCGATGCGCTCGCTCGCGCAGGCCGTGATGGGCGATGGCGCCGCCGGCGTGATGGTGCAGCCGCCGGCGAGCTCGGCCAAAGGCGACGACGCGGTGCTGGGCTATTGCCGCAAGGTGGCCGAGACGCTGGGCGAGGCCGTGCCCTGGGTGCTGCAGGACTTTCCGCTGCTGGCATCGGTGCCGATGAGTGCGGGGCTGATTCGGCGAGTCATGGACGGCTGCCCGAATGCGGTGATGCTCAAGCACGAGGACTGGCCCGGGCTGGACAAGCTCGCCGCGGTGCGCGCCGCCGAGGCCGATGGTGCACGGCGGGTCTCGATCCTCACCGGCAATGGCGGCGTCTTCCTGCCGTTCGAGCTCGAGCGGGGTGCCGACGGGGCGATGACCGGCTTCGCCTATCCCGAGATGCTGGTCGAGGTTTGCCGGCTCTGCGCGCTCGGTGAGCGTGAGGCCATGCTCGATCTCTTCGATTGCTATCTGCCGCTGGTCCGCTACGAGCAGCAGCCGGGTCTCGGCCTCGCGGCTCGCAAATACGTGCTCTGGCGGCGGGGTGCCCTTGCCTGCCCGGCGACCCGCGATCCGGCGCCGAGGCTCACGGAAGCCTCCCGAGCCGAGCTCGACTGGCTGATGCGGCGGCTCGACAACGCCCTGGACCACCAACGGAAGGAAAGCGTGGCATGAAGCTGGCACTGCAGAAGTTCGACCCGGCCGCCTTCGCGGCTTTCGGCAGCGTGGTCGAGCCGCCGGCGCCGAAGGGCAATGCCGACCTCCTGGCGCATCTCGGCGAGGGCGGGCCGGGAACCGCCATCTGCGTCAAGCTCGACACCCATCCGGCGGGGGTGCTGCCGATGCAGGCGCGCAGGATGGAGAGCCACCCCCTGACCGAGCAGCTCTTCCTGCCGATCGGCCCCGCCCGCTACGCCATCGGCGCCGCCCTGCCGGGCCCGGACGGGGCCCCCGATCTCGCCACGCTCAAGGGCTTTCTCGTCAGCGGCGGCACCGGCATCTGCTACCGGCGGGGGGTCTGGCATCTGCCGATCACCATCCTGGACCACGCCAGCACGTTTCTCATGATGATGGCGGCGACGGGCGACGCTTCGGTCGATACCGCCTGGGCGGAGCTGGCGACGCCGCTCGACGTCGGGCCTGCCTGATCAGAGGTCCCCGGCAAAGTGCCTGACATAGAGATCGATGGTGTGCTGGCGTTCCGCGTCGGCGAGCTCCTGCCTGGTCAACCAGCCCGCCCAGACGATCTCGCGCCGGTCGACGGTGGGTGCCGGCATCGACGGCAGATCGAGCGCGAAGAAGGTGACCAAATGGGTCCGGTCGTCCGCGTTGAAGTCGAGGCGGCCGAGCTCGACGAAGGCCTCGGCCGCAAGGTCGAGCCCGACCTCCTCGCGCGCCTCGCGCTGCGCGGCCTCGAGCGGGGTCTCGCCTCGATCGATGCCGCCGCCCGGCAAGCTGAGGCCGGGCCGGTAGGACTCGCGGATGCAGAGGAGGCGATCGCCATGCCGGATGGCGACGCTGACGCCCCGCGTGCTCGGGTTGGTCAGGCGCCAGACGAGCCGCGCGCAGGGATAGCCATGGCGGTAGGCGTTGCGCCAGAAGGCGTCCGCGAGCCGCCCCCCGAAGCTCACGAGAGGGAATCCGGCCGTTGGTGACGATCAGCGGCAAGGCGAGGCTCGCCGGCGTGCTCGGCTGGCCGGTGGGTCATTCGAAATCCCCGCTCCTGCACAATTTCTGGTTCGAGCGGCACGGGCTCGATGGCGTCTACGTGCCCTTGCCGGTGGCGCCCGAGGATCTCGCGCCGGTCATGCGCGCCCTGCCGAGGATGGGGTTTCTCGGCTGCAACGTCACCCTGCCGCACAAGGCGGCGATGCTCGATCTGGTCGACGCGGTCGATCCACTGGCAGCCGCGATCGGTGCCGTCAACACCGTCCTGGTCGGGGATGCGGGCAGCCTCACCGGCTACAACACCGACGGGCTGGGCTTCCTCGCTCATCTCGACGGCTGCGCGCCGGACTGGCGGGCAGCCACGCGGCGGGTGGTGCTGCTCGGTGCCGGGGGCGCTGCCCGGGCCCTCGCCTTCACCTTCCTCGCCGCCGGAATCCATGAGCTGGCGCTGGTCAACCGCACACCGGAGCGGGCCGCGGCGCTGGTCGCCCGGCTGGGCGACCAGAACGATGCCGCCGTCCTGGCACTTCCCTGGGCGGAGCGGCACCGCGCCCTGGAAGGCGCCGATCTCCTGGTCAACACCACGAGCCTCGGCATGGTCGGCCAGCCGGCGCTCGATCTCGATCTCGCTGCCCTGCCGGCCACGGCCATTGTCGCCGACATCGTCTACACGCCGCTCGTCACGCCGCTCCTGGCCGAGGCCCGACGGCGGGGGCATCGAATCGTGGACGGGCTCGGCATGCTGCTGCACCAGGCGGTGCCGGGCTTCACGCACTGGGGCGGCACGCGGCCCGTGGTCGACGAGGCGACCCGCCGCCTGATGCTGGCCCCGTCGATGGTTGAGCCGAAGACCGAATGAGAAAGGTGCCCAAGGTTCTGGGCGAGGCCTCGGTCGGCTTCGTGCGCTACGGCCGCTCGCTCCTGCTCTACCATCTTTTCTTCTCGATCCTGACGGTCGTCGCACTCGTGCCAATGACCTCGATGGTGCTCACCGCCCTGCTGACCACGAGCGGCGAGCCGGCGATGACCAATGCCGAGATCCTCGACTTCCTGCTGTCGCCCTGGGGGCTGATCTGGGCGCTTGCCGCCGCCACGGTGACGGTCACGCTGATCACGCTCGACGAAGCGGGCATGATGGTGATCGCGGCGGCGGCACCGCGGGGGCGTTATCTCGCGGCCACCGCGGCACTCTGGCATGTCGGCCGGCTGGCGCCCCGGCTGCTCGGCCTCACCTTCGTTCGGGTGGCGGTCCACGCGGTGCTGAGCCTGCCGCTCGGCGTGGGCATCGCCTGGCTCTTCGCCTGGCAGCTCGGCCAGTACGACATCTATTTTCTCTGGACCGCCCGACCGCCCGCGATCTGGCCCTTTCTCGCCATGGCGGCACCGCTGGCGGCAGCGCTGATCCTGATCAACGCGCTCGTCTACCTGCGCTGGTCGCTGGCCCCGCCGGCGGCGCTTCTGGAGGGCCTGGGTGCGCTCGCGGCCCTGCGCCGGAGTGCTGCGCTCACCCGGCATCAACTGGCACGGACGACCCTGGTGGTGCTGCCGGTGTCGGTGACCGCCCTGCTCCTGCCGGTGCTCTCCACGTTCCTCGTCGACCGGACGGCGGCACTGCTGCTCGGCAACCTGCCGCACCGCCTCGAACTCGTCATCCCGGCGACCCTCTTCGTCATTGCCCTGGCGATCATCGGCGCCATTGCGGCGACGTATCTCGGTATCGCTTCCAACGCGCTCGTGCTGCAGGCATTGCACCGCCGGCTGACCGGCACCGTCCGGCCGGACCTCCGTGGGGTGCCGCAAGGCGGCGGGCGGCTTGCGCTCTGGGCCGTGGAGCTGGCCCTGCTCTGCTTCGCTTTCGTGCAGGCGGGGATCGTGCTGGCCGGCTTCGACCTTACCGACGATGTGCGCATTGCCGCGCATCGCGGCAGCTCCAAGGCGGCACCCGAGAACACCCTGCCGGCGATCCGCCAGGCCGTCGACGACGGTGCCGACTATGTCGAGATCGACGTGCAGGAGACGATCGACGGCGTGCCGGTCCTGCTGCACGACCGGGATCTGCGCCGGGTGGCGAGCCTCGACCGGCGCATCTGGGACGTGCCGGCGGCCGAGCTGAGCGCCATCGACGTCGGCGGCTGGTTCGACGCGAGCTTCAGGGGTGCCAGCCCCGACCCTGGATGCCGCCGTCCTGGCCGTGGGCAGCGAGGCGAAGCTCTACATCGAGATCAAGACGGCCCCCGAGATGCCGGATCTCGTGGCCAACACGGTGGCGCGCCTGCAGGCCATGGATGCGGTCGAGGGGACGGTCGTCGCCTCCTTCGACCGGGCGGTGCTCGACGCCGTGGGGAAGCTCGAGCCGCGCCTCCGGCGGGCGCTCCTCGTCTATACCAGCATCGGCCAGCCCGACCGGCGAGACTACGATATCCTGTCGATCCGGGCCAGCGCCATCACGCCCGAGCAGGTGGTCCGCGCGCATCGGCTCGGCTACGAGGTCCATGCCTGGACGGTCAACGAGCGCCGCGAGATGTCGCGGCTGATCGACATGGGCGTCGACGCGATCATCACCGACCGGCCGGCGGAGCTCAGGACGCTCCTGGCCGAGCGAGCGGCGCTTCGCCCCGACGAGCGGCTGGTGGTCAAGCTGCGCAGCTGGCTCCGATTTTAGAGCGCAGTCAAAGCGGCCGTGTACTTCGTCAGGCGGCGGACGATCGGTGCTCACGTAGGTCGACTACGCTGCGCGCCGATCGCCTTGCCTTCCTCGTCTCCGACCGCTTTGGCAGCGCTCCGCCGGTCAGGTGCTGCGCGCCTCGCGCTCGCGATAGGCCACGTAGGTGATCGAAGAGAGGATCACGAAGCCGCCGATGAGCGTCATGGGATCCGGCCTTTCGCCGAAGAAGACGTAGCCGATGGTCGAGGCCCAGATGAGCTTGGTGAAGTCGAACGGCAGGACGACCGTGGCGTCGGCCTCGTGGAAGGCCTGGGCGACCGACCATTGGGTGATGCTGCCGAGAATGCCGATGGCGAACAGCATGAGCCAGCCGGTGGCATCGGGCCAGGTCCAGAAGAACCAGGCGGCGGCACCGGTGATGGGCGTGAGGAAGAGCCCGGCATAGGTGGTGATCGTCAGGCTCGTCTCCGTGCGCGCCAGGATCTTGATGATGATGAGCGCCCCCGCCCAGACCAGCGAGGAGAGCAGGATCAGGAGCTCACCGATGCCGACGTCGGTGAAGCCCGGGCGAATGATGAGCAGCGCCCCGGCGAAGCCGACGACCAACCCGGCCCAGCGCCGCCAGCCCGGCCGCTCGCCGAGGAAAGGGATGGCGAACAGGGCGGCGAAGAGGGGGGCGGTGAAGGCGAGTGCGGCGATGGTGGCGAGCGGCGTCACCGTGACGGCGTAGAAGAACGAGAGCATGGCGATGGCATTGAGCAGGCCGCGCGCCGCGTGCAGATGCAGCTTCTTGGTGCGCAGCGTGGCGCGCAGCCCCGCCTTGAGCATCATCGGCGCCAGGGCCACGAGCCCGAAGACATTGCGGAAGAAGGCCACCTCGAAGGCGTGCAACTCGGTCGTCGCCTCGCGAACGATGCCGTTCATCGACGACGAGCCGAATGCCGAGAGGCACATCCAGAAGATGCCGACGCCCGGCCTCACCCTGGCCGGGCCGGCTACCGCCATCAGAAGTTCACCTGATCCCCGCCCTTGAGCTGGAGAATCTCCCGGGCCTCGTTGGGAGTGGCCACCTCGCGGCCGAGTCCCTCGATGATCTGGCGGGCCGCCCTGACCTGGGCGGCGTTGCTCTCGGCGAGCCGGCCCTTGCCGAGCCAGAGCGAATCCTCGAGCCCGACCCGGACGTTCGCCCCCATGGCGGCGGACATGGCGGCGATCGGCAGCTGGTTGCGGCCGGCGCCGAGGACCGACCAGCGATAGCTCGTGCCGAAGAGCCGGTCCGCCGTGCGCTTCATGTGCAGCACGTCCTCGGGATGCGGGCCGATGCCGCCGAGGATGCCGAAGACCGACTGGACGAACAAGGGCGCCTTGACGATGCCCCGGTCGAGGAAGTGGGCGAGGTTGTAGAGGTGGCTGATATCGTAGCACTCGAACTCGAAGCGCGTGTTGTTCTCCGCGCAGGTCGTCAGGATGTACTCGATGTCGGCGAAGGTGTTCTTGAAGACGTAGCTGCGGCTGCTTTCGAGCTGCTGGCGCTCCCAGTCGTGCTTGAAGGTCTTGAAGCGATTGAGCATGGGAAAGAGGCCGAAGTTCATCGAGCCCATGTTCAACGACGCCACCTCGGGCGCGAAGGTCGCGGCGGGCTTGACCCGCTCCTCGATCGTCATCGCCGGGCCGCCACCTGTCGTGATGTTGATCACGCAGTCCGAGCGCTGCTTGATCACCTGGAGGAAGGGGCTGAAGGCCTCCGGTGTCTGATCCGGCTTGCCGGTCTCGGGGTCGCGGGCATGCAGGTGGACGATGGCAGCACCCGCCTCGGCGGCGCCGATCGCGGCGTCGGCGATCTCGGCTGCCGTCACCGGCAGATGCGGCGACATCGAAGGGGTATGGATGGCGCCCGTCACGGCGCAGGTGATGATGACCTTTCCGGGTCCAGCCATGTCAGTCTCCAATCTTCTCTGCTGCCTGACGCTTGTGGGCGGCCAGCGCCATCAGCCGGCGGTCGCGCCAGCGCTGCCGGTCGGCGAGTTCGGTTTCCGGCACCTTCGCCCGACGCTCGGCCGCGATCCGTTCCAGGACCGGCCCGTTCCAGTCGGCGCGATGCAGCATGGTCGGCTGCAGGCGCTGGTAGATCTGCTCGTAGCGCCGGCAGTAGTCGGCGACGCCGCCCGGCGCATTGAGGTCGATGGTCTCGAAGGGCCCCATGAAGGACCAGCGCAGCGCCAGCCCGTCCTTGAGGCCGCGATCGACATCCTCGGCCGAGCAGTAGCCCTCGTCGACCAGCCTGAACGCCTCCTCGAGAAGGGCGCCCTGCAGCCGGTTCATGACGAAGCCGTCGAGCTCCTTCTTCATGACGATGGGCGCCATGCCGATCGATTCCATCACCGCCCGGGCGCGCTGCATCACCGCGTCATCGGTCCAGGGTGCGGGCACCAGCTCGGCCGCCGGGATGACGTAGGGCGGGTTCAGGGGATGGGCGACGAGGCAGCGATGCCGGCCAGCCAGGTTCTCGGTGAAGCGCGATGGCACGATGGCCGAGGTCGAGCTGACCAAGAGGGCGTCGGCGGGCGCGAGGCGGTCGAGCTCGGCCCAGAGCGCCTTCTTGATCGCGACGTCCTCGGGCACGCTCTCCTGGACCCAGGCGACGTCGGCGAGGGCGCTGGCCAGGTCGTCGGCGACGGTGATGCGCGCCAGCACGGGTGCGGCGTCGTCGAGCAGCCCGGCCTCGACGAAGTCGTCGACGAGCGGGCCGATGCGCTCCCGCGCCGCTGCCGCGGCACCCGGTGCGGTGTCGTGGAGCCGGCACTGCCAGCCGGCCCGGGCGAAGGCGATGGCCCAGGCGCGGCCGACGAGGCCGGTGCCGACGATAGCTACGGTTTCACTCATCTCCTGCTCCCCTAGATCGACACCACGTCGCCACAGACCGAAAGCGCCTGGCCGGAGACGTTGCGGCCCATGGGCGAAGCGAGGAAGAGCGCCATGTCGGCGATGTCCCGGGCGGTCACCATGCGGTGCAGCGCCGTCTTCGAGAGATAGGTCTCGCGCATCTCCTCGAACGAGACGCCCGTCGTGGCGGCGCGGTCGCGGATGACGCCGTCCATGCGCGGCCCCTCGACGATGCCGGGCAGGATGGCGTTGACCCGGATGCCGAAGGAGCCGAGCTCCAAGGACAGGCTCTTCGCCATGCCGACGATCGCCCATTTGGTCGCCGCATAGGGCAGCCGGTAGGCGTAGCCGAGCCGGCCGGCGACCGAGCTGATCATGATGATCGACCCGTTTTCCGTCTGCTTGAGCAGCGGCACCGCGGCGCGAAGCGCGTAGAAATGGCCGTTCAGGTTGATGTCGACCGTGGCCTGCCAGGCCTCGGTGGCGATCTCCTCGACCGGCGCCGTCGGGCCGGCGATGCCGGCGTTGTTGACGAGGAGGTCGAGCCCGCCCAGACGCTCCTCGACGGTCCCGAAGAGGGCCCTGGTCGCGGCCTCGCTGCCGGCGTCGGCGGCCACCGCATGATGGTCGGGATGGGCCCTGCTGAAATCGGCGAGGGCCCCTTCGGCGACATCGCTGACCACGACGCGCGCGCCATGCGCGATGAAGCCGTCGGCGATGGCCCGGCCGATGCCCCCGGCACCCGCCGTCACGCAGACCCGAAGTCCCGGTTTGATCCCCGCAATGCGCTGCTCGGCGCTCGCCATGCCTCTCGTCCTCCCCGATGTCGTTCCGGATCGGTCTAGCAGCCCAGCCGACGGGCGACGAGGGGTCCGATCGCCTGGGCCACGACGAAGATGGCGAGGGCCATGACGACGATGCTGGCGCCGGCCGGCGTGTCGGCCTGCCAGGAGAGGGCGAGGCCGAGGGTCACGGCAAGGCCGCCGAGCCCGGCCGCGGTGACCGCCATGGCCTCGGGCGTGGCGCTGAGCTGGCGGGCGGCGGCCGGCGGGATGATGAGCATCGAGGTGATGAGCAGAATGCCGACGATCTTCATGGCGGCGGCGATGACGAGCGCCACGAGCAGCATCAGGACGAGCCGGAGCCGCGTGGTGGGCGTGCCCTCGGCCCGGGCCATCTCGTCGTGCAGCGTGGCGAAGAGCAGCTCCGGCCAGTAGTGGCGAAGCACGGCGAGGACCGCGGCACCGCCGATCACCGCCACGGCCACGTCCTGCCAGCGCACCGCCAGGACATCGCCGAAGAGGTAGCCCAGGAGATCGACGCGGACCGCGCCGACGAGGCCGAGCAGAACGAGGCCGATGGCGATGCCGGAATGGGCGAGGATGCCGAGCAGCGTGTCGGTGGCGAGCGTGCGCTGGCGCTGCATGAGGACGACGAGCAGCGCAATCAGCGCCGAGGTGACGGCCACCGCGGGCATCAGGTCGATGCCGGTGACGAGGCCGAGGGTGACGCCGAGGAGCGCACCATGGGCCAGGGTGTCGCCGAAATAGGCCATGCGGCGCCAGACGACGAAGCAGCCCAAGGGGCCGGCGACGGCGGCGAGCGCCAGGCCGGCGAGCCAGCCGCGCAGGAGGAATTCGGGCAGCATCAGCGGCGCCCGCAATCGGTAGGATGGGCGACCTCGCCGGAGAGCGCGTGCTCGTGGTCGTGATGGTGGTGGTAGCGGGCAAGCGCAGCGGCGGTGCGGGGGCCGAAGAGGGCGAGATAGCCCGGATCGTCGCCCACCGCCTCGGGCGTGCCGCTGCAGCAGACATGGCGGTTGAGGCAGACGACGCGATCGGTGGCGGCCATGACGAGGTGCAGGTCGTGGCTGACCACGAGGATGCCGCAGCCCTGCTCCCGGCGGACGCTGTCGATCAGCCCGAAGAAGGCGGCCTGCCCCTGGTAGTCGATGCCGGCGGCCGGCTCGTCGAGCACGAGAAGGTCGGGGCGGCGGAGCAGGGCGCGGGCGAGCAGGACGCGCTGCAGCTCGCCGCCCGAGAGCGCCTGCAGCGGCCGCCGGCCGAGCCCGGCGATGCCGACCCGGGCGAGCGCTGCCTGCCGCTCGGCAGCCGGATGGCGGTGCGGCAGGTCGAGGAAACGGTCGACGTCGATCGGCAGGGTCGGGTCGATGGCGAGGCGCTGCGGCATGGAGGCGAAGCGGAGGCCGGGGGCGCGCGTGACCCTGCCGGAATCGGC
>JAWKVR010000071.1:0-10282 GCA_041397945.1 Geminicoccaceae bacterium
ACCTGCGCGTGACGGCCTACGGCACGGTCGACGAGGTCAACGCCACGGTCGGCCTGGTGCGCCTGCATACCGGCGGCGACGCCGGGGCGGAGGCGATGCTGGGCCGGATCCAGAACGATCTCTTCGACCTCGGCGCCGATCTCTGCCGGCCCGGCGCGGATGCCGCGGATCCCGCGACGCTGCGCATTCAGGAAAGCCAGGTTCTGCGGCTCGAGCAGGAGATCGACGCGCTGAACGCAGCGCTCGCACCGCTCACCTCGTTCGTGCTGCCGGGCGGCACGCCCGCCGCGGCCCATCTGCACCTCGCCCGCACGGTCTGCCGGCGGGCCGAGCGGCTGGTGAGCGAGCTCCTCGAGGCGGAGCCCGTCAACGGGCTGGCGCTGCGCTACCTGAACCGGCTATCCGACCATTTCTTCGTGCTGTCCCGGCACCTCAACGACCGTGGCCGGCTGGACGTGCTCTGGCAGCCGGGGGCGAACCGCTGACCGCCACAGGGTGCCCGGTGTTGCCGCCGGCGAGGTGTTGGTTCGTTGACAAGGCGGTGACCGGCGCATATCAGTCCCTATTGCAGTGCACAATAAACGGGCCGCGCGATCGAACACTGCGCGATCGTTGAGCAGAGGTTGCGGACATGAAGGTGCTCGTGCCCGTCAAGCGGGTGGTCGACTACAACGTCAAGATTCGGGTGAAGTCCGACCAGAGCGGGGTCGAGACGGCCAACGTCAAGATGTCGATGAACCCCTTCGACGAGATCGCCAACGAGGAGGCGATCCGCCTGCGCGAGAAGGGCATCGCCGAGGAGGTGGTCGCGGTCTCGCTGGGCGAGCAGAAATGCCAGGAGACCCTGCGCACCGCACTCGCCATGGGGGCGGACCGGGCGATCCACGTGCCCGCCGACGCGTCGCTGCAGCCGCTGGCCGTCGCCAAGTGCCTGAAGGTGATCGCCGAGCGCGAGGCGCCGGGGCTCATCCTCCTCGGCAAGCAGGCGATCGACGACGACAGCAACCAGACCGGCCAGATGCTCGCAGCATTGCTCGGCTGGGCCCAGGCGACCTTCGTCTCGAAGCTCGAGGTCAAGGACGGCAAGGCGATCTGCGGCCGCGAGGTGGACGAGGGCATCGAGACGATCGAGGTGAAGCTGCCGGCGATCATCACGGTGGACCTGCGGCTGAACGAGCCGCGCTATGCCTCCCTGCCCAACATCATGAAGGCGAAGAAGAAGCCGATCGACACGGTCACGCCCGAGGAGCTCGGCGTCGATGTGGCGCCCCGGCTGGTCTACACGAAATTCGAGGAGCCGCCGAAGCGGCAGGCCGGTGTCCGGGTCGCCGATGTCGCGGAGCTGGTCGCCAAGCTGAAGACCGAGGCGGGAGTGATCTGATGGCCGTCCTGATCCTGGCCCAGCACGACAACCAGACGCTCGATCCCGCCGTGCTGAACGCGGTGACCGCCGCCAGCGCCCTGCCCGGCCCCATGCACGTGCTGGTCGCCGGTGCGGAGTGTGGCGGCGTGGCCGAGGCCGCGGCGAAGATCGCCGGCATCGCGAAGGTGATCCGGGTCGAGCACAGCGCCTATGCCAATCCGGTGGCCGAGGACCTGACGCCGCTCATCGTCGCCATGGCGGCCGACTACGACTACGTCCTCGCCGCCTCGACGACCTTCAGCCGCAATCTCCTGCCGCGCGTGGCCGCCCTGCTCGACACGGCGCAGCTCAGCGACATCGTCGAGGTCGTCTCGCCCTCGACCTTCCGCCGCTACGTCTATGCCGGCAACGCGCTCACCACGGTCGAGAGCAAGGACGACAAGCGCGTCATCACCGTGCGCACCACGACCTTCGACGCAGCACCGGCCGAGGGCGGCAGTGCCGAGATCGCCACCGTGGCGGCGGTCGACCCGGCCGGCCTCGCCCGCTTCGTCGGCCGCGAGGTGCAGTCGAGTGCCCGGCCCGACCTCACCTCCGCCCGGGTCGTCGTCTCCGGCGGTCGCGGCATCGGCTCGGCCGAGAACTTCTCCATCGTCGAGGCGCTGGCCGACACGCTGGGTGCTGCCGTCGGCGCCAGCCGCGCCGCCGTCGATGCCGGCTACGCCCCCAATGACTGGCAGGTCGGCCAGACCGGCAAGATCGTGGCGCCGGACCTCTACATCGCCGTCGGCATCTCCGGCGCCATCCAGCATCTCGCCGGGATGAAGGACAGCAAGGTCATCGTCGCCATCAACAAGGACGAGGAAGCGCCGATCTTCCAGGTCGCGGACTACGCGATCGTCGGCGACCTCTTCAAGCTCGTGCCCGAGCTCACCGAGGCGCTGCGGCAGGCCAAGGGTTGAGCGGCGTCGCCCCAGGAGCGTCTGAATGAACGTCTACACCGAGAAAGACTACCCGCCTCTGCCGGAGGTCCAGCGGATCGGCGTGATCGGCGCCGGCCAGATGGGCGGCGGCATCGCCCAGGTCGCGGCCAGGCGGGCATCGACGTGGTGCTCGTGGACGTCCGACGCGCGAGCAGCTCGAGCGGCCATGGAGCTGATGGGCCGGCTGCTCGACCGGCCAGGTGCAGAAGGGCACGATCGAGGCCGCCGACCGTGACGCGGCGCTCAACCGCGTGTCGACCAGCACGGATATGGCCGATCTCGGCGGTTGCGACCTCGTGGTCGAGGCCGCCACCGAGAACGAGGGCTGAAGAAGAAGATCTTCAAGGGGCTGGTGCCGCATCTCAAGGCGGACGCGATCGTCGCCTCCAACACCTCGTCGATCTCGATCACCCGCCTCGCCGCCGCCACCGACCGGCCCGAGCGCTTCATCGGCATGCACTTCATGAACCCGGTGCCGGCGATGAAGCTGGTCGAGGTGATCCGCGGCATCGCCACGGCCGAGGACACCTACCGCTCCATCCGCGGCCTGTGCGAGCGGCTCGGCAAGACGCCGGTCACCGCCGAGGACTTCCGGCCTTCATCGTCAACCGCATCCTGCTGCCGATGATCAACGAGGCGGTCTACACGCTCTACGAGGGTGTCGGCACGGTCGAGAGCATCGACACCGCCATGAAGCTCGGCGCCAACCACCCGATGGGCCCCCTCGAGCTCGCCGACTTCATCGGCCTCGATACCTGCCTCGCCGTCATGCAGGTGCTTTATGACGGGCTCGCCGACAGCAAGTACCGTCCCTGCCCGCTCATGGTGAAATATGTCGAGGCCGGCTGGCTCGGCCGCAAGGTCAAGCGCAGCTTCTACGACTACCGCGGCGAGACGCCCGTCCCGACCCGCTGAGGCGCCCGCGCTCTGGCGCAACGCACCGTGGCCCGTGTCTGGACGGACCACGGTGCTCGAGCCGCGTTCAGCCCGGCTGCGCCACCACCCGCATGTAGGGCTTGGGGCCTTCCAGCCGTCCGGGAACTTGGCCTTGGCCGCCTCGTCGGACACCGAGGGCACGATGATGACGTCGTCGCCTGGTTCCAGTTGGCCGGCGTCGCCACCTGGTGCCTGGCGGTGAGCTGCAGCAGATCGACGATGCGCAGGATCTCGTCGAAGTTGCGGCCGGTGCTCATCGGATAGAGAGCACGAGCTTCACCTTCTTGTCCGGCCCCACGACATAGACGTTCCGAACGGTCGCGTTGTCGGCGGCGGTGCGGCCCTTGGCGGTGTCGCCGGCGCCCTCGGGCAGCATGCCGTAGAGCTTCGCCCCACGGCGAGGTCCTGATCGCCGATCATCGGGTAGTTGGGGGCCGCGCCCATCGTCTCCTCGATGTCCTTCGACCAGCGGACATGGTCGTCCACGGGGTCGACGCTGAGGCCGATGATCTTGACGCCGCGCTTGTCGAACTCGGGCTTGATCCCTCGCCATGGTGCCGAGCTCGGTGGTGCAGACCGGGGTGAAGTCCTTGGGATGCGAGAAGAGCGACCCAGCTGTCGCCGGCCCACTCGTGGAAATTGATGCGTCCCTCGGTGGTCTCGGCGGTGAAGTCCGGTGCCGTGGCACCGATTGCGAGTGTCATCAGGCTTCTCCCCTGTATGCGACGATGGCGGCCCGTGGCCGTTGCCTCTTGCACGGCCGGCCGGCTAGGCACCGTGCCTTGGCGCCGGCCGCCTCGAGGCCAAGATGGGGCGCATGACCAAGCGAATAAGGGCGCAATGCCAATGCCGAAGCGGATCGTCACCCTGACCCTCAATCCGGCGGTCGACGCCTCCTGCGCCACCGAGGAGGTGCCCCGGTCAACAAGCTGCGCACGACCAACGACCGGCTCGATCTCCGGCGGCGGCGGCATCAACGTGGCGCGGGTCGTCGAGCTCGGCGGCCAGAGCTTCGCGGTCTATGCCGCCGGCGTGCCGTCGGGCGACGTGCTCGACGAGCTGGTGCGCGATGCCGGCGTCATGGCTCACCGCATCGCCACCGCCGAGCCGACCCGGGTGAGCCATGTGGTCTTCGAGCGGCGCTCGGGCCAGGAATACCGCTTCACGCCGGAGGGCCCGATGCTCGCCGAAAGCGAATGGCAGGCCGCCCTCGCCTTCGTCGAGCTGCTCGACTTCGACTACCTCGTCGCCAGCGGCAGCCTGCCGCGCGGCGTGCCCGGACGATCTCTACGCCCGGCTCGCCGAGGTGGTGAAGAAGCGTGGCGCCAGGCTCGTCGTCGACACCTCCGGGCCGGCGCTGGCCGCCGCCCTCGGCGCCGGCGTGCATCTGGTCCAAGCCGAACCGGGCGAGTTCGCCCGGCTCCTGGGGCGGGATCTCGGCGACCCGGCCGAGCTGGCGGCGGCCGCCACCGAGCTGGTTGCGTCGGGCAGCACCGAGCTGCTCGCCGTGACCATGGGCCACGAGGGTGCGCTCCTCGCCACGCCGGACGGGATCTGGCGGCTCGGCACTCCCGAGGTCGAGGCGAGGAGCGCGGTCGGCGCCGGCGACGCTTCGTCGCCGGCATGACCTGGGGCCTCGCCAGCGGGAGAGCGTCGAGCGCGCCTTCGCCCTCGGCGTCGCCGCCGGCACCGCCACCGTCCTCACCCCCGGCACCGAGCTCTGCCACCTGGTCGACGTGCAGCGCTTCTTCAGGGATCTCCGACCCGTCAGGGCTTGACGACGAGCGCCCCTGCACCATCTACCATCCACACGGATGGTTTATGATGGTAAAGGATGGTCGACACGCCCGCCGAACGCTCACCCCGGACGCCCGACAGCGAGAAGATCACGCTCCAATCTCGGCTATGTCGATCTCGGCCGGATCGACCTCCTGGTGCAGGGCTTCTACGCCAACCGTAGCGACTTCATCCGCACGGCGATCCGCCAACCAGCTCGACCAGCATGCCGAGGCGGTCGACCGGTCGGTCGGCCGCCAGGGGCTCGACCTCGGCCTCAGGCGCTACAGCCGCGCCGACCTCGAGGCCATGCGGGCCGGGCGGTAATCCACATCCAACGTGCTCGGCCTCGCCACCATCGCCAGCGACGTCACGCCCGAGCTGGCCCGCGCCACCATCGCCTCCGTCACCGTCCTCGGTGCCCGCCAACGCCACGCCGGCGGTCAAGGCTGCACTGCAGGACCGCATGCACTGATCCCCCCAGCTCCCGCGAAAGCCCCAATCATGAACATGATCGACTCCGGCCGCATGGCCGAAAGCCACCCCTGACCCGTGCCGGCCGGCTGGCGGCAACGGCCCTGCTGCAGGATGCGCTCGGCGGCGCCGCCACGGCACCGCCGGCGGACGGCTGGCAGGGGCCGACCCTCGACCTCCAGGGCCGAGCCGCTGCCCGAAGCCTCGCCCGGTGGCGAGCAATGGCTGGCCCGCAGTCACGCCAATCCTTTCGGGCGGCGCGATTACCGGCTCTTCGTTCCGGCCGCGGCCGCCAACGAGCAGCGGCCGTTTTTGGTCATGCTGCACGGCTGCACGCAGAACCCGGACGATTTCGCCGCCGGCACGGCCGCGTACCGGCTCGCCGCCGAGGCCGGCCTCATCGTCGCCTGGCCCGGCCAGTGCCGAACGGCCAACCCCCCGCAGCGCTGCTGGAACTGGTTCCAGCCGACCGACAGGAGCGCGCCCGGGGCGAGCCCTCGATCATCGCCGGCATCACCCGCGGGGGTGATGCGCGACCACAGCGTCGATGCCGGCCGGGTCTATGTCGCCGGGCTCTCGGCCGGCGGTGCGGAAACCGCTGTCCTGGCCGCGACCTACCCCGATCTCTACGCCGCCTTCGGCGTCATTCGACTCGCCCACGGGGCTGCGCGCGATATCGCCTCCGCCTTTCAGGCGATGCGAGCCCGCCGCCGGTCGGCCCGCGTCGGTCGGCGGCCGGAAGATGCCGGTCATCGTCGTGCATGGCGACCGCGACGCCACGGTGCATCCGGGCAATGGTGCCGCTGTGATCCGCCAGGCCGTCCCGGAACGCTGGAACCGCGGTCGAGCGCCGGACGCGTGCCCAGCGGCCACGCCTGGACCCCGCACCCGGCACCTGGATCCGGCCGGCCAGACCCTCGCCAGCACTGGGGTGCACGGACTCGGTCACGCCTGGTCCGGCGGCAATGCGGCTGGCAGCTACACCGATCCGCGCGGCCCCGTGCCAGCCGCGCCATGCTCGACTTCTTCCTCCGCCATCGGAACGGCCCGCCGCCGCCGGTTGACGACCTGTGACCGGCGTGCGAGCGCTCGCCGGTCCTTTTTGCCCGAGGAAATCCCGCCATGCCCGCCAGCCCGCAACGCCAACCGCGCCGCCGACCTGCTTGCCCGGCGCCTCGCCGAGGCCGGCTGCCGCTTCGCCTTCGGCATTCCGGGCGGCGAGATCCTCACCCTGATCGACGCGCTGGCCGCCGCCGGCATCACCTTCGTCACCACCAAGCACGAGACGGCGGCGGGCTTCATGGCCGAAGCGGTCTGGCAGCGCACCGGCACGCCGCCCGTGCTGGTGGCCACGGTCGGGCCCGGCATCAGCAACGCCGTCAACGTCGTCGCCAACGCGCGGCTCGACCGGGTGCCGCTGATCGTCCTCGTGGGCGCCGTCGATGCCGACGACAGCTCGCCTACAACCACCAGATCATCGATCACAAAAAGCTCCTCGAGCCCGCCATCAAGGGCGCCTTCACCCTGACCGCGACCGCCGCCGACCTCGTCACCGAGCGGGCCCTGGCGCTGGCCGGCGACCCGCGGCCCGGCCCGGTGCTGATCAGGTGCCGATCTCAGTGGCCGACGCGCCGGCAGCCGCGACCACGCCCATCCGCCGCGCCCCGACAGCACCCGTGGCCCCGGCCGCCGGCCCGGTGCTCGACGAGGCGCGCACCTGGCTCGCCGAGGCGAGGCGGCCACTCGTCATCGCCGGCTTCGATGCCGTCCAGCACGATGCCGGAGCAGCGCTCGCCCGTTTCGCCCTGACCCAGCGGGCACCCGTCATCCAGACCTACAAGGCCAAGGGCCTGCTGCCCGAGGACCACGATTTCGCCCTCGCCGCCGCGGCCCTCTCGCCGGTGGCCGACCGCCAGCTCGAGGCCGAGATCGAGAAGGCCGACCTCGTCGTGCTCGCCGGCTACGACGCGGTCGAGATGCGCCGCGACTGGCAGCATCCCTGGGACACCACCCAGAAGCGGGTGATCGCCTTCGACGCCGTCGCCAACGATCACTATCTGCACCAGGCGGGGATCGGCTTCGTCTACGATATCGGCGCCGGACTCGACGCCCTGGCCCGGGAGGTGCGTTCCGCCTCGACCTGGACCGCCGGCGGCGGTGGCGCGGCCCGGGACCAGGTGCTCGCCCCCTTCCGCCGCGACGAAGGGCATGGGGTCCCGCCGCGATCTGCGAGGTCGCCCGCCAGGTGCTGCCGCGCGACACGGTGGCGGCCGCCGATGTCGGCGCCCACCGCATCCTCCTGAGCCAGGTCTGGCCGGCCTACGCGCCCCGCACCCTCCTCCATTCGAACGGGCTCTGCACCATGGGCTGCGGCCTGCCGCTCGCCATCGGCGCCAAGATCGCCGAGCCCGACCGGCCGGTCGTCGTCTTCACCGGCGATGGCGGCCTGCTTTCATGGTGCTGGGCGAGCTCGCCACCGCCGTCGAGCAGGGCCTGCCCATCATCGTCATCTGCTTCGTCGACCACTCGCTCGCCCTGATCGAGGTCAAGCAGCGCGAGCGCCAGCTCACCCGGCAGGGCGTCGCCGTGGGCGCCTTCGACGCCGTCCAGCTCGCGGCGGGCCTCGGCGGCCACGGCGTGGTGGCCGCCGACCGGAAAAGCCTCGCCGCCGCCCTCGAAGCGGCGCTCGGCGCCGACTGCTACCCCTCATCGCCTGCCCATCCACCCTACTGGTAGGTGGCGGCGAAAACCGTCACCGCGCCAGCATTGCCTTCTGGCGGCGCTCGGCCGCCTTGGCACGGTCGGCGGCCGAGGCCGGCGACAGCCGTCGCTCGGCGTAGAGGATCGCCTGGGTGGCGACGAAGTTGATCGCGAGGTAGAGCGCGCCGGCAACGACGAAGACCTCCACCGGGCGGAAGGTCTGGGCGATGATCGTCTTGGCGATCCCGGTGATCTCGAGGATGGTGATGGTGGAGGCGAGCGAGCTCGCCTTGACCATCAGAATGACCTCGTTGCCGTAGGCGGGCAGCGCCTGGCGGATGGCGACGGGGAAGGTGATGCGGCGAAAGAGCTGGGCCCCGCTCATGCCGATGGCCCGGCCGGCCTCGAGCTGGCCGTGCGGCACCGACTGGATGCCGCCCCTGATGATCTCGCTCGTATAGGCGCCGGTATTGAGGGTCAGCGCCAGGATGGCGCAGAACCAGGCATCGCGGAACAACCACCAGAGCCCGAGGTCCTGGAAGAACGGGCGGAACTGGCCCGAGCCGTAATAGATCAGGAAGAGCTGGACCAGGAGCGGCGTGCTGCGGAAGACATAGACGAAGCCGTAGGCGGGGGCGCTCAGCAGCGGGTTCGGGCTCAGCCGCATGAGCGCCACGAGCACGGCCAGCACGAAGCCGATCACCAGCGACTGGCCGACCAGCAGCAGCGTGGTCGGCAGGCCGCCGGCCAGGCGGGTCGCGACGTCGGCGAGCTGGGCCCAATCCATCAGGTCTCGGCCATCAGATATTGGCCATCAGGCGCGCCTGACGCCGCGATTGGCCCAGCTCTCGGCCCTGAGGAAGCCGCGATTGGAGAGCGAGGTGAGGCCGAGATAGAGCAGGGCGGCGACGACGTAGAAGGTGAAGGGCTCCTTGGTCGAGCCTGCCGCGATCGCCGCCTGGCGCATGATCTCGACCAGGCCGATGACCGAGATCAGCGAGGTGTCCTTGAGCGTGAGCTGCCAGACATTGCCGAGGCCGGGCAGGGCGTAGCGTGCCACCTGCGGCACCAGCACCCGCCAGAAGCGCTGGCTGCGGCTCATGCCGATGGCGATCGCCGCCTCGATCTGGCCCTTCGGCACGACCAGCACGGCACCCCGGATCACCTCGGCCGAGTAGGCGCCGGCGCTCGCACCGAGGCAAAGCGTGCCGGTGAGGAAGATCGGCAGGTCGATATAGCCCTCGTAGCCGAACATGCCGCTGGCGATGGCCCGCAGCGCCGCCCCGCCGCCGAAGAAGACGAGATAGATGACCAGAAGCTCGGGAATGCCGCGAATGACCGTCGTGTAGGCCTCGGCGATCCAGCGGAGCGGCGACCATCCCGAGAGCTTCATCGCGGCGAGGCCGGCACCGACGGCGATGCCGAGCGCATAGGCAGAGATGGCGACGGCCAGGGTGACGACGGCGCCCAGCGCCATCTGGTCACCCCAGCCGGCATCCCCCCAGGCGAGGAGGGTCAGGTCCACGAGCCCGGGCCGCCCTCTGGCTCAGCTCTCGGCGGCGATGTCGAAGCCGAACCACTTGATGGCGAGCTCGCTCACCGTGCCGTCCTCCAGCGCCGACTGGATGGCGGCATTGAACTTCTCCCTGAGCGCCGTGTCCTCCTTGCGGATGCCGACGCCGACGCCACGGCCGAAGATGCCGCCGGCGAAGCCCGGCCCGACGCGCGCGAAACCCTCGCCGAGCTCGCCCTCGAGCAGCGGCTGCCAGCCGCTCTGGTCGGCCAGCGCCACGTCGATCCGGCCGGACTGCAGGTCGAGGTCGAGGTTCTCCTGGCTGTCATAGGTGCGGATGTCGATGTCGCCCATGTACTCGCGCAGGAAATTCTCGTGGATGGTGGCGGTCTGCACGCCGACCGTCAGGCCGTCGAGCAGCCCCTTCACCTGATCGAGCAGCGCCTGCTCCTCGGCCGAGATCTCGGTCATGTCGATGCGGGTCTCGGGCAGCCCGGAAGCGGCGAAATCGCTGTCCTTGGGGGCGACGAAGATCGC
>JAWKVR010000072.1:0-10181 GCA_041397945.1 Geminicoccaceae bacterium
CGGCGTCGTCGCGGCCGTAGATCATCAGCCACGTGCACAGGGCGGCGAGCGCCGAGCTCGACTTCGAGGGGTCGGCGTGGACCACCTTGCCGTGCCACCTGGGGTCGGCGAGGTCCTCCCAGCGCTGCGGCGCGTCCTCGGCCGGCAGGATGTCCGAGTTGTACATGATGACCATCAGGCTGGCGCCGAACGGGCTGTTGTAGCCGTTCGGGTCGATCATGCCCGGCTCGATATTGGCGAGCTCCGGCGACTCGTACGGGTCGAACAGGTCGGGGGCCGAGGCACCGGTATCGGCGAAGCCGCCCCACATGATGTCGGCGCTCGGCCGGTCCTTCTCCGCCCGGATGCGGTTCAAGAGCTCGCCGGTCCCGGCCTTCACCGTGGTGACGCTGATGCCGTACTTCTCGCCGAACGCCTGGGCGAAGAAATCGACCATCTCGGACGGGTGGGAAGCGTAGACGACCAACTCCCCTTCATGGTCGCCGCTGGCGGCGCCGGCAGCGGAGAATGCCGAGGCGCCGGCCGTCACCACGGCGGCGAGCAGCGCCGATCCGAGCAGTCTCGAGAAACTCTTGGGCATCAGGGTTGCGCCTCCCGTTATGCGGCCGCCTCTGCGGTCGACCGATGATCCATGCCCCAGCCTAGGTGCCGGTTTCGACACCTGTCAATCGGTATTGACAATTGTCGGCGAGGCCGGGTCGGGTGGCTTTGCCCGTCAGCCGCGTCGTGGCAGGCGTGGCCGGCGAGCGGCGAGGCGACGCTCAGTCGAAGAAGCCGGCGTCCTCTTCCTTCAGGTGCGGCTTCGCCCGCTCGGGGTTGAGCTCGACGCCCATGCCGGGGCGGTCCCAGACCTCGATCAGGCTGTTCTGGACGAGGGGGTCGGGGAGGCCGTCGACGATGTCCCACCACCAGTCGTGGCTGGCGGTGGGCAGCTCGAAGGCGATGAAGTTCTCAGGCAGCGTGGCGCAGACCTGGACGAGGGCGGCGATGCCGAGAACGCCGTTGCCGGTGCCGTGCGGCGCCATGAGGATGCCGTGCAGATCGGCATATTCGGCGACCCATTTGAGCTCGGCGATGCCGCCGATATCGCAGGGATCGGGGCCGACGATGTTGACGGCGTGGCCCTCGATCAGGCCCTTGAAGTTCTGCCGCAGATAGATCTGCTCGCCGGTGTGGATCGGCGTGGTCGTCGACATGGTGAGGTCGCGGTAGACGTCGGCGTTGACGTAGGGGGTGTAGTCGCCGGTGATCGTGTCCTCGAGCCACATGAGGTTCAAGGGCTCGACAGCGCGCGCGAAGCGGATAGCGTCGGGCACGGTGAAGCCCGGCCACAGTCCAACGCCAGGCCGACCTCTGGCCCAGCACCTCCTTCATGGCGTGCACGCAGTCGAGGAGGTGCGCCATGCCGCGCTCGGTCATGAGAGCACTCTCGGCGAAGCCGTGGAACGGGCTGCGGCGCTCCTGCAGCTCGCCATAGTGGAAGTTGGGCACGGCGTGCTTCATCTGGCTGTGGAAGGCCACACCCATCTTGATGAAGGAAAAGCCGTGCGGCAGCCCCTTCATCCATTTGGCCTCGGCGGCGTAGTCCTCGGGCGAGACACCCTGCATGGGCCGGCGGATGGCGCCGTTGTAGCAGCGCACCTTGTCCCTGATCTTGCCGCCGAGCAGCTTATGGACCGGCAGGCCCGCGGCCTTGCCGGCGAGGTCCCAGAGCGCCATCTCGATCGTGCTGACGGCACTGCCCCAGGGCTTGAACGAGCCGCGCTTCCTGATCCTGAGCATGCAGCGCTCGACGTCGGTCGGGTCCTCGCCGATCAGCGCCTCGCGGTAGTGCAGCACGAAGGGCTTGAGGTAGGGCTTGTACTGCTCGGCCTCGCCATAGCCCGAGAGGCCCTCGTCGGTGACGATGCGGACGACCGGGTTGGAGCCGATGACGGCGCACCTGAGGTCGGTGATCCTCATTTCTGCCGCCCCTTCAGCCACGCTTCGTACTCGGGCCGGGCGTCCTTGTGGAGCGGGTAGTAGCGCCTGAGATCGCCGCCGGCCTCGAGCATCTCGCGGGAGAAGTCCTCCCATTCGTGGCGGACATGCGCCTCGTTGATCAGCCGCTCGGCGAGGCCGACCGGCACGACCACGGCACCGTCGTCGTCGGCGACGATGATGTCGCCCGGCATGACGAGGCAGCCGCCGCAGGCGATGGGGCCGTTGACGGCGAAGGGCATGAGGCTGGTCTGGGTGTGGAAGTTGGGGGTCACACCCCTGAGCCACAGCGGCAGGTCGAGGAGCTGCACGTTGGGCCAGTCGCGCACGCAGCCGTCGATGACGACGCCGGCGCCGCCCCGGCCCTTGAAGTAGGTCAGCATCATCTCGCCGAAGACGCCGCTTTTCATGTCGCCACGCGCGTCGACCACGACGATGTCGCCGGGCTGGGTGTGGTAGAGCACGTGGCGGTGGAGCTGCTTCTCGGGCTCGGCATATTCCTCGGCCGAGTACATGTCCTCCCGCTTGGGCATGAACTGCAGAGTGAGCGCCGGGCCGCAGACGGTCCGCCCCTTGCTCCAGCTGACCGGGCCGCAGATGTGCGAGTTGGTGATGCCGGCCATGTGGAAGAGCGTGCTCGAGGCGGTGGCGGCACCCATCGCGCGGATGGCGTCGACCCATGCCTTCGGTGGTCGCTTGATGTCGGGGGTCTGGATCATCGCCGATCTGCCTTTCACCAGTTGGTAACCGAGCCGTCGTGGCGCCGCAGATGCGGCGCCTCCCAGAAGCGAAAGGCGTCCCTGGCGAGCCGCTTCTCGTCGACCTCGACGCCGAGGCCGGGTGCCGTCGGCACCGGGTAGGCGGCGCCGTCGAGGCGGACCTGCACCGGGAAGACCTCGCTGTCGTCGAAGCCGATGCGTCTCGGCCGGGCTGGCGCGGGTCTCGAGCCACGCGAAGTTGGCGACCGCGGCGGCGAAATGCACGGTGGCGGCGGTGCAGACGGGGCCCAGGGGGTTGTGCGGCATCATGTCGACGTAGTGCGCCTCGCTCCAGCCCGCGACCTTCATGGCCTCGGTCAGCCCGCCGACATTGCAGACGTCGATCCGGTTGAACTGGTGGATGTCGCGCTCGATGAAGGGCAGGAACTGCCATTTCGAGGCGAACTCCTCGCCGATGGCGAAGGGGATGTCGGTCATGCGGCGCAGCGCTTCGTAGGCCTCGGGCGTCTCGTCGCGGATCGGCTCCTCGAGGAAGTCGAGCGTGCCGCTCGGCATCTTCTGGCAGAAGCTCGCGGCCTCGGCGACGGTGAGGCGGTGGTGGTAGTCGATGCCGAGCACGACGTCGTGGCCGAGCGCTTCCCTGGCCTTCACACACCACTTGGCGGTGGCGGCGATGTGCTCGCGGGGCTCGTAGACGTCCTTCGACTGGTGGCCCGAGGGCGAGAGCCGCATGGCGGTCCAGCCGCGCTCGACGAGCGCCTCGGCCTGCTCGATCATCTCGCGGCCAGGGTGCATGGGTCGTGGCGAAGGTCGGGATGCGATCGCGCTGCCGGCCGCCGAGGAGGTCGTAGACCGGCACGCCGAGCGCCTTGCCCTTGATGTCGTGAAGCGCGATGTCGATGGCCGACATGGCAGCGGTGAGCACCCGGCCGCCTTCGAAATACTGGCTCCTGTAGAGCTCCTGCCAGAGGGCGCCGATGCGCATCGGGTCGCGGCCGACCACGAACCCGGCGAAATGCTCGATCGCCCCGGCGACCGCCTTCTCGCGGCCGGAGAGGCCCGATCTGCCCCAGCCGTATAGCCCCTCGTCGGTCTCGACCTTGACGAGGAGCTGGTTCCTGATGCCGACCCAGACGGGGAAGGCCCGAAGTGCGGTGATCTCACTGGCCCGCCCGCCGCTCAGGCATGGGGCTCGTCGCCGAAGAAGCTCGAGCCCGGCTTCAGGTGCGCACGGGCCACCTCCTCGTTCAGCGTCAGGCCGTGGCCCGGCCGGTCCTCGATCCTGATGAAGCCCTTGTCGATGGGCGGCTTCTCGTTGACGAGGTCGCTCCACCATTCGACGTCGTGGGCGTGGTACTCGATGACGAGGAAATTGTTGATGGCGGCGCAGACATGGCTGCCGGCGACGGTGCCGATCGGGCTCGCCACGTTGTGCGGGGCGATCGGGATGTAATAGAGGTCGGCGTGGTCGGCGACCTTCTTGGCCTCGGCGAGCCCGCCCATCTTCGGGATGTCCGGGGCGATGATCCGGGCCGCCTGCTTCTCGATCAGCTCGCGGTAGCCGTGCTTGCGATAGAGGTTCTCGCCCGTGCAGATCGGCGTGCGGGTGCTGTGGGTGACATGGCGCTGGGCCTCGATGTTCTCGGGCGGCACCGGGTCCTCGAGCCAGAGCAGGTCGAAGGGCTCGAGCGCCTGGGCGAGCTTGATCGCGTCGTTGACGCCGTACTTCCAGTGGGCGTCCATGGCGACCATGACCTCGGGCCCCACGGCATCCCGGACCGCGCGCACCACGTCGACCATCCAGCTCATCTCGGCCGAGCCGATCGTCCGGTTGAAGGGCTCGAACCAGCGGCGCCTCGGGTGCGGGTCGTCGGAGATGTCGATGGTGTAGGGGTTGGGCGTGTCGAGGTCGAACTTGATGGCGGTGAAGCCCTCGGCCACCACCTCCTTCGCCTTCTTCGCGTAGTCGGCGGGGTCGGGTGTCTCGCCGGCGTGGCAGTCGGCATAGACGCGGATGGTGTCACGGAACCTGCCGCCGAAGAGGGTGGCGATGGGCGTGTCGAGGATGCGGCCGAGCAGGTCCCAGAGTGCTATCTCGATGCCGCTGATCGCTGTCACGGTGGCCCCGGCCTGGGAGCCGGCGCCGGACATGCAGCGGATCATCATCTCGACGATCTTGTTGATGTTGCGCGGGTCCTGGCCCTCGACCAGGGGCTTGGCGAGATGCACCAGCTCGGCGACGCCGGCCCCCCAGTAGGCCTCGCCGAGCCCGATATGGCCCGTGTCGGTCTCCAGCTTGACCAGCACCCAGGGGAAGTTGCCGGCGATGACGGCGGTGCTCAGGCGGGTGATCTTCATGCGTGGGCGGTTCCTGTGGCTAGAGCCGTTTCTGGGTGGCGGCGTCGAAGAAATGCAGGCGGTTCTGGTCGAAGCCGATCCAGACCGGCTGGTCGGTGGCGAGGCGGAGCTCCGGGTCGACGCTGACCACGACCACCGTCTGGCCGAGAAAGACGTGGGCATAGGTGAGGTCGCCCGTGGGCTCGACCGTATAGACCCGGCCGGGCACGAGACCCGGCGCCGGCTCGGCGTGGAGCGCCATGCTGCTGTGCCGGGCGCCGAGCACGATGCCGGGGCCACTGGCGGCGGCGACGCGCCGCGCATTGGCAGCGTCGAGGGCGAGCGACCAGCCGTCGCCGCCGAGCGTGATCCTGCCGTCGGTCTCGCCCAGCCGCATCTCGAGCAGGTTCATGGCCGGGCTGCCGACGAAGCCGGCGACGAAGGTGTTGGCCGGCTCGGCGAAGACGCGCTCCGGCGTGTCGTACTGCTGCAGGTCGCCGCCGCTCATCACCGCCATGCGGTCGGCCATGGTCATGGCCTCGAGCTGGTCGTGGGTGACGTAGACGACGGTGGCATTGAGGTCCTGGTGGAAGCGCTTGAGCTCGGCGCGCATCTGCACGCGCAGCTTGGCGTCGAGATTGGAGAGCGGCTCGTCCATGAGGAAGACCTGCGGGTCGCGGACGAGGGCGCGGCCGAGCGCCACCCGCTGCTGCTGGCCGCCCGAGAGCTCGCGCGGGCGGCGGTCGAGCAGGTGGGTGATGTCGAGCAGCCGGGCCGCCTCCTTGACCTTGCTGTCGATCTCGGCCTTGCCGAGCCGGCGCATGCGCAAGGGGAAGCCGAGGTTCTGGTAGACCGTCTTGTTGGGGTAGAGCGCGTAGTTCTGGAAGACCATCGCGATGTCGCGATCCTTGGGGTCGAGGTCGTTCACCTGGCGCTCGCCGATGAAGATCTCGCCCGTCGTCAGCTCGATCAGGCCGGCGACGAGGTTGAGGCTCGTCGTCTTGCCGCAGCCCGAAGGGCCGACCAGAGCCACGAACTCGCCGTCGGCGACGGTGAGCGAGACATGGTTCACGGCCGTGACGGCGCCATAGCGCTTGACCACGTCGCGCATCTCGACCTGCGCCATGCCTAGCGGCCCGTCCGGGTCATGGTCATGCCTTCACGGCCCCTTCGGTAAGCGCCCGCACGAAGTATTTCTGCAGGACGAGGAACATGATGACGACCGGCACGCTCATGATGAACGAAGCGGCCATGAGGCCCGGCCAGTTGGTGGCGTACTCGGCGAAGAAGCGCTGCAGGCCGACCGGCAGGGTGAGCAGGGCTTCTGAATTGAGGAAGGTGAGGGCGTAGACGTATTCGTTCCAGGCGGTGATGAAGGCATAGATGGCGGTGGCGATGATGCCCGGTGCCGAGAGCGGCATGACCACGAGGTAGAAGGCCTGGAAGCGGGTGCAGCCGTCGATCCGGGCGGCCTGCTCGAGCTCGACCGGGATGTTGTCGTAGAAGCCCTTGAGCAGCCAGATCGAGAGCGGCAGGCCGAAGGTCAGGTAGGTGACGATCAGCGACGCGTGGGTGTTCACCAGCCCGAAGGCCCGCATCATGATGAAGAGCGGCATGAGGAAGACGACCGCCGGGAACATGTTGCGGAAGAGGACCGAGAAGAAGAGCGCATTCCGCCCGGGAAAGCGGAAGCGCGAGAAGGCGTAGGCCGCGGGCACGGCGACCAGCACGCCGAGCACGGTGCTGGCGAGCGAGACCCAGAAGCTGTTCAGCATGTAGCGCAGGAAGACGTAGCCGACCTCGCTCTGCGGCGAGAGGAGGCGGACATACTGCTCGATCGTCGGGTAGCGCGGGAACCATTCCGGCGGGTATTGCAGGGCCGCGAACTGGGTCTTGATCGAGGTGATCAGCATCCAGACCATCGGCAGCGTGGCGAAGAGCAGGAGCAGGACGAGGAAGACCCAGCCGGCGATGCCCCAGCCGTCGATGCGCCGTCGTGCGCGGGCGCTCATCCGGGCCGCCGCTCGTCGTTGCTGGAGAGGGCGCGGACGTAGAAGTAGCCGATCACCACCATCACGAGGAAGAGGATGACCGAGTAGGCCGAGGCGATGCCGAAGCGGATCCGGCCGAAGGCGATCTGGTAGATCTGGGTGATCCAGATGTCGCTGGCCCCGGCCGGCCCGCCGCCGGTCATTATCCAGGGGATCGTGAAGTGGTTGAGGTTGGCGACGAAGAGCAGGAGGACCGTCACCGTCAGCACGCCCTTGAGATGCGGCAGGGTGACGTGGAGGAAGCGCTGCAGCGTGCTCGCCCCGTCGACCTGCGCCGCCCGCAGCAGCTGCTCCGGCACGGTCTGCAGCCCGGCCAGGATCATGATCATGGCAAACGGGAATTCCTTCCAGACGTTGACCACGATGAGCGCGGCCAGCACCCGGTCGACATTGTCGAGGAGATTGAGCGGTTCGTCGGTGAAGCCGAGCTGGATGAGCACGGCGCCGAGCACGCCGAAGTCGCTGTGGTAGATCCAGCGCCAGATATAGGAGGCGGCGACGGCGCTGATGACGAAGGGGATGAGCAGGATGCCGCGCAGGATGGCCCGGCCGTAGAAGGCGCGGTTGAGCACCAGCGCTGCGCCGAAGCCGAGCACCATGGCGAAGAAGGTCGAGTAGAAGGTCCACTCGAGCGTGTTGATGGTCGTCTCGTGGAAGCTGCTGCTCTGCAGCACGCGGATGTAGTTGTCGAAGCCGACGAACACCTTGTCGGCCATGGCGAGGCTCGGCGGCGTGCTGAAGAACGAGAGGTGGATGGTGTAGTAGATCGGGTAGGCGATGACGAGCAGCATCACCCCGAGCGCCGGCAGCACGTAGAGATAGTCGTATCGGCTGCGCAGGAACCGCGCCCCCAGGGAGGCGGAGCGCCCGCCCCGGCTTGCCGTGCTCATGCTGCTGCCCACGCTCGCCTGTCCGGCCCGATCACCGGAGGTCGCCCTGGCGAGCGGCCTCCGGCGTCATGGCTTCGAGGACGGCTCAGATGCCGCCGCGCAGGTTCTCGATCTTGGCCTGGGCGTCCGCCGCGGCCTCGTCCACGGTCATCTTCTCGGTGAGCGCGTTCTGCATCATCTCGGGCACGATGATGTTCATGATCTCCGGGCTCTCCGGGATCACCGGGAAGGGGATGCCGTAGGGCAGCATCGAGGTGGTCACGTCGAGGAACCGGATGGTGTCCAGCCGCTCCTTCATCCACTTGGTGCGGAAGCCGCGGATGTTGCCGGGATTGGAGCTCACCCAGGCGAGCTTGGTCGACCACTCGGGGCTGGTCGAGAAGCAGATGAAGGCCTTGGCCGCGTCCATGTCGAGCTCGCCGTCGACATTGTCCGGGTTGAAGACGTGGATGTTCGAGCCGCCGAACACCACCGCACGGCCGCGCTCGCCCTTCGGGATCAGCCCGTAGCGCATGTTCGCGACCACCTTGTCGGCCGCGACCTTGTCCTCGCCCTGGGCCTTGGCGGCCCGGTCGAGCATGGTGCCGTACTCGCTGGGATGGGCGATCACCATGGCGAGCTGGTTGGCGAGGAACGGGTCCTGGTTCTCGGTCTGGGTGTTGGTCAGGGCCGAGACCGGCACCGACTTGTCGCGCACATACATGTCGTAGGCGTGCTGCAGGGCCCGCCTCGAGCCGTCATTGTTGATGTAGATCTTGTCGTAGGTCGGCTGGTCGTCCGCCTCGTCGAGAGCGCCGCCACCCTCGGCCCACATGACCGGCATGAAGCGGAAGGGGGTGTTGCCCGCATTGACCCGGGCGACCAGGCCGTAGCCGCTCTTGCCGGTCTTCTCCTTGATCTGGTTGGAATAGGCGACGACGTCGTCCCAGGTCTCGGGCGCCTTCTCGGGGTCAAGCCCGGCCTCCTCGAAGATCCCGGCGTTCCAGATGAAGCCCATGGTCTCGTTGTTGGTCGGCACGCCGTAGGTCTGGCCTTCCCAGGTCACGGACTTCATGGCGCCCGGCCAGAACTCGTCGGCCGAGTAGCCGACGTCCTCGGGGCCGAACGGGCTGAGCTGGCCCTTGGCGGCGAACTCGACGCCCCAGAGGATCGGCAGCCGTGCCACCATCGGCGCCGCGTTGCCGAGGGCCGCGGTGCGCAGCTTGTTGAGCATGTCGTTGTAGCCGAGGCTCTGCGCCTCCAGCTCGATGTTCGGGTACATCTCGGCGAAGGCCGCGAAGAACTCGGCATACATCTTGTGCTCGAGCTCCGGGCTGGCATCGGTCGGGCCGAAGTACCAGTAGGTCAGCCGGCCCTGGTGATCGAGCGGCACGACGTCGGCGCACTCGGCCGCCGTGTCCACCTCGAGCGTGCCGGCGATGCTCTTGACGTATTCCGGGCTCCAGGAGTCGATGTCGACGCCGATATCGCTGTCCTGGGCCGACACGGTGGCGGCGCCGAGGCCGGCCGCGGCAAGGAATGCCAGGGCGGCAGAGTGGCCGAGCAGCACGCGGCGAAAGCAGCCGATGCGATTCGTCGATGAGACCTTGTGCATGACGGTTCCCTGATCGTTGTCTTGGCTTTTTCTTGTCGAGGCTCAAGCTGACCCGAGGCCAAAACGCCTGTCAAGCCGCGAATGGCGAAGTCCAGAACTGTGACGTGCAGGGTCCGGGCGGGCCCGCCGGCTCAGGCGATGGCCAGCGCGTTGTCCTCGGCGGCGACCAGGGTCTCGGTCGTGAAGCCCAGCGTGATCGAGCGCTCGGGCGCGGTGACCAGCCAGGCCGAGGCGGCGCCGTCGATATTGGTCTCGGTGACCTGCATCCGGCCGGTGCCGAGCCAGGCCACGAGGTCGAGCTCGTCCTCGCCGGCCGCGAAGTCGGCGAAATGCAGAACGAGATCGCCGGGACGGGCCTCGATGACGAAACGGTCGGCGCCCGGCCCGCCGATGAGGGTGACGGATTCCGCCCGATGGCCGATGACGAAGAGGTCGTCGCCGGCCCCGCCGTCGAGGAGGTCGCTGCCCAGCCGGGCGAGCAGCGTGTCGTTGCCCTCGCCGCCGAGGAGTCGGTCGTCGCCCGGCCCACCGTCGAGCCGGTCGTCCCCGGCCCCGCCCTCGAGCAGATCGTCATCGGCCCCGCCCGCCAGGACGTCGTCGCCGGCGCCTC
>JAWKVR010000073.1:0-9386 GCA_041397945.1 Geminicoccaceae bacterium
CAGAAGGTCGCGGGAGCGTTCCAGCACGTCAGCGAACAGCATGACCTCGAACTGCGCCGAAATGTCGGAAACCTGCAGGAAGGCGAAGCGGCTGCGCTCGGTGCGCTTCTCCTTCCGGGCGACGATCACGCCGGCGAGCTCGGCCGTGGCACCGTCGAAGCGGCCGGGCGCCTCCAGCACCTGGGCGGCGGCAACGACGCCGCGCTCGGCGAGCGCCGCGGCGTAGCCATCGAGCGGATGCGCCGAGAGATAGACTCCGAGCACATCGAACTCGTGACCGAGACGCTCACCCAGGGGCCACTCCTCGAGGGTCGCGATGCGGGGCTCGGGCACATCGTCGCCATTGCTGCCGAAGAGCCCCTCCTGGGTGCTCTCCCGGGCCGCCGCCACCGCCCCGGCATGGGCGATCGCCTGCTCGAGCCCGGCCATCAACGTCGCCCGGTTGGCCGCCAACCCGTCCAGCGCGCCGGCCCGCGCGAGCGCCTCGAGCAGGCGACGGTTGAAGCCCTTGCCGGCGAGCCTGGCGGTCAGATCGCAGAGACCCGTGAAAGCGCCTCCAGCCGCGCGCTCGGCGCAGAGCGCCTGCATCGCGGCCTGGCCCACCCCCTTGATCGCGGCGAGGGCAAACCGCACGCCACCCTTGGTCCCATCCTCTGCCACATCGTCGCCGGAAGCCCCGCCTTCTACCGAGAAGACCGGCAGGGAGGCATTGACGTGCGGCGGCAGGAGCTCGATGCCGCGCTGGCGCATCTCGTGCCGGTAGGCGGCGAGCTTCTCCTGGTTCGCCATCTCCATGGTCATCACCGCCGCGTAGAACTCGAGCGGGTGGTTCGCCTTGAGATAAGCCGTGTGATAGGCGAGCAGCGCGTAGGCGGCGGCATGGCTCTTGTTGAAGCCGTACGAGGCGAACTTGGCCACCGAATCGAAGATCACGTCGGCCATCTTGCGGCTGATGCCGCGCGCGGTCGCCCCTTCGACGAAGGTGGCGCGCTGCGCGTCCATCTCGGCCTTGATCTTCTTGCCCATGGCCCGGCGCAGGAGATCGGCGCCGCCGAGCGTGTAGCCGGCGAGCTGCTTGGCGATCTCCATCACCTGCTCCTGGTAGATGATGACGCCGTTGGTCTCCTTCAGGATCGGCTCGAGCATCGGGTGCAGATATTCCGGCGCCTCGACGCCGTGCTTGACGTTGATGTAGCGCGGGATGTTGTCCATCGGGCCCGGCCGGTAGAGCGAGACCATGGCGATGATGTCCTCGAAGCAGTCGGGCTTGAGCTTCCGGAGCGCATCCCGCATGCCGCCGGATCCAGCTGGAACACACCCGCCGTCTCCGCCCGGCTGAGCAGCGCGTAGGTGGCCGCGTCGTCGAGCGGCAGGGCCGCCAGATCGAGCGCCGTGCCGCGCCGGTTCACGAGATCCTCGGCCATGCGCAGCATGGTCAGCGTGGTGAGGCCGAGGAAGTCGAACTTGACGAGGCCGGCCGTCTCGACGTCCTTCATGTTGAACTGGGTGACGGCGCTGCCGCTCCTGGGATCGCGGGTGAGCGGCACGAGCTCGTCGAGCGGCCGGTCGCCGATCACCACGCCCGCCGCGTGGGTCGAGGCGTGGCGCGGCAGGCCCTCGAGCTCGAGGGCGATCTCGATCATCCGCGCCACGGCCGGATCGCCGTCGCGCGCCTCGGCGAGCCGCGGCTCCATCTCGACCGCCTGCGCCAGCGTCGGCGGGTTGGCCGGGTTGAAAGGCACGAGCTTCGAGATCTTGTCGACGAGGCCGAAAGGGAGCCCGAGCACGCGGCCGACATCGCGCAGCGCCGCCCTCGCCTGCAGCTTCCCGAAGGTGATGATGTGGGCGACCCGGTCGGCACCGTAGCGCCCCTCGACATAGCGGATCACCTCGTCACGGCGGTCCTGGCAGAAATCGATGTCGAAGTCCGGCATCGAGACGCGCTCGGGGTTGAGGAAGCGTTCGAAGAGGAGGCCGAAGCGGAGCGGGTCGAGGTCGGTGATCTCGAGCGACCAGGCGACGACCGAGCCCGCCCCCGAGCCGCGGCCCGGGCCCACCGGGATGCCCTGCTGCTTGGCCCAGCGGATGAAATCCGAGACGATGAGGAAGTAGCCCGGAAACTGCATCTGGATGATGACGTCGAGCTCGTATTCGAGCCGTTCCTGATAGGGTGCCCTGGCCTCGCCCTCGACGCCCAGCCGCTCGAGCCGCCGGGCGAGACCGGTACGGGCCTGGACCCGCAGCTCCTCGACCTCGCCCTGGCCATCGGCGCCGGCGAAAGGTGGCAGGATCGGCTCGCGTGCCGGTGCCAGGGCGGCGCAACGGCGAGCGATGAGCAGCGTGTTCTCGATCGCCTCCGGCAGGTCGGCGAAGAGCGCTGCCATCTCGGCCGCCGTCTTGAAGCGGTAGTCGAGCGAGAACCGGCGGCGGTCCTCGTTGCCCACATGCTGCCCCTCGGCGATGCAGATCAGCGCATCGTGCGCGGCGTGCATGGCCGGATCCAGGAAGAGGCAGTCATTGGTGGCGACGACGGGCAGGTCGCGGTCGAAGGCGAGATCGAGCAGCGTCGGCTCGATCATCGCCTCGGCCTCCTCGCCGTGGCGCTGCAGCTCGACATAGAGACGCCCTGCGAACGCTTCGGCCAGATGGTCGAGCAGGACCAGGGCGGCATCCTTGTCGTCGCGCCGCAGCAGCCGGCCGAGCGGCCCGTCGGCGCCGCCCGTCAGGACGATCAGGCCTTCGCTCCGCCGTGCCAGCTGGTCCGGGGTGAGGCCCTTGTCGCTCCCGGCCTCGAAATGGAGCGTGCTCATCAGCTTTCATCAGGCTGCCGTAGCCGGCAGCGTTCTGGGCGAGCACGGGCAGCAGGGCGGGACTGTGCTGTCGCTCTCGGCGGAACGAGCGCTGACCCTCGGCCAGCGCCAGCGGCAGGAGGGCACCGATGATCGGCTGGACGCCGGCGGCGAGGTCGCGAGGCAGAACGACATCACGCCGTAGAGATTGGCATTGTCGGTGACGGCGACCGCCGGCATGCCGAGGTGCCGCGGCCCGCGCGGCCAGCGCCTTGTGGTCGATCGCCCCCTCGAGCAGCGAGTAGGAGGTGCGGACCCGCAGGTGGACGAAGGGGCATGCGGCATCACGGGCCCTAGATCTGGTGGTGAGGCCCCTGTCCTACCGCAGGATGCTCGAAAAGTGAACCAATTGCGGCGGGCGGGTCAGGCCGGTGTCGTCTGCCGGACGGGCTCTCCGCGGGCCGGTCGCCGGCGGCGCCGTCCAGGGCGAAGGCGGCCGTCGACCAGCTCGAGCGTGCGGTCCATGGCGGCGGCGATGTCCGGGTTGTGCGTGGCGATGAAGCCAGCGGTCCCGGTCTCGCGCACCACCTCGACCAGGAGGTCGAGCACGCGAGCCGAGGTTGCCGGATCGAGATTGCCGGTCGGCTCGTCGGCGAGCAGCAGGCCCGGCCGGTTGGCCAGGGCGCGGGCGATGGCGACCCGCTGCTGCTCGCCGCCGGAGAGCCGGCCCGGGCGATGCCCGAGGCGCTCGCCGAGCCCGAGGCGACCGAGCAGGTCGGCCGCCCGCGCCTTTGCCTGCGCCCGGCTGCGGCCCGCCAGGAGCTGTGGCAGCATGGCGTTCTCGAGGGCGGTGAAATCGGCGAGGAGGTGGTGGAACTGATAGACGAAGCCGATGCGGTTGCGGCGCAGGCCGGTGCGCTCGCGATCGCCGAGCCGGCCGCAGGCCCGGCCGTCGATGGTGACCTCGCCGGCGCTCGGCCGCTCGAGCAGGGCGGCGATGTGGAGCAGCGTCGACTTGCCGGAGCCGGATGGCCCGACCAGGGCGACGAGCTCGCCGGGTGCCAGCGTGAGATCGGCGCCCCTGAGCACCGGCAGGGTGGTCGCTCCCTGGCGAAAGCGCCGTTCGATGCCGCTCCAGGACCAGCACCGGCTCACTCATAGCGCAGCGCTTCCACCGGATCGACGCGCGCCGCCCGCCAGGCCGGGTAGAGCGTGGCGAGGAAGGAGAGGCCGAGACCCATCAGCACGACCCGGGTGACGTCGTCGGGATTGATCTCGGCCGGGAGGCGAGAAAGGAAGCGAATTTCCGCCGACCAGAGCTCCGCCCCGGTCAGGCCCTCCAGGAAAAGGCGGATGCTGTCGATGTTGAGGGCGAAGGCTATGCCGAGGCCGAAGCCGATCAGGGTGCCGGCGACGCCGATGCTGGCGCCGGCAAGGAAGAAGATGCGCATCACGGCACCCTGCGTGGCGCCCATGCTGCGCAGGATGGCGATGTCGCGGCCTTTGGACTTCACCAGCATGGTGATGCCGGTGATGATGTTGAAGGCGGCGACGAGGATGATGAGGGTGAGGATCAGGAACATAACGTTGCGCTCGACCTCGAGCGCATTGAAGAAATGCGAGTTGAGCTGCTGCCAGTCGACCAGGCGGCCCTGCCCGGCGACCGTCGCGGTGAGGGTCGGGCGGAGCTGCCGCACCATTTCCGGGTCGTCGACAAGGATCTCCACGGCGGTCACGCGGTCGTCGAGCTGGAAGTAGCGCATCGCGTCGTCGATGCCGATATAGACGAAGCTGTTGTCGTACTCGAACATCCCGACCTCGAAGATGCCGGCGATCTCGAAGCTCTGGATCCGCGGCACGGTGCCGAAGGCGGTGGCGGCCCCCTGCGGCGAGATCAGGCTGACGCGGTCGCCGACGCCGAGGCCCATGCGCTGGCCCATGCGGCTGCCGATCAGGATCGTGCCGCCCTCGTCCAGCCGCGCCAGCGAGCCCTCGACGATGTTGTCGGCGAAGACGGCGCGGCGGGCGAGATCCTCGGCCCGCACACCGCGCACGATGGCGCCGGAGGCGACATTGTTGCCGCTGGCCATCACCTGACCCTCGACATAGGCCATGGCGTCGAGCACGCCGTCGACCGTGCGCAGGCGGGTCACCAGCACGTCGCTGTCGGCGAGGCCCTCGGGCCCGGCGACCACCGTGGCATGACCGTTGACGCCGAGCACGCGGCCGAGCAGCTCCGAGCGGAAGCCGTTCATGACCGCGAGCACGACGATGAGCGTGCCGACGCCGAGTGCTATGCCGACCAGCGCGAAGGCGGCGATCACCGAGATGAAGCCTTCGCCCCGGGTCGGTCGAAGATAGCGCCAGGCGATCAGCCGCTCGGCGCTGCGCATCAGGCGGTGAGCCGCTGGACGAGCGCATCCGGGTCGAGCTCGACGGTCTCGCCGCTGGCGCGCGCCTTGAGCTCGACCTTGCCCTCCTTGGCACCGCGCGGCCCCACTGTCACGGTCCAGGGCAGGCCGATCAGCTCCATCGTGGCGAACTTCGCCCCGGCGCGCTCGTCGCGCTCGTCGAGGAGGACATCGACCCCGGCCCGCTGCAGCCGTTCATGGAGCTCTTCGGCGAGGCCGTGGGAGAGCGCATCGTCCGGCCGCAGATCGACGATGCCGACCTTGAACGGTGCCACGGCCTCGGGCCAGATGATGCCCTTGTCGTCGTGGTTGGCCTCGATGAGCGCACCGACCAGCCGCGACACGCCGATGCCGTAGGAGCCCATGTGCACCGGCTGCGTGGCACCGTCGGGGCCGATCACGGTGGCCCCCATGGGCTCGGAATACTTGGTGCCGAAATAGAAGATGTGGCCGACCTCGATGCCGCGGCCGCTGCGCAGCCGCTCGGCTGGCACCGGGCAGGCGGCCGGGTCGTGCTTGTCGTCGGCGGCGGCATAGAGGGCCTTGAGCTCGGTCACCGAGAGGTCGTCGGCCGAAAAGTCGATGGCCTCGAAGGCCGCATCGAAATGGACCTCGCTCTCGCCGGTCCTGGCGAGAATCTGGAACTCGTGGCTCAAATTGCCGCCGATCGGACCGGTATCGGCCTGCATCGGAATAGCCGTCAGGCCCATCCGGCGGAAGGTGCGCAGGTAGGCCAGGAACATGGCGTCATAGGAAGCCTCCGCACCCGCCGCGTCCAGATCGAAGCTGTAGGCGTCCTTCATCAGGAACTCGCGGCCGCGCATGACGCCGAAGCGCGGGCGAACCTCGTCCCTGAACTTCCACTGGATATGGTAGAGGTTGAGCGGCAGCTGCTTGAAGCTCCGGACGTGCCGGCGGAAGATGTCGGTGACGTTCTCCTCGTTGGTCGGCCCGTAGAGCATGCTGCGATCGTGGCGGTCCCGGATGCGCAGCATCTCCTTGCCATAGTCGTTGTAGCGGCCGCTCTCGATCCAGAGATCGGCCGGCTGGATGGTCGGCATCAGGATGGGGATGGCGCCGGCGCGCTGCATCTCCTGGTGGACGATCGCCTCGACCTTGCGCAGGACGGCGTAGCCGAGCGGCAGCCAGCTGTAGATGCCGGCGGCGAGCTGCTGGACCATGCCCGCACGCAGCATGAGCTGATGGCTCACGATCTGCGCCTCGGCGGGTGTTTCCTTAAGCACGGGCAGGAAATAGCGTGACAGGCGCATGCGCAACTCGTTCGTTCTGCGGAAAGGTGGGGATCAAGCGGAAAGCCGAGCGCCTGATGGCACGCTTTGCCGGCAGGCGCAACGTCCGCGGCGGGCGGCGGAACGGCCTAGCGCGCCAGCACCCCGTCGGTGCCAGGTAGGCGGCGATGCCGTCCGCCGGCATCGGCCGGGCGAAACGGAAGCCCTGCGCCAGATCGCAGCCGTGCAGCTCGAAAAGCCTCCTGCTCGGCGGTCTCGACGCCCTCCGCGACAACGACCATGCCGAGCGTGTGGGCGAGATTGATGATCGTGCAGACGAAGACGGCATCGTCTGCGTTGCGGCCGATGCCGCGCACGAACGAGCGGTCGATCTTCAGCCGATCGACCGGGAAGCTCTTGAGGTGAGCGAGCGAAGCGGCCCCGGTGCCGAAATCGTCCAGCGTGATGGTCACGCCGAGGCCATGCAGCTCGCGCAGGCTCGTCGATATCGCCACGGCGTCGCGGTCGAGCAGGACACCCTCGGTCACCTCGAGCTCCAGCCGTCCCGCCTCGAGCCCGAGCTCGCCGAGCAAGGCTGCCACCTCCGCCGGGAAGCCCGGTGCCCGGAGCTGGGCCGCGGCGAGATTGACCGCGACATGGCCGGCATCCAGGCCGAGATCGTCGCAACGGCGGAGTGCCTCCAGGGCATGGCGCAGCACCAGCCGGCCGAGCGATGCGATGACGCCGACCTCCTCGGCGATCCCGATGAACTCGTCGGGGCGCCACGAGCTCGCCGTCGCGTCGCCAGCGGACCAGCGCCTCGAAACCGGCGTGGCAGCCGCTGGCAGGTGGATCTGCGGCTGCAGCTCGATCTCGAACGCCTTCTCGGCGATGCCTGCCTGCAGCGCCTCGCCGATCGCCTGTCGTCGCTCGATCGCCTCGAGCAGCGCCGGCTCGAAGAAGCAGAAGCGGCCGCGGCCTTTGGCCTTGGCCTGGTAGAGGGCGATGTCGGCATTCTTGAGGGAGACGCATCACGTCGGCGCCGTCGCGCGGAAACAGGCTGATGCCGATGCTGCAGCGCGGCTGCAGGAGCTGGCCCTCGAACTCGAGCGGCTCGCCCAGCACGGCGAGCAGCTTGGTCGCGATATCGGCAGCGGCGGCCGGTCCCTGCAGGTCGCGCAGCACCATGGCGAATTCGTCGCCGCCGAGCCGGGCGATCGTGTCGGTATCCCGCAGCACCCGGGTCAGCCGCTCGCCCACTGCCCGCAGCAGCGCATCGCCCGCGTTGTGGCCGAGCCGGTCGTTGACCTCCTTGAAGTGATCGAGATCGAGCATCAGGAGGGCACCCAGGTCGCCTGGTCGGCGACGGTCGGCGAGATCGCCCTGCAGCCGCTCGAACAGCACCCGACGGTTGGCGAGCCCGGTGAGGCCATCGCGCTCGGCGAGCATCCGGATCCGCTGCTCCGCCGCTTTCACCGTGGTCAGGTCCTGAACCAGCGCGAACCAGCGCTCCTCGGCCGCATGCAACACGACGCGATTGAGCAGCACCGGCACGCGGCTCCCGTCGGAACGGACGAGCTCCTGCTCGACCGCGATCATGGTCCCCGTCACCGCCCCGCCACGCCGCTCCTCGACCGGGCGCCCCCCTTGATCGTCGGCCAGCTCCCGCCAATCGAGCACACCTGACTCGAGCTCAGCCCGGTCGCGACCGAGCATCCGCAGGAACGTGTCGTTGCCCTCCTCGACCAGCCAGCCCCGCCCGGCCGTGATGCCGATCAGGCCCGAGGCGGCGAGCGCCTCGAGCCGCGAATGCGCCTCCCGCAAGGCCGCCTCGGCCAACACCCGATCCGTGACGTCACGCGCCGTCCCACGGTAGCCAGTCAGTCGGCCCGATGGATCGATCAGCGGATTGCCACTCAGCTCCAGCCAGACCGGCCGACCTTCGCGATTGATGCGCCTGACGAGGCGATCACGGAACTGTCGCCCGGCGGCGATGTCGGCCCGGTGCTCCTGTCCGGAGCATTCACTGGCCGGGTCGTCCTCGACCAGCTCCGACAGCGTCTCCCCAATGAGCTCGTCCAGCCTGAGACCGCACCGACGCAGCTCGCCCATGCCATGAATGAAACGCTGCGCGGAATCGGTTTCCCAAAGCCAGTCCGAGGCGGTCGCCAGGTAGTCGCGCAGCCTGGCCTCGCTCTCCTGCAGCCGGTGCTCGGTCAGCACCCGGTCCGTGTGGTCGATGGCGAGGCCGACGAAGCCAGTAATCGTGCCATTGGCCTCGACCGGCGCGTAGACCTCCTCGACATGGCGCAGTTGTCCACCGTGCTGGTAGCAGACGAGCTTGTGCCGGGCCTGGCCGGCGCTGATGCGCTCGATCGCCTCCGGGAGGCTCGCTACGATCTCGGTCGGCAGCCCGAGCTCGGCGAAGGTCTTGCCGATCCCGTCACCCCATACTTCGCGGTCCCTGGCATTCTGCAGGATGTGCCGGCCGTCGAGATCACAGATGAAGAAGGGGAACGGCAGCGCGTCGACGGCCGCCCGCAAGCGGGCCTTGCTCTCGGCGAGCCGCCGCTCCGTATGAACGTGCGCCGTGATGTCGACTGCGAGACCCACCTGGCCAACGATCACATCGTCGACGATGAGAGGGGCTATCAGCCGCTCCGCGACAATCTCCCGTTCTACAGATTCCTCGGCGCCAGCAAAGCGGAGGGTCTCACCGGCGAGCACGCGCTGGTGGCGGTCGCGCCATTCCTCGACGCCCTCGGCAGACATGCCGGTCTGTTCGACGCACAGCCCGATCAGGTTGCCAGAGGCAGCGCGATCCTCCGCATTCTGCAGGACGTAGCGACCTTCGGCGTCAGTGACCCACAAAGGATGCGGAATGCTGTCGATGGCCGCCCGCAGACGAGCCTCGTCTGCTTCGGCGCAGCTCGCCGCTTTCTTCGAGCCCTCGATCT
>JAWKVR010000074.1:0-9059 GCA_041397945.1 Geminicoccaceae bacterium
TCGAGCAGGTCCAGGAGACGGTCGCGTTTGATCGAGCCCTGGACCCGGCGGCCGCCGTCGATCTTGACCAGCGCCGGGTCGCAGCAGACCTGGCGGAGCTTCAGCAACGCATCGAGAATGGCGATGTGGCTGCGCTGGAGGCCCATCCGCTCGACCGAGCTTCGCACCTTGGCATCCATCATGAGACGCACGGTCTCGTAGAGATCCCGCTGCGCCCCCGCGAGCTCGACCCAATCGACGATCTCCGTCTTCGGCGGCAGCTCGCTCGCCACCGCCTCCTTGGTCCGGCGCAGCATGAACGGGCGGATGCGGGCGGCGAGGCGGGCGTTGGCGGAGGCGTCCCGATCCTTCTCGATCGGCGCCCTGAAGCTCGAGCGAAACCGCTTCAGGTCACCGAGCAGGCCCGGGGCAATGATGTGAAAGAGCGACCAGAGCTCGTCGAGATTGTTCTCGAGCGGCGTGCCGGTCAGGGCGAGGCGCTGGCCCGCCTCGATCCGGCCGATGATCCGGGCCGTCGCCGAGCGTGGGTTCTTGACCGCCTGCGCCTCGTCGAGGATCAGCATCGACCAGCGGCGGCCGAGCAGCAGCGCCTCGTCGCGCCGGGTGAGCGCGTAGGTGGTTAGCACCAGATCGGCCCCGTCCAGATCGGCGGCGCGCATGGTGCGATCGCCGCCGTGCCACAAGACCAGCCGCAACTCCGGCGCGAAGCGCGCCGCTTCTCGCCACCAATTACCCATCAGGCTGGTCGGCGCGACCAGAAGGCAGGGCTGCGACAGCCGTCCCCTGGCCTTCTCGATCGCCAGATGCGCCAGCGCCTGCACGGTCTTGCCGAGGCCCATGTCGTCGGCGAGGATGCCGCCGAATCCGGCCTGGCGCAGCGCCTGCAGCCAGGCCAGCCCGGCGCGCTGGTAGGGGCGCAGCTCGGCCCCGAAGCCCGCCGGCGGATCGATCTCCGGGGCGGCGCGCAGGCTCGCGATCGCCGCCCGCAGCGCATCGAGGCGCTCGCGACCCTGCCAGGCGAGCACCACCTCGTCGACGAGCGCGTCGAGGTCGCTGACATGCACGCGGGCCACGGCGTCGGTCGCCGGCTCGCGCGCCAGCAGGGCGAACAGCGCCTTGACCGGCAGGAGCAGGCGCTCGCCGGCCAAAGGCAGGAGGCGGCCATCGGCGAGGCGCGGATAGAGCACCATGTCGGTGAAGATCGCCTCGAGCGTCTCGTCGTCGGGCGGCCCGCCATCGGTGCTGCGCGGCAGTTGGGCGATCAGCCCGCTCAGGAACGGCAGGAGATCGAAGCGCTCGCCGCCGATGTCGATGCCGAGCCTGAGGTCGAACCAGCCCCAGCCCTCCCCCTCGGCGATCTCCGCCTGCCATTCCACCGGCTCGGCGACCAGCCGGAAGGGCCAGCTCTCGTCCTCCTCGATGCGCCAGCCTTCGGTCTGGAGCCTGGGCAGGCCGTCTCCGGCGATGGCGAGATAGGCACTCTGGTCGAGCACGGACTCCTCGAGCAGTTCCGCCACCGCCACGTCGTCGAATTCGGGAACGCGCGCCTCGGCGTGCTCGGCGGTCACCCCTTCAAGGGCGAGCGGCGGTCGCCCAGCCGCACGAGGCCGAGGCGGTCCAGCCGGCTCTGCGCCCGTGCCTCGGCCCTGGCGTCGCGTGGCGTGACGACGATGCGCTGGCCCTCGCGCCGCTCCGGCTCGCCCTTGCTCGACGGCTCGACGATCACCCCGCCATAGTCGAAGGCCAGCCGAAAGACCGGCAGGTCGACCGCGACCGTCGGGCGCGCATACCAGTGATAGTGCCGGCGTCCGGGCATCTCGAGCTTCAGTCCGACACAGCCCAGACGCAGCACCGGCACCGGCGGCACCGCCTCGGCCCGCACCCGCTTGAAGGCGGCGGGCAGCGGTATCGAGAGGCCGGCCGGCAGGTCCGCCGCCATGGCCTCGCGCAGGCGCACGGTCGCCGCGGGTGCGAGGCGCGGGGCTCAGGCCAGCGTGCCGGCCAGCCGCTCGTCCAGACCGGTCTCGATCGGCGCGCAAACCCCGGCCTCGAGGTCGACGTACCAGGGCGGATCGATCGGGATCACGCCATCGAACGCGGGCCCGCCGTCATCCGCGACGAAGCAGAGGCTCTGGTCGCCCCGTTCGTCGGCGGTCCATCGCGCGGTCCCGGGCCGCGGCGCGCCCGGGGCCAGCAGCCTCGCGGGATCGGGGCCGGCCCAGCAGCAGCGACCGGTGGCGAGGATGTCCAGGATCAGGCCGGTGATCTGCCGCGCCGTCAGGGCACCGCTCTCGAGACGCTGCTCCAGGCCACTTCGGTCGTAGGCGAAGAGGCCGTGGATGCGCTGCAGGAGTGTTGTGATCGGCGGGCGTGATGAATTTCGGCCGGGGCGCGCTGCTGTACAGTTGATAGGCGTAGTCGCGCCGCTCGATGGCATAGCCGCCAGCCTTGGTCAGCCGCACCTTGACCGGCTCGATCCAGGTCCGCCCCGGCTCGACCCGGAGGACGTAGATCACCCGGTTCTGGACGCTGTCCGCAAAGCTGTTCGCGTCGTCCGCCTGCGCCGCCCGCAGCGCCGCCAGCCAGCGGCGAGCGGGCTCGTCGAGCCCGTCCTCCGGCCGGGGGTCGGGCCTCTCCTCGGGCCGGGGAGCGCCAGCCGACGGCGCGGCCACCACCTCGACCGCCCTCTGTTCCGGCAATCGGGCCTGTGCGGCGAACAGCAGTGCTGCCACATGCTTGCAGTTGATCCCGACCGGGCAACTGCATACCCCCTCGACCTCCAGGCCGCCTTGGCCCCGCGGCTCGAGGTGGATGTCCACGCGATAGGGCGTCCGCGTCGAGCCCTGCACCCGGCCGGTGAGCCGTCCGATACCCTCTTCGTACCGCAGGCCCTGCAACCTTGCCGCGGGCGAAATACGCCTCGCCGCGATCGGCGAATACGTCGCCGACGGCGTCGTCGATGTCCTCGCGTGTGATCCGCAACATGCGCGATTCGTAGCTTCCCGGCGGCATGATGGGAAGTTGCCGCGGCTGCGCTCCGGCTGATGAGGAGCCTTCCCCGTGTCGACGCCGCCGATCCTATTCTATATCGTCGGAGAGCGTGGTGGGCGGTGTCGGTTCTATCTCGCCCGCCCTCGGGCAATGACCTCGATCGGAAGCAGGGCTTGGTGGAAACGACGGCAGCAGCGGCGCGTGCGCGTGCCGGCATCGACATCGGCGGCACCTTCACCGACATCGCCATCGAGGCGAACGGCGTCGTTCACAGCGCCAAGGTGCTCACGGACCGAGAGCGGCCCGAGCGCGGCGTCCTCCAGGGCCTGCAGGCCGCCGCCCGGACAGCGGGTGTGGCGCCGGGTGAGCTGGCGCTTCTGATCCACGGCACGACGCTCGCGACCAACGCGCTGATCGAGCGGCGCGGGGCCAGGGCCGGCTTCGTCACCACGCGCGGCTTTCGCGACGTCCTGGAGATGCGGACCGAGAGCCGCTTCGAGCAGTACGATTTGAACATCCAGCTCCCGCCGGCGCTCGTGCCACGGATCGACCGGCTGACGCTGGCCGAGCGGATCGACGCGCAGGGCCGCGTGCTGGTGGCACCGGAGCAGAGCGAGATCGAAGCCCTTTGCGCCACCATCGAGGAGCGTGGCTACGCGAGCGTCGCCATCGGCTTCATCCATTCCTACATGAACGACGCGCACGAGCAGCGGATGCGCGAGGCACTGGCGAAGCGGCTGCCGGGTCTGGAGATCTCGATCTCGAGCGAGGTTTCGCCGCAGATGCGCGAGTACGAGCGCTTCAACACGGTCTGCGCCAACGCCTACGTCAAGCCGCTGATCAAGTCCTACCTCAGGCGGCTGGTCGACGAGCTCGGCGCCATCGGCGTCGGCTGCCCGCTCTTTTTGATGCATTCCGGCGGCGGCATCATCGGCGTCGAGAGCGCCGCCGAGTTTCCCGTCCGCCTGGTCGAATCGGGTCCCGCCGGCGGTGCGGTCTTCGCCGCCGACATCGCCCGGCGCTATGGCCTGGACCGGGTGCTCTCCTACGACATGGGCGGCACCACGGCGAAGATCTGCCTGATCGAGCAGCAGACGCCGAAGACCGCGCGGACCTTCGAGGTTGCCCGTACATGGCGCTTCAAGAAAGGCAGCGGCATGCCGATCTCGATCCCGGTGGTCGAGATGGTCGAGATCGGTGCCGGCGGCGGCTCGATCGCCTCGGTCGACCTGATGGGCCGCATCCGCGTGGGCCCCAGGAGCGCCGGCTCCGAGCCCGGCCCCGCCTGCTACGGTCGGGGCGGCAGCGAGCCCACCGTCACCGACGCCGACCTGCTCCTCGGCCGCATCGACCCGCACGATTTCGCCGGCGGCAGCATGACGCTGGATAGCGCCGCCGCGAACGGTGCCGTCGAGCGTGCCGTCGGCGCCCCGCTCGGTCTCGACGGCGAGGCCGCTTCCTACGGCATCGCCGAGATGGTCGACGAGAACATGGCCAATGCCGGCCGCGTGCATGCCGTCGAGAACGGCAAGGAGCTCGCCGACTTTACCATGATCTGCTTCGGCGGCGCCGGCCCGCTGCACGCCGCACGCCTGTGCGAGAAGATGGGCATCGACCGCTTCCTGGTGCCGCCCGGCGCCGGCGTCGGCTCGGCCATCGGCTTCCTGCGCGCCCCTTTCGGCTACGAATCGGTGCGCAGCCGGCTGACCCCCTTGCACGATTTCGACGCCGATGCGGTGAACGCGCTGCTCGACGCGATGCGCGCCGAGGCCGCCGCCTTCGTCGCCCAGGGCGGCGGCGATGCGGAGCAGCTCACGGAATGCACCGCCTACATGCGCTATGCCGGCCAGGGCTGGGAGATTCCCGTCGCGATCGAGCCTGGCGGCTACGCCGCCGGCGACGAGCGGAAGGTCGCCCGGGCCTTCGCCGAAGCCTATACCCGCTTCTTCGGCCGCCCGGTCGAGGGGGCAATGATCGAGATCGTGAGCTTCGCCCTGAAGGTGGCCACCCGCCTGCCGCCCACCCCGACGCTCGAGCTGGCCAGGGAGGGCCGTCCCGCCCGGCCGCGCGGCTCGCGGCGGCTCTTCGAGCCCGGCGAGGGCCGCTTCGTCGATGCCGCCGTCTTCGCCCGCGACGCATTGGAGGCCGGTGCCGAGCTCGCCGGCCCGGCGGTCGTGGTCGAGGACGAGACGGCGACCATTCTCACGACCGGCTCCTTGGCCGTGGTCCAGGCCGACGGCTGCCTCCTCGTCCTCCGCCGCAAGGGAGAAGGCTGATGGCCAAGGGCCTCGACGACATCCACATGCAGGTCATGTGGAACCGCCTGATCTCGGTGGTCGAGGAGCAGGCGCTGACCCTGGTCCGCACCGCCTTCTCGACCAGCGTGCGCGAGGCCGGCGACCTTTCCGCCGGCGTCTTCGACGTGGCCGGCCGGATGCTCGCCCAGGCGGTGACGGGCACCCCCGGCCACGTCAATGCGATGGCCGAATCGGTCGGGCATTTCATCACCGACATCGGCCCGGGCAACATCCTCGAGAACGACGTCTACATCACCAACGATCCCTGGAAGGGCACCGGGCACCTGCACGACGTCACCGTCGTCACCCCCGTCTTCCGTAAACGTGCGCTCATCGGCTACTTCGCCTGCACCGCCCATGTCGTCGATGTCGGCGGCCGCGGCTTCGGCCCGGACGGCCGCGACGTCCACGAAGAGGGCCTCTTCATCCCGATCATGAAGCTGTTCCGTGAAGGTGCGGTCAATCGCGACCTGATCCTGATCGTCCGCGCCAATGTCCGCGAGGCGGACAAGGTGGTGGGCGATCTCTACGCGCTCGCCGCCTGCAACGAGACCGGCATGAAGCGCCTCTTCGCCATGATGGACGAGTTCGGCTTCGACGATCTCGACGGCATCGGCAGCTTCATCCTCGAACGCAGCGACCGGGCCACCGGGCGCTGATCGCCGAGCTGCCGAGGGGCCGCCACACCAATGCCATGACGCTCGACGGCTACGACGAGCCCGTGCACCTCGCCGTCACCCTCGAGATCGAGGAGGACCGCATCAAGGCCGACTTCACCGGCACGTCGGAGGTCAGCCGCTGGGGCATCAACGTGCCCTGGTCTATTGCAAGGCCTATGCCTGCTACGGCCTGAAATGTGTCGTCGCCCCCGAGATCCCCAACAACGCCGCCTCGCTCGCCCCCTTCGAGATCTCCGCACCACCGGGCTGCATCCTCAATGCCGAGCCGCCGGCCCCGGTCTCCGTCCGTCACGTGCTCGGCCACTTCGTTCCGGACCTCGTCATGGGTGCGCTGGCCGGTGCCCTGCCGGACCGGGTGCCGGCCGAGGGTTCGGGCGCCTTGTGGAACATCCAGTTCTCCGTCCGCCCGCTGCCGTCGAACACGACCGGCAGGCCAGCGGAAATGCTGCTCTTCAACAGCGGCGGCACCGGGGCGAGGCCGACCCTCGACGGCCTCAACGCCACGGCCTTTCCCTCCGGCGTCATGACCATGCCGGCCGAGGCGACCGAGCAGGTCGGCCCGCTCGTCGTCTGGCGCAAGGAGCTGCGCGACGGCTCGGGCGGTGCCGGCCGCCACCAGGGCGGCCTCGAGCAGGTGATCGAGATCGCCGCGGCCAACGGCTACGAGATCGCCTTCAACGCCATGTTCGACCGCACCAACCACCCGGCCCGTGGCCGCAAGGGCGGCAGGCCCGGTCGCGCCGGCACCGTCGGCCTCGACGACGGCACGAAGCTGGCGCCCAAGGGCCGCCAGAGCGTCCCCGTCGGCCGCCGTCTCGTGCTCGGCATGCCCGGCGGCGGCGGTCACGGCGACCCGCGGGAACGCGCCCCGGCCTCGATCGAGGCCGATCTGGCGCACGACTATATCGAGGCGGCGCAGCGGGCCGACTACGAGCCGCGGAATTGACAGGCGGGAGCCCGACCGACATCGTGAACGCCACAGGCAACGGGAGGAAACCGATGAGCAGGAGCACGACGACGATCGCGGCGGCGGCGCTGATGGCATTCGCGACGCCGGCGCTGGCCGAGACCAGCTGGATCATGGCGTCGGGCTATCGAGGACAGCTTCTTCACGAAGAACATCCGGCTGTTCATCGAGGACGTGAAGGAGGCCACGGGCGGCGAGCTGGTCATCGACCTGCGCTCCAACGATTCGCTCATCAAGCACGACGCCATCAAGCGCGCGGTCCAGTCGGGCCAGGTCCAGGCCGGCGAGATCCGCCTCTCGGTCTACGGCAACGAGGACATCATGTACGGCCTCGACAGCATCCCCAATCTCGTCACCTCCTATGACGAGGCCTGGAAGCTGATGGAGGCGCAGGACGTCTACCTCTCGAAGCTGTTCGAAGAGAACGGCATGCGCATCATCACCTATGTCTCGTGGCCGGGACAGGGCTTCTACACCGCCGAGCCGGTCACCTCGCTCGCCGACCTCAAGGGTCAGTCGCTGCGCATCTACTCGCCGCAGACCCAGCAGATGGGCGAGATGCTCGACATGAACGCCACCATCCTGCCCTTCGCCGAGGTGCCGCAGGCCTTCTCGACCGGGTTGATCGAGGCGCTCTGGACCAGTGCCCAGACCGGCACCGACGTGCAGGCCTGGGACTATGTCGACCACTTCACCTACACCGGCAGCCTGCACACCAAGAACGCCATCATCGTCAATGGCGACGCTTTCGATGCCCTCACGGAGGACCAGCAGCAGGCCGTGCTGGCAGCCGGGAAGAAGGCCTCCGAGCGCGGCTTCGAGCTGAGCAAGGAGGCGAGCCGGGAGAGGGAGCAGGTGCTCATCGACCACGGCATGACCGTCACCGAGGCGCCTGAGGACGTGATGGACAAGATGCGCGAGATCGGCCTCACCATGGTCGAGGAATGGCGGGGCGAGGCCAATCCCGATCAGGTGGCCGTGCTCGACGCCTACCTCGCCTCCGTCGGCCGCTGACGCCGCCCCTCTCCTTCCGCCAGCACCTGCGGGGCCGGCGCCGATGATCCGCCGCACCCTCGATGCGCTCTACCTCTGGAGCGGTGCGGCGGCCGCGGTGCTGCTGGCCTTGATCGCCGTCGCCATCATCGTCCAGGTCGCCGGCCGCAGCCTCGGCTACGTCGTCGATTCCACCGAGATCGCCGGCTTCTTCATGGCCGCCTCCTCGTTCTTCGCCCTCGCCCACACCTTCAAGCGCGGCACCCATGTCCGCGTCACCCTGCTGGTCGAGCGCCTGACCGGCGGCGGCCGGCGTATCCTCGAGGCCTGGTGCTGCCTCGCCGCGGCCGGCTTCGTCGGCTTCCTCGCCTGGTGGGCCTTGGACCTCGTCGCCCAGTCCTGGCGCTTCGGCGACATCAGCCCGGGCCTGCTCGCCATCCCCTTCTGGATCCCGCAGGCGGCCATGGCGTTCGGCCTGCTCCTGCTCACCCTGGCCCTCGTCGACGAGGCGGTCGGCATCGTCCGTGGGCGTGAGCCGGCCTATGCCTCGGGCGAGGACACGGCGCTCGATGACTGACCGTCGCCTCGGCACCAACCCGTGATCGTCACCTCCCTGGTCCTGCTCGCCATCATCCTGCTGCTGCTCGCGAGCGGGATCTGGGTGGCGATCTCGCTCCTCGCTGCCGGCGTGGTCGGCCTCGCCTTCTTCACCGCGGCTCCGGCGGGCTCGCTGCTCGCCTCGGCCATGTGGGACGCGAGCTGGAGCTGGGCGCTCACGGCCTTGCCGCTCTTCGTCTGGATGGGCGAGATCCTCACCCGCTCGCGCCTCTCGCGGGACATGTTCGCCGGCGTCTCGCCCTGGGTCGGCCGGCTGCCGGGCCGGCTCCTGCACGTCAACATCCTGAGCTGTGGCATCATGGCGGCGGTCTCTGGCTCGTCCGCCGTCACCGCCGCCACCATCGGCCGCATGAGCCTGCCGGAGCTGGCGAAACGCGGCTATGACGAGCGGATGATGATCGGCACGCTGGCCGGCTCCGGCACGCTCGGCCTCCTGATCCCGCCCTCGATCGTCATGATCGTCTACGGCGTCACGGCGCAGCAATCCGTCGCCCGCCTGTTCATCGCCGGCAT
>JAWKVR010000075.1:0-8938 GCA_041397945.1 Geminicoccaceae bacterium
GCGTCGCCCGCAACCTGCAGGACTCCCTCGACCGGCTGGAGAGCCTCGACGTCGCCACCCTCGGCGAGGGTGCCCTGCCCTATGCCCAAGGCACCGAGCGCGATCTCCTGCCGCCGCTCCTGACGCTCGCGACCATCCTCGCCCTCGTCGACCTCGCCCTCTCCTTCGCGCTGCGCGGCCTCCTGCCGCGGCTGCGGCCGGCGGCGAGTGCCGCCGCACTCCTGGCCATCTGCCTGCTCCCCGGGCTGGCGAATGCCCAGGAATCGATCGACGAGGCACGCATCGCCGAGCTCGCCGCCATCACCCGGCTCGGCTATGTCGAGACTGGCATCGCCGACCTCGACGAGCGCAGCCGCGCCGGGCTCTTCGGCCTCGGCCGCGTGCTGGAACAGCGGACCTCGATCGAGACCGGCGACCCCGTGGCGGTCGATCCTGCCGTCGACGAGCTCGCCGTCTTCCCGCTCCTCTACTGGCCGGTGCCACCCGAGCATCCCGCCCTGGACACCGCAGCCATCGACCGCATCGAGGACTATCTTCGCCAGGGCGGCATGGTCCTCTTCGACACCGGCGACGCCGCCCGCCTCCTGCCCGGCCAGAACATCGTCGGCCCGGGAGAGCAGCGCCTGGCCGAGCTGCTCCGCGACCTCGATCTGCCGCCTTTGGAGCCGATCCCCGACGATCACGTGCTGACCCGCTCGTTCTACCTCATGCAGGACCTGCCCGGTCGCTTCGCCGGTCGGCCGGTCTGGGTCGACCGCATGCCGCAAAGCGTCAACGACGGTGTGTCGAGCGTGGTGATCGGCGCCCATGACTGGGCCGGCGCCTGGGCCGAGGACGAGTACGGGCGCACCCTCTATCCCGTCGTGCCGGGCGGCGAGCGCCAGCGCGAGATGGCCAGGCGCTTCGGCGTCAACATCGTGATGTACGCGCTGACGGGCAACTACAAGACGGACCAGGTGCACATTCCGGCGCTGCTCGAAAGGCTCGGCCAGTGACCGCCGCCAGCCTCGTCCTCCAGCCTTTGATCCCGCTCTGGCTCTGGGCGACCCTCGCCATTGTCGCGCTGCTGCTCTTCGCCTTCGGCCTCTGGCGGCGGGCTCGCGGCACGCTCTGGCGCGGCCTCCTCGCCGCCTTTCTCCTGCTGGCCCTCGCCGGGCCGGAGCTGCAGCGCGAGGAACGCCAGGCGCTCGACGACATCGTCATGCTGGTCGAGGACCGGAGCCCGAGCCAGCGCATCGCGAACCGCCCGGAAGCGACGAGCGAGGCGGCGGACGGCCTGGCCGAGCGGCTCGCAGCACTGCCCGGCATCGACCTCAGGCGCGTTACGCTCGAAGGCAGCGGCCGGCGCGGCACCGACCTCTTCGCCACGCTGCGCGAGCGTCTGGGCGAGGTCGACCAGCAGCGCCTCGCCGGCATCGCGGTCGTCACCGACGGTCGCGTCCACGACGCCCCGCCCACCCCGGACTGGGGCGTCGACGCCCCCTTCCACGTGCTCCTGACCGGCCGGCCGGACGAGTTCGACCGGCGGATCGTGGTGGAGCAGGCGCCGACCTTCGGCGTGGTCGGCGAGCCCGTGCCGGTCACGCTGCGCATCGCCACGACCCCGGAGGCCGCCGCCTCGGCCGAGCCTTTGCCGCTCACCGTCGAGCGCAATGGCGAGCCCTTCACCGAGCTCGTGGTGCCGCCAGGCGAGCCGGTCTCCTCGACCTGCAGCTCGAGAATGCCGGGGCCACGGTCTTCGAGTTCCAGATACCCGTCGCCGACGGCGAGCTCACCGCCCTCAACAACCGCCAGGCGATCACCGTCAACGGCATCCGCGATCGGCTGCGTGTGCTCCTGGTCTCCGGCCAGCCTTATCCAGGCCTGCGCGTCTGGCGCAACCTGCTCAAGTCCGATCCGGCTGTCGACCTCGTCCACTTCACCATCCTGCGCCCGCCCGAGAAGCAGGACGGCACGCCGATCCGCGAAGCTGGCCTGATCGCCTTCCCGTCCCGCGAGCTCTTCGAGGTCAAGCTCGGCGAGTTCGACCTCATCATCTTCGACCGCTATTCGAGGCGCGGCCTGCTGCCGCTCGTCTATCTCGACAACGTCGCCCGCTATGTCGAGGAGGGCGGCGCCCTGCTCGATGCCGCCGGTCCCGAGTTCGCCGACCCGCAAAGCCTCTACCGGACACCCCTGTCGCGCGTCCTGCCGGGCCGCCCGTCGGGCGAGGTCTACGAGCGCGCCTTCCGCCCGGAAGTGACCGAGCTCGGCGGCCTCCATCCGGTGACCTCCGGCCTCGATGCCCAGAACGACACCGAGGAATGGGGCCGCTGGTTTCGTCAGATCGACGTCGAGACGGACGACGCCCAGGTGCTGATGACCGGCGTCGCCGACCGTCCGCTCCTGGTGCTCGAGCGGGTCGGCCAGGGCCGCGTGGCGCAGCTCCTCTCCGACCATGCCTGGCTCTGGGCACGCGGCTTCGACGGCGGCGGCCCGCAGGCCACCCTGCTCCGCCGCCTCGTTCACTGGCTGATGCGCGAGCCGGAGCTCGAGGAGGAGGCGCTGCGCGCCCGGGCGGTCGGCGACGGCCTCCTGATCGAGCGCCAGTCGCTGCACGCCGAGCCGGTCGAGGTCGAGGTCACCGCCCCCTCCGGCGCCACCACCACCGTGCTGCTCGAGCCGACCTCGGAGGGCCTCGCCACGGCCACGGTCGAGGCCGACGAGGACGGGCTCTACCGGGTCGGCGACGGCAAGCTCCTGGCCTTCGCCACACCCCGCCCGATCGCCCCGGTCGAACTCGCCGACATGACCGCGACCGAGGAGGTCCTCGCCCCCTTCGCCGCCGCCACTGGCGGGGCCGTGCACTGGCTCGAGGAACGGGGCCAGCCCGACATCCGCCGGGTCGAAGCCGAGCGGCGCGCCAGTGGTGCGGGCTGGATCGGCTTCGAGCGCAACCGCGCCTACGCCGTGCTCAGCCTGCGCCAGACACCGCTGGTCCCCGCCTGGCTCGCCGCCCTCGTGCTGCTCGCCGCCGCAGCCGCCGCCTGGTGGCGCGAGGGTCGCGGCTGATCAACTGTGCGTGACCTGATTGTCTCGCCATCCCCTGTCGGCCAATGTATTTTCGTCTTCAGGCATACGGGAGGGATACGACATGTCGCCCAGGCTTATCGCCGCCATCGCGGCGCTCGGCATCACCGCCATCGCCGGCTTCGCCAGCGCCGACCCTATCGAGACTCGCCAGACGATCATGAAATCGATGGGCGCCGCCGGCAAGGTTTCGGGTGAGATGATCAAGGGCAACCTGCCCTTTAATCAGGACGTCGCCAACCTGGCGCTCGCCACCTTCGCCGCCGCCTCCCTGAGCTATCGTGAGTTTTTTCCCGAGGGCAGCCAGGCCGGCCATGACACCCGCGCCAAGGACACCATCTGGACCGACCGTGCGGGCTTCATCGCCGCCAACGAGAAGTTCGCCGAGGCGGCGACCGCCGCCGTCGCCGCCAAGCCAGCCGACCTCGACGCGTTCAAGGCCGCCTTCGCCCCGATCGGCGAGAACTGCCAGTCCTGCCACGAGACCTACCGCACGCCCAGCAGCTGATGGCCTTTGGCCGTTTCCTTGCCGCCGCCGCGGCGCTGGTCGTCGCGGCCGGCGGCAGCTTCTGGTATCTCACGATACCCGAGCGCTACGATCCGCTCGACCTGCCGGCCCACGAGCCCGACCTCGCCAATGGCGAGCTCCTCTTCTGGGCCGGCGGCTGCACCTCCTGCCACGCCGCCCCGGGGGCCAAGGGTGAGGCCCGCCTCCTCCTGGTCGGCGGCGTCGCCCTCGAGACACCTTTCGGCCGCTTCAACGTGCCGAACATCACCCCCGACCCCGATAGCGGCATCGGCGGCTGGACCATGGCGGAGTTCGTCACCGCCATGCGCTACGGCACTTCGCCCGCAGGCCGACACTACTATCCGGCCTTTCCCTACACCTCCTACGCCCGGATGACGGTCACCGACGTGATGGACCTCAAGGCCTGGCTCGACACGCTGCCGGCCGAACCGAGCATCGTTCCTGATCACGAGCTCGCCTTTCCCTACAATTTCCGTCGCGGCCTCGGCTTGTGGAAGCTGCTCAACCTCGACCCGGCCCCAGTCGTCGACGTCGGCGCCGACCCCGAGCTCGAACGCGGCCGCTATCTAACCGAAGGTCCAGGCCATTGCGGCGAATGCCACACACCCCGCGACGTCACCGGCGGGCTCGAGCTGAAGCACTGGCTCGCCGGTGCGCCCGCCCCGGACGGCAAGGGCCGCATTCCCAACATCACCAGCGGTCCTGACGGCCTCGCCGACTGGTCGACCGGCGATATCGCCTACGCCCTCGAGAGCGGCTTCAAGCCCGACTACGATACGCTCGGCAGCACCATGGCCGAGGTCCAGGCCAATCTCGCCAAACTGCCGGCCAGCGACCGCGAAGCCATCGCCGCGTACCTGAAGGCCACGCCACCTTTGCTCGAGGCAGCTGGGCGAACCATTCGGCCCTTTCGGACGTATCGAGGAGAGAACCTCCGAAAGGCATTCCCGGGTCTACTGAGCTTCCACGAGCCAATCCGCGCCGCCGTGATCGGCGCCTCCGGCGGCATCGGCCGCGCCTTCACCGAGAACCTCGTGGCCGACCCCGCGGTGCGGGCTGTCCTCGCCACCTCGCGGCAAGGTGCGGTGCCTGAGGACGAGCGCATCCAGGCGCTTCGCCTCGACCTCGAGGACGAGGCGAGCATCGAGGCGGCGGCCGCCAGCGCGAACGACCGGCTCGGCGGCCTCGACCTCGTCGTCGTCGCCACCGGCATCCTGCACGGCCAGGGCATCAGCCCGGAGAAATCCTATCGCCAGCTCGACCCCGCCGCCATGGCCCGGGTCCTGGCGCTCAACACCATCGGCCCGGCGCTCGTCGCCAAGCATTTCCTGCCGCTGCTGCCGCGCGAGGGACGCTGCATCCTGGCCGCCCTCTCCGCCCGCGTGGGCTCGATCGGCGACAACGCACTCGGCGGCTGGCACAGCTACCGGGCGTCCAAGGCCGCCCTCAACATGCTGATCAGGAACTTCGCCATCGAGCAGGCCCGCCGCAACGACCAGAGCATCATCGTCGGCCTGCATCCCGGCACGGTTGCCAGCGACCTCTCCGCCCCTTTCCAGGGCGGCGTTCCCGCGGGCCGGCTCTTCACGCCCGAGCATGCCGCGAGCCGCCTCCTCGCCACGCTCGACGCGCTCACACCGGAGGACTCGGGCGGCATCTTCGCCTATGATGGCGAGCGCCTGCCCTATTGACCGCCGCGCTCAGCCCCACTCGGCATAAGGCTCCCCGAGCAAAGGCTCATCGAAGAACCGCGCCAGCAGCCCGTCGAGCGACAGGACCCCGGCCCCCTTCACCATGAGATAGACCAGCGGCATCAACCAGAGCGTGCGCTGGTCGACGATCACCGAGCCCGAGACACGGTCGAAGAGGGCGCCGATGGTCGCCTCGTCGGCGCCGTGGAAGGCAATGTCCACATAGCTCTGGACAACGACGAAGCCGATCATGCCGAGTGCTGCGAGCCGGGTGAAGAGGCCGAGCACGACCAGCACCGGCAGGACGAACTCCGCATAGGTGCCGAGATGGACGATGAGCCCGTATGGCCAGAAGGCCACGGCCGACGGATCGTAGCCCGCCGCCTCCATCGCCCCCGGCACGATCTGGATGTAGGCGCCCGGTGTAAGCTGCAAGAAGCCGAAGAAACCTGCCCCGATCTTGGTCATGGCCGAGCTCAGGAAATAGACCAGGAGCACCCCGGCGAAGACGAAGCGGGCGAAAAGCCCGAGGAACCAACCATCGAGCAGCCGCTCCAGGCCGCGGAAGAAGCGCTGGTGCAGCTCGACCACCTCGTCGATCATCGAGAGTCTCCTTCAAAAGAGGATTGGCGCAGCCCGACGACGGCACCCAGGGCAAAGAGCCGGCCGAGTGCCGGCCCGAGCTCGAACCCGGAATCGGCCCGCATCGCCGCCTCGGCGGCCGCTCCGAGCGGCTGGTCATCGGCCAGGGTCGCAACGAACGCCGCCATGCCCGGTGTCAGCGACTCCACCACGACAAGCTCCTCGGGCCGCACCACCAGCGCCGTCTCGGCCCGGTCGAGATCGACCGCCTCGTGCGGCCCGCGACCGGTGTTGGCGGCCCAGAGGGCGACGACCGGAAAGGACGAGACGACGAGCCGCAGGCTCGGGTGCGGCACGAGCCGGCAACGCCCGAGCACCGCCTCCGGCATCTGTGCCAGCGCCGCGATCGGCAGGGGCGCCGCCTCGGCTGCGTGATAGGCCAAAAGCCAGGCCCGCTCGAGCCGTGCCACGGGTGCCAGGTAAGGAAGCCCTGCCGCCGGTCGGAAACTCCCCAGAAAGCCCGCAAAGCCGCCGCCGTAGTCGATCAGCACAGGCGAGCGCGGCGGCTCCCGCCGCACGAAATCGGTGGCGGCCGCCCTGAAGAACCTCTCGCCGACGAGGCTCCTCACCGCCGGATAGGCGGCACCGAGCGCCTCGACCAGGCCGGCCACCACGTTGTTGCGATGGACAGCGAACCGTCCGGCCGGAAGCAGACCCGCCGGCGCCGGCCGGTCGGCGGCGAGGAGTGCGCCGGCCAGCTCAGCCTGCGCGGGCATGACGACAATTGTCGAGGAGTCGCTGGGCCAGCACCGCCTCCGGTGCAGCACCGGCCACGCCGGCACGTCGTTGTCCCATTCGACCAGCACCGGCAAAACGCCGGTCCGTTGCAGCACGAGCGCCAGAAGCGCCCAGACCGGATCCGCCACGGCCGGTCATGGGCGTCGACGAGCAGCCCATCCGGCTCTGTGGCATGCCCGCCCAGATGGATCTCGCCGACCTCGTCGAGGAAGGATCGATGTAGGATTCGGGTGTAAACCCCAGATTCTGCGATGAAACAAAGACATTGTTGAGGTCGAGCAGGAGGCCGCAGCCGCTCCGCCGGGCGATCTCGCCGAGAAATGCAGGCTCCGCCAGCGTGCTCTCCTCGAAGGTGAGATGGGAGGACGGGTTCTCGAGGAGAATCGGTCGGCCGAGCCCTTCCCTGCAGACGGTCGACATGCTCGACCACCCGTGCCAGCGTTCCATCCGTGTAGGGCAGGGCAGGAGGTCGTTGAAATGGGCGCCCTCGTGCGACGACCAGGCCAGATGCTCGGAGACCAGCCCCGGCTCGTAGCGCTCCACCAGCGTCGAAGACACGCCAGATGCGCCGCGTCCAGCGGCCCTCGCCGCCGATCGAGAGGCCGACACCGTGCAGCGACAGGATAGTCCCGGCGGATGGCAGCGAGCCGGCGATGCGGCGGTCCACCGGCGCCCATGTAGTTCTCGGGATGCACCTCGAACCAGCCGACCCGGGGCCGGCTCGCCAGGATCTCGGCACAATGTCGGGACTTCAGGCCGAGGCCGGAAGCCCTTGGAATGGTTGCGGCAATCATCACAGCACATGGACCCGAGCGGGGCGGTGCCGAAGCACCGCGCCCGCTGCAGGTCCGATCCCGTTCAGGCCGGAACGTCGCGGGCCAGCGGCTCGAGAGAACCCTCGCGGTCGCCCGGCAGCTCGTACTTGGCCTCTTCCGTCGACGTGCCGTAGAGCTGGCAGGTGCCCTCCGGCACCAGCTTCCAGGCATTGCCCTGGTAGTCGACCGTCGACGTTCCGGCACAGGTCGTGCCCGGACCGGCGGCGCAGTCGTTCTGCCCGGCCAGCGAAATGCCGTAACACTTCTCGTTCGCCGCGTGCGCCGGGCTGGCGAAGCCGCCCGCCCCGGCGATTGCCGCCGCGAGGGCGCCGGCCAGCATGGCGGTTGAAGTCCTGGTGCTGTCGTTCATCTGCAATACTCCTTGGCGTTCCCGATCACCCGCCGATCGGGGCGAGCGTCTCGTAGGTGCCGGCGGTGTCGTCCATGCTGGTCCAGGACTTGCCCGAGGCGGCATCGCCCTCGATCCCTGGCCAGTTGGTTTCGGCGGCCTCGATGTTGCCGTCCACATCGGCCGTCCAGAAGCCCTGCACCGTGGGCGTGATGTTTACGTAGAGCTGGCCCTCGACGATGCGCCAGAGGTTCGGATTGGCCGGCACCTTGCCACCTTTCGCCACGCCATAGGCGCAGTGCCCGTCATAGGCCGGCGCGTAGGCTTCGGGGTCGGCAAGGAACTTGTCCCGGTTCTCGGCCGTGGCAAAGGCCCAGGTAGCACCGTTCCAGTCGGCCGTGATGTCGGCGCGCCCGGGCACGGCATGCGGCTGGGCCTCGCCGAGCGGCGGCTGCTCCAGCGTGAAGTAGGCGACGGGATCGTAGCCGCTCAACGCATAGCCGGTCTCGTCCACGTATTGGGGCCCGGCCATGGCCATGCTGGCGCTGGCCAGAAGGACGACCGTGGCGAGCGCACTCCTGCGGAACATGATCACATCCCCCTTCGCTGCTGGTCCGATGCCGGAACCTAGGCGGCCGAATGCGGGAACGGCAAATCGCGTCTCGTAACGAACGCGTGGGCCGCTCGTGAGAAGTCCGGGGCGATAAGCATCGCTGTTGCGCCCGATAACGAAAGAGCGTTTGCCAAACCCGGCATCGCTGGGCTCGATGGCCGTCCAACAACCGGGACCGTCCGCCATGCCCGAGAGGCTGCTCGTCATCGGCAACAGGAACTACTCCTCCTGGTCGCTCCGCCCCTGGCTCCTGCTTCGCCAGCTCGGCCTGCCCTTCACCGAGGAGCGGATCGCCCTCGACCAGCCCGACACCAAAGCCCGCATCCTGGCCCGCTCCCCGGCCGGCCGGGTGCCCGTGCTGATCGAGGACGAGCTCGGCGTATGGGAATCACTCGCCATCATCGAGCACGTGGCCGATGCCAACAACGCTGTCTGGCCCACCGAGCCCGCCACCCGCGCCATGGCCCGCTCGATCTCGGCCGAGATGCACGG
>JAWKVR010000076.1:0-8701 GCA_041397945.1 Geminicoccaceae bacterium
CGCACGCTGGGCATGGCCGAGCTCGTGGACGCCGCCGGCCGGGCCGCCGTGCTCACGGCGAAGATCATGATCGTGGTGGCGGCGGCCAGCGCCATCTCGTGGCTGCTCACCGTGCAGGGCGTGCCGCAGGCGATGACCGAGGCCGTCACCGAAGCGGGGCTCTCGCCGCTCGGCTTTCTCGTGCTGGTCAACCTCCTTTTGCTCGCCGTCGGCTGCGTGCTCGACCCCACCTCCTCGATCCTCGTGCTCGCCCCGCTCCTGGCACCCATCGCCGCCGGGCTCGGTATCGACCCGATCCATTTCGGCGTGGTCATGACCGTCAACCTCGCGATCGGCATGTTCACCCCGCCCTTCGGCCTCAACATCTTCGTGGCCCAGGCGGTGACCGCCGTGCCGGCCGCACAGATCTGGCGGGGCATCGTGCCCTTCCTCGCCGTCCAGCTCGCAGCACTCGCGATCATCACCGCCGTGCCCGGGCTCTCGCTTCTGCTGACCAGGACCATGAATTGAGCGCCAACCGGGAGTGAACGTCATGCGCATGCCGAGGAACCCGTTTCGAGCCCTCTTCCTGGCGCTCTCTATCGTGGCGGCACCCCTGGCGGCCGGGGCGCAGAGCACGATGAAGCTCGCGAGTGCCACCATCAACGACGTGCAGCACGAATGGCAGAAGGTGTTCGCGGCGGAGCTGGCCGCGCGCGTCGGCGACGCGGTCAATGTCGAGATCTACCCGGCGAGCCAGCTCGGCGCCATTCCGCGCATGGTCGAGGGCGTGCTGCTCGGCACGATCGAGGCCTTCACCACGCCCACCTCGTTCATGACCAATGTCGACCCGCGCTTTCAGGCCTATGACGTGCCGGGCCTCTTCCCCGGGCCGGAGGACGTCAGGGCCGCCATCCACGACCCCGAGTACCGCGACCACATGGAGACGCTCTTCCTGGGCTCGGGGCTCAGGGTCATCGGTGCGATCTACAACAGCCCGACCGTCATCCTCACCCGCGCACCGGCGCCCACGCTCGCCGACCTCGAGGGGCTGAAGATCCGCACCTTCGCCTCGCCCTTGCAGATGAAGCCGATGGAGGCGCTGGGCGCCATCCCGGTGCCGCTGGCGCTCAGCGAGATCGTGCCGCAGCTCCAGTCGGGCGGGCTCGACGGGATGCTGGCCGGCATGCCGATCCTCACCGCCTTCAAGTATTACGACGTCGCCAAGTACGTGACCGACCTGAAGTTCGCCGAGATCGTCTCGGTCACCGTCGTCAACGAGGACTGGTTCCAGGCCCAGACGCCGGAGGTCCAGGCCGCCATTCGCGAGGCCGGCCGCGCCGCCGAGGAGGCGGTCTTTCCCTGGGGCGTCGAGAACGTGGCGCGCACCAACGCGCTCTGGATCGAGAACGGCGGCGAGATCCTCGAGCTGGACGAGGCCGGCCGCGAGGAGATGTTCGCCCGCTTCGCCATCGTCACCGACGAGATCCTGAGCGCCGAGCCCGAGGTCCAGGCCGAGTACGAGCGCCTCGCCGCCCTGGTCGCCGTCGGGCGGAAGAACTAGCGATGCGCGTCGGTGCAGGCGAGCCGGCCGTTCGCCATGCGGCAATCCAGCTCGATGCTGGCAGGATGGCCACCCGGCGTGCGGTCGAGCGGGATCGGGCTGCGCGTCTGCCAGCTTCGGCCCTCGAGCCCGCACCAGAGTCGCTCGACCGGCATCAGATCGCCGTGCTCGTTGGCCAGCAGCACGGCACCGCTCGCGGGATCGTGCCAGAGCTCGGCCAGGACCCGCTCGCCCGCCTCGGCCGTGCCGAGCTGAAGCGAGTACCAGTGCGCCAGGGTGGCGGTGCAGGTGATCGGCTCGGCAGCGAGATTGCGGGCGCTGAACGCCTGCGGCACCAGCTCGCCCGCGGCGGCGGGTGTCGCGCACAGGAGTGCCGGAAGGCAGAGGGCCACGGCCCTTCGGCAGGCTGACCAAGAAGAAAACGGCAACGGAAAGGAGCGAAACATGATCAAGCGTCTGATGCAGGGGGCGGCTCTCGGGCTCGCCCTGGCGGTTGGCGGTGCTGTCGCGGCGAATGCCGTGCAAGTCAATGCCATCGCCATCCTGGTGCCCGAGGAAGGCACCGATTTCGGCTGGAACCAGCAGGGGGTCGACGCCGCCGTGGCGGCCGGCAACGCTGCCGGGGTCGAGGTGATCAAGGCCGAGGGACTGGGCTACGGCGACATCCGCCCGACCTTGCGCGAGCTCGCCGCCGAGGGGGCGAGCCTGATGATCGCCCATGCCAGCGGCTACAACACGGCCGCACCGGAGATCGCCGAGGAGACCGGTGTGCCGGTCGCCATCGTCGACAGCCCGGACGCGCTGGTTCCCGGTCTCGTCGCCGACTACACGCTCTCCGGCCACGAGGGCGCCTATCTCGCCGGCGTCATGGCCGCCACCATGACCCGCACCGGCACGGTCGGCATCGTCGTCTCGGGCGAGCCGCCGTCCTGGAACTCGCAGTCGGCGGGCTTCGCGCAGGGCGTGCAGGCGACCAATCCCGACGTCAAGATCGTCTACGCCGTGATCGGCCCGGCCGCCTATGCCGACGCCGCCGGCGGCAACCGCGTCACCGCCGCGGTGATCGCCGCCGGTGCCGACATCATCTTCGGCCAGGGCAACGGCTCGAGCTTCGGCATGCTGCAGGCGATCGAGACCACGCCGGCGACCGACGGCGGCAAGGTGATGTTCATCGACGTGATCGGCGACAAGAGCTCGATCGACAAGGGCTACCTCCTGACCTCCGTGCTCTGGGACATGACCCCGGTCTACACGGCGATGATCCAGGACCTGGAGAACGACACGTTCGGCACCAAGAGCTACGCCATCGGCCTCGCCGACGACAGCGTGCGGCTGCTGCAGACCCCCAACATCCCGGCCGATGTCTGGGAGCAGGTGATGGCGGTGCGCCAGCAGCTGGTCGATGGCACGCTGGTGCTCGAGCCGGTCTTCGACGCCGAGGGCGTGCGCGCGCTGGTCACCTCGGTGGCCGAATGAGCCGAGGAACGGGGCGGGGCGGGCGGTGCTCGCACCGTCCGCCCCTCTCGCCATGACGCAGGCCGCCACCGCACCCGTGGTCGAGCTGCGCGGTGTCACCAAGCGCTTTCCGGGCGTGCTCGCCGTCGACCGCGTCGATCTCGCCCTCCTGCCCGGCGAGGTGCACGCGCTGCTCGGCGAGAACGGGGCGGGCAAATCGACGCTCGTCGCCATGCTTGCCGGGCTCGTCGAGCCCGACAGCGGGACCGTCCTGGTCGCCGGTGAGGAACGCCGCATCGGCTCGCCCAGGGCCGCCCTGCAGCAGGGGATCAGCACCGTCTTCCAGCATGTCATGCTGGTGCCGACGCTCACCGTTCTGGAGAACCTCGTCCTCGGCATGAGCTGGTGGCGCCGCCCCGACCGGGCCGAGCTGGAGCAACGTCTCGCCGGGATCCGAAGCGCGTTCGGCATAGCACTCGATCTCGACCAGACGACCGGCGAGCTCTCGCTCGGCGAGCAGCAGCAGATCGAGATCGTCCGGGCACTGCTGCGCCGGAGCCGGGTCCTGATCCTCGACGAGGCGACCTCGATGCTGACGCCAGAGGGTGCGGACGAGCTCGGTGCGCTCATGCGCCGGCTGGTCAAAAGCGGCCTCGCCGTCGTCTTCATCACCCACAAGCTCGACGAGGCCTGCCGCTTCGGCGACCGCATCACCGTGCTCAGGCTCGGCCGCAAGGTCGGCGAGCTGGCGCCCGAGGGGCTCGCCGCCATGGACCAGGCGGCGGCCGTCGAGGAGGTCGTGGGCCTCATGTTCGGCGACCGCAGCATCGCCGAGGCCCGCGCGCCCCGGCTCCGCAAGGCGGAGGGGCCCCCGGTCCTCAGCGTACGCGGGCTCACGGTCACAGGGGCAACGCGGCTCGCCCGGGCGGACGACGTCTCCTTCGAGCTCCGGCCGGGCGAGATCCTGGGCATCGCCGGGATCGACGGCAACGGCCAGAAGCAGCTCGCCGAGGCGCTGGCCGGGCAGCGGACGGCGGCGGCAGGAGCCGTCGTCCTCGATGGCCGGGACATCACCCGGGCGAGCGTCGCCGAGCGCCGCCGCCTCGGGCTGCGCTACCTCACCGACGACCGGATCGGCGAGGGGGCCGTGGGCGGCTTTCCGGTCGCCACCAACACGGTCCTGAAGGAGATCGGGGCGTCTCCTTCTGGTCTGGCGGCCCCTTCGCTCGGCGGGATCGAGCGGCCGGGGCGGATAGCGGCGCACGCGCGCGAGCTGATCGACCGCTACGACGTGCGCACGCCGGCCGAGACCACGCCCATCGGCCGGCTCTCCGGCGGCAACATCCAGAAGGTGCTGCTCGCCCGCGAGCTCTCCGGCGAGGCCCGCGTCGTTGTCTTCAACAAGCCGACCTACGGGCTCGACGTGCCGAACATCACGGCTTCGCGCAACCGCATCGCCGCCATCGCCGATGCGGGCATCGCCGTGCTTTTGATCTCCACCGACCTCGAGGAGCTGCTCGACGTCGCCGACCGCATCGCCGTCATGGCCGCAGGCCGGCTCACCGGCATCGTCGCCAATGACGAGGGTGCCCGGGCCAGGATCGGGGCGCTGATGATCGGCGAGGCGGCATGAGCCTCAGCCTCGAGACGAGCCCGAGCGAGATCGGGGAGGCGACGCCGGGGCGGCACCGGGCGCTCGGCCACCTGGCGCTGGTGACGCTCGGGCCCATCCTCGCCGCCCTCGTCCTTTCCGGCCTCGTGCTCCTCGCCCTCGGCGTCGATCCGCTCGCCTATTACGGCTATGTCGCCCAGCGCGGGCTCTTCTCCTGGCTCGGGCTGCAGCAGACCCTGACCCGCATGGCGCCGCTCCTCTGCCTCGCGGCGGCGCTGATCGTGGCGTTTCGCGCCGGCATCTGGAATCTCGGCATCGACGGCCAGTTCCTGCTGGGTGCGATGACCGCCGCAGCGCTCGCCCCCTTCCTGATCACCGCCCTGCCGGCCTGGATGACGCTCCTCGTGGCCGCCGCCGGCGCTGCCCTGGTGGGTGCCCTGTGGTCGCTGCTGCCGGCGCTGCTGCGCGCCTACCAGCAGGTCAACGAGATCATCACCACGCTGATGATGACCTTCCTCGGCGTCTCCTTCGCCAACCTTCTGGTCAAGCTGGTCTTCCTCGACCCCGGCACCACCGTGCCGCAGACCCGCACCCTGCCGGTGGCCGACCGGCTGCCGACGCTCTTCGGCACGACCATCTCGGGCGGGCTGGTGCTCGGGCTCGTGGCGGTCGTCGTCGTCCACCTCGTGATGACCCGCACAGCCTTCGGCCTGAAGCTCAGGACCGTCGGCGAGAACCCGCTCGCCGCCCGCCATGCCGGGCTCGACGTGCCGCTCCTGACCGTCGCCGTCTTCGCCATCTCGGCGGCGCTGGCCGGGCTCGCCGGGGGCATCGAGATCCTGGGCGTGCACGGCAATCTCCGGGCCGACTGGAACCCGGCCTACGGGCTGGCGGTGATCCCGCTCGTCTTCCTCGCCCGCTTCAACGGCTTCGCCGCCATCCTTTTCGTCTTCTTCTACTCGGCGCTGATGATCGGCGGCGAGAGCGCTGCCCGGCGGATCGGGGTGCCGCATTACTTCACCCTCGTCCTCGTGGCCAACCTCCTCATCCTCCTGGCGCTGGCCGAGTATCTCGACCACCGCCGGCGGCAGCGGGCGGGCTGATGGAAGCGCTGCTCACCGGGGCCTTCCTCACCGCCTTCCTCGCCGGGGCGGTCGCCGCCGGCGTGCCGCTGCTGCTCGCCGGGCTCGGCGAGCAGATGTCGGAGAAGGCGGGCGTGCTCAATATCGGCATCGAGGGCATGATGCTGATGGGCGCCTATCTCGGCTTCCTCGTCGCCTTCGCGAGCGGCAACGTGGCGCTCGGCTTCATGGCCGGGCTCGCCGGCGGCATGGCCGTAGCACTCCTCATGGCGATCCTCTGCGTCGGCCTCGGCCTCAACCAGATCGTCATCGGCATCGGCCTGACGCTCGGCGTCGAGGGGCTCACGGCGCTGCTCCACCACTTCCAGTTCAGCACGACCTATCCCCGCCTCGCCGCCGCCTGGCGCGTGCCCATCCCGGGGCTCGTGGAGCTGCCGGTCATCGGCCCCGCCCTCTTCGACCGGCACCCGCTCGTCTACCTGGCCTTCCTCCTCGTCCCGCTGCTGGCCTGGCTCTACCGGCGGACGGCGCTCGGCCTGACCTTGCGGGCCGCCGGCGAGAAGCCGGCCGCTCTCGATGTCGCCGGCATCGACGTCGCTACCGTGCGCTTTCTCGCCGTGCTCTTCACCGGGGCCATGGCCGGGCTCGGCGGCGCCTTCATGGCCAATGTCGCGGCCGGCATCTTCATCCCCTTCATGACCGGCGGGGCCGGGTTCATCGGCATCGTGCTCGCCATGCTGGCGCGCGGCCGGCCGGCCTGGGTGCTGATCGGCGCGGTCGTCTTCGGCGGTGCCCTGTCGCTGACCACGGCGCTCCAGGTCGCCGGGCTCAACGTGCCGACCGACCTCATCCAGATGCTGCCCTTCGCCGCCGTGATGGCGGTGCTCGTCCTCTACGGCCGCAAGGCCCGCCTGCCGGCGGCCCTCGGCCTGGCTTATGTTCGCGGCGCCAGATAGCGGAGGAGCTCACCCATGACCGACACCAAAGTCTACCTGCTCGACGGCGGCTCGCTCGTCCTCGATGGCTACCACGTGTTCTGGAACAAGGGGCCGGGCGGCGAGGTCCGCTTTCCCGTCTACTCGATCCTGATCGAGCATGCCGAGGGCCGGATCCTGGTCGATACCGGCTACGACTACGACCACGTCATGAAGGTCCTGCCCTTCGAGAAGCCGATCCAGAGCAAGGAGCAGACGATCCCGGGTGCCCTGAAGCGGCTCGGCCTCGAGCCGAAGGACATCGACGTGGTGGTCAACTCGCATTTCCATTTCGACCACTGCGGCGGCAACAAGTATTTCCCGCACGCGAAGAAGATCTGCCACCGCCAGGAGCTGGCCCAGACCTGCGCGCCCGAGCCCTTCGAGGTGCTGGGCTATTCCGATCTCGCCTTCTCGGTCGAGGCGTGCGAGGCGCGCGGCATGACCGACCAGATCCCCGCTGGCGCGACGCGCGAGAACACGGCGTTCGAGCTGGTCGACGGCGATCCGGAGATCGCCAAGGGGGTCCGGCTGATCCACACGCCCGGCCACGCCATCGGCAATTGCAGCCTGATGGTCGAGCTCGGCAAGAGGAGGCCCATCCTCTTCACCATCGACGCCAGCTACACGAAGAAGAGCCTCGAGCTGCTCTGCCAGGCGAGCTTCCACATCGATCCCGTGGCCGGCGTCGCCTCGATGCGCAAGCTCAGGAAGATCGCCGAGGAGACCGGTGCGGAGCTCATGTTCAGCCACGACATGGAGCAGTTCGAGACCTACAGGAAGGCGCCGGACTTCTACGGCTGAAGGGGAGGGCGGTCATGCGCTACGCCACGACGAGAAGGCCGGTCCTGACGCTGACCGCAGGCCCGGTCGATGCCTATCCCGAGGTGCTGCAGGCGCTCGGCCGCACCGTGCTCTACGATTTCGACCCGGCCTTCCTCGCCCATTACGAGGCGGTGGCGAGAAAGGCGCAGCGGGCGATGGGCACGGCGGGCGTGCCGACCATCCTGCACGGCGAGCCGGTGCTGGCGCTGGAGGCCGCGGCCGCATCGCTGATCGCCGCCGACGATACCGTCCTCAACCTCGCCTCCGGCGTCTACGGCAAGGGCTTCGGCTTCTGGGCGAAGCGCCACTGCAAGGATCTCGTCGAGATCGAGGTGCCGTACGACGACGTCATCGACCCCGCGGCTGTCGAAGCCAAGTTCCGGGAGCGGCCGGACATCGCGGTCGTCTCCGTCGTCCATCACGAGACGCCGTCGGGCACCATCAACCCGGTCGACGAGATCGGGGCGGTCTGCGCCCGGCATGGCGCCCATCTCATCGTCGATGCCGTCTCGTCCTGGGGGGGAATGCCGGCCTCGCCGGATGCCTGTCATGCAGCGATCTACGTCACCGGCCCGAACAAGTGCCTGGGCTGCCCGCCCGGCCTCAGCCTGGTTGCCGTGAGCGAGCGGGGCTGGGCCAAGATGGCGGCGAACGCGAAGGCGCCACGGGCCTCGATGCTCAGCATCCTCGACTGGCAGGAGGCCTGGCGCGCCGACAAGCCCTTCCCGTTCACGCCCTCGGTCGCCGAGATCAACGGCCTCGACCGGGCGCTCGATCTCTATCTCGAGGAGGGGCCGGAAGCCGTCTGGGAGCGCCACGCGCTCACCGCCGCCGCCTGCCGCGCCGGGGTCCGGGGGCTCGGCCTCGACATCTGGCCGGCGCGGGACGCGATCGCGGCGCCCACCACCACCGCCGTCAAGGTGCCGGACGGCATCGACGGCGCCGCCCTCCTCGCCGCCTCGCGCGAGCGCTACGGCGTCACCTTCTCCGCCGGCCGGGCCGCGACCCTGGGCCGGCTCATCCGCATCGGCCACATGGGCCCGACCGCCCAGCCGATCCTCGCCGTGGCGGCCGTCGCCGCCCTCGGCGGGACCCTGCAGGCCATGGGCGGGAAGGTCGATATCGGCGGCGGCACGAAAGCTGCCATGGAGGTCGTCGATGGCGCCTTCTGAGCCTTCCGGGGTGGCACGCGAGCCGCTGATGGGCCGGC
>JAWKVR010000077.1:0-7848 GCA_041397945.1 Geminicoccaceae bacterium
GGGCGCGGCACGCCACCTTCGTCGTGCCGGGGGAGGCGAGCTCGGGCACACCGCTCGACCCGGCCCTGGTGGCTCCGGTGCTCGGCCTCGCTTCCACCGATCTGGCGGGGCTGGCCCCGCGCCGCGCGGGGCATGGCGTCGACTTCCTCATGGTCGAGCTCGCCGGGCTCGAAGCACTCGGCAAGGCACGGCTCGCCGACATGGCGACGTGGCCGAAGGCGCTTGCGGCGGCCGGGCTGGAGAACGGCGTCTTCCTCTTCACCCGGGCGACCGATGACGGCTCGATCCGGGCGCGGATGTTCGCACCCTTCTTCGGCATCCCGGAGGACCCGGCGACGGGTGCCGCGGCGGCGGCGCTCGCCGGGCTCCTCGCGGCAACGGCGGCGGATGCCGGGTTCGATGGCCGCTGGCGGATCGTCCAGGGCGTGGAAATGGGTCGGCCGAGCACCATCGACGTCACGGCAACGAAGCGGGCCGGCCGGGTCGAGCCGGTGACGGTGGCGGGCTCGGCTGTCCTTCTGACCGAGGGCCGCCTCTACCTCGGCGACTGAACGACCGGTCGTGGTGCGGGCCTGGCCGCCCGCCTGGCCGGTCGGGTCAGCCGCCGCCGCCGGCCGCGACGATCTGGCGAAGCTGCTCGAGCGCGGCCTTGGGGTCGATCCGGTAGGCTTCCTGGATCAGCGGGTTGGCGTCGATCAGGCTCTTCTCGGTCGGATCGAGCATGCCCCTGGTCTTGGGCGGGGCACCGCTTGTCGCCTTGCCCTGCTCGATCACCGCGAGGAGATCGTCGAGGGCCTGCTGGGCGGCCGCCGGGTCCTGCTCGGCGAGCGATGCCAGGGCCGGGTTGAGCTGGATGCGCATGTCCTGGGCCACGGCCGCTGTGGCGAGCAGGGCGAGGCAGGCGGCGACGATGACGCTAGACCGGGGGGGCAAGGGCCGTCTCCTTGAGCTGCCGCCAGAAATCGTCGAGATGCCGGCCGACGATGGCTTCGAGCGCACCATCGGACCAGATCAGGCGGATATTGGGCCGCACGTCGTCGCTCAGCAGACCGGCCTTGACCAGCGCGTCGAGACGGTCGCGGCAGAGCGTCGGATCCATGTGCATCGCCATGAAGCGCTCGAGATCCTTCAGGCTCAGGACGAGGCGGCCTTCGCCCAGGCGCTCCAGCGTGCCGGCCTTCATTCGCTCGTTGAAGCGGGCCGAGCGCAGCCGCCAGAGCCGCTGCTTGAGCCTCGAGCCCACTGGCCGGCCGGTGTCGCGCGCGTTCTCGAGCTCGGCCAGCAGCCGGTCGATCATGGCGTTGTGGCTGTCGATATAGAGGCCGAGCGGGCCGGGCTCGGTGCAGCCGGCGGTGCGCAGGACGAAGAGGAACTGGGCGATGTACTCCGTCTGCTCGGTCGTGACCTGCTGCTCGATGAAGTCCTCGAGATCGTCGGGCGTGATGGTGTTGCTGCCGGCGAGGGCCCTTCGCGTGTGCTCCTCGAGGCTGCGATAGAGGTCGGCCCGCACCTGCCAGAGCGAGAGCAGGAGGGCGGCACGCCGGTTGCCGGCGGCCGGGTTGCCCCCCTTGTCGGGCAAGGGGGGATCGGGCGTGGCAGGTGCGGGCAGCTCGGTCATGGTCGTGTCTTCTCGCTCGCGGGACCGGCTCACTCCAGGGCGAAGAACTCGACCCGGCGGTTGACGCCGTCGTTCGGGTCGGTGCCGGCAAGCGGCTGGCTCTCGCCCCGCCCCTCGACACCGAGGCGCTCGGGCGAGACATGCCAGGCGTCGACCAGATACTGGCCGACGGCGAGGGCGCGCTGCTCCGAGAGCCCCTGGTTGTAGGCGCTGCTGCCGGTGGCATCGGTATGGCCGATGATGTTGATCACCTTGCCCTGGTTCTCGGGCAGGTTCAGCACCTCGCCGAGCCGCTCCAGATAGGGGACGGACTCCGCCAGCACGTTGGTCGAGTTGTACTCGAAGAGGATGTTCATCCCCAGCGCCGTGCCGGCGGGCGGCGGCGGTGCCGGGGCGACGGGTGCCGTGCTCGCCACCGCGGCCTCGACCGGCGGTGCCGCCTGGGCCGGGACCTGGGCGGGCACGGAGGCCGGCGGCGGGGTCGCGGCGGCAGCGCCATGGAAGTGGATGGCGCGGGTCTTTATCGGCGGTGTCGCCGGGTCGGCCGGCTTGCCGAAGAGCACGGCGTTGAGCTCGTCGACGGTCGGCACATCCTGGAAGATGATGGTGTCCTGGGCAGCGACGCCCAGCGGCGCCCAGGCGAGCGCCGAGGTCAGCAGCAGTGCCGCGAGGGGCAGGCGGTGCGTGGTCGGATGCATGACGGATCTCCCTTCGGGTCCGATGGCCGCAAGGCTTGGCGGCTCAGGGGCTGATGGTCAACAGGCAGAGCGAATCGGCGAGCGGGACGATGACGGCGCTGCGCTTGCCGCCGCCGCCCTGGAGGCCGAGCGACAGCTCCTTCAGCTGCTGGCCGACCTCGGCCGCGGCGAAATCGTCGATGGCGAGGACCTGCAGGCCGTCCTGCCAGCAGCGGGCGGAAACCCGGCCCTCGAGGGCGCCCGGGCGAAGAGCACTGGCGGCGGCGCGCTCGCCACCGACGGTGACCTCGGCCAGGGCCGGAGGGCTGCCCGAGGCCAGGGCCAGGGCGATCGCCAGCGTCGCCATGGGTAAGGCACGGGCTTTCTGGTAGGATCGGCGGAGACGGCGGAGACAAGGGAGCGAAGCAATGAGAGCCATGGGTTTCGCCATCTCGCTGGTGGGCTGTCTGCTGTGCGGGCCGGCCGGCGCTGCCGGGACCGCGGTCGACCACGGGCCGTTCACGGTCGAGCGTGTCGCCCTGCTCGGCCTGCGCGGCACGCTCCGGGTCGAGGTCGTGCCCGGCACGACGACGACGTTGCATGTCGAGGGCCCGAGGCGGCCGTGGCAGCGCTCGAGGTGGCCGAGGAGGGCGGCGGGCTCACCGTCCGCGCGCCGACGAGCGGCAACTCGGTGACCGTCGTGAAGAACCTGACGGTCGTGACCGGGCCCGGGGCGAGCTCGTCGGTGACCATCGGCGGCGGTGCCGGCTCGGCTGCGGAGACCGAACCGCTCGATCTCGTGCTCGAGCTGCCCAGGGGGACCGGCCTGACGCTCGACGGCTTCGTCGGTGAGGCCGTGATCGGCGATCTCGAGGCCGCTGTCGCAATCGGCGTGGTCGAGGGCCGGGTGACGCTCGGGGCGGTGCAGAACGCCGGGCTCGCCACGGTGGGTGCGGCGAGGATCACGGCGGCGAGCGTCGCGGGCGATCTCGAGGCCAGCGTCACCGGCGACGGTGCGGTCGAGGTGGCGGCCGGCGAGATCGGTGCCGCCCGGCTCACCGTCACCGGCGCCGGGACGATCACGGTCGATGCACCGATCGAGACCGCCGAGGTCAGGATGGTCGGGGCCGGCAGGGTTCGGCTCGCCAAGGTGGCGACCGAGCCGAGCGTGCAGCGCGTGGGCACCGGCGAGCTGCAGGTCGGGCCGCCCTGAACGGTGCCCCGGGGGCCGGGCGAGGGGGCAGGGTTCGCGCCCCTGGTGAGTGGGTCGGGTCTGGACATCATGGTCGTCCCGGTCTGGCGGCCGGGCGATGGCCCGGGCCGCTCAGTTGCAGGTGATCGTCAGTTCGTGATCGTGATCGGCAGCTTGGCCGAGGCGATGCCGCTCGGGCTCGACTGGCGGAGCAGGGCCTCCACCTCGTCGATGCTGCCGACCGGCAAAGGTGTGAGGTCCTCGGCCTGGAGCTGCGGCGGCAGCTGGCGGCCGATCTCGCTGCCGGCGGCGACGCAGAGCACCTCCTCGGTGACGCCCGGTCGCTCGGGCACCAGGTCGAAGGGCGCGCCGCCGGGCAAGTAGAGCGTCTCGCGGGCCGGCAGATAGGGGTCGGGCATGAAGCGATTGGGGAAGATGCGCGCCACCGTGCCGCTGCCGTCCTGATAGTAGCAGTAGGCGAAGCTGTCGGCGCTGCTGCGCAGCGTGAAGGTCATGGCCTCGCCCGGGGCGAAGCGGTGCGACGGGCCGCGCGACGAGGTGAGGTTGATGTTGATCGGCTGCGCCACCGGCAGGGACGCCGTCACCAGGGGCTCCGGGGCACGGTCCTTGGGCGGCTCGCGGCCGAGCGCCAGGTCGCCGGCGATCAGGTCGGCATAGAGGTCGAAATTGACCCGGCCGTCGGCGAGCAGGCCGCGCTCGGCCTGGTACGCGCCGATGGCGTCGCGGGTGGCCGCGTCCATGGTGCCGTTCTGCGGGCCGGCATAGCGGCCCTTCGCGGCGAGCGCCCGCTGGACGAAGGTGACCCGCTCCTTCTCCGACATGCCGTCGAACCAGCCGCGGGCGATGGCGGTGACCTCGGGATTGGTCTGCTCGATCTCCAGGCAGCGCCAGTAGGGCACCTGGAGGAGCTTGCCGAGCACCTCGATCGCGCTGAGCTCGATCAGGCCGCGCACGGCCTGGTGCATGCCCTCGGACTGATTGAAGGTCAGGTTGAAGTTGGCGCCGAGCTTGTTGATCGTCGCACCGGCGTCGACGGCACTGCCGGAGCGGCGGACGACCACGGAATTGTTGGCCGAGACACCGGGCAGCATGCGGCGGTTGAGGACGTTGCCGACATTGAGGTCGACGGAGACGACCGAGACCACTTGGTCGGTGCTGGCGCCGATGTCGAGATCCTCGAGGCCGATGCCGCCGGAAGCGCTCTCGGCGATGACGCCGCTGTCGAGCTGGGTGATGGCGCCGCGGATGTAGTAGTTGGGCACCTCGAAACCGGCCGGCACAGGCGGCCCGCCCGGTGCTGCGAGGAAGCTGCCCAGCACGAAGACCGAGCCGTAATCCTCGAAGTCGATGAAGTTGAAGGCATTGCTTTTCACCGACATGCGCGAGATCGCGGAGATCAGCATTTCCTTGGTGCCGGTCTGGACCTTGCCCGTGGCGTCGGGGATCTCCTGGGCGGTGACCAGGTAGCTGGTCTTGCCGAACTTCTGGAAGAGATCGTCCATGCAGCGCAGCGAGGCGGTGAAATTGGTGACGTTCTTCACCGGCAGGGTCTTCGGCTGGGCCGCGATCGGCCCTTGCTCGGGTGGCGTGAAGGCGCAGCCGGCAGCCAGCGTGAGCGCCGTGAAGCCTGCCAGGGCTCGGGAAAATCGCTGCATGGTCATGGTCTGGGCCGTCCGTTGTTCTTGTTGATGAGGTCGCGCGGGCGGCTCGTCGACGGGGCGCCTCAGCGCCGGCCGCGGGTGCCGCAGTTGATCGGGGCGTTGATGATCTCGCGGGCGATGACGATGTTCTCGCGCGGTGCGCGCTCGCCGGGCCGGCCGGTCGTCTCGACATTGCCCACGGAAAGCTTGCCGCAACCGGTGTTGACGATCGAGGCGTTGGGGCCGGTGCCGACGGAGTCGGCGACACCTTCCTGGCGGAACCGCTCGGCGCGACCGTGGCTGATCACCCGCTGGACCTTCGACATCTCGCCGGGGCCGAGAAACGGGCGCTGGTTGTACTCTTCGGCGCGGGAAGCCTCGGTGCTCGCCAGCAGGGCGACAGCGAGGGTGGCGACGGTGAGCATGCGACGCATGGCTGGTCTCCTCGTCGCCGGCCGACCCAGCCGTGGGTCGGCCGGCGCGGGCTGGAGGGTCGAACGATCAGTCGCAGACGTCGGACTTGCCGATCGAGCCGATCTCGGAGCAGGCCTTGGTGCCGAGGCCGATGGCGGCGTTGGTGTTCTGGTTGACGAGCGTGGTGTTGTTGACGTTGCCGCCGACCGTGGCGTTGTTGACGGTGCCGATGGCCGAGCCGGCCTTCGCACCGAGGCCGATGGCGGCGTTGGTGTTCTGGTTGACCAGCGTGGTGTTGTTGAGGTTGCCGCCGACGTCGGCGCCGGTGATCGAGCCGATCTGGGTGTTGGCCTTGGAGCCCAGCCCGATGGCGGCGTTGGTGTTCTGGTTGACGAGCGTGGTGTTGTTCAGATTGCCGCCGACGGTCGTGTCCTGGATGCTGCCGACCCGGGTGTTCGCTTGGCGCCGAGGCCGATCGCGGCGTTGGTGTTCTGGTTCAGGAGCGTCGTGTTGTTGGCGTTGCCGCCGATCTGCACGCCGCCCTGCTGGGCCATCGCGACAGGCGAAAGGGCGGTGGCCGTGAGAAGGGAAATGCCGAGGGCCACTGCGGTGAGCTTCAAGGTCTTCATCGTCGGTCTCCTGTGGGTGAAAGGTGAAACCGCGTTAGACTGTCGCAGGCCTCACCGGGTTTACCATTTGCCCGGCGGGGTGACCAATGCTTTGGCCGCATTCCTGCTGGGGTCGATCGTGCCGCTCGGTGAGACCCTCGTCGGTGGCAGAAGTCACATTTCGTTGGGTCTTGCCGTTCGGTGAGGCCGATACTGCCGGCGAACCCCTTTGTCGTAAGGCAGGGTTTTTCCAAGGGTCGCCGATCGCCCCTGTCGGCAGGAGAGGGATGGATCGGCCGCGACCCAAGCCCGGCTGGGGCCGAAACCGATCACGATCGCGTGAAAGCATCTTGCGGTATGCAAGGAATTGTCGGTCGGTCTGCTCCGGGCGCCGGGAGGATAGAATTTTTCCACCCTCGGCTCGCCCCGGTCGGCCGGGCAGTCTTGGTCTCGCGACGAGGAACGGTCCTCGACGCCCTCCGAGGAGACCCCGATGCGCCGCCTCCGGCCCCATCGCCCCATGCCTGCCCTGCGCCTGGCCCTGGTCGCCGGCTGCACGTCCCTGCTGCTGACGATGCCGGTGCAGGCCGAGGTGGTCCTAGCGCCGGGCCAGACCACGGCCGCAACGGGCGCGACGTCGGGCTCGGGCTCCGCTTCCTCCACCGGGCCGGGCGTCAAGGTCGGCGGCAAGCTCACCAACACGGTCGCCATCGACGAGCTCGAGAGCTCGGCCAGCGGCAGGAATGCCCGGACGGTGGTCGAGACCAACCGGATCACCAACACGACGGTCGGCGGCGATCTCACGGCGACGACACAGGTCGACCAGCTGACGCAGCGCGCCGAGGGCCGCGATGCCACGGCCATGACCGTCATCGGCACGATCGAGAACGTCACCACCGGCGGCGACCTGACCAACACCGTGACGCTCGGCACGAGCCTCAACGTGGCGATCGGCGACGGCGCTTGGGCCTGCGTCGAGCTCGGCACACTCGGGGGCGACCCCGTCTGCCGCTGACACCTTGCGACGGGCGCCGTGTTGACTTAGCGATGATGGGCGAATCTCATGGGATCAGCTATAATCGAGCGTGTGTCCAAGCGTGAGCCCAAGATGGGCGCAGGCGCCGCGCTGAACCACGGCAGCGGAGGAAACAAGATGCATCATCGACGGATCCATGCCGGAATTGTGGCCCTGCTCGCCCTGGCTGCCTGCGGCGGCGATCCGGCGTCGGCGCCACCCCAGCCGACACCGGTAGCGGTTCAGCCGGCGACGGTGGATACCGGCACGGCGCTGGTCGAGGCGCGTCGCTGCGGCCGCGCCCTGGCGCTGGCGGCACGCTGCAACTACGTCCGTGACGATCGGGACTTCGCCGTGCTGCGCTACACCGTGCTGCAGGGTCTGGATCAGCGCTACGGCGCCGTGGTCGATACGCCGAGGCTGACCGAGGCCGTGGATCTGGCGGTCCTCGACCGCATGGCCACGGTCGGGCGGTGCGACATCGGCCCGGCCGAGCAATCGGTGGTCGAGAGCGGCCTGCGCGACGTGCTGGGCCAATGCGCGGCACCTTGAGACAGGCGGCCGGCTAGCCGCGACGAACGGGATAGGGGTTGGCTTGCAGGTCAGGGCCCGATGATCCGGGCTCCAATGGTCGGGGAAAGGAAATCGTGATGCGCGCGACTC
>JAWKVR010000078.1:0-7694 GCA_041397945.1 Geminicoccaceae bacterium
CCGAGCCGGTCCAGCTCCAGTTGGGCGTTTTCGCCGAGCAGCACGCGCGAACCGTCAGCGAAGGCGATGATGGCCGTGGAATCAGCGCCGGTCTCGACCACATCGCCCACCTCGAGCTGCATGCCCTGGACGGGGGCCGGTCGTGCCCCACCGCGACGGAGCGCGACGCTCCCCTGAAAACCCTCGAGCATCGCCGCGGCCGGCTGCAGGCGCAGCCAGGCGAGCGGAATGGAAAGACGGGTGCCGGGCGGGATCGAGCGCGGCTGCTCGACCCCGTTGAGCGCCTGTAGCTCCGGCCAGCGCCGCCAGTCGGCCAGGTAGCGACGCGACAGGTTCCAGATATTGTCGCCCGGCCGCACGGTGTACCGCCAGACCGGGCCGGGATCGGCGTTCGTCGCGACCGGCGTCGGTGCTGTCTGGGCGGCCGCCGGCGTTGTGGCGAGAAGACAGGCGAGCGCGACGAGAGCGCCGCGCACGAACCGGGATGATCTCACGCAGACCGCCTGAATCGACAAAGTCCACCCGATCAATCGTTGAGAGCAGGCCGTTTGCGCGCCGGCCTCGCTTGTTCGCCTCAAGATGACGAGGAACGGAGCTCTTTTCTACCCTCGATTAGTCGGGATCTCTTCGGGCACGAAAAAGGGCGCCGGAGCAAGTCCGGCGCCCTTTTGTTCGGGTGCGGCTGGTTCGGGTCGGCTCAGCGCTTCGAGAACTGGAAGCTGCGCCGCGCCTTGGCTTTGCCGTACTTCTTGCGCTCGACCTCGCGCGCGTCGCGGGTCAGGAACCCGCCATGCTTGAGGGCCGGGCGAAGCGCCGGCTCGTAGGCGATCAGCGCCCTGGCCACGCCGTGCCGCACGGCACCGGCCTGACCCGAGAGGCCGCCGCCGGCCACCGTGCAGACGATGTCGTACTGCTGCAGCCGGTTGATGCTCACCAGCGGCTGGTTGATCACCATCTGCTGCGTCGGCCGGGCGAAATAGGCCGGCATCTCCTTGCCGTTGACCGTGAAGCGGCCGCTGCCGGGCTTGACCCAGACCCGCGCCGCCGACTCCTTGCGCCGGCCGGTGGCATAGGCACGGCCGAACTTGTCGATCTTCGGCTGGGCGACCTCGACCTCCGGCTCGGCGGCAATGCCGGGCCGCAGCTTCGAGAGGTCCTGGAAGGAGGAGACGGTGTCAGCCATGCGCGGTTCCGAGCTTGCTGTTCTTCGGGTTCAGGGCGGCGATGTCGAGCGCCTTCGGGCTCTGGCCCGCATGCGGATGCTCGCCGCCGGCGTAGATGTGGAGCTTGCGCATGACCTGCCGGCCGAGCGGGCCGCGCGGCACCATGCGCTCCACCGCCTTCTCGATGACCCGGGAGGGGAAGCGGCCCTCGAGCACCTTCTCGGCGGTGGTCTCCTTGATGCCGCCCGGATAGCCGGTGTGGCGGTAATAGGTCTTCTGCGTGCGCTTGTTGCCGGTCAGGACGACCTTCTCGGCGTTCAGCACGACGATGTGGTCGCCGCAGTCCATGTGCGGCGTGAACATCGCCTTGTGCTTGCCGCGCAGCCGGTTGGCGACGAGCACGGCGAGGCGGCCGAGGACCAGCCCTTCGGCGTCGATCACGAACCAGTCCCGTTCGATGTCGGCGGGCTTGGCGGAATAGGTCTTCATGAAGCTGCTCACGAGGCTGCGCCACGCCCTGGGAACGAGCCCCCTGGCGGGCGGACGGCCGAAGCTGTCGGACAACAGAGATCGAGCGAGCACCGGGGGCACCCGCCGACAACGGCGCCATCTAGGTGAGGAGAGCCGTGCCTGTCAACGGTCAATCGGCGGCAGGCCGCGCCAGAGCCAGGCGTAGACCATGACGAAAACCACGGCCGCCAGCACCATGGCGACCCTGAGGCCGAGGAGCTCGGCGGCCGTGCCGACGGCCAGGGCACCCAGCGCCGGAACGCTGCGGAAAACGAGGCCGAAGAGGCTCATCACCCGCCCCCGGAGCTCCGGCTCGACCCCCAGCTGCACGGCCGTGTGCATCGCCACGCCGCAGGCGGTCAGGGTGAAGCCGAAGCCCGCGATGAGCGGCACCGCCAGCACGAAGCCGGGGCTCAGCGCGAAGAGGGTGGCAAAGGCGGTGACGGCGAGCTGCAGCAGCAGCGTGCGGCGCAGATCGAAGGTGTCGGCGCGCAGTGCCACCCAGAGGCCGCCCACCACGGCACCCAGGCCCATGGCGGCGCTGAGCACCGCGAGCCCCTCGACACCCCCGTCGAAGATGCCGCCGGCGAAGCCGGGAAGCAGCTCGCCGAGTGGTCGGACAGTGAGCGAGAGAGCGATGAAAAACGCGAAGAGTGGCGCCAGCATCGCACTGCCACGGACATGCGCGATGCCTTCGAGAAAGGCGCGCGATGCCCCCTGCCAGGCACCCGGCCGCACGCTCTCGTTGAGCACGAGACGAGGCAGGACGAAGAGGATCGGCACGTAGGTCAGCGCGTTGACGAGCAGGGCGGCCGGCACCCCCGACGCGGCAATGACGAAGCCGGCGGCCGCCGGGCCGACGAACCGCGCCGAGTTGAAGACGACGCTGTTGAGCGCGATCGCCGTCTGCAGGTGCTGCCGGCCGACCAGCGCCGGAACCAGCGCCAGGCGCGCCGGCTGGTTGATGCCGATCAGGCTGCCATGCAAGGCCACCAGCAGCGTCAGCCCGACGATGCCCACGACATCCAGCCACAGCAGAAGCGCCATGGCGAGCGTGACCGCGGCCATCGCACTCTGGGTCCATAGCAGGATCTGCCGCCGGTCGTGGCGATCGGCCAGCACCCCGCCATAGGGGGCGATGAGCACCGCCGGCGCCAGATCGGCGAAGGCGACGGCGCCGACCCAGAACGGCGACTCCGTGAGCTCCCAGGCGAGCCAGCCGACGGCGATGCGCTGCATCCAGGTGCCGATCAGCGAAACCGAATTGGCCGTGAGATAGGCTCGAAACGCGGGCTCGCGTAGCGCTGCCCGGATGGGTTCGACGCGCAAGGGCAACGGCGGACAATCTCCCTGGGCCGGCGCCGGGCGCGCCAGCAGCTTTGTTGTGGCTTAGCAGGTCGCCGGCGAAGGCGCGATGCCCGAGATGCGGTCAGCGGCCCCGGCTGATCGCCACGATCACACGGTCGAGCGCCTCGAGGAAACGCGAGCGCTCGGCCTTGCCGAAGGGCCGCCCCCCGCCCCGGATGGTTCCGGCCTCGCGCAGGTCGGTCAGGAGATTGCGGGTGGCGAGCACGTCGCCGATGGTCCGGGCATCCAGCACCCGGCCGTCCGGCGTGACCACCCTGGCCCCGGCCTTTATGGCCCGGTCGGCGAGCGGAATGTCGCTGGTGACGACGATGTCGCCAGGCCCTGCCCGCCCCGCGATCCAGTCGTCCGCCTCGTCCAGCCGGTCGCCGACGGTGACCCGCTCGATCGCCGCGCTCTCGGGCACCCTGAGCCACGCATTGGCGACGACGAAGGTGTGCAACCCGTAGCGCTCGGCCACGCGATAGGCCTCGTCCTTCACCGGGCAGCCGTCGGCGTCGAGATAGAGGGTGGTCACTCAGAGATCCTCAGGACGCAGGCCGGTGCGCCTGGCAATTCGGGCGAGCATGCGCGGACCGATTTCCTCGCGGTCGTGAAAGGCGAAGACGTAATCGGCGTAGCCGGGCCGCTCGAGGACGACATGCGATCCCGTGCGCCGCTTCTCTCGCCAGCCGAGCCGCAGCAGCGCTGCCAGCACATGCCGGACACGGGTCGAGCCGAAGGCGCTCAAGCTGCCTCGAAGAGGCCGTCGAGCTCGGGCACCGGCTCGCCGTGCTCACGGCGATCGGCGAGAATCCGCAGCGCCAGCGCCTCGACCTTCGCCCGCGCTTCCTCCGGTGTCGAACCATACGCCAAGGCACCGGGCAGCGCCTCGATCTCGGCGATCCAGCGCCCGTCATCCTCGCGGTCGATCGTCACGCTGATCTGTCTCGGCATCGTCGCTCCACCGTCTACGCGCCTCGATCCTAGCACGCGTCCCCGCATCCCGCATCGGGGTGTACGGGTGCATCAACCCCCGAGCCCGGCATGGAGAAGGACGAAGGCGACGCGCTCGGCCACCGGCATCCTCGGCACGTCGATCAGCTCGTAGCCGCCCGCCCGCCAGGCGGCGACGGTGGCGTTGTGGTCGGCCAGGACCGCCGGCCAGTCCTTGCGGCGCTCGGCGTCGTTGCGGTAGATCGCCCGCCAGGGCGGGGTGACGAAGACGGGCGTGCGGTAGCGCAATTGCCTGATCGCGGCGAGCCAGTCCTTCGGAACCGGAGCTCCGATCAGATCCGACCAGCCGATCGCGTCGACCATGGCGCGATCGAAGAAGACCGGCTCCGGACGGTTGGCCAGCGCCTCGTACGCCGCCACCGAGCGGGCGAAGAGCAGGTCGCAGAACTTCAAAGGGCCCTGCCAGGGCGTGGCATCGCCGCCGGTCGCCAGCTGCTCACGGACGATTGCGCGCCCGGGCTCCTCGACAATGGTGAAGCCGCGTGCGCCCAGCGCCTCGACAATCGACGACTTGCCGCCGCCCGAGGCGCCGGTCAGGACAAAGAAATCGGGGCGGTCGGCCGGCGCGGCAGCTACTCCACGGGCGGCAGCTTCGCGCGCAGGATCTCGCCCACTGCTTGCGGGTTGGCCTTGCCGCCCGAGGCCTTCATCACCTGCCCGGTGAACCAGCCGATCACCTTCGGGTTCTTGAGATAGGTCTCGACCTGGCCAGGATTGCCGGCGATCACCTCGTCGACGATGGCCTCGATCGCGGCCGTGTCGGTCACCTGCTTCAGGCCCTTGGCCTCGACGATGGCCAGGGGGTCGTCGCCGGTCTCGAACATGATGGCGAAGACGTCCTTGGCGATCCGCCCGGAGATCGCATCGGTGCCGAGGAGATCGAGCAGCTTGCCGAGGTGGCCTGTGCTGATCGGGCTCGCGTCGATGCCCTTGCCTGCCTTGGCGAGCAGGCCGAAGAGCTCGTTGATGATCCAGTTGGCCGCCTGCTTGCCGTCGCGGCCCTGGGCCACCGCCTCGAAGTAGTCGGCGGTGGCGCGCTCGGCGACGAGCACGCCGGCATCGTAGGCCGGCAGGCGGTATTCGGCCATGAAGCGCGCCTTCTTGATGTCCGGCAGCTCGGGCAGGGTCGCCTTGAGGCGGTCGACGAAATCCGCCGGCAGGACCAGCGGCAGGAGGTCGGGATCGGGGAAGTAGCGATAGTCGTTCGCCTCCTCCTTGCCGCGCATCGAGCGCGTCTCGCCCTTCACGGCATCGAAGAGCCGGGTCTCCTGGACCACCTTGCCGCCGCCCTCGAGCAGCTCCACCTGGCGCTTCGCCTCGTGCTCGATGGCCCTGGCGACGAAGCGCATGGAGTTGACGTTCTTGACCTCGCAGCGCGTGCCCAGCGTCTCGTCGCCAACCCGGCGGACCGAGACATTGGCGTCGCAGCGCAGCGAGCCCTCCTCCATGTTGCCGTCGCAGGTGCCGAGATAGCGCAGGATCGAGCGCAGCTTCCGCAAGTAGAGTACAGCCTCCTCAGGCGTGCGGATGTCGGGCTCGGAGACGATCTCCATCAACGCCACGCCCGAGCGGTTGAGGTCGATCAGGGTCTCGCCGTCGCGCTGGTCGTGCAGCGACTTGCCGGCATCCATCTCGAGATGCAGGCGGGTGATCCCGATGGCCCGGCTATGGCCGTCCGGCATGTCGATCAGCAGCTGGCCCCGGCCGACGATGGGGTGCTCGTACTGGCTGATCTGGTAGCCGTTCGGCAGGTCCGGGTAGAAATAGTTCTTCCGCTCGAAGATCGAGAGCCGGTTGATGTGCGCCTCTAGCCCGAGCCCCGTCCGGACCGCCTGCTCGACGCAGTGGCCGTTCAGGACCGGCAGCATGCCCGGCATGCCGGCATCGACCGGGCTCACCTGGCTGTTCGGGGCCGCGCCGAAGGCGGCCGCGGCACCGGAGAAGAGCTTGGCGTTGGCGGTCACCTGGGCATGCACCTCGAGCCCGCAGACGATCTCCCAGGTGCCGGTGTTGCCGTCGATGGTGTAGGTCATGGATCGATCCTCGTCGCTGCGCCGCCCCGTCTAACCGCCATTGCCGGGTCCGGACAAGGAGATCAGGGCGCCGCCTGCCCCGTCTGCGCCGCATAGTCCGCCGCCACCCGCTGCCAGTCCTCCATCGCCGGCATGCCCTCGAAGCTGTAGACCGCGGGCGTCGTCGCCCAGGGCAGGGCCTCGCTCGTGCAGGTCTCGGCGAAAGGCTCGAACCAGCCGGGCTCGTCCAGCATGGTCGGCCGCAGGTTGACGAACCAGTCCATGCCTTCCGGCCGGGTGAAGAGCCAGCTCATGCAGTGGCCGCAGAAGTAGTGGCGGGTGGCACCATGCAGGCCGCCGATGACGGGCTCGCCCGCCGTCACCCGGAATCCGTCGCTCGGGATCGCGGCGCTCAGCGAATAGGCGCTGCCGGTCATGCGCTGGCAGCCACGGCAATGGCAGGCCATGGTCAGGAGCGGTGCCGCCGTGACCTCGAACCGGACGGCACCACAACGACAGCCACCGGTCGCCGGCAGGCTCAGCTCGCTCATTGGCCCCTCCTCTCCCCTCGCTTCCCTCCACATGGGCACGCCCGGCTCACGGGGCCAGCCCCACCCAGAGCATGCCGGCAACGACGCAGCCCAGAAGCGTCCAGATCATGCCGAGCCGGAAACGGAAGACGGCTAGCACGGCGGCGACCGTGAGCACGAGGGCGGCAGGGTCGAGCGAGGCTGGCACCGGCAGGTCGAGCGAGAAGCCCGGCCCCCGCCATGGCCGTACCTCGGCGAAGAGGGTGTGCAGCGCGAACCATAAGGCGAGATTGGCGATGACTCCGACCACGGCCGCGGTGACAGCGGAAAGCGCCCCGCCCAGCGCCTTGTTGTCGCGCAGCCGCTCGATGAAGGGCGCCCCCAGGAAGATCCAGAGGAAGCAAGGCACGAAGGTGACCCACGTGGTGAGCACGGCGGCCAACGTGGCGGCCAGGAGCGGATCCAGCCCGCCGGCCTCGCGCCAGCCGCCCATGAAGCCGACGAACTGGACCACCATGATGAGCGGCCCCGGTGTCGTCTCGGCCATACCGAGGCCGTCCAGCATCTCGCCCGGCTGCAGCCAGCCATAGGTCTCGACGGCCGCCTGGGCGACATAGGCCAGCACTGCATAGGCGCCGCCGAACGACACGACCGCCATCTTGCTGAAGAAGACGGCGATGCGGCTGAAGACGTCGTCAGCGCCGAGCGTCGCCAGCAGCACCAGGACCGGGCCGAGCCAGAGCACGAGGCAGATGCTGGCGACGCGAAGCGACCAGGCCAAGTTTGGCCGGGCATGGGCCGGGATCTCCTCGCCCAGCGCCGATCCCGCGTCGCTCCCGGCCGCGCTGCCGCCATGGCCGCCGAGGCGAAAGGCGGTCGAGCCGGCGCGCGTGGCGAGAAAGCCCGCGAGCGCCGCCCCCAGCACGATGAGCGGGAACGGCAGGCCGAAGACGAAGATGGCGATGAAGGCGGCGACCGCCGTGCCGACCAGCATGTTGTTCTTGAGCGCTCGCCGGGCGATCCGCACCAGCGCATCGAGGACGATGGCGAGCACGGCGGCCTTGAGCCCGAAGAAGAGGCCTTCGACGAGGGTGAGATCACCGAGCAGCACGTATACC
>JAWKVR010000079.1:0-7619 GCA_041397945.1 Geminicoccaceae bacterium
CGATCGTGCCGACGCTGCGCCCGTGCATGGCGATCGCGCGCACCATGTGGTTGCCGCAGCTGTGCATCTGGCCGACCGAGCGCCAGCCGACGCCGGCGGTGTGCAGCGCCCAGGGCCCGTGCTCCTGCTGCACCCGCTCGAGCTCGGCGTAGAAGAGGTCGATGGCTTCGTCCCAGCCGACCCGCACGAAGCGGTTGTCGCCGCGCCGCGTCGTGTCGCTCTTGTGCCGGTTCCTGTACCAGTCGAGCCGCACCATCGGGTAGCGGATGCGGGACGGGCTGTAGATCAGCCCGATGATCCCCTTGATCATCTCGGTCGGGTGCTGGTCCAGCTCGAGCGGCTGCACCTCCAGCACCCGGTCGTTGACCACCTTGGCGCGAATGGCGCCGAAGTGCGAGCCGGTGATCTTCCAGGTGGTGATGTCGTCGGTCATCTCCACGCCGGCGCCCTGCGCCTTGCCGGGGCTCGGGGTGAGCAGGCTGGGCGCCACCAGGCCCGTGCCCGATATCGCCGCCATGCCCTTGAGGAAATCGCGCCTCGGGAAGCTCATGGGCTCATCCTCGTCAGGGCCGCGCGGTCTGCACGACGCCCAGGGTCGGGTCGGCGCCGTGCGCCGTGCCGCGAAAATCGGCCGAATGGGTCTGCAGGTACTTGAGCACCACCTTGGCGGTGTCGTCGTCCAGGCTGGTGAAGCCCACCATGCCGGAGAACAGGCCGGGCCAGGCGTTGGCGTCGAAATGCGCCTCGTCGGGCTGGCGATGGCAGGTGCTGCAGCTTTCGTTGTAGCTCGAGCGGGCGATCGTCCAGATCTCCTCCGGGCTGTCGAGCAGGCTCTCGGCCGCGAGCCACACCTCGGCCTTGACCTGCTGCCATTCGAGCCCGGTCAGCGGGTCTTCCCTGGCCTCCAGCACGGTCACGAGATCCTCGTCCCGCGAGATCTCCTTCTCGAGGATGGCGCTGACGATGTTCAGCCCGAAATGGCTGTACCAGACCCGGCCGTAGCCCTTGTTCTTGCGCCAGAGCTCGAGCTCCACGCGCTGGGCGTCGCCTTGCGTCTCCAGCACCTTCACCCGGGCCGCCACCTCGATCGTGCCGACCGGCTGGGTCAGCGCCGCATCGCGATAGAGCGGGCGCGGCAGGATGGCGTAGTACTCGTCCCCCTCCTCCACACCCTGCCCGGCGGCGGCCGACACCAGCGTGTCGAAGGCCGGGTTGTGCTCGCCCTTCAGGTCGGGCAACTGATGCGCGATCCCCTTGTGGCAGCCGATGCAGCTCTGGTCGCGCTCGGCGGCGGCCCGCATCGCCACCTGGGACGCCGGGCGCATGCGGTCGAAGTCCATGTCCTTGTAGTCGTGGCAGGCGCGGCATTCGCGCGACCCGTTGGCGTTCAGCCGGCGCCATTCGCGACGCGCCAGCACGATGCGATGCTCGTTGAACTTCTCGCGCGTCCCGATGGTGCCGACGAGCTGCCCCAAGACCTCGCGGCTGGCCTGCATCTTGCGCGCGACCTTGTCGGTGAACTCGTGCGGCACATGGCAGTCCGGGCAACGGGCGCGCACGCCTGTGCGGTTGCTCCAGTGCACCGTCTTCTGCAGCTCGGGCAAAAGGTTGTCGCGCATGGTGTGGCAGGTCAGGCAGAACGCCTCCTCGTTGGTCGCCTCCATGGCCGTGTTGAAGCCCTGCCAGGCCACCGCACCGGCAACGAAGCCGCCGACCACCAGCACGCCCAGGCCGATCCTCGCCGAAGGCCTGAGGAACAGATCCCGGATGAAGGCGAGGAGCCTCTTCATCGTCACGCTCTCCCCGAATGGCGCGAGGGCTCGGGCAGGCACGCCCCCTCGCCGAGCCGCGCCCGCTCGAGCCTCAAGTGGGTGGGCCGAGATACAGGATCTGCAGGAACCACACGACAAAGCCGTAGGCGGCGACCGCGCCGAACAGCAGGGCCGGCAGCACCACGAAGGCCAGGATCAGGAACGTCGCGAGCTCCCTCTCCAGGCTCGGCGCCGCATCATCCGCCGCGCCCGCAGGCAGCCCCGCGCACTTTTCCTCATCCCGACGCCTCCCGCTCGAGCGGCCGAGCCCCTGACCGCGGAACGAATGAGCCGAGCCTTTGTCTTGTCCCGACGCATGTCCCGAACGTCGTGCCGGGATCCTATCCAGCATCGATCGACATGTCGAGAACTGCCATAACACCGCCGCTTCATGGCCCTGTCAATGTTCGACCGGTTGAAATCGCCAGCGGGCCAAATGAAGTTTGGCAGACACGCCTGACCCGCGCCGTCCACCTCGCCACCTGCCTCACGAAGGCGCGCCGCTAGGGATCCGTCCGTGCCTCGAGCCGCACCGGCCGCCGGTGCGCCGCCCGAGATCGGGGTCGGCGGCCGGCTTGCCGCAGCGGCAGATATAGACCTCGTGCGCGGCCGCGCGCCTCGACGGTGAAGCCGGCCGACCGCAGCATCGCCGCCACGGCGGCGTGGTTCGGGATCCACCAGTTGGTCGAGGTCGCCGGCGAAGGTCGTCTCGATGAAGGCCATTCTGGGCCAGCCGGGTCCTCGAGGCGGTGGCGGCTGGTGAAGCCCTGGTCCGCGCCCGCATCGGCCGCCACCCCTCGCCGCCATGCGTCAGCGTCTGGAAGACCAGGAGGCGTGCCGTCGAGGCCAGCAGGTCGAGGGCGAGGGCGGATGGCGAAGGTGGTAGAGGACCCCATGAAGAGCACGAGGTCGAAACGCCCGAGCCGGTCCACCTCCCAGATCGAGGCCCGGCGGAAGGCGACGCGGTCGGCACCGAGGTACGCCTTCGCCCAGCGCGCCTGCGCCAGGTAGTGCTCGTCGACGTCGATGCCCAGCACATCGGCGCCCCTCGCCGCCAGGGCGAAGCTGTAGAAGCCGGCGTTGCAGCCGATGTCCAGCACCCGGGCACCGGCAAGATCGGCCGGCAGATGCGGGGCGATCTCCCGCCACTTGAAGCGCGGGAAGTCGCCGAGGAAGTGGTCCGGCGCCGTCTCCACGCCGCCGGGCAGATGGAGGTTGTGGAACCAGGGCGCCAGCCGCGCGATCTCGTCCGCCAGATCCGCCATCGGGCCTACCTCCCGGCCGCCGACGAGGCTCCGCTCGAGCTCCTCGGCCCGGCGGGAGCGGTATGGTCCCGCAGCACGCGCTCGCGCCCGGCGGCACCCATCGCCCTCGCCCGCTCGGCCGCCATGCCCCGAGCGTCTCGACCACCACGGCGGTGTCGTCGACGATGCGAAGCTCCGCTCCGGCGCGAAGGAAGTCCTATGCCGGTCGCGATCGGTGAGGATCGGCACACCGCAGGCGGCCGCCTCGAAGAGCCGCACGCTCGGGCTGTGGGCCCGCCTCGATCATCGCCGCCCTCGTCACGTTGAGGGCGAAGCGCAAGCTCCGTAGAAGGCGGCGTGCCCGGTCGGCGGCACGTGCTCGATCCGCTCGACATTGGCGGGCCAGTCGATGCCTCGTGGATATTGCGGCCCGGCGACGACGAAGCGCCGCTCGGGCAGGCGCGCGCCGGCTCCAGCAGCAGCCGCTCGAGCGCCGGCTGGCGGTCGGCGCTGTAGGTGCCGAGATAGCCCATGTCCCACCGCTTCCCGAGCGCGAGCGGGCGGTAGCGCCCGCATCCACGCCGCAACAGAGCGGTCGGCGACCCTCGCCCCCCAGCGCCCGACGAGGGCCTCGAGCGCGGCACCGCCGCTGAAGGAGAGGTAGAGATCGAAGCGCGGGATCAGCGCCGGCGTCAGGTACTCGTGATCGCCCGCCTCGAGCTTGGCGAGCGTCACCGGCGTGTCGATGTCGTAGAGGCGACCGGCCCTTCGGCGACGGCGAGGAGATGCTCCGCGACGCGCGCCCTCGGGCACGTAGGAGCCCAGCACCACCGCGTCGGCCGCCGTGATCGTCGGCCGCAGCCGCGAGATCGTCGAGCGTCTGGTAGAAGTGGAGATCGCAGTGCGGCGACCGGTCGAGATCGCGGTTCTCCGCATACCAGGCACATCCCGCTCGCGAAGGCCACCTCGGGCCGCGCGCGTGCAGCGCCTCGACCAGCGCCCGGTAGGTGGTGGCGTGGCCGTTGCCCCAGGAGGAGGAAGGCGAGGCCGAGGATCACGATCCTCATGCCGACCTGCCGCCGGTCGTCCACCAGCCGCCGCAGGTGGTCGACCTCCGCCGCCCGGTCGTAGCTGTGCGCCCGGCGCACCCGCGCGAGCGCCCGCCGGCCGATCGCCGCCGCCCGCTTTCGATCGGCGCCGCCAGATGCGCCGCCACCTCGCCCCGTCCCGCGCCACCAGCACCCTCGATGCCGGGCTCGAGGAACATCTCGATGCCCTCCCAGTGATCGGTGATCAGGCAGGCGCCGGCACCCCGCCGCCTCGAAGACGCGCGTCGCCGGCGAGAAGCCCACTTGCGCCATGTGTCCCGGGCGATGTTCAGGACGGCGGCGGCGGCATTGAAGGCGTTGTGGTCCCTCTCGCACGTGGCCGAGCCGGGCCACGTTGGCCGGCAGGTCGACATCATCCAGCCCGAGCCGCCGAGCAGGAAGCGGTGCCCGGGCAGGCGCCGCGCCGCCTCGAGGAAGAAGGCATGGACCCGCGCTTCCCGGTCCGGCAGGCAGTTGCCGAAAAGGCGAGGTCGGCCCGCGCGTCCGCCGGCACGGGAAATGCGTCGTCGTGTCGAGCCCGTTGTAGACGGGCTCGCGACGCGGGCACCGAAGCCGCGATAGGCGCGCACCACCGACCGCCGCCATAGGTGAAGACGGCATCGAGAGCAAGGCCCGGCGCAGCGGATGGTCCGGCGTCTCCTCATGGCGGCCAGCGTCGCCGGCGCGTCGACATCCCAGAAAACCCGGACGGCCTCCGGCCGCGACCGCTCGAGCACGCCGGCCAGAGCGCGTCATCGAAGACGCCGACGCCGCTCGCCTTGACCACGAGGTCGGCGAGGCCGTGGCCGAGCGCCACTCGAGCCCCTCGGGCGTCGCCTCCCAGACGACCACCCGCGCCCAGTCCGGCGGCTCGATGTCGCGGTTCTCCTGGCGGCCGAAGGCGTCGGGCTCGAGGAAGGTGATCTCGTGGCCAGCGCCGCCAGATGGCGAAGAAGCCCGCGGTAATAGGTGGCGGCACCGTTCCAGTAGGCGGAGACGAGGCTGGAGCCGTAGAACGCGATGCGCATCACGCCTCCACCGCGTATGGCCGCCCCGCGCAGCCGCTCGACGATGGCCAGGAGCTCGTCCGCCCGGTGCGCGCAGTGTGCCGCGCCTCGATGGTCGCAAGCCCCCGCCGCCGCGAGGCCGGCCCGAAGCTCCGGATCGTTGCGGATCGCCCGCATGCGCGGCCATCTCGGCACCGCTCCGCGCCACGAGGTGGTCGTTGCCCGGGCGGAACAGCGCCTCCGTGTCCGGCCAGAAGGCCGAGAGCAGGGGAATGCCGCAGGCCAGCGCCTCGAAGACGCGGATCGTCGGAATGCCCGGGAGATGCTCGACATAGAAGCGGCGCGGCAGTGCACGGTGGCGAGGTGGCGGGCGAAACGGCCCGGCACCTCGGCGTTGGCGACCCAGCCCCCGGTAGCGAAAGCCATGCGCCGCCAACCGCTCCAGCGTTGCGGCGGGTAACGCCGCCGTGCACGTCGAGGGCGAGACCCTGGCTCGCCGCCGGCCGGAAGAGGAAGGTCGAGCTCCGCCGTGCCTCGCCGTCGCCCCAGTTGCCGATCCAGACGAGGCCCTCGCGTGGCCCCTCGACCACCGGCGGCCGGAAGAGCGTCGTGTCCGCCGCCTCGTGCCAGACGAAGGCGCGCTGCCCCGGCGCCGATAGACGTCGGCGAGGCCTCGCCGAACGCCAGAACCCCGTCGAAGGATCGAGGTCGAGCGCCGCCACGGCCCCCGGATCGCTCACCGCCCGATGATGCGTATCGTGGAAGAGGAGGGTGAACCGGCCGCCCCGGCGCGCAGGCGCCCGAGCGCCGCGACCATGGCCGGGCCGGTCCATTCGTGCACGATCACCAGGTCGGCGCCGTCCACGATCCGCTCGGCCGCCTGGGCGTCCTCGTAGGTCGCCCGGCGAGAAGGTCCGGGAAAGGTGCGGGCGAAGGCCCGAAGCGCCTCCGGGCCCGTGATCGCGCACGAGATGGTCGAGCGACCATGCCCCTTCCGGCTCCCAGGCGATGCAGCGATGGCCGCGTCGCCCCAGCTCCCGAAGGAGACCGCGCAGGAAATGGGCGTTGCCGTGGTTCCAGCACGAGGCCAGGGAATGGGTCAGGTACGCGATGTTCATGCGGCACCAGAAAGCGCCAAGGGGTGCCGGAGGAGGCGCTCGTAGAGGGCGATCATGCCGGCCGCCATGCGATCGACACCGAACGCCTGCGCTCGCGACAGGGCTGCCGCCGCGAGCCGCTCGACCCGGGCCGGGTCGTCCATCAGCGCCGCGATGGCACCCGCCAGCGACACGGCATCCTCAGCCTCGAAGAACTGCGCGGCACCGTCCCAGAGCTCGCGATGCACCGCTATGTCGGAGAGCAGCAGCGCGGCACCGCCCTGCGCCGCCTCGAGCACGCCGAGGCCGAAGGGCTCGAAGCGCGCCGGCGAGACGAAGATCGCCGTCCTGGCCAGCTTCTGCCGCATCGCGCCCGCCCCGAGCTCGCCCAGAAGGCGGAGATGCGGCAGCTCGATCCTGGCGCCGTTCGGCCCCACGACCGGGCCGGCCGCCTCGACGGGCACGGCAAGCCGGGCGGCCGCGGCGTCGAGCGTCGCCATGTTCTTGGCCTCGTCCCAGAGGCGACCGGCGGCGAGCACCCGCGCCCGCGGCCGGCCCATCGGCGCCTCCCCGTCCGCGCGGCGGCCGTTCTGCACCACCTCGAAGACGATGTCCGGGTAGAGCTCGCTCGCCGCCTGGGCGAAGCCGAGGGTCGGCACGGTCACGATGTCGGCATTGGCCAGGCCCCGGCCGACGAGCGCCTGCCGCCAGCGCAGGTCATCGGGCATCGCCCGGCCAGGGTGCATGGCGGCCCACCAGGTGCCGACGCAACTGTGCAGGGTCGCGACCAGCGGCACGGGCCAGGGACCGGCGGCGGCGAGCGCCGGGTTGCTCAGATGGGCGAGGTCAGGCCCCTGCCTTTCGACCTGCGAGGCCAGTTGCTGCGACGCCTCGATCACCTCCTCCGGCGTCGCCGCCGTCCATTCGAGCGGCAGGCCCGTCTCGACCAGCTCGAGCCCGGCCACGGCCGCCGCCTGCCGCCGCCGATCCGGCGAGGGCGGCGGGCCGAGGACCAGAAGCCGCACCCGAAAGCCCCGGGCGATGGCGGCGGCGGCGAGATCGAGCGCCCAGGTCCAGGCCCCGCCCACCGCGTCCGTGGTCAGGAGCAGGCGGTGCCGTTTCTCCGTCACGCCCCCCGGCATGCCGCCTCCAGCTCCGGCAGGGGCAGCGGGCGCTGGTCCTGGATGTCGCTGAACCGCTCGAACTGGGCGAGGTAATGCTCGTGCGCCCGCTCCCAGGCCGCATCGTCCGGCGCACCCCAGCGCTTGTGATAGTCCGGCGAACTCGGATAGGGGTAGAGCGGCACCGGGTCGTTGGCCCAGACACCGGCGCCACGCAGCCGCTCGCGCCAGAGGGCGACGAGAGCGGGGTC
>JAWKVR010000080.1:0-7085 GCA_041397945.1 Geminicoccaceae bacterium
GCTGTAGTAGAGCACCAGAACCCTGGTCATGCGACCCTCCCATGCAAAGACGTGGACTCGACATGGGGGTCCGGGGCCGGATCGGCAGGAGGAGCGGCGGAAAGGTAGCGTTTCGCCGGCGGCAACGATGGCAGGAAAGGACAGTCGATGAACGAGCCGAACGGGGCGGAGGCGGTGGTCCGGCTGCTCGAGCTGCAGGGGGTGCGCCATGTCTTCGGGCTCTGCGGCGACACCAGCCTGCCCTTCTATGACGCCTTCCAGCGGCTGGCGCCCGGCATCGAGCACATCCTGACCCGGGACGAGCGGCATGCCGCCTACATGGCCGACACCTATGCCAGGCTCACCGGCCGGCCGGGCATCTGCGAGGGGCCGTCCGGCGGCGGCGCCACCTATATCCTGCCGGGCGTGGTCGAGGCGCAGGAGACGGCGGTGCCGCTGCTCGCCATCACCAGCGACATCGCCACCACCAGCCGCGGCCGGTTCGCGCTGACCGAGCTCGACCAGGCGGCCCTCTTCCGCCCGCTGACCAAGTGGAACGCGTCGCTCGACCAGGCTGCCCGGCTGCCGGCCATGCTTCGCCGGGCGTTTCGCGAGATGACGGCAGGCCGGCCCGGTGCGGTGCATCTGGCCCTGCCCTTCGACACCCAGAAGGCGCCGGTGCCGGAGGCCGAGCTCTATGGCGATGCGGCCTTCACCGCCGTGCCGGCGAGCCGGCCGGCCGCCGACCCCGCTGCCGCCCAGGCCCTGGCCGAAGCGCTCGGCGCGGCCGAGCGGCCCTTGGCGATCTGCGGTGGCGGGGTGCTGACCAGCGGTGCGGAGGCAGCGCTCGCCGCCCTGGCCGAGCGGCTGAACCTCACCGTGGCCACCACGATCACCGGCAAGGGCAGCATCGGCGACGATCATCCCCTGGCGCTCGGCGTGGTCGGCTCGAACGGCGGCACGGCGGAGACGCGGCGGCTCGTGGACGAGGCCGACCTGATCCTCTTCATCGGTGCCAGGGCCGGCTCGGTCACCACCGAGCGCTGGCGCCATCCGCAGCCGGGCAAGGCGTTGATCGCCCATGTCGATGTCGACCCCGCCGTGCTGGGGGCCAGCTACCAGACCGCGCACAGCGTCGCCGGCGACGCGCGGACGGTGCTGGAGGCGCTGCTTTCGGCCCTGGGCGACCGGCCGGTCCGGGCCGCTGACCCGCGCTCGGCCATCGCCGGCGCCAAGGCGGAAAAATTCGCCCGCTTCGAAGAGCTGGCCGGGAGCGACGAGCGGCCGATCCGCCCCGAGGTGCTGGTCGCGGCCGCGCAGGCGGCCCTGCCCGCGGATGGCGTGATCGTCGCCGACCCCGGCACGCCCTGCCCCTATTTCTCGGCCTACTGGCGGCAGCAGGGCGGGCCGGCGGTTCATCAGCAACCGTGCGCACGGGGCGCTCGCTATGCCCGCCGGCGCGATCGGTGCCGCCTTCGCCCGGCCCGGGCGGCGGTGCTCTCGGTCATGGGCGACGGCAGCTTCGCCATGGCCCAGGGCGAGCCGAGACCGCGCTTCGGCTGCAGGTGCTGGTGACCTTCGTCGTGATCGCCAACAGCAGCTTCGGCTGGATCAAGGCAGGCCAGAAGAGCGGCTTCGGCGGGCGCTACTCGGTCGACTTCAGCCCTGCCCGGCCGCCGCCATCGCCGGCGCCATGGGCCTCGATGCGGTGCGCGTCGAGACGCCGGGCGAGCTCGAGCCGGCGCTGCGATCCGGCCTGCGGTCGGGCCGGCCGAACCGATCGAGGTGGTGGCCCAGCCGCTCGAGGAGGCGGCGGCACCGGTCAGCGAGTGGGTGGCTTGAGGCGTAGCTTGCCCCTCACCTCCCCCGGAACCTTGCCCAAAGCGGCGTCTGGCCGATGACGAGGGCGATGAGGAAGAGGGTGAGGCCGAGCGAGATCGGGGCGGTGAGGAACTCGCCGAGGAAGGTGAGCGGGTTGTCGCGGGCGGAGATCATGGCGCGCCGGTAGGAGACGTCCATGAGGGGGCCGAGGATCACGCCGAGGATCACCGGGGCCACGGGGTAGCCGTAGACCTTCATGAAGTAGCCCAGAAGGCCGAAGGCGAGCATCCAGTAGATGTCGACCGGGTTGTTCTGGATGGCGTAGGTGCCGACCGCCGAGAGCACGAGGATCAAGGGGATCAGGATGCCCCTGGGGCATTCGACCAGCTTCGTGAAGATGCGGATGCCGGTGAGGCCGAAGACCAGCAGGCAGAGATTGGCCAGGGTCAGCGAGCCCACGGTGAACCAGAAGAGGTGCGGGGTCTCGACCATCAGGAGCGGCCCCGGCTTGAGGCCGTGGATGTAGAGGGCGCCGATGATGACGGCGGTGACCGCATCGCCCGGGATGCCGAGCGTCAGCATCGGGATGTAGGCGCCGCCGACCGCGGCGTTGTTGGCGGATTCCGGGGCGACCAGACCCTCGTAGGCGCCTTCGCCGAAGGGGCTCGACGGGTTCTTCACGGTCCGCTTGGCGTGGTCGTAGGCCAGGAGCGCCGCGATGTCGCCGCCGGTGCCCGGCAGGGCGCCGATGACCACGCCGATGGCGCCGGTGCGCATCGACAAAGGCAGGAGCTTCCTCACCACGCGCCAGTCGGGCAGCAGGCTGCCGACCCGCTGCTTCACCGGGGCGAGGTCGAGATGGCGGAGCTGGTAGAGCGCCTCGGCGACGCCGAAGAAGCCGATCATGGCCGCCACGTAGGGGATGCCGCCCATCAGGCTGAGCGAGCCGAAGGTGAAGCGGCCCTCGGCGGTCATCGGGTCGAGCCCGACCATGCCGATGGTGACGCCGAGCGCCCCGGCGAAGATGCCCTTGGCGAGCGACTGCCCGGCGAGGCTGCCGACGAGCAGGATGCCGATCATAGCCAGGAGCAGATAGTCGCGCGGCGCCACGAGGAGGGCGAAATTCGCGATCACGGGGGCGGCCAGGGCGAGGGCCAGGACACCCATGAGGCCGCCGACCACCGACATGACGGTGGCGACACCGATGGCCGGGCCGGCCTCGCCGCGCTGCGCCAAAGGATAGCCGTCGAAGGCGGTGGCGACGGCGCTGGGTGCTCCCGGGATGTTGAGCAGGATGGCGCTCCTGGCCCCGCCATAGACGCCGCCCACATAGATCCCGGCGATCAGCGCCAGGGCGTCGTCGACCGGCCATTTGAAGGTGAAGGAGATGAGGATGGAGACCGCCATCGTCACCGAGAGGCCGGGAATGGCGCCGATATAGATGCCGGCGAAGGTGCCGGCGGCGACCATGAGCAGCAGCGACGGGTCGAGCCACGCCATGAGGAACCAGAGGGCGGTCTGCTCCATCACTCCGCTACCATCCGTGGGGCAACATCAGAAGAGCCGGCCGGCCGGCAGCACGACCGCGAAGACGTGGCGGAAGACGAGCCAGATCAGGGCGAGGCTGGCGGCGCTGACGACGAGGCTCAGGGCGAGCGAGCGGCGGTGCAGGAAGGCCATGCCGGCGAAGAGGAAGACGAAGGAGCTGACGAGGAAGCCGGCGGGCTCGAGGGCCAGCAGGTAGAGCACGATCAGGGCCGCGAAGAGGGCGAGCCTGGGCGGCGTGATCTCGGCGAGGAAGCGGCGGACGGCACCCTGCTCCGCCACCGGCCGGCGCCGCGCGGTCTGGCCCAGGAGATGACGAGGCCGGCGGCCGCCATGGTGCCGGTCGCCAGCATCGGCATGACCCGGCCGAGAGCGAAGGTGAAGCGGGCGATCGTCGAGGCCTGCCAGGCGAGAAGAGGCTCGCGGGGAGGAGCAGGCTGAAGACGAGGCTCGCCGGGCTCACGGCAGTGGCTCGTCTGGCATGGAACTCCCTTGGCGTCAGCGAGGGCGGTAGCCGGCGCGGCCCCGGCCAGTCTGGCCAGGCCGGTCGCTGTCGCTCAGGGCCGTGGGATGCCGAACTCCTCGGGCGAGCGCTTGGTGGCGCCGCCGTCATGCAACACCAGGTCGTGACCGACTGCCAGTTCGAGGAAGGCGTCGGCCTCGTCGCCCGAGATGTTCATCATGACATTGCTACGCGATTGGCCATCAGCGTCTGGAAGGCTTCGCTCTCGGCACCGACCTTGAAGGCATCGACGAGCTTCGCCTTGACGTCTTCCGGCGTCGTCCCTGACCCAGACGCCGCAGAACAGGCCCCGAGGGCAGGTATTTCGCCATGTCGAGGGGAACTCGTCGGTGATCGGCGTCGGGGAAGGTGGCAGACTTTCCGCGTTGACCACGGTGAGTGCTCTGAGCTGGCCGCCCTTGATGAGCTCGGCCGCGGCCGAGATGCCGGCCGGCATGGAAGTCGACATGCCCGCCCTGCAGCGCCGTGAGGCCGGGACCTTCGCCGTCGAACGGCACGGCGGTGACCTCGTGCGGGGCGACGGAGTTGAGCAGGGCCGCCACGACATAAGGCAGGCCGCCGGGGCCAGTCGACGCCATCTTGATCTCGCCCGGCCGGGCACAGGCGTCCGGGACCAACTCCTTGAAGGACTGCGGGGGCGCATCGGCCCGCACGACCACCACGGCGACGCCGCGGCCCGGAGATGTTGACCGGGTAGAAGCTGCCGTAGTCGAGCTCGGAGAGGCCCATGACGCCGTGCAGCTGCGGGTTCTCGGCCCATAGAGGCGTGTAGCCGTCGGCCGGGGCGGCGTCGACATAGGCGACCGAGATGGCGCCGGCGGCGCCCCGCCTTGTTGAGCATGACGATGGGCTTGCCGAGCGCCTCCTCGACGGCGGGCGTGACACCGCGGGCGACCACGTCGGTGGCCCCGCCGGCACCCCACATGATGACGCCGAGCATCTCGCGCTCGGGAATTCTTGGGCCGTGGCGACGGTCGCGGCGAGCGAAAGGGCGGTGGCCGCCCCAGCCTTCTGGAACATGAATGCCTCCTGCGTTTGGTCTGTCGCCGGCTTGATGCCCGACATGCACGGGCGCAGTCTAGAGGCAGTCGCCAGCGATCGGAGGGATCGGCATGCAGCATCGGCCGGGCGGGACCGCCAAAGGCGGCAAGGCGCTCTATGGTGCGCCGGTCGGCATCCTGATGCTCGAGGCGCGCTTTCCCCGCATCCCGAGGCGATCGGCAACGCCCTCTCCTTCCCCTTTCCGGTGCTCTACGCGGTGGTGCCGGGGAGGCCTCGCCGGACCGGGTGGTGCGGCGGCGGGCGGAGGGCTGCTCGACAGCTTCATCGCCGAGGGGCGGAAAGCTGGTGCGGCAGGGGGCCGAGGGGATCGTCACCAATTGCGGCCTTCCTCGCCCTCTACCAGGGCGAGCTGGCGGCAGCGCTCGAAGTACCGGTGGCGACGTCGAGCCTGCTGCAGGTGCCGTTCATCGAGCGGCTGCTGTCGCCCGGCCGCCGGGTCGGCATCCTCACCATCGCGGCCGGGCATCTGAGTGCGGAGCACTTGGCGGCGGCCGGCGTCGCCCCGACACGCCGATCGCCGGGACGCCGCCGGACGAACACTTCGTCCGGGCCATTCTCGATGACGGGCCGGCGCTCGAGCCTCTGCGTTGCGAAGCCGAGGTCGTCGAGGCGGCTCGGGCTCGTGGCAAGCGCTCGGAGGTCGGTGCGCTCGTGCTGGAATGCACCAACATGTGCCCCTACAGCCGGGCGGTGCGCCGGCGGCTCGATCTCCCGGTCTTCGACATGCTGAGCCTGATCGCCTGGTTCCAGCAGGGGCTCCGGCCGCCGGTCCACCCGCCCTTCGACTGACCCTTGTCTTGAACGGGCAAGTCGCTGTCGCCTCGGCGGCGGCGGCGCGATCTGGTGCCGGCTATCTGACCGGGGAGACCGGCCGTGTTGCGCCGGCAGGGGGAACGGCCATGTCCAGAGAGGCACGTCGAGGGGGGCGCGGGGCGCGGCGCGCCGAGCGGCTCGGCACGGGGCTCCGCACGCTGCCCGGCGTGCAGTACCGCATTCCGGTCTACGAGGTGCTGAACGAGGAAGGCCTCGAGCTGATCCACGACGCCTCTTGCAGGATCCTCGAGGAGGTCGGCATCGAGTTCCGCGACGCGGAGGCGTGCGCCATCTGGCGCGAGGCGGGGGCGGACGTGCAGGGCGAGCGGGTGCACATCCCGCGGGTGCTGCTCATGGACCTCGTCGGCCGCGCGCCGGCGCGGTTCACGCTGCATGCCCGCAACCCCGAGCGGTCGGTCGAGATCGGCGGCAGGGATGCCGCCTTCGCGCCCAATTACGGCTCGCCCTTCGTGCGCATGGCGGACGGCGAGCGGCGCTACGGCACGCTGGACGACCTGCACGCCCTGCACAAGCTCGCCCATCTCGCACCGGCCATGCACAATATCGGCTCGGTGATCTGCGAGCCGACCGATTCGCCGGTCAGCCACCGGCATCTGCACATCACCGCCTCGGCGATCCGCCACTCGGACAAGAGCTTCATGGGGCCGGTGACGGCACCCGAGCGCGCCGCCGACGCGGTCGAGATGGCGAAGCTGGTGTTCGGCACCGACTTCGTCGCCGGGAATGCCGTGATGGTCTCGCTCGCCAACGCCAACACGCCGCTCGTCTGGGACGAGACCATGCTGGGGGCCGTCAAGGTCTATGCGCGCGCCGGCCAGGCGATGGTGCTGGCCCCCTTCACCCTGGCCGGCGCCAACACCCCGGCCTCGGCCGTGGCGACCGTGGCCCAGCTCAATGCCGAGGCCCTCGCCGGCATCGCCTTCGCCCAGGCGGTGCGGCCGGGCGCACCCGTGATCTACGGCAATTTCCTCGCCACGGTCTCGATGAAGTCGGGTGCCCCCATGGCCGGGACCTCCGAGATCGCGCTCATGAACTTCATGATCGGCCAGCTCGCGCGGCGCTACGGCGTGCCCTGGCGCTCGTCCGGGATGCTGACCGGTGCCAAGATCTGCGACGCCCAGGCGGCTTACGAATCGGCCTTCAACATGCTGCCGATCCTGCTCGCCGGCGCCAATTTCGTCATGCACTGCGCCGGCTGGTCGGAGGCCGGCCTCGTCTGCAACCTCGCCAAGTTCATGCTCGACGCCGAGCAGATGGAAATGCTGCACCGCCTCGCCCAGGGGCCGCGTTTCGACGACTTCGGCGAGGCGCTGGGTGCCAT
>JAWKVR010000081.1:0-6738 GCA_041397945.1 Geminicoccaceae bacterium
TTCGGCCTCGCTGGCGGCTGGCGTTGCGATCAGCGTCGGCCTGCCGCGCCGGGCGCGTGGCGCCGATCCGGTCATGGTGCGGCTGACGGTTGATGCCAATATCGGCTACGCGGACCTTCATGTCGCCGAGGCCGAGGGCATATCACCAAGCACGGCATCGACGGCTCGGTGCTGCTCTTCCATGTCGGCTTCCTCGGCACGCAGGCCGGCGCGCGAGACGGGAGCTTTCTGCAAGCTCTCCGGCCTGATCGAGCGAGCACTCTTCGAGTGGCGACCGGCGGACGTCGAGCCCTATGTCCTGCACTTCCTCGACTGCTTCGGCCCGGAGCGGCTGATGTTCGCGAGCAACTGGCCGGTCTCGAACCTGCACGGCACCTACGCGCGCTGGTGGGAGGCGCTGCAGGAGATCCTCGATCGGCAGGGGCTCGGCGTGGACGAGCGCCGGCACTTGTTCGAGACGACCGCCGTCCGGGCCTATCGCCTGCCGCCTGCCCGGCCCGCCTGACCGGGCTTCTGCCGTTCGCGTACCCTGCCGCTCAGGCGGGGCGGTCGCGCAGGTCGACGAGGCCGGTCTTGCCGGTCCAGTCCTCGCCGCGCAGCAGATATATCGGCCGCTCGGCGAACTTAGTCGCCGCCTGGGGCGACGTCGAGATGGCCAGCTCACGGTCGAAATGCGAGGTCGCCGGCATGTAGCGGATGACGAAGCCCGCCCGGCGGCGGGCCGAGCGGTTGGGCTCGGAGCCGTGCACCAGATAGACGTCGTGAAGCGAGCAGGCGCCGGCCGGCAGGGCGTCCACCTCGACCCGGTCGAGATCGACGTCGCCCGGCAGCATCTCCGCATTGAGGGCGGATTCCTCGCTCGGCTGGTCGGCATGCGGGAAGAGCGTCCGGGTGCGTTGCGAGCCCGGCACGTAGAGCATGGCGCTGTTCTCGGCATCGACGTCGTCGAGGGCGAGCCAGAGCGTGCAGGTGGCCAAGGGCCGGATCGGCCAGAAATGCCCATCCTGGTGCCAGGGCACCCGGAGCCCGGTGCCGGCCGGCTTGCAGAAGATCTGGCTGCCCCAGAGGATCACGTCCGGGCCGAGCACCTGCTCGACGAGGTCGAGGAAATCCGCCCGGGTGCAGACCGCGAGCCAGCGGTCGGTGATGGCGGCCGGCAGGTTGCCCATGCCCTCGATATGCGGGCAGACCAGCCTCGGGGCGCTGGCCGGGCGTGGCGGCGAGCGTCTCTCGAGGAGACCCCCGCGCCGGCGAGCTCGGCAGCACCGAGCCCATGGGCCGGCTTGACCGTGCCGTCCAGGCGATAGGCCTGCATCTCCGCCGCCGAGAGGCGGGCGCGGCCGGGGCGGTGGTCGTCGAAGGCTGCGTCGTGCTCATGCCGGTGCTGTCCTCTCGTCGTCCACGCATCTGCGTGCCCGTTGCCGGCGGGGCTCGACCATAGGCGAGGGGGCGTGGCCGGCGGAAGGCGGTCGGCACCTCGCCGTCAGAAGCTCTCGCGCACCTTCGAGGCAGATGGGCGCCCGGGGGCGCTCCGGCGCGGCGTGCCGCGCTGCGGCTCGGACGGGGATCAGCGAGACATTGCCGTGCATCACGCCGCGCTCGAGAAAGAGGCTCTCGGCATGGCCGTGCAGCTCCCGGGCGTCGCCGCGCATGATGGTGACCTCGATGGCGGTGTCGTGGTCGAGCGGAGCCGTGGTCGTGGCGATGGTGCGGTCGTGCAGGTCGTGCCGGCTCTCGGCGAGGCGCCGGGCGAGGCCGCGCATCGACTGGTGGCAGGCATAGCTGACGACGCCGACGCAGTCGCCTGTGGCCTTCCCGTCGAGGGCGACCTGGCCGAGGCCGCGGCGGACCAGGTCGCGGAGCGCCTCGGACCGGCTCGCCGCACCGGACTTCTGCAGGAACGCGTCGAGCTCGGCGAGGAGCTCGTCATCGAACGACATCGTCACGCGGCGCATGACCCTCTCCCCGTCCCCATGCCCGGCCGTCTCGGCCTGAGCCATCCTTGCCGAAAAGGCCCTCCACAGGAAGGGGCGGCAGCCGGGGGTCAACCCTGCTCGGCGGCGGCCGCGCCCAGAAGCTCGCGCAGCAGGGGATTGGGAAAGCGGCGGCGCAGCGTGACGGCGAAGAAGGTCTCGCTCAGTCGCGGCAACTGCACAGCCTCCCTGAGCCGGCCGCTGGCCAGCTCGTCCCGGACGACGATCGGCGGGACCACGGCGAGGCCGATATCCTCGCGCGCCAGCAGACGCAGCAGCGCCATGTCGTCGACCTCCGCGGCGATGCGCGGACGGATGCCGAGCCGGTCGGCCAGCGCGTCGAAGCCGGTGCGGATGCCACTTTGCGCCGTCGGCAGGACCAGTGGCTCGCGCTGCAGCAGCACTTCGAGGGAGCGGTCTTCGCCCAGGCGTCGCGGCGTGCCGATCAGGCTCACCGGCTGCTCGGCGATCGGCTGCGCCCGCCAGGGGGTCGCGGCGTCGCCGGGCGGGGTGGCATTCGCCAGCACGACATCGAGGCGGTGCGCCTCGAGGCTCGCCAGGAGATCCCCGAGGCCGCCCGAGCGCAGCACGATCTCGACATCGTCGCGCCCGAGCAGCGGCCGCAGGAAGGCGATCTGAAAGTTGCGCGATAGCGTCGCCAAGGCGCCGACCCGCAGCACGCGTCGTCCCCGGCCGCTTTCGGCCAGCGTGTCCAGGAGCTCGTCGCCGGCAGCGAAGATGGCGTCCGCGTGATCGAGGGCGATCCGGCCGGCCTCGGTCGGCACGAGCTGCCTGCCACGGCGCTCGAACAGGGCATGGCCGAGCTCGTCCTCGAGCTTGCGGATCTGGATCGAGACGGCGGATTGCGAGAGGTTCAGGCGCTCGGCCGCCCGCGTGAGATTGCCCTCGTGCGCGACCGCCCAGAAATAGCGCAGATGGTGGAAGTTCAGCGTCGCCATGGGTCCGTTCTACTGAGGAGAACAAAGCGTTTCAAACAATGAATTTTTTTTGTCGATGATGGTCGGCTAGACCCTCCCCCGATCACCTCCCCTCGCTGCCGCCCCTTCGAGCTGGTCGGAGAATTCGATGCCGTCGGTCCTCGCCCTGGTACTCTTTCTGGCCCCTTTGAGCCTCGTTGCCGTGGCGATGCTCGCCCGACGCGAGCCCGGCTCGCGGCCGCGCCGGGTGCTCCGCGCGGCGGAGCTGGCGACGCTCCTGACGCTGGGCATGGCCGTTCTGGCGGGACTCGCCGTCGCTCTCGCCGGGCCCGGGACGAGCCCGGTTCTGGGGTTGGGCGGGATTGGCCTCGCGATCCGCTTGGACGCGCTGAGCGTTCTGATCTTCGGCCTCGTCGCCTTCGTCGGTGCCGTCGTCGTCCGGTTCAGTCGCAATTATCTCGACGGCGACGGCCGCCAGGGCGCCTTCATCGGCGGGCTCTGCCTGACCCTGGCCGCGGTATCGCTCCTCGTCCTCGCCGGCAATCTCGGCCAGCTCGTGCTGGGCTGGGTGCTCACCAGCCTCGCTCTGCATCGCCTCCTGGTCTTCTACCCGGATCGTCGGGGGGCGGTGCTGGCCGCCCGGAAGAAATTCGTGGCAGCACGGATCGGCGATGCCTGTCTCGTTGCCGCGGTCGTGCTGCTGCTGCGGGCGTTCGGCACAGCCGATATCGGCACCATGCTCGAGGCGGCACGCCTCGGCGGCGCGACGCTGCCGCCGACAGGCGTGGCGACCGCCGCCGTGCTCCTGGCGTTCGCGGCGCTGCTCAAGTCGGCGCAGTTTCCGACCCATGGCTGGCTGATCGAGGTGATGGAGACACCGACGCCGGTCTCGGCCCTGCTGCATGCCGGCATCGTCAATGCCGGCGGGCTTCTGGTCATCCGCTTGCCGATGTCATGCTCCTGGCACCGGGGGCGCTGCATCTCCTGGCCGTGGTCGGCTGCTGCCGGCGCTCGTCGGCGCCACCGTCATGCTGACGCAGACCAGCATCGCTGTCGCTGGCCTGGTCGACGGTGGCCCAGATGGGCTTCATGATGCTGCAATGCGGGCTCGGCGCGTTCCCGCTCGCCGTCCTGCACATCGTCGCCCACTCGCTCCCACAAGGCGCTGCCTTTCTCGCCTCGGGCAGCGTGATCGGCGCCGCACCGGCTCCGACAGCCGAAGGCCGCGACCGTCCCGGGCGCTGGCGAGCCTCGGCACGGCGCTCGGGCTCTATCTCGGCCTTGCTCGCTTTTCGGGATCACCCCGGCTGCGGAGCCGGTCCGGCCGGCGCTGGTGCCATCCTGGCGATGGGCCTGAGCGTGCTCGTCATGCCGGCGGTGACGGGTCCGTTCGACGCCCGGCTCCTCGGCCGCACGCTCGGGGCGGCGGCCGGTGTCACGGTTGCCTATCTGGCGGTGCAGGCCGGCGCCCATCTGCTGCTCGCGTCGACCCTGCCGCCGCGACCGGGGCCGAGCACGGCCACGCACGTGATCATCGGCCTCGCCCTGGTCGCCTTCGCCGCGGTGACAGCTATGCAGGCGATCGCCCCGTCCTTGGCTCTTCGCCCGGGCTGGCAGGCCCTGCGCGTCCACCTCGCCAATGGCCTCTACGTCAATGCCGCCGTCAATCGCCTGGCCGGTGCCCTCCGGCGCCCCGCCACGGTCGCCCCCCCTTCGATCCTCCAAGGGAACCACTCGTCATGATCAGCCAACCTCCGATCGAGGACCCGAGCAGGGCGGAGATCCTCGCCGCCGCCCTTCGGGCGACCCGCCGGATAGCGCCGCTCTGGCCGCTGCAGGGCTTCGTCGCGGTGAATCCGTTTCTCGGTCTTGCCGATCACCGCTTCGCCGAGGCCGCGCGGGCGATGGCTGCGTCCGCGGGTGCGCGGTTGACGATGCCGCGGGCGTTCTATGCGAAGGCGATCCGGGGCGGGCGGATCACGGCCCTTGATCTCGCCGATGCCCTGGCCGAGGCCGAGGACGGCGGCGACCTGCCGGCGGATGGCGAAGCTCTGCGCGCCGCCGCCCTGGCACCGGACCCGGACGTGGCGCCGAGGCCCTTGCCGACGGTCGCCGATGTCGCGGGTGCCGCGACGGGCCGTGACTGGGCGGGCTTCGTCACCGATCGGCTGTCCGCCTGGGCCGCCGCCTTCTTCGATGCGGGGCAGGCGGCCTGGCGCTCGCCCTGGCGGGATCTCGGTCCCTACGCCGCATGGCGGGCCGAGGCGCTGGTCGACCGCACGCCGGAAACCATGGGGCTCGCCGGCTTCCGGCGGGCGGTCGAGGGCCTGCCGGGCGATGCCAGCGACGCCCTCGAGGTGGCCACGCGGCGGATCGGCATGCCGGCAGCGGCGCTCGAGGCTTACGGCCATCGGCTCCTGATGACGATCGGTGGCTGGTCCGGGCACGCCCGGCAGCGGGTCTGGGAGAGCGAGCTGCACGGCCGTCCGGACGCGAGCCTGCTCGAGCTTCTGGCGATCCGGCTCGCCTGGGAGGCAGCGCTGCTCGATTGCCTCGCGGACGCGCCGGCCGTCGAGATGGCCTGGCATGCCGCGCTCGGCGCCTACGCGACCTCGCCGGCGAGCCATCCGGCGCTTGCTGTCGATTGCCTCCTGCAGCTCGCCTACGAGCGGGCGTGGCAGCGGGAGCTGGCAGCCCGCTTCCGGGCCCGCCCCGAGGCCGCGCCGGCCGAGCGGCCGGCGGTGCAGGCGGTCTTCTGCATCGACGTGCGCTCGGAGGTGTTCCGCCGGGCGCTCGAGCGGGCGGCACCGGAGGTCGAGACGATCGGCTTCGCCGGCTTCTTCGGCCTCGCCATCGACTACGTGCCGTTCGGCGAGATGGCCGGCCGGGCGCAGTGCCCCGTCCTGCTGCGGCCCGGTGTCACCATTCGCGAGACAGTGCGCGACGCCGGCCCGGCCGAAGCTCTGGGGCTGCTCGCCTGCCATCGGTTGCGGCGCCGCGCCGCCGGCGCCTGGAGCGCTTTTCGCCAGGCGGCCGTCTCGTCCTTCGCCTTCGTCGAGGCGATGGGGCTCACTTTTCTCGGCAGGCTCGCCCGGGACGGGCTCGGGCCGGCCTTGCCTGCCTCGGTCGCGGCTGGCGGCGGCGATCCGGGGCTCGCCGGACGCCTCGAGCCGAGCCTCGAGCCGGGCTCGCTCGCCGGGCGGGCCACGGGCATCGACATCGAGGGCAGGGTCAGGATGGCCGCCGCGGTGCTCGAGGCCATGGGGTTGCGTGACGGCCTGGCGCGGCTCGTGCTGCTCGCCGGTCACGGCTCGACCACCACCAACAACCCTTATGGCAGCGGTCTCGATTGCGGCGCCTGCGGCGGTCATGCGGGCGAGGCCAATGCGCGGGTCGCGGCGAGGCTGCTCAACGACCCCTCGGTCCGTGCCGGCCTCGCCCTGCGGGGCATCGCGGTCCCCGCCGACACGGTCTTCGTCGGCGGCCTGCACGACACCACCACGGATGCGCTTCGCATCCTCGACCCGCGCGATGTCCCGGCGAGCCACGCGGCGGACCTCGCCCGGCTGGTCGCCTGGCTCGCGGCGGCCGGCGAGCTGGCGCGCGGCGAGCGGGCCCCGGCCTTGCGGTTGAGCACGGATCGGCCGATCGATGCGCAGATGCGCGCCCGCAGCCGCGACTGGAGCGAGGTGCGGCCGGAGTGGGGCCTCGCCGGCTGTGCCGCCTTCGTGGCGGCACCCCGCCACCGCACGCGGGATATCGACCTCGGCGGCCGGGCCTTCCTGCATTCCTACGACTGGCGCCGGGACGAGGGCTTTCGCACGCTC
>JAWKVR010000082.1:0-6472 GCA_041397945.1 Geminicoccaceae bacterium
CCTTAGCCGCTCCGTCCGAATCGCGAAGCAGAGCCGCACATGGCCCTCGTTGCCGGCGCCGAAGGTGTAGCCGGCGGCGATCCCGACCTTGCAGCGCTGCAGCACCTCCCGCGCGAAGGCGAGGCTGTCGGTCAGGCCCTCGATCCGGGGAAAGGCATAGAAGGCGCCCTCCGGCTCGGGCAGCGTCACCTTCGGGTGGCTGCCGATCAGCTCCATCACCAGGTCACGATTGATCATCGTGCGCGCGACGAACGAGCGGACGAAGTCCTCGCCCTCCTCGAGCGCCGCGAGGCCGCCCGCCTGGGCGAAGACCGTGGCCCCGGTATTGTTGCATTCCGCGAGCACCGCCATGGGCTCGACCAGATGCTGCGGTGCCACGATCCAGCCGAGCCGCCAGCCGGTCATGGCATAGGTCTTCGACCAGCCATCCAGAAGGATCAGCCGGTCGGCGATCTCGGGATAGGTGGTGAGCGAGGCGTGCGGCACGCCGTCGTAGCACATGCGCGAATAGATCTCGTCCGACATCACCGCGACCTCGGGGAAGTCGGCGAGGCCCTTGACGAACTTGTCGAGCTCGGCCTTCGGCACCACGCCGCCGGTCGGGTTGGCCGGGCTGTTGACGATGATCAGCCGCGTGCGATCGGTGATCTGGCCCAGCACCTCATCGGCCGAGAAGGCGAAGCCCTTGCTCTCGTGCAGCGCCATCGGGACCGCCTCGGCCCCGGTGAACTCGATCATCGAGCGGTAGATCGGAAAGCCCGGGTCCGGGTACATGATCTGGGCACCCGGCTCGCCGAACATCAGCATCGCGAAGGCCATGGTGACCTTGCCGCCCGGCACGATCACGACCGAGGCCGGGTCGACCTCCACGCCGCGCCTTGCGGCCATGTCGCGCACCACCGCCTCGCGCAGCGGCAGGATGCCATTGGCCGGCGTGTAGCCGTGATGGCCGTCGCGCAGCGCCTTGACCGCCGCCTCGACGATATGCGGCGGCGTCGGGAAGTCCGGCTGGCCGATGCCGAGATTGATGATGTCGCGCCCCTGCGCCTTCAGCGCCGTCGCCCGCGCCAAGACCTCGAACGCACTTTCGGTGCCCAGCCGCCCCATGGCCGCCGCGAGCCGCATCGCCGTCCCTCCCCGAATGGTCAGAAACCCGCCGGCGGACTCTGCCGCCATGCGCCGGCGGAATGTGGCAGGGGCGGGCACGGCCGGCAATCCCCGGTTCGGGCCCTCGGCCGTTCCTGCCGCGGCAGGGGCCCCGGGACGGCGGCGGCCCAAAAAAATGCCTGTGAGGAGGTCGTCCTCACAGGCGGCAAGTCTCAGCCCTCAGCGCGGCAATAAAGAGCACGGCACGTCGGGCGCGATCTGTGGTAATTCGCACATTTTGATGCGAGGCTCCGATTTTCCACGCGTCAAGCGCTAGTGGGCCGGCTGCTCATCAACTGCAAGGCTCCCAACTTGCTCACCTCGAGAATCTCATTCACCTTACATCCGTCATCGGACGTCGGCAAAAGCAACTGCTGGTAGATAAGCGACTTGCCCCTGACCTTGAGCTCGACCAGTTGCAGGAGGGGCACCCCGGTGACCGCGGCCGCGTCCAGGTCGAGGCGCAGGCTTTCCTCCAGGGTCATCGACGGGACATGCACCTGCGTGGCCCCGAGAAAGGGGGCGAGCCGGTCCGCGTAACGACCGAGACCGAGCCAGGTCGCGTCGGGCACCACGAGACGGAAGGCCGGCGTGTCCACCGAGCAGCGCGGCGGCAGGTGGGCACCGTCCTTGCGTTCGGCCCAATAGCGATAGGCGATGATCAGGGCGGGGTCGGTGATGGTCAAAGCCGGAATCGGCAAGGAGCGCTTGTGCACCCACTGCATGGGTCGGTTCCCTCTACTTGAGGCGGTTGTCGACCCGCTGCAGGGGACTTCGTGTCCCCCGGGTGGACGCATCGGGCCGGTGACCCTCTTTCTCGCATTCCAAGATGAAGCCGCGGTAAAGCGGCGGCGGCGATGTCAGCCGCCGAATATACCCCGGTGCCGCAAGAGGTGATCGGCGAGCACGATGGCGAGCATCGCCTCGCCGACCGGCACGGCGCGGATGCCGACGCAAGGGTCGTGCCGGCCCTTGGTGACGATCTCGGTCTCGTCGCCGTCCGCCGTCACCGAGCGGCGCGGTGTGAGGATCGACGAGGTCGGCTTGACCGCGAAGCGGACGACGATGTCCTGCCCGGTGGAGATCCCGCCGAGAATGCCGCCGGCCTGGTTCGACAGGAAGACCGGGCCGCCCGGCCCTGGCGCATCTCGTCGGCGTTCTCCTCGCCCGAGAGCGCCGCCGCCGCCATGCCGGCGCCGATCTCGACCCCTTGACCGCGTTGATGCTCATCATCGCCTTGGCGAGATCGGCGTCCAGCTTGTCGTAGATCGGCTCGCCGAGGCCGGCCGGCACGCCCGAGGCGACCACCTCGATCACGGCGCCGATCGACGAGCCCGCCTTGCGGACACGGCCGAGCAGCTCCTCCCAGCGCGCCGCGGCCGCCGCGTCCGGGCACCAGAAGGGATTGGCCTCGATCGCGGCGATATCGAGACGTTGCCGATCGATCCGGTCGTCGCCCATCTGCACCATGTAGCCCCGGATGGCGATCTTCGGCCCCAGGATCTTGCGGGCGATCGCACCCGCTGCCACCCGCATCGCCGTCTCGCGCGCCGAGCTTCGCCCGCCGCCCCGGTAGTCGCGGATGCCGTACTTGGCGTCATAGGTGAAATCGGCGTGCCCGGGCCGGTAGCCCGGGCGATGGCACCGTAGTCCTTCGAGCGCTGGTCCTCGTTCCGGATCACCAGGCTGATCGGCGTGCCGGTGGTCAGGCCCTCGAACACGCCGGACAGGATCTCGACCCGATCCGGCTCCTGGCGCTGCGTCGTCCATTTCGACTGGCCGGGCCGGCGCCGGTCGAGCCAGTGCTGGATGTCCGGCTCGGCCAGCTCGAGTCGCGAGGGCACGCCGTCGACCACGCAGCCGATCGCCGCCCCGTGGCTCTCGCCCCAGGTCGTGAACCGGAAGAGCGTGCCGAAGCTGCTGCCCGCCATCGATCTCTCAGACGGTCGCGATGTCGGGGGCGTCCACCGCCTTCATGCCGACCACGTGATAGCCGCTGTCGACATGCAGGACCTCGCCCGTCGTCCCGCTGCCGAGCTCGGAGAGGAGGTAGACCCCGGCCCCGCCGACATCGCCGAGCGAGGTGTTGCGCTTGAGGGGCGCGTTGAGCTCGTTCCACTTCAGGATGTAGCGGAAGTCGCCGATGCCTGACGCCGCCAGCGTCTTGACCGGCCCGGCCGAGACGGCGTTCACCCTGATCCCCTGGCCGCCCAAATCGGCCGCCAGATAGCGCACGCTCGCCTCCAGCGCCGCCTTGGCGACGCCCATGACATTGTAGTGCGGCACCACCTTCTCGGCACCGTAATAGGTGAGCGTCAGCAGGCTGCCGCCCGCCGGCATCAGCGCCGCCGCGCGCCGCGCCAGGTCGGTGAACGAGTAGCAGGAGATCAGCATGGAGCGCTGGAAGTTCTCCGCACTCGTGTCGACGTAGCGGCCCTTCAGCTCCTCCTTGTCGGAGAAGGCGACGGCATGGACGGCGAAGTCGAGCCCGCCCCAGCGCTGCTCGATCGCAGCGAAGAGGGCGGCCATGCTCGCCGGGTCGGTGACGTCGGCCGGCTCGACGAAGTCGCAGCCCAGCTCGGCGGCGAGCGGCGTCACCCGCTTCTTCAGGGCATCGCCCTGAAAGGTGACGGCGAGCTCGGCACCCTGACCCGCCACCGCCCGCGCAATGCCCCAGGCCAGCGATCGCTCGTTGGCGATCCCCATGATCAGGCCGCGCTTGCCGGCCATGAGCGGTGCACCGGTGGTCATGGCCGAGCGCTCCCCGATACGACAGTTAATGGAATGTGTCGAAACTTAGTCCTTCGAGCGCTGCCGCGAAAGGGGGCAGGGCGATCGACGTCGCGGCCGTGCCGGGCCGGCGCGCGCCACCCGTCAGGCGGCCCGCCGCTCGCGCTGCAGGGCGCGCTCGCGCATGATCGCCGCGTTGAGCTGGGCGCCGAAGATGAAGATGCAGGCCATGACGTAGAAGAAGAAGAGCGTCAGGATCACGCCGCCGAGGCTGCCGTAGATGATGCTGTAGCGGCCGATGCTCGAGAGATAGGTCGAGTAGAGCTTGGTGGCGCCCAGCCAGAAGGTCACCGAGACCAGGGTGCCCGGCAGCACGTCGAGCAGTGTCAGCCGGCGGTTCGGCAGGAGGCGATAGAGGCTGAAGGTGAGCAGCAGGAGGAGCGCCATGCCGATCCCGTAGCGCATGATCAGCCCCATGCGCTCCTCGAGGGCCTGATGCTCGGCCAGCCAGGCCAGGATGTTCTCGGTGATGGGCAGGCCCACCATCAGGACCATCGCCGCCAGGATCAACGCCGCCGAGGCCACGGTCAGCGCCATGCTGGCGAGCCGGTTCCACCAGAAGCTCGGCGGGTCGGCCACCTCGTGCGCCATGTTCAGCGCATGGCGCAGGCTCTCGAGACCGGAGGAGGCGAACCAGAGCGTGACCGGAATGGCCAGCGTGATGATCGTCCCGTGGGGGGCCGAGCGGATCTCGGCGATGGCCGGCTGCAGCACGCTGGCCACCTCTTTCGGGAGGAGCTCCAGCGTGAGCGTGATGAACTGGCCGGCCGCCTCGCCCTGGCCCGCCCAGCCGGCGATCGACAGCATGACGATCAGGAACGGGAAGAAGGCGAAGATCGCGGTGAAGGCGATGTAGCCGGCGAGCACGAAGCCCTGGTCGTGGACGAAATGCCCGAAGGCCGGCCTGAGGATGCGGCGCACCCAGCCGAGGTCGGGCGGCCGGCGCCGGCGCGTGCGGACCGGCGAGGTCGGCTCCTCGAGGCCGGTCGTCGCGAACGGCTGGATGGGGGTGAGCAGCACGCGATTGTTGCGCCCCCGGCGCACCCGCCGCCTGGCAATCTCGCCGCCGCTCGCCATCCGCCTCACTGTCTCCCGATGCCTGCAGGCCCGATGCCGCTGCGGCATCAGGCGGGTCGGGCTGCGTCGCCCGTGGCTCCTATCTAGTCAGGTCGACGGCCCCTGACTATGGTTCGCGCCCAAACGCCTGCGCCGCCCGGGCCCGGCGGGCAGGGCGACGATGCCGGAGAGGAAGCCGATGACGAGCGTGACCATCTACGACAAGAGCCGGCTGCCGAGCCGCCATGCCACCGTCGGGCCCGACCGGGCGCCGCACCGCTCCTACTACTACGCCATGGGCCTCTCGGCTGCCGACATGGCCCGGCCCTTCGTCGGCGTGGTGACCACCTGGAACGAGGCGGCCCCCTGCAACATCGCCCTCGGCCGCCAGGCGCAGGTGGTCAAGCAGGGCGTCGCCCGGGCCGGCGGCACGCCGCGCGAGTTCACGACGATCACCGTCACCGACGGCATCGCCATGGGCCACCAGGGCATGAAGTCCTCGCTGGTCAGCCGCGAGGTGATCGCCGATTCGACCGAGCTCACCATGCGCGGCCACGCCTATGACGCCATGGTCGGCCTCGCCGGCTGCGACAAGTCGCTGCCCGGCCTGATGATGGCCATGGTCCGGCTCAACGTGCCGGCCGTCTTCATGTATGGCGGCTCGATCCTGCCCGGGCGCTTCCGCGGTCGCGACGTCACCATCCAGGACGTGTTCGAGGCGGTCGGCCAGCATGCCGTGGGCCGGATGAGCGACGCCGACCTCGAGGAGCTCGAGCAGGTCGCCTGCCCCTCGGCCGGCTCCTGCGGCGGCCAGTTCACCGCCAACACCATGGCCTGCGTCTCCGAGGCCATCGGCCTCGCCTTGCCCGGCTCGGCCGGCACCCCGGCGCCGATGGAGGCGCGCGATCGCTGGGCCGAGGCCTCGGGCGAGGCGGTCATGCGCCTCCTGAAGGACAATATCCGGCCGCGCGACATCGTCACGCTGCAGAGCCTGGAGAACGCCGCGCGGGTGGTCGCCGCGTCCGGCGGGTCGACGAATGGTGCGCTGCACCTGCCGGCGATCGCGCACGAGGCGGGGATCGACTTCGACCTGCATGCCGTCGCCGCCATCTTCCGCGACACGCCCTACATCGCCGACCTCAAGCCGGCCGGCAGATACGTCATGAAGGACCTGGCCGAGGCCGGCGGCGTGCCGCTCCTGATGAAGGCGCTGCTCGACGGGGGCTACCTGCATGGCGACTGCATCACGGTCACCGGCAAGACGATCGCCGAGAACCTCGCCGACGTGACCTTCGACACGAAGCAGGTGGTGGTCCGGCCGACCAGCGACCCGATCACCAGCTGGGGCGGGGTGGTCGGCCTCAAGGGCACGCTCGCCAGCGAGGGGGCCATGGTCAAGGTGGCCGGCCTGCCGAGCCTGAAGTTCCGCGGGCCGGCCCGCGTCTTCGACTGCGAGGAGGACGCCATGGCCGCCGTCCAG
>JAWKVR010000083.1:0-5309 GCA_041397945.1 Geminicoccaceae bacterium
AGGCCCGGCTCGGCGAAGTTCAGATCGACCTGATCAGCGCTGAAGGTGGTCCAGACATGCACCGGCCCGTCCACGGTCTCGACCTCGGTCAAAAGCGGCAGCGCTCGCGGCCGGACGACGCTCCTGTAGTCTGCCGCGGGATCGCAACGGATGAACCAGTCCCGCCAGGGCGCCTCGCCCCGCCTGAACGCCTGGAACCAGGCGCTCTCGGCCGAGGCGTGATTGATCACCGCATCGAGCATCGGCTCGAAGTCCCGGCCCAGTGCCGCCACGTCCGCCCAACCGCCCACCGCCGGGTCGACCGCCCGGTAGTCGACGACCGAGAAGCCGTCATCCGAGGTCCAGGGATAGAACGGCAGGAGATGGACCGCGCTCAACCGATCCCCTGCCCGAGCCACGAGGAACCGGCGCAGCACCGCCAGCGGCGCTTCGTCCCCAACCTGCCCCGAAGTTTGCCCGGAAGCTTGAAGTGTGTCGGCGTAAGTGATCAGCATGGCGTCGCTCTGGTCGAGCCAGGGGCGCCGCGGTGCCATCGCGGGCCGCCATCGTTCGATCATGCCGGTGATCCGGCCGAGGAGATGCGTCGCCGCGGCCGACCCGTAGACCTGCCGGAGCAAGGGCTCCAGCTTCGCTTCGACCTTACCCTGGAGAGCTTCGCGCATTGTCGACAGCCCCGCGTTCCCTGACCATGCCCAGTGATAACCCGTGAACGGCCCCGCCGCCAACGCCGGCCGATCCGCAGCACCGGGCACCGACCGCCGCCTGCGCCCCGGCCAACCCTGGCCGCTCGGCGCCACGGCAACCGAGGAGGGGGTCAATTTCGCCCTCTTCTCCGCCCATGCGGCCAAAGTCGAGCTCTGCCTCTTCGATGCCACCGGCCGAGTCGAAGAGGCCCGGCTGACCCTGCCGGAATGGACCGACGAGGTCTGGCACGGCTTCCTGCCCGATGCCGGCCCGGGCCTCGTCTACGGCTATCGCGTCCACGGGCCGCACGACCCGGCGGCGGGCCATCGCTTCGATCCGGCGAAGCTCCTCCTCGACCCCTACGCCCGTCATGCCGTCGGCACCTTCGCGCGGGCAGCGCTCACCCCCGGCGGTGCCGCTTGTCGCTTCGGCGCCGAGACCGCACCCCACGTCGCCAAGGCGATCGTCGCCTGGCCCGACGAGCCGATCCCCGGCACAAGGCCAAAGAACGGCCGCGCCGAGGCGCTGATCTACGAGGCCCACGTCAAGGGCCTGACCCGCCTGCACGAGGGGGTTCCGGCCGACCGCCGCGGCACCTACGCCGCCCTCGCCGACCCACGTGTCGTCGAGCACCTGCAGCGCCTGGGCGTCACCGCCCTCGAGCTCCTGCCGGTCCAGGCCTTCGTCGACGAGCCGCACCTGATCGAGAAGGGCCTCACCAACTACTGGGGCTACAACCCGATCAACTGGTTCATGGTCGAGCCCCGCTACGCCGCCACCGCGGATCCCCTGGCGGAGCTGCGCGCGGCCGTGACCGCCCTGCACGCGGCCGGCATCGAGGTCCTGCTCGACGTCGTCTACAATCACACCGGCGAGGGCGACGGCCTCGGCCCCTGCCTCGCCTGTCGCGGCCTCGACAACCACAGCTACTACCGCCTCGATGCCGCCGCGGCCGACGGCTACGCCAACCTCACGGGCTGCGGCAACACCGTCGACGCCAGCCACCCGCGCGTGCTCCAGCTCATCATGGATTCCTTGCGCTACTGGGTCGAGGTCGTGGGCGTGGACGGGTTCCGCTTCGATCTCGCCGCCACGCTCGGGCGCGAGCCCATGGGCTTCGACCAGGGTGCGGGCTTCTTCGACTGCCTCAAGCAGGACCCGGTGCTCGCCCATGTCCGCATGATCGCCGAGCCCTGGGACATCGGCCCCGAGGGCTACCGCATGGGCGGCTTCGGCCCCGGCTGGTCGGAATGGAACGACCGCTACCGCGACGTGGTGCGCGGCTTCTGGCGGGGCGACGAGGGCCTCCTGCCCGAGCTCGCCGCCCGCCTCCTGGGCTCGGCCGACCTCTTCGAGCACCAGGGCCGGCGCCCTTGGTCGTCGATCAACTTCGTCGCCGCCCATGACGGCTTCACCATGGCCGACCTCGTCGCCTACGCGGAGAAGCACAACGAGGCCAATCTCGAGGCGAACGGCGACGGCCACGGCCACAACCTGTCCTGGAACAACGGCGTCGAGGGGCCGAGCGACGATCCCGCCGTCCTGGCCGCCCGCGGCCGCGACCTCCGCAACCTCCTCGCCACGCTCTTCCTCGGCCAGGGCACGGTGATGCTCGCCATGGGCGACGAGCTGGGCCGCACGCAGCAAGGCAACAACAACGCCTACTGTCAGGACAACGCGCTCTCCTGGCTCGACTGGGCGGTGGCGGACACCGACCTCCTCGCCTTCACGAGCGAGCTTGCGGCAATCCGCCGGGCGCACCCGGCGCTGCGCCGCCGCCACTTCCTCCACGGCAGCGTCGCGGCCGCCGACGGCACCCCGGACGTCCGCTGGCTGAAGCCGGACGGCACCGGGCTCGAAACGGGCGACTGGCACGATCCGGGGGCACGCGCCATCCTCCTCGCCCTCGCCGGCGACGCGCCGAGCGAGATCGACGCGGATGGTCACCCGTCCATGGACGCCCGCTTCGTCCTCGCGCTCAATGCCGGCCGCGAGGACCAGGAGCTCCACCTGCCACCGGGCGACTGGTCCGTCCGCCTCGACACCAGCGGCGAGGCGACCCTTCGACCCTGCCGGCCCGCGCCGTGGTGCTCTATCAGGAGGGCGCTGGCCGATGATCGCCGTGATCTTCGAGCTCTGGCCGAAGCCGGAGCATCGGGATGCCTATTTCGCGCTCGCCGCCGAGCTGCGGCCCCTGCTCGAGGGAATCGACGGCTTCATCTCGGTCGAGCGCTTCGCGAGCGTCAGCGAGCCCGGCAAGTTCGTCTCGCTCTCCTTCTGGCGCGACGCGGCTGCCGTCGCCGCCTGGCGCAATATCGCCGAGCACCGCCTGGCACAGGCCCAGGGCCGCGGGCAGATCTTCGCCGACTACCGCCTCAGGGTCGCCGAGGTCAGCCGCGACTACGGCCTGACCGAGCGTGCGGAAGCGCCCGCCGACAGCCGCGCCCGCCACGGCTGAGGCGCTTCAGGCGGCATCCTCGAACAACAGCCCCACCAGCCCCTCGCGTCGCCAGACGACACTGCCGAGCCGCGCACCCGTGGTGCGGCTCACCAGCCGGAGCGGGCCGGCCCCGGATGGCGGCGGCGTGCCGTCGCCGAGGCGGACCCGCGCACCGGCGCGCGACAGCTCGACCAGCTCGGCCGCCCGGCCATCGAGCGTGCAGACCTCCTCGAGCGGCCGGCGCGCCGTCCGCCGCTTCTCCTGCCGCAGCCCCGTCAGGGTCGACTGCAGGGCACCTGCGCCGTCGCACAGATTCTCGGGCCAGTAGGGCGAGCGGCCGGACGGCAGCCGCGCCCCGGCCGCCGCGGCCCGGGCCGACGCCGTCCAGTGCAGCACCTTGGTCGGCGCTATCGGGCCACGCCCCCGAGCCCGCCGCTGCTCGTTGCCGATCGGCCGCGCACCTCCCCTGGTGAACCCGGGGATGCGGTCCGCGAGGCGCCAGCCGGTGGTGTAGGATTCGTGCAGGGATGCCAGGTGATCGGGCCTGAGCTGCCGCTCGACATAATCCTCGCGCAGCACCAGGCCGAGCGAGCGGGCGACGTCCAGCATCCAGTCGAGCGTCACGTCGGCATAGGCCTTCTCGTCGTAGCCGCCGCCGACATCGGAATGCACGCCCGGGAACCAGGCCTGGACGACCCGCTGCGGCACCATCCGGCCGTCGCAGGCCCGGGCCTCGCCCGGCTCGCCGGTCCAGAGCGTCGGCTGGAAAGACCCCCGCCGCTCGTCGATCGCCAGCGCCTGATAGGCGTTCTCGATCAGGCTGGAGAGCTGCGTGTCATGGAACTGCACGGATCCCCTCTGGGTCAGCGCCTTGAGCCAGGGCAGCGGCACGCCGAGCGCGCCGACCGTGTCGAACACGCCGAGCAGCCGCACACTCAGGCACTTCTCCTTCGTGTGCAGATGCAGATCGTCCATGATCCTGCCATAGCGGCTGGCATGCCGCTTGGCCGCCGGCAGGCGATAATACTCGAAGGCGTCCTCCAAAAGGCCGAGATCGCGGTGCCGCAACAGGCCGGCGACACCGAGGAAGCCGCAGAGCGAGCGCGCCGTGTAGGCACCGCGCGAGAAGCCGAAGCACCAGATCTCGTCACCCTCGTCATAGGATTCGGCGAGGAAGCGATAGGCATCCTTGAGATTGCGCGAGAGCCCCATGCCGAGCATGCCGCCGGTGAGCCGATTGCCCCGCTCCGTCCCGACCCCGGCATCGTAATAGACCCACTGCGGAATCTCGCCCCGATCCCCCAGCATCTCGCGCGACGCAATCGAATTCTTCAGCCGCCAGACATTCGTCCGCGTCGCCGGCTCGTTCCAGGTGCCGTCACAACAGACGACGAGCCGCTTCCTGCCCATCTCCCGCCACCCCCGAGCGCAGCTGCTTCGCCCGACAATGTAACGGCAGCAACAGGGATCAAGTCAAGGTTGCACGAGCCCGCGATCGTCGAGCGCCGCGAGCGAAATGACTACTCCTTCACCGCCCCCGTCAGGCTGGAGACGTAATACTCGACGAAGAACGAGTAGAAGATCGCCACGGGGACGATCCGGCTCAATCTTCAGGTCGATCTTGCCCGGCCCGCATGCGCCGGCTGTCGACATAGGCTCTCAGCACGGCGTTCATGTGGCTCTGGAAGCCCTTGCCCTGGGCACGGAACCAGTCGAGGACGTCGGCATCGATGCGAATGCCGGTGTGGACCTTGCGGGTCGGCCTGACCACACGGGCATTGCGCCAGAAATCCTCGTCGAGTTCGAAAGCCGGGGCGTCCGGGCGGGTCCTGCTCTCGCCGCGCTCGCGCATCGCCTGGAGCTCATCGAGCGAGTAACGCCTGATATCGTCTTTTGCCATCTTCACCCACCTTCCAGGCGCTGATGATCCGCCGCGCATCATCCCGCCAGGAGTAGACTACGACGAACCACTCGTCCCCCACACGGCCGAGCGCCCGATAGCGGGTTTCGCCATAGTCGTTGCGGTCGTCGATGGATTCGAGAAGCTCGGCATTGGCGAAGATCAGGGCGGCGTCGATGAAATCGACCCCTCGCTCGCGCAGATTGCGAAGACGCTTGGCCTCGTCCCATTCGACACGCAGCGACATCGATTATGTAGCAACGATTGTTGCAACAATCAAGACGC
>JAWKVR010000084.1:0-4938 GCA_041397945.1 Geminicoccaceae bacterium
ACGCGGTGGCCGGGCACGGGCATGAGGAGGCGCACGAGCACGCCCATGGCGGCTTCGACTCCCATGTCTGGCTGTCGCCCGCCAATGCCCGCGTGATGGCGCAGGCCATGGCCGCCGAGCTCGGCCAGATCGATCCCGCCAACGCCGAACGCTACGCGGCCAATGCCGCGGCCTTCGGGACGGCGCTCGATACGACCGAGGCCGAGGTCGAGGCGCTGGTGGTGCCCGTCCGCGGCCGGCCGTTCGTCGTCTTCCACGACGCCTACCACTATTTCGAGCACGCGTTCGACATCGAGGCGGCCGGTGCCATCCAGGTCAACCCGGAGCTGCAGCCGGGTGCCGCACGGATTGCCGAAATACAGGAGCGGCTCGGCGAGCTGGAGGTTGCCTGCGTCTTCACCGAGCCGCAATTCGAGCCACGCCTGGTGGCCACGCTGATCGAGGGCACCAAGGCGCGAACGGGCGTCCTCGACCCGCTCGGCGTAGCGCTCGAGCCCGGTCCACGCGCCTATCACGAGCTGCTGCTCGGCCTCGCCCGGAACCTCGCCGAATGTCTGGCGGACTAACGACTGGCCAGCACGACGACCGGCCAGTCGACCAGAAGCTCGCCCAGATCGAGCGGCCCGTCCGTTTCCCTGCCGGTGAGCAGGCAACGCCATTTCCTGTCCGCCAAAGCCGACGGCAGGGCGACGCGGGTGCCGGCGAACTGCGGGCCAAAACGCGGTGCCTCGCCGGGCGGCAGGGCCGGGTCGGCGCGGATCGGCACGGCGACGAGCAGGGCGTCATCGGCGGCCAGGCGGGCGAAGGCCACGGCGGAACCACCGACTTCGAGCGGCACATAGGCGCCCTCCGCATAGAGCGCCGGCCGGGCGGCGCGATCGGCGAGCAGGCGCTGGATCAGGAACTGCTTCACGCGGCCGCGGCGCCAGTCGTGACCGAAGTCGGGGGATGGCTCGGCTAGCTGCGCTGCAAGGTGCGTGAAATCGGCCGGGTGGCGGTTGTCCGGATCGACCAGCCCGAGGTTCCAGAGCTCCGCCCCCTGGTAGATATCCGGAATGCCCGGCATGGCGAGGCGAAGCGCCGTCTGGGCGAGGCTGCGGGCGATGCCCTCGGGCAGGAGGCGGCCGCGGAAATCGTGGAGTGCCCGGCCGGTCGCGCCTTCGAGGCAGGAAGCAGCGAAAGCCTGGACGGCGCTCTCGTAGGCCTCGTCGGGCGTGGTCCAGCTCGAGCGGGCCTTGGCCTCGCGCAGCGCCTTGACCAGGTAGGCGTCGAGCCGGTCGGCGAAGGCCTTGCGGCCGGGCGCGTCGCCGGGCTCGAGGTCGTCCGGCCAGGCGCCGGCGATGGTCTGCCAGACGAGGCAGGCATCGCTCGCGGCGATGGAATCGGGCTTCGTGTCGAGCCAGCCGGCGACGGCTTCCTGCCATGCCTCGGCATGGTGGCTGAGGCCGATCAGGCGGGCGCGCAGGTCCTCGCCGCGCTTGCTGTCATGGGTGCTGCCGGCGAGCTGACAGAGCGGCGGCATGGCTGCGGCAAATGCGTGGAAGTCGTCGGCAGCGAGCACCGGGTGGTCCGGCTCGCCACCGACCTCGTTGAGCGCCACGAGGCGGATATGGCGGTAGAAGGCCGTGTCCTCCTTGGCCTTGGCCATGATCGGCCCGGTGAGCTGCTGCAGCCGTGCGGCCCAGTCGAGGGCGGCGGCCTTCGCGGTCGTCTCATCCAGGATGTGCTCGACGAGGGCGAAGGGCAGGTCGTCGGCGAGGCCGGCGCGCTGGCGTGCCTCGGAGAGCACCGCCGCCAGCCGCTGTTGGTCGGCGGCATCCGGCGATGCGCCGTCGAGATATGTCCTGTAGACGGGGAAGGCCAGGATTAGAGCGGTCAGGGCGCGCGTCAGGCTGGCCCGGCCGGTATCGCGAAAACGGGCATCGCCTGCCGCGAGGTGGAGGGCCGAGGCGACCAGCCATTCGAGCTCGCCGGCGAAGCTGGCACGAGGACCAGCGCCTTGCAGTCCCGGAGCATGGCGGCGAAGTCAGCTCGCCCTCGGCGACACGGCGCCAGAGCGCATCGAGCGTGCCCATGCCGTCGCCGGCCACGAAGAGCCGGGCGAGGCGATCGGCCGCCTCGTAGCCGGTGGTGCCGGCGACCGGCCAGTCGGGGCGAAGCGTCTCGCCGCCTTCGAGGATCTTCTCGACCCAGACGGGCGGCGGCGCGCCGCCGGTCGCCTCGCGCAGCGCCGTGTCGAGCCGATGGAGGTAGCCCGTGGGGTCGCGCAGGCCGTCGATATGGTCGAGCCGCACACCCTGCACGGCACCCTCGGCGACCAGCTCAAGGAGCAGGCGATGGGCGTCGGCGAAGACGGTCTCGTCCTCGACCCGCACGCCCACCAGCCCGTCGATATCGAAGAAGCGCCGGTAGTTGAGCGCCTCGCCGCCGAGCCGCCAGTAGGCGAGCCGGTAGGCCTGGCGCTCGAGCAGCGCGTGCAGCTCTGCCTGCCCGTTAGGGACCGAGTCGGCCCGGAGCGGGAAGCGCTGGTCGTGGTAGCGCAGCTCGAAGCCGCCGGCGGCCGCCTCGACCCGAAGGTCGCCCGAGGCCAGCACCTCGCCATAGGAAGCACCCAGCACCGGCAGGAGCAGCCGGCCCGGGGTGGCGCCGGCCGTGGCCGCCCAGTCGATGTCGAAATGCCCGGCAAAGCGGCTGGCGCGGCCGTTCAGCAGCACGTCCCACCACCAGGCATTGTCGGACCCGACGCCCATGTGGTTCGGCACGTGGTCGAGAATGATGCCGAGCCCGGCCGACTTCGCTTCGGCGACGAGGTCGCGAAAGCCGGCTTCGCCGCCGAGGGCTGGCTCGATGACGTTCGGGTCGACCACGTCGTAGCCGTGGGTCGAGCCGGCGCGCGCCTGCCAGATGGGCGAGAGATAGAGGTGGCTGATGCCGAGGCGGGCGATGTAGGGGACGGCGCTGGCGATGGTGGCGAAATCGACGCCGCCGCGGAGCTGGATGCGGTAGGTGGCGCGGACAGTCTCAATCACGCGGGCGCTCCTCGGCAAGGGCCTGGATCAGGCGCTGGGCCGGGGCGCTGCCGAGCAGGCCGGCAATGTCGTGAATGGTGCGGCGACGCCAGTTGGGGTGCTCGTCGATCGTGGCCGGCAGGTTCGGCTGCTCGATGGCGCCGTCGAGATCCTCGAGGCAGGCCATGGCGATGGCCGACGGTGTCCGGGCAAGGAAGCGGTGCAGCGCCAGGACGATCGCCTCGGGCTCGTCGGCCGCCGGCTGGTCCTCATCGAGCAGGCCCTCGACGCGCAGCGCATCGCGCAGTTTCTGGCAGTCGGCGCGGCGCTCGTCCCGGGCGGCAGCGGCCGCCGCCGCGTCGAGCTGACGGGTCGTTTCGCGCCAGTCGATGTCGCGACCCTGCAGATAACCCCGGACAGTGGCGAGGTCGTGGGTCGAGACGGTGGCGAGCGATGCTACCGGATAGAGGTTCGAGGAGCGGAAGAGACCGCTCTCCCAGCGCTCGAACCAGACGACCTTGTAGGAGAGGAGCCCCGCCTCCAGCATCGCCTCGCGAAAGCCAGGGGCGACGGTGCCCAGATCCTCGCCGATGACGATGCAGGCGTGGGCGCGCGACACCTCGGCCACCGTCGCCAGCATGTGCTGGAGCGGGTAGCGCACATAGGCGCCGTCGGCAGGCGTGCCGCCGGCCGGGATCCAGAAGAGCCGCATCAGCCCCATGGCGTGGTCGATGCGCACCGCACCGGCATGCTGCATGGCGGCTGTCAGAATGGCGCGCAAGGGCGCCATGTCGCGATGCCGCAGCGCCACGGGTGAGAGCGGCGCGACGTTCCAGTTCTGGCCCTTCGGGCTGAACGCATCCGGCGGGGCGCCGATCGTCGCCCCGGCCACGACCGCCTCGGGGTCGGCCCAGACATCGGCGCCATCCGGCACCACGCCGACCGCGATGTCGGCATAGAGGCCGATGCGCATGCCGGCATCCATGAGCGCCTGCTGCGTCCTCGTGAGCTGGCGCTCGGCCAGCCATTGCAGGAAGGCGGAGCGCTCTACCTCGTTCGCATGCTCGATGGCAAAGGCAGCGACACCGGGAGCATCGACCCGGCGAAGCTCGACCGGCCAGTCGGGCCAGGCGACCGGGCGGCCGGTCCGGGCGCGGAGCGCCAGGGCAATGGCCTCGAAGCGGGCGAAACTCTCCAAGGGCGCACCTTTGGCGATCCGCCACTCGCGGAAATCGGCGAGGGCGGGATGGCCCTTGGCGAATCGCTCGTGCAGCGCGGCGAAGGCCTGCTCCTTGAGCGCTGCCACCGCCGGGTAGTCGACGAGCTCGCCCCTTGGCGGGGCGGGCAAGGCCGGCAGCTCCAGGCCGAGATCGGCGGCAGCGGCGTCGAGGGCGATGGCCAGGGGGTCGAGCCAGAGCCGGCTCGACGGCGCGTAGGGGCAGGCTCGCGCCGGCTGGTCGCGAAAGCGCGCATGGAGCGGGCTGAGGCCCAGGAGATCGGCGCCGCGCGTGGCGAGACCTGTGCCGAGCCGCTCCAGATCGGCGAAGTCGCCGATCCCGGCATTGCGCGGGGAGCGCAGGCCGTAGGACTGGCAGGCGACGCCCCAGATTCGGCCGAGCCCGCACGCCGCCGGGGTCACCGCGGGCGTGAAGGCGCCTTGCGGAGGCTCGGCGGCGCCGTCGAGCGGGCCCATGGCCTCGAGCAAGGCCGCCTTGGTCGCCGGCGAGGCGACATGCCAGTTGCCTTCGAGGTCATAGTAGCCGGGCTCGATGCCGGCCGCCCGGGCACGGACGTCGAGATCGCCACTCACGGGCGTTGGTCGATGCTGGCGGCGACCGACCAGGCCGGCCGACGATCGGCCGATGGGTCGGTGCCCGGGGTGGCATGGAGGCAGCGGCCGGGAAGTCCCGGGAAACCGGACAAGGGCTCG
>JAWKVR010000085.1:0-4883 GCA_041397945.1 Geminicoccaceae bacterium
GTTCATCGGCAGCGTCGAGGAAAACGGAGCCGTCAGGGCGTTCGTCGGCGACGGCCTCGATGTGCAGGCGCTCGCGACAGGCGACGAGATCGAAGGCTGGCGCGTGGTGTCGATCGAGCCGCGGCGACTGCTCCTCGGCCTCGACGACGAGCGGTACGAGCTGAAGATTCTGGAGTAGCGGTCAAATTGCGAGCGAAATCCACTGGTTTCGGTCATCGTGAGGACGGCTTCACGCTGATCGAGCTGCTCGTCGTGCTGGTCATCCTCGGCCTGCTCGCTGCGGTCGCCGGGCCAAGGGTCATCGGCTATCTGGGTGGTGCGCGGAGCGATACGGCCGGCGTGCAGGTGGCGGCCTTCAGGCAGGCGCTCGATCTCTACCGGCTCGACGTCGGCGACTATCCGACGACCGAGCAGGGGCTCGAGGCGCTGATCGAGGCGCCATCGAGTGCTACCGGCTGGAACGGCCCGTATCTCGACGGCCAGACAGTGCCGCTGGATCCTTGGGGCAATGAGTATGTCTACCGCGTCCCGGGAGCGGACGACGCCTACGATCTCCTGTCGCTCGGCGCCGACAACCGGCAGGGCGGCAGCGGTGAGGCTGCCGACATCGGCGCGGGCACCAACTGACGCCGGCTTCACGCTGCTCGAGCTGCTGGTCACGCTGACCCTGCTCGCGGTGGTGGCCGCCACCATCCTGCCGCGGTTCGGCGGCGAACGGCCACGGACGCTCGAGCAACGGGCCGGGGAGATCGCCCGCGAGCTCGGCCGCATGCGCCTCGAGGCAGTCGGCAGCGGCCGGGTGCTGACCGTCCCGACCACCGACCTGGCTGCCGGCCTGCCGGCCGGGATGACGCTTGCCGCCACCGAGACGCAGGAGCTCGTCTTCTTTCCCAACGGCATGACCAACGGCGCCGTGTGGCGGCTCGAGACGGAGGATCGCGCCGTGGGCTTGACGGTCGACTGGCTGACCGGCCGGGTGGCGGTCGATGCGCCATGACGAGGCCGCCCTGCGGGACGAGGGCTTCACCCTGCTCGAGGTGCTGGTGGCGCTGGCCGTGCTCGGCGTCGTGCTCACCACCCTCTTCCGCCTCGCCGGCGACAGCCTCGTCCAGTACTCGGGCCGGGAGGCGCGTTTTCGCCTGGCGCTGACCGCCGAGGCGGCCATGGAGATCGAACGGCTGACTCCGGGCGAGGCGCGGCGCAACGTCTGGCCGGCCGATATCGAGCTCACTGTGGAGCGCCGCCGTTTCGCCGCGGTGGCCGGGGCATGGTCCGGCCTGGCCGCGACCCTCCCGGCGCTCGGCGAGGAGCTGGAATGGCTGGTGGTCCGCGCCGAGGATGGGGCCGGCCGCAGCTTCACGCTCGAGGCGGCGGTGCCGTCCGGCCGAGCGCCATGAGCCCGCACGGCGCCGGCGGCGAGCGCGGCTTCACGCTGGTCGAGATGGTCGTGGCGCTGGTCTTGCTCGGCCTCGTCATGGCCCTGATCGGCGCCGGCGCCCGGGTGCTGCGGGGTACCGGCGACCGGCTGACGGAGCGCGGCGACAGTCTGGCCGACCTCGCCCTCTTCTCGACCCTGGTGCAGGAGCGCCTGGGCGATGCGGTCCAGCTCGACTTCGGCCCCGCCGGGCTGCCTGTCGCCGCCTTCGACGGCAACGCCGCACGTGTCCGCTTCCTGACCCTTGCCCCGGATTTCCAGCCCGGCGCGCCGTTGTTGGCGATGGAGATCGGCTCGGAGCCGGAGACCGGCATCTGGCTCGGGCTGGCACCCTTGGCCGCCGACCAGAAGGACTTCGCGGTTCTCGACGATGCCGGGCTGACCGAGCGGCGCGTGCTCGTGGCTGCGACGACGTCGATGCGGATCAGCTATTTCGGGCGGCAGAAGGACGAGGAAGCGGCCCTGCACGAGGTCTGGCAGGGACGAGTGAGCGGCTGCCGCGCGCCGTGCGCTTCGACCTCGACCATGCGCGGCTCCGCTTGCCGCCGGTGATTGTCGGGTCCGGCAACAGGTCGCATCGCTCTGCGCTTCCGTCGTGGCCGAGCTTTTCTGTTCCGAGCCGTGAGACGCGCCGGTCCCGACGATGCCGGCGTGGCGCTGCTCACCGTGCTCTGGTTCGTGGCGGTGATGAGCGCGCTCGCCATCACGCTCGTCTCGATCAGCCGCGATACCGCCTATGTCACCTGCAATGCGGTGCGGGCGATCGAGGCGCGCGCCGCCATGCAGGGTGCCGTCGAGATTGCCGGCCGGCTGCTGGCGCTCGACGCCTTTCCGATGACCGGCTTGCTGGAATGGAGCAATGGGGGTGGCAACGTCCGGGTCACCGCGGTCCCCGAAGGCGGCAAGATCGATCTGAATGCGGCAGACGAGACGCTGATCGAGGGCCTCGCATCCGCCGTGGCCGACGATCCCGGTAGCGCGCGGTCCCTGGCGGACGCGCTGCTCGACTGGCGCGACCCGGACAATGCCCGCCGGCTTGCCGGCGCCGAGCTGGACGACTATGAGCGGGATGGCGGATCCACCCGGCCGCGTGACGGGCCCTTTCCCTTTGTCGCCGAGCTGCGCTCGGTTCGGGGTCTCGACCTCGACCTCTATGGCCGTCTCGCCGACGCCGTGACCGTGTTCTCCGGCAATGCCGAGGTCGGGCCAGTGCCCCTGGCGCCGCTCGTGGTGGAGGCGATGGACTACGCCCTCGGCCTCGCCATCGAGGGGGCCGACAACCGGGGGCTCGGCGAAAGCGCTTTCGATCCGTCGCCGGAGTCGCTAGAGGATGGGCTGAATGATGTGCCTGCGACGGCATTCGCCGAGGATCCGCAAGGCCTTTATACCCTGGATATCGAGTTGGCCTACGACGATGGACCGAGCTTCAGGCAGAAGACGGTGATCTGGGTCGAGCCGCCACTCGGGAACGATCCGTTTCTCGTTCTGCAGAGTAGCGCCGGCCTCGTGCCGCGCGGCGCGGCAAGCACTGGTGCCAGCGAGGCGACCGCTGGAGGTGACACATGGCGGTCGCGTTGAGCGGCCAGGCCGGCCAGCGCGGCGGCGGCTTCTTCGCCTGGTGGGCGGACGAGCTGACCGGGCTCATGCCGGCCAACGGCCGCCGCCTGCCGTCTGACCGCTTCGTGATTGCCGTGTTCGACGGCCGCACGCTGCAGTTCGCCATTCGCAATCGCGGGCGCATCGAGCAACTGGGCGCCGTCGAGAGCACACCGGACGATCGCGAGGCCGATACCGGCGCTGCTCTCCTGGCCGATCGCATCAACCGCCGCGAGCTGCCGCTGGTGCTGCGCCTCGTGCCCGATCTCGGCATCCAGACGACCGATCGGCTGCCGGTCGCCGCCAAGGGCGAGCTTCGGGCGATCATCGCCAACAAGCTCGACATGCTGACACCCTGGTCCGCCGAAGCCGCCTGCTTCGATACGGTCCGGGTCGGTGCCGCGGACGGCGACATGCTGGCGATCGAGATCGCCGTGGCGCCGGAGAAGACGGTGGCCCGGGCGGTCAGCGCCGTCGAGCGGCTCGGGCTCGACGTCGACGTGGTGGATCTCGGCGAGGACGATCCCTATGCGCCGCCGACCCACGACCTGTTGCACGGCAACCGGCAGCGCCGGCTGCCGCGCTGGCTCCCGATCGGCGGTGCCCTGCTCGCGGCGGCGGCAGTGACCATCGGCATCTTCGCCTATTTCGATATGCAGGCACGTCATGCGGGGCTGGCGCAACGCCAGGCCTATGCCAGCCTGCTGGAGCAGAGGCTGCAGGATCTCCCCGAGATCCGCGGTCGGATCGAGGCGCTGGAGGCCGGCAGCCGGGCGGTGCTGGAGCGGCATCTGGGCCGGCCGTCGACGCTCGCCACCATCGAGAAGCTGAGCCGGCTCCTGCCCGACTCCGTCTGGCTCGATACGCTTACGATCGACGGGCGGCGCCTGACGATGACTGGCTATAGCGGCGACGCCGCCAAGCTGCCGGCGCTGATCGAGGGCAATGCATCCTTCGAGGCGGCTCGGTTGACGGCACCGAGCGAGCGCCGGGCGGTCACGAACCGGAATGGCGACCTCGTCGAGGTCGACCAGTTCTCGCTGCAGGCCGAGGTGCGGCCCGGCATGGAGCTGCCCCGCTGATGCCGACTCTCTCGCCCGCCCTGAGCCGCTGGCTCGCCGTGCTGCTGCTGCTGGTGCCGCTGGCCGGTCTCGCAGCGCTCGTGATCGTCCCGGCCCGCCTGGCCGAGCGGCAGCAGGCCGAGCGCGACGCACTGGAGGCCCATATCGCTCGCCTCGAGCAGCGCATCGTCACGCGCGAGCAGGTGCTCGCCGAGCTGCGCCAGCTCGAACGGCAGACGGAGGGCGATCAGCGGCTGCTGCGCGTCGAGACGCCATCGGTCGGCGGCGCTGCGCTCGCCGGCCTGCTCACCGAGTTCTTCGAGCGTTCCGGCGGCCGGCTGGACCGCACGCAGGTGCTCGAGCCGGTCGTCGACGATCTCGTGATGCGCATCGGCGTGCAGCTCAGGGGCACCATGGAGATCAACGGCCTGCGCAGCCTGCTGCACCGGATCGAGACGCACGAGCCGTTGCTGACCGTCGAGCGGATCGCCATCCAGGGCATCGATCTCGGCACGTCGGACATCCTGGTCGACACCGATCTGACGGTGGTGGGCTATGCCCGCGTGCCGCCGACCGATAAGAACGAAGGTCCATCGACGGATCGCGCCGGCTGACCGGTCGCCGCGATTGCCGTCCAGAAAGAGGGGAGATGCAAGATGAGTGAGGTCCTCTACCATCGCGGCGAGGCCGATGACCGACCCTGGGGTCGCTGGGAGGTGCTCGACACCGGGCCCGGCTTCTGCGTCAAGCGCCTCACCGTGAAGCCGGGCGGGAAGCTGTCGCTGCAGCTT
>JAWKVR010000086.1:0-4674 GCA_041397945.1 Geminicoccaceae bacterium
GCGACAACCATAAGCTCCCGGCAACAGGAGCCCGACCATGCGCCCGACCACCCGCTTTCGCCGCCTCGTGGAGGCACCGGAGATCCTCGTCCTGCCGGGGGTGCAGGATGCGCTGACGGCGCGGATCGCCGAGCGGGCCGGGTTCGCTGCGGTAACCTGCGGCGGCTATGCCGCGACCGCCGCCCTGCTCGGGCGGCCCGACACTTCGCAGCTCGGGCTCATGGAGATGGCCGAGCACTATGCCCGCATCGCCGAAGCTGTGACGGTGCCGGTCTTCGCCGATGCCGACACGGGCTTCGGCAATGTCACCAATGTCCGCCGGGCGGTGCGCGCCTACGAGCGGGCCGGGGTCGCCGGCCTCTTCATTGAGGATCAGGTCTTCCCCAAGCACTGCGGCCACATGGCGGGCAAGGCGGTGACCTCCGCCGAGGAGATGGTCGGCAAGCTGAAGGCCGCCCTCGACGCCCGGCAGGACCCGGATCTCGTCATCATGGCGCGCACCGACGCGCTCGCCGTCAACGGCCTCGACGACGCCATCGAGCGCGGGCGGCTCTACCGGGCCGCGGGTGCGGACATGATCTTCGTCGAGGCGCCGCGCGACATCGACCAGATGCGCCGCATCTGCACCGAGATCGACGCACCATGCATGGCCAACAATATCGAGGGCGGCCTGACGCCGTTCCTGCCGGCGGCCGAGCTGCAGGCGATCGGCTATGCCATGGTCGCCTTCCCGGTGGCCACCAGCTACGCGATCGCGGCTGCCATCGGCCGGCTGATGGAGACGCTGCACGCGACCGGCACGACCGCCGGCGCCGCCGATGCGATGCTCGACTTCACCGCCTTCAACGCCCTGGTCGGCCTGCCCGAGCTGCGCGCCGCCGAGGAGCGCGACCTCGCCTTCGCCCGCCGGCTGATGGACGCGGGCGCGCCGAGGCGTTAACCAGAGCCACAAGCCAACCGATCGGGGAGACGCGTGTCATGAAGAGGAAGAGCACCCTTGCCGTCGCCGCCCTGGCGCTGACCCTGCCGCTCGGCAGCCTGCACGCCGAGACGGTCTTTCGCATCAGCCACCAGCTGCCGCCGGCGCATCACATCGCCCAGCTCGTCGAGGCTTTCGCCGCCGATGTCGAGGCCCGCACCGATGGCGCCGTCGACGTCCAGATCTTCGGCGCCAGCCAGGCCTACAAGCCGGATCAGCACCACCCGGCCGTGGCCAGGGGCGAGATCGAGGGGGCCATCGCGGTGAACTTCCAGTGGGGCAACACCATCCCCGAGATGAATGTCGTCACCATCCCCTACTTCTTCACCGATCTCGCCCGCATCGAGGCCTTCCCGGGCTCGAAGGCGGCCGACCTGCTCGACGCCAAGCTGCTCGAGAAGGGGGTCGAGAACATCGCCTGGCTCTACACCACCCGCCAGTCCATCTTCACCTCGAGCAAGCGCCCGCTGATCACCGTCGAGGACTTCGAGGGCGTGAAGATCCGCGGCCTCAACAAGCTGGTCGACGAGGGGCTGGTCGCCGCCGGCGCCGCACCCGCCGCCATGCCCGGCTCGGAGGTCTACCAGGCGCTCCAGACCGGCGTGATCGACGCCGGCCTCACCGACGTCTCGGCCGCCTTCAGCCGCAAGTACTACGAGGTCCAGGAGTTCGGCACGGTCGCACCCTTCTTCACCGTCTACTTCCACCTCTTCGTCAACCCGGCCTGGTATGCCGGCCTGCCCGAGGCCGAGCGCGCCGCCATCGCCGAGGCGGCTGATGCGGCCGAGCTGGAATCCATCCCGCTCACCGAGTCCACCGCGGAGGCGGCGATCGACGAGCTCCAGAAGGCCGGCATGAAGCTGCACATCCAGACACCGGAGGAATCCGCGGCCTTCAGCGCCGTCATGCAGCCGCCGGTGATGGAAGCCTTCAAGGCATCGAGCCCCGACGCCGAGGCCATCATCGAGGCGGTCGAGCAGCTCTGACGGCGTCGGCGCCGCCCGGCGGCGGAGGCGCTCGCCGGCTGGTCGGGCTGCTCGACCGGGCGGTGGCGTGCCTCTGCCTCGTCGGCACCGGCCTCGCGGCGGCGCTGCTGCTCGTCTCGCTGGCGCTCGTCGCCTGGTCCGTGATGATGCGCTACTTCCTCAACCAGCCGATCCCCTGGGTCGACGAGCTGGTGGGCTACCTGCTCGTCGGCCTCGTCATGCTCGCCGCCGCCGACGCGCTGCGCCGCGGCGAGCACATCTCGGTCGACCTTCTGACCGACCGGCTGGGGCCGCGCGGCCGACGGCTGACCGCCGCCGCCGGGCAGCTCGCCGTGCTGGTCGCGGGGCTCGCCCTGCTCATCGGCGGCTGGCAGACCGCGGCCTTCTCGAAGCTGCTCGGCATCTACTCGACCGGCTATCTGGCCGTACCGATCTACCTGCCGCAGCTGCTGGTGCCGCTGGGCGGCCTGCTGCTCGCCATCGCGGCCGCGGTCGGGCTGATGCGCATGGCGATCGGCCAGTCGCCGACCGCCGCGCCGGACGAGCCCGGGGCCGACGGGACGCGCTCGTGACCCTGCTGCTGCTGCTCGCTGGCCTCGTCCTCGTCATCCTGACGGGCCTGCCCGTCTTCGCGGCACTCGGCCTCTTCGGCGGCACGCTCATGGCGGTCGACGAGGGCAGCATCGCGGCACTGGGCGAGATCGTCTTCGGCAAGCTCAACATCTACCTGCTCGTCGCCATCCCGCTCTTCACGCTGATGGCGCATTTCATGATCCGGGGAAGGATCGTCGACGACCTCTACGGCACGGCCCACACGTTGCTGCGTCATTTGCCGGGCGGGCTCGGGGTGGCCACCGTCGCGGCCTGCACGATCTTCGCCGCGATCTCCGGCTCGAGCGTCGCCACGGCGCTGACCATCGGCGCCGTGGCCATCCCGCAGATGATCCGCTACGGCTACACGAAGCCCGCCGCCTACGGCGTTGTCGGCGGTGGTGGCACGCTCGGCATCCTGATCCCGCCCTCCGGGCCGATGGTGCTCTATGCCGTGGTCGCCGACGCCTCGATCGGCCAGCTCTTCATGGCGGGCGTGGTGCCGGGCCTGCTGCTCGCCGGCGGCTTCGCGCTCTACTGCATGGCCGCCCAGGGCCTCGCCGGCGGCAGGGCTGTCCGCCGGGAGCCGCGCGCCGACCTCCGCGAGATGGCGGCTGCCCTGCGCCGTTCCTTCTGGGCCCTCTTGCTGCCGGTCTTCGTGCTCGGTGGCATGTATCTCGGCGTCTTCACCGCCACCGAGGCCGCCGGTGCGGGGGCGCTCGCCGCCCTGCTCGTCGCCATGCTCGTCTACCGCACGCTCGGCCCGCTCGACGTCTGGCGCTCGGCCATGGACGCGGCCCGCACCTCCGCCATGCTCTTCATGATCCTGGCCGCCGCCGCGGTCTTCAGCCACGTGCTGACCAAGATGCGCATCCCGCAGGAGATCGTCACCCTGGTCACCGGCTATGGCCTCGGCCAGCACGAGTTCCTGATCGCCGTCATGGGCCTGATCTTCGTCCTCGGCATGTTCCTCGAGACGATCTCGATCATCCTGATCACGACGCCCATCGTCCTGCCGGTGCTGGCGGCACTCGGCATCGACCCGATCTGGTACGGCGTGCTGCTGATGGTCAATCTCGAGCTTGCCCTCATCACCCCGCCGGTCGGCATGAACCTCTTCACCATCAAGGCGATCACCAAGGGGCCGATCGAGCCCATTATCCGCGGTGTCATGCCCTATGCGGCGATCCTGCTCGCAGGACTGGCGCTGCTCCTGATGTTCCCCGGAATCGCGCTCTGGCTGCCCTCGACCATGATGGGCCGCTGAGGCAAGGGTATGGCTGCAGGCTCATCTGAAACCGAATGGATGCAGACGATGCGACTGAAGGACAAGATCGCCTTGGTAACCGGCGGCACCAGCGGCATCGGCCGCAAGGTTGTCGAACGCTTTCGTGCGGAAGGGGCCGAGGTCGTCTTCACCGGGCGCCGAGCCGAGCTCGGCGGCGAGATCGCCGAGAGGACCGGCGCCACATTTATCCTGGCCGATGCCGGCAGCGAGGACGACGCCGCGCGCACCATCCGCGAGACGCTCGATGTCCATGATCGGATCGACATCCTGATGAACAACGCGGGTGCCCCGGCACCCGGTGGCCGGCTGGAAGCGTTGTCGCTCGAAGGCTTCGATGCGGCCATCCGCGTGCATGTCCGGGGTGCTCTGGCACACATGAAGCACGCCGCCCCGGCGATGCGCGCCCGAGGGGCCGGCAGCATCATCAATGTCGGCTCCGTGGCCGGCCATCGGGCCGGCTACAGCAGCTCCCTCACCTACGGTGTGGCAAAGGCCGCGGTGATCCACATGACGCGCCTGGCGGCCATGGAGCTCGGCGAGGACGGTGTGCGGGTGAACTCGATCTCGCCCGGCGGCATCGCGACGGGCATCTTCGCGAAATCGCTGGGCATGCAGGCAGCCGAGGCGGACGGCACCGCCGAGAAGGTGAAGACGGCTCTCGCGACTTTCCAGGCTATCCCGAGGTCGGGCGTCACCGACGATATCGCCGCCGCCGCCGTCTACCTCGCCAGCGACGAGGCGGGCTTCGTCAATGGCGAGGATCTCGTGATCGATGGCGGGCTGATCTGGGGCCGACGTTTTTCCGAGACGGCCAAGGGCGGCAGCACCTG
>JAWKVR010000087.1:0-4346 GCA_041397945.1 Geminicoccaceae bacterium
CGAGCCCGGCGACGCGCGCCCCCGGCTCCTTGACGATGCGGAAGGTCACGGTGTCGAAGCAGGCGACCTTGTAGCCGCCGAAGCCGGTCTTGCCCTCGAATGCCGCGTTGGGCGCGTAGTCGTCGAACCGAGCCAGCTTGACGAAGCCATCCGGCACCCACTCGACGAACTCGAAGGGGCCGGTGCCAATGAACTCGATCTGGTTGGCTTCCTTCGCCGCCTCCTCGGCCGGCAGGATGACGATCGGCACGCGGAACGAGCTGATCTGCTCGATGAAGACCGGCACCTTCTGCTTCAGCTTGATGACGAAGGTGGAGGGATCGGGTGCGCTCATGCTCTCGACCGGCTCGAGCGAGGTGCGGTCGATGCCGATCTTCTGGTAGCGCTCGTAAGAGGCGAGCACGTCGGCCGACGTCATCTCCTTCCCGTTGTGGAAGGTGATGCCATCCCTGAGCTTGAAGGTGTAGGTCAGGCCGTCGTCGCTGACCTCGTGGCTCGCCGCCAGCTCGTGGATCGGCGAGTTGTCCTCGGCGCGCGTCATCAGCGATTCGTAGATGTGCATGGCGATGTTGCGCGTCGATATCGCCGAGCTGAAATGCATGTCGAGGCCCGAGACCTGCGCCTCCTGCCCGAACACCATGTCGCCGCCCTCATTCGGGCAGGAGAAGGTTTCCGCCGCGACGGCAAAACTCGTGAAGGTGCCCAGCACCGCCGCCGCCATTCCGTACAGCAAATGCCTGGAACCTGCGAATCTCGTCATTCCTCGCCTCCCTTTCTTGGCCCACCTCGGCAGGCAGGCTCCCTTCATTGACCAACATCCTGCATGGCGGGCCGACCAAAGTCACCCCACTTTCACCTCCGCGACCGACCACCGGCCGAGCTTCGCCGGGTCCGGCTCGACACCGATGCCGGGGCCGTCCGGCAGCGGCAGCACGCCATCGGCGACGCGCAGCCGGGGTCCCTTCGTGATGTCGTCCGGATAGAGCCAGAGGATGCCGTCGATCGGATGGTCGACCACCGGCAGGGCCGCCGCCAGATGCAGGTTGAAGGCCGTGGCGATGCCCATCTCCCAGAAGGAATGCATGCCCATCGACAGCTCGAAGGCCCGCGCCACGGCGGCGAGATCGCAGAAATTGCGGATGCCGCCCCAGTGGAAGATGTCGCCGAGGATCACGTCGGCCGCACCCATGCGGATGCCGACGGGGAGCTGGTCCATGTTGATGATCGCCATGTTGGTGGCGATCGGCGTGCGCAGATCGCGCCGCAGCCGTGCGAGCCCCTCGATGCCGCTGACCGGGTCCTCGAGATATTCGAGGTCCAGCGGCTCCAGGGCACGGCCGAGGCGCAACGCCTGGGCCACGCTGAAGGCGCCGTTGACGTCCAGCCTGAGGCCCATCGCCGGCCCGAAGCGCTCGCGCAGGGCGGTCATCACGGCGAGGTCCCAGCCCTGGTCGAGCCCGACGCTCTTGATCTTGAGGCTGGGATAGCCGCTCTCGGCCACGAGACCCTCGGCCTCCGCCACCACGGCCGCGACATTGCCAGGATCGGCGATGAAGGCTGCCATCTCGCCCTCGGCCATGGGCTCGTCGACCGGCAGCGCGCCCATGAGGCCGGCGCAGGGTATGGACGTGCGCTGGGCACCACCCAGGAGGTCGGCCAGCGGCACCCCGAGGTGGCGGGCCACGAGGTCGTGGCAGGCGGCCTCGACCCCGCCGAAGGCGATGAAGCCGTTGCGGCCATCCATGTTGGAGAAGGTGAGCGGCGCCCAGGCCCGGCGAAACCGGCCCATGGCGAAGGCGTCGTGGCCGCGCAGCCGCTGGCAGAGATCCCGGACGATGGCGAAGACTGCTGCCGTGCCGACGGTCTCGCCGTAGCCGGTGGTGCCGTCGCTGCCGTGGAGCGCGATCACCGTCCGCTCGATCAGGTCGCGGCCGCGGCGGACCTGGGAGGAGATGTAGGGCTTGACCAGCGGCACCCTGAGCCGCGTGATCGTCGCCCCTTCGATCACCAGCCGGGTCATCGGCGGGGCCGTCGTCGCAAGGCGGGCTTGTCATTCGCGCATCGCATGGCCAAACCTTCCTGACATGTCAGGATAAATCCGGAAAGGAAAAAGACCGCATGCGCATCACCGACGTCGAAGGGATCATGCTGCGGCTGCCGGAGGTCCGGGAGATCGGCGACGGCTGCCAGTCGGTGATGATCATCAAGGTCCACACCGACGAGGGCGTCACCGGCATCGGCGAGGCGCACACCAACCCGCTGGTCAACAAGGCCGTCCTCGACGCCCCCCTTTGCTCCATCTCCGCCCAGGGCCTGCGCGGGCTGCTGCTCGGCGAGGACCCGCGCGACATCGGCCGGCTCTGGGACAGGATGGACCGCCACACCCAGACCTATGGCCGGCGCGGTGTGGCCATGCACGTCATCAGCGGCATCGACCTCGCCTTGTGGGACATCCTCGGCAAGGCCACCGGCCAGCCGATCCACCGCCTGCTCGGCGGTGCCCGGAAGACAAGGCACCGCGCCTATGCCAGCGACCTCTCGCAGCCCTCGCTCGAGGCCACGGTCGAGCTCGCGAAGCGCCACAAGGCGGCCGGCTACAAGGCCATGAAGTTCGGCTGGGGCGATCTCGGCGGCGACCCCAGGAAGGACGTCCGGCGCACCGCCGCCATCCGTGCGGCGGTCGGCGACGAGGTCGACATCATGATCGACATGGGCTTCGCCGTGCCGCTCGACGATGCGCTCTATCTCGGCCGGGCCTTCGCCGAGCACGGCATCTATTTCCTCGAGGAGCCGCTGGCCCCCGACGATCTCGACGGCTTCGCCCGGCTCACGGCGGTCTCGCCCACGCCGATCGCCACGGGCGAGAAGGAGGCGGGCGTGCATGCCTACCGGATGCTGATGGAGCATGGCGGCCTGCGCATCATCCAGCCCGACATCGCCCGGGTCGGCGGCATCTCGGAGAGCCTGCGCATCGCCGCCCTCGCCGAGTCGCGCGGCGTGCGGATGATCCCGCATTGCTGGTCGACCGACATCCTCGTCGCCGCCACGCTGCACGTGATCTCGACGCTCCGCGACTGCCCCTATCTGGAGTACAACGCCACCGACAACCCGCTGCGCACCGACCTCCTCGTCGACCCCATCCGGCCCGTGGACGGCATTGTCGCCGTGCCGGAGAAGCCGGGCCTCGGCATCGAGCTGAACGAAGACACGATCGACCGCTACAGGTGGAACCCATGACGACCATGCGCGACCTCGACACCAGGGCCGGCGAGGCACCGGAGCTGCCCCTCAACCTGCGCAGCGACAACGTGACGGGGATCGCACCGCCGATCCTCGATGCCATCCTGCGCGCCAACCGGGGCAGCACGGCGTCCTACGGGGCGGACGAGCGGACGCTGGGCCTGAACGAGCGCTTCTCGGCGCTCTTCGGCAGGAGCTGCGCCGTGCAGCCGATCGGCACCGGGACGGCGACCAACGCGCTCGCCATGTCGCTCCTGACCCCGCCCTGGGGGGCCATCGTCTGCAGCGCCGTCAGCCACGTCCACGACAGCGAATGCGGTGCGGCCGAGCTCTTCACCGGCGGGGCCAAGGTGACGCCCTTGCCCGAGACCGATGGCAAGCTGGCGCCGGCGACCCTCGAGCAGCATCTGGCGAAGGCCGGCTGGGGCCGGACGAGCGAGGTCCAGCCGGCCGTGCTCAGCCTCGCCCAGGCGACCGAGCGCGGCACCGTCTACCAGCCCGAAGAGATCGCGGCCCTCGCCGGGATCGCCCGCGGCCACGGCCTCAAGGTGCATCTGGACGGCGCCCGCTTCGCCAATGCGCTGGCCGCCCTCGGCTGCGCGCCTGCCGACCTGACCTGGAAGGCCGGGGTGGACGTGCTCTCCTTCGGCGGCACCAAGAACGGCTGCCTCGCCGCCGAGGCGATCGTCATGTTCGACGAGAGCCTGGCCGAGCCGCTGCGCTTCCGCGCCCGCAAGACGGGGCACATCTTCTCCAAGATGCGCTTCGTCTCGGCCCAGCTCGAGGCCTATGTCGAGGACGGCCTCTGGCTCCGCCTCGCCGCCCACGCCAACGCCATGGCGGCCAGGGTGGCCAGGGGCCTCGAGCAGATCGAGGGCGCGCGACTGCTCCACCCGGTCGACATCAACGAGGTCTTCATGGCCCTGCCCGACGCCGCCCGCGCCGGGCTGCAGGCGGACGGCTTCGGCTTCTACGACCGCGGCGGCGGCACGGTCCGCCTGGTGACGGCCTTCGACACCCGGCCGGAGCAGATCGACGCCTTCGTCGCCTCGGCACAGAGGCATGCGGCGGCGGGTGGTTGACGCATCGTTCCCGGCAGCTCGACC
>JAWKVR010000088.1:0-4060 GCA_041397945.1 Geminicoccaceae bacterium
GAAGCCACGCTCGCCGACCTCACCACCGATGCCGGCCCCGACGCCACCCCCGGCGCCACCGTCGAGGCCGAGCATCTCGTCGTGCAGCGCGGCGACACGCTCCTCGACATTCTCACCCGCTCGGGCATCGATCGTGCCGAGGCGCACGAGGTCGTCGGCACGTTCAGCACCGTCTACGACCCGCGCCGCCTCAAGGTCGGCCAGGCCATGGCCGTCGAGGTCGAACGCGCCGCCGGCGAGCTCGCGGCACCGCGCCTCGCCGCCCTCTCGCTCAATCTCGACTTCGCCAACGACCTGCGCATCGAGCGCGACGCCGACGGCAGCTTCGCCGCCCGGACGGTCGACCGCGAGCTGATCGAGACCGTGCACGCCGCCCGGGCCGTGGTCCGGACCAGCCTCTACCAGACGGCGCGGCAGCAGAACGTGCCGGACGAGGCGCTGGTCTCGCTCGCCAACATCTTCAGCTGGGACGTCGATTTCGAGCGCGATGTCCATCCGGGCGACGCCTTCGAGCTGGTCTACGAGACGGTCAGCAGCCCGGATGGGGAGACCCGCGGCGGCGACGTGCTGTTCGCCAGCCTGTCGCTGCGCGGCAAGAAGATGGAGGCCTATCGCTTCGTCCACAGCGACGGTGCTGTCGGCTATTACGACGCCGAGGGCCGCAGCTTGCGCAAATGGCTGATGCGCACGCCGATCGACGGTGCGCGCCTCTCCTCCGGCTTCGGCAAGCGCCGGCACCCGATCCTCGGCTACAACAAGATGCATCGCGGGGTCGACTTCGCCGCACCCACCGGGACGCCGATCTACGCCGCCGGCGACGGCACGCTGGCCCAGGCCGGGCGCAACGGCTCCTACGGCAACTACATCCAGATCCGCCACAACAGCGAGTACAGCACCGCCTACGCCCATCTCAGCCGCTTCGCCAAGGGCATTGCCCCGGGCAAGCGGGTCAGCCAGGGCCAGGTGATCGGCTATGTCGGCACGACCGGTCGCTCGACCGGGCCGCATCTGCACTACGAGGTCCTGCAGAACGGCAAGCAGATCAACCCGCTCTCGATCAAGCCACAGAACGCGGCCCGCCTCGCCGGCGCCGAGCTCACCCGCTTCCGCCAGCAGATCGAGACCATCACCGCCCAGCGCCTGCCGATCGAGGCGACCACCCGCTACGCCCAGCGCTGACCAGGGCCAACCGGCGCGAGCGGGCAGAGGCGGTGATGACCCGCAAGCCGACGATCTACGGGATCAGATCCTGCGACACCATGAAGAAGGCCCGCGCCTGGCTCGACGCGCATGGCATCGCTCATGAGTTTCACGACTACAAGGCCAAAGGCATCGACCGCGATCGCCTGACCGCCTGGGTCACGCAGGTGGGCTTCGAGCCCCTGCTCAACCGCGCCGGCACCACCTTCCGCAAGCTGCCCGAGGCCGAGAAGCAGGGCCTCGACGCCGACAAGGCCATCGCCCTGATGCTGGCCCAGCCCTCCATGATCAAGCGGCCGGTCCTCGACATCGACGGCCGGCTGCTCGTCGGGTTCAGGCCCGAGACCTACGAAGCGGCGCTGGACAGATAGAAAGAAAGTCGCGAGGAGGCTCGCCGCCTCGCGCTCCACCGTTCCCTGGCAACGAGGGGGTGCGGGGGAAATCATTTCCCCCGCGACTTCCTCCGCTTACGCCGCCTCGGCCTCGATGACGGGCTCGATCACGAGCCCGCCGTCCTTGACCTCGACATGCGCCGTCTCGCCGTCCTTGAGGCGGCCTTCGAGGATCATGGTGGCGAGCCGGTCCTGCAGGTTCTTCTGGATCACCCGCTTCAGCGGCCTGGCACCGTAGACCGGGTCGTAGCCGGCATTGCCGAGCCAGGTGCGCGCCTGGTCGGTGAGCGCCAGGTCGATCCGCCGCTCGGCCAGCAGCTTCCTGAGATAGCCGAGCTGGATCTCGACGATCGCCCCCATCTGCGCCCGGCCGAGCCGGTTGAAGAGGATGATCTCGTCGAGCCGGTTCAAAAACTCCGGCCGGAAGCTCGCCCGCACGACCTCCATCACCTGTGGCCTTGCCTCCTCGGCCGAGGCCCCTTCCGGCAGGGCCGCCAGGAACTCGGCGCCGAGGTTCGAGGTGAGCACGATGATGGTGTTCTTGAAATCGACCGTGCGGCCCTGACCGTCGGTCAGCCGGCCGTCGTCCAGCACCTGCAGCAGCACGTTGAACACGTCCGGGTGCGCCTTCTCGATCTCGTCGAAGAGGATCACCTGGTAGGGCCGCCGCCGGACCGCCTCGGTCAGTGCGCCGCCCTCGTCATAGCCGACATAGCCCGGAGGGGCGCCGATCAGCCGGCTGACGCTGTGCTTCTCCATGTACTCGGACATGTCGATGCGCACCATCGCCTGCTCGTCGTCGAAGAGGAAGGCGGCCAGGGTCTTGCAGAGCTCGGTCTTGCCGACGCCGGTGGGCCCGAGGAACAGGAACGAGCCGATCGGCCGGTTCGGGTCCTGCAGCCCGGCGCGCGCCCGGCGCACGGCGTTGCTCACCGCCTGCACGGCGGCATCCTGGCCGACCACCCGCTTCTCGAGCTGCTTCTCCATCTCGAGCAGCTTCTCGCGCTCGCCCTCGAGCATCTTGTCGACCGGCACGCCGGTCCAGCGCGAGACCACCTGGGCGATGTCGCCCTCGGTCACCTCCTCGTGCAGCATCCGCTCCGACTGGGTGCCCTCGGCCTCGGTGATGGCCTTCTCGAGCCCCGGGATGACCGAGTAGGTGAGCTCGCCCGCCTTCGTGTAGTCGCCGCGCCGCTGCGCGTCGGCGAGGTCGGTGCGCGCCTGGTCGAGCTGCTCCTTGAGCTTGGTCGCACCGGCGAGCTTCTCCTTCTCGCCCTGCCAGCGGGCGGTCAGCGTGCTGCTCTCCTGCTCGAGCTCGGCCAGCTCCTTCTCCAGCTTGCCGAGGCGCTGCCGCGACGGCTCGTCCTGCTCCCTCTTCAGCGCCTCGCGCTCGATCTTGAGCTGCAGGATGCGCCGGTCGAGCTCGTCGATCTCCTCGGGCTTGCTGTCGATCGCCATGCGCTTCCTGGCCGCCGCCTCGTCGACCAGGTCGATCGCCTTGTCGGGCAGGAAACGGTCGGCGATGTAACGGTTGGAGAGCACGGCGGCACCGACGATGGCGGCATCGGTGATGCGCACGCCATGATGCAGCTCGTACTTCTCCTTCAGCCCGCGCAGGATCGAGACCGTGTCCTCGACCGAGGGCTGGGCGACGAACACCGGCTGGAAGCGCCGGGCCAGCGCCGCGTCCTTCTCGATGTGCTTCCGGTACTCGTCGAGGGTCGTGGCCCCGACGCAGTGCAGCTCGCCGCGCGCCAGGGCCGGCTTCAGCATGTTCGAGGCGTCCATCGCCCCTTCCGCCTTGCCGGCGCCGACCAGCGTGTGCAGCTCGTCGATGAAGAGGATGATCTGGCCCTCGCCGTGGGTGATCTCCTGCAGCACGGCCTTGAGCCGCTCCTCGAACTCGCCCCGGTACTTGGCCCCGGCGATCAGGGCACCGAGGTCGAGCGAGAGCAGCCGCCGGTCCTTCAGGCTCTCGGGCACGTCGCCATTGACGATCCTGAGCGCCAGACCCTCGGCGATGGCAGTCTTGCCGACGCCGGGCTCGCCGATCAGCACCGGGTTGTTCTTGGTCCGCCGGGAGAGCACCTGGATGACCCGCCGGATCTCCTCGTCCCGGCCGATCACCGGGTCGAGCTTGCCCTCACGGGCGATGGCGGTGAGATCGCGCGTGTACTTCTTCAGGGCCTCGTAGCTGTCCTCCGCCGAGGCGCTCTCCGCCTTCCGGCCCTGGCGCACCGCGTCGATGGCAGCATTCAGCCCCTGCGCCGTGGCGCCCGCATCCTTGAGCACCTTGCCGGCATCGGTCGCCGACATGGCCAGCGCCAGCAGCAGCCGCTCGACCGTGACGAAGCTGTCGCCGGCCTTCTTCGCCACCTGCTCGGCACTCTCGAAGAGCCGGGCCGTCTCCGGCGCCAGGTAGACCTGGCCCGCACCGCTGCCCTCGACCTTGGGCTGCTTGGCCAGCA
>JAWKVR010000089.1:0-3784 GCA_041397945.1 Geminicoccaceae bacterium
GGCACCCGAGGCGCGCCGCCAGCGCATCGACGACGCGGTGGCGATGCTCGAGATCGGCGACCTGCTCGACAAGCTGCCGAGCGAGATGTCCGGCGGCCAGCGGCAGCGCGTTGCCACCGCCAAGGCGATCGTCCGCCAGCCCACCGCCTTCCTGCTCGACGAGCCGCTCTCGGCGCTCGATGCGGCGCTGCGCATGACGCTGCGCGCCGAGATCGTGAACCTGCAGAAGCGGCTGGGCTCGACGACGGTCTTCGTCACCCACGACCAGGTCGAGGCGATGACCATGGGCGACCGGATCGCCGTCATGAACGGCGGCCGGCTCGAGCAGATCGGCACGCCGAGCGAGATCTACGAGCGGCCGCAGAGCCTCTTCGTCGCCGGCTTCGTCGGCTCGCCGCCGATGAACCTGATCCGGGGCGAGGTCGCCGACGGCGTGTTCACGGCCGGCGAGCTTCGCGTCCCGCTCGCGGCAGCGCCGGGGCCGGTCACCCTCGGGGTGCGGCCGCAGCATCTACACGTCGTCGGCGAGGGGGGGCTGCCCTGCGCCATCTTCGCGCTCGAGCATCTCGGCCGCGAGACCGTGCTGATCGTCGAGGATGCGGCGCGCAACCGGCTTCGCCTGCTGGTCGACCCGGAGTTCGCGGGAAGGGTCGGCGACCCGCTGCACGTCGCCCCCGATCCTGCCCGCTGTCTCCTCTTCGACGGTGCCAACGGCCTGATCCACGCCCCCGGGAACTGAAGGAACGAACATGGCAAAGCTGCGCATGGGTGTCGTCGGCCTTGGCTTCATGGGCTCGCTGCACGCCCGCCTCTGGCACGAGCTGCCGAACACCGAGCTCGTCGCCGTGGCCGACCTCGACCCGGCGACCGGCGAGGCCGTGGCGCAGAAGCACGGCTGCGCCTACCATAAGGACCCGGCCGAGCTTTTCGCCCGCGCCGACATCGACGCGGTCAGCATCGTCACCCCCGACCGCCACCACGTCGCCCCTGCCACGGCAGCGGCTGCCGCCGGCAAGCACATCCTGCTCGAGAAGCCGATGGCGCATACCGGTGCGGCCGCGGCGGAGATCGCGGCGGCGGTCGAGCAGCACGGCGTGCGCCTCATGGTGGCGCATGTGCTGCGCTTCGACCCGCGCTACGTCCAGCTCCGGGCCGCCGCCGACCCGGAGGCGCTCGGCGAGGTCATCCATCTGCGCGCCAAGCGCAACAGCGTGCGCGGCCTCGCCCGGCGGCTCGGCGCCAATTCCTCGATCCTCTATTATCTCGGCGTCCACGACGTCGACATGCTGCAATGGGTGGCCCGCTCGCCGATCACCCGGGTCTATGCCCAGAAGGTGCAGAAGCTCTCGAACGGCAACGAGGACGCGCTCTACGCCGTGCTCAACTTCGCCAACGGCGCCATCGCCACGCTCGACTACAGCTGGGCCTGGCCCGACGGCCTGCCCAACGGCTACTGGGTGCATCTCGAGGCCGTCGGCACCAAGAGCGCCGCCTTCCTCGAGGTGCGCGACCAGGGCCTGCACCTGGTCAGCGAGACCGGCACGGTGGGGGCGGACACGCATCTCTGGCCGGAGATCAACGGCAAGATCATCGGCGATTTGCGCGACGAGCTGCTGCATTTCGCCGAAGCGGTGCAGTCCGGCGAGCCCTTCGTCCAGGACTGGCGGGACGCCGAGGACGCGATCCGCGTGCTCGACGCGCTCTTCGCCTCGATCGACCAGGGTGCACCCGTCGAGGTGCGGCGCTAGCCCTTGACGGCACCCGCGAGCAGGCCCTCGACGACGTAGCGCCAGACCAGCACCACCAGGAGCAGGTCGGCAGCACGGCGATGAAGATGGCGCTGTTGAGCAGGCTCCAGGAGACGTCGGTGTTGCGGGCGAGGGCGGCCATGACGACCGAAAGCGGGCGTGCCCGGGCGTCGCCGGAGAGCACCATCGAGAAGAGGAACTCCGTGTAGGAGAGCATGAAGGCGAAGAGTCCGGTGGCGCAGACGGCCGGCAGGGCCAGCGGCATGGCGATCCGCAGGAAGCTCTGGAACCGCCCGCAGCCGTCGATCACCGCTGCCTCGAACAGCTCCTCGGGCAGGCGGCGGAAGAAGACCGAGAGGATGAGGATCGTAAACGGCAGCGAGCGGGCGGTGTGCACCAGCACCACGGCGGACTTGGTGCCGAGCAGGCCGAGCGTGTCGATCAGCATGTAGATCGGTGTCACCAGCGCCACGGCCGGGACGAGCGGGCTCAGGATGAGGAAGAGGAAGGCCGGCTTCTTCTGCGGGAAGGCGAAGCGGGCGAACGCGAAGGCGGCGGGGGCGCCCAGGGCGATGTTGAGCAGCAGCACGGTGATCGAGATCTGCGCCGAGTTCCAGAGGCTCTGCGGCACCTGCCGCGCCGCGTCCGAGATCATCGCCCGGTTCGCCCCCTCGGCCTTGTAGGCCTCCGGTAGCTCGCCCGTGAAGATGTAGCGGTAGTTGTCGAAGGTAATGCCGCTTTCGAGGACCGAGAGGTCGGCATTGAAGAGCACCCGGTCGGGCACGACGCTGCCATAGGCGGCGAGCAGGATCGGCCCGGCCGTGAACGCCAGCACGACGAGGGCTGCCAGATGCAGGAGCAGGCGCTCGGCCACCCGCCCGCTCACTGCTCCTTCTCCTCGGTTGCGGCAAAGAGATCTGAGGGCAGGCTCCGGGTGATCAGCACGATCATCAGCGCCGCCATGGCGACGACGAGGAAGGCCACCGCCGAGCCCGCGCCGAAATCGTACATCGAGAAGCTCTCGCGCCAGATCTGGAAGGAGAGCAGCGAGGTGGCCGTGCCCGGCCCGCCGCCGGTCATCGCGTAGACCACGTCGTAGGTCGTGAACGCGGTGAGCGCGTTGTAGATCAGCAGCACCACGACCATGGCCTTGATCGCCGGCCAGGTGACGAAGCGGAAGCGCTGCGGGCCGGTGGCGCCGTCGATCTTCGCCGCCTCGACGAGCGCCGGGTCGACGGTCGAGAGTGCTGCCAGGGTCAGCACCACCGAGAACGGCACCTGCGCCCAGACATGCGCTGCGGCCACCGAGACGAAGGCGAGGCTCGGATCGCTCAGCCAGGGCACGGCGCTGCGGATCAGCCCGAGATCCCGCAAGGCCTGGTTCAGGATGCCCCAGCTCGGGTTGAACACCCAGATCCAGAGCACGGCAGTGATGGCCCCAGGCAGGACCCAGGGCAGGAGCACGACCGAGCGGACCACTGTCCGGCCGAGGAATCTCTCGCGCAGGAGCAGCGCCGTGGCGATGCCGAGCCCGACCACGACCGGCGCCGTCACCACGGTGAAGAGGAGCGAGTTCTTCAGGGTCGTCAGGAAGAAGGGGCCGGTGACGACCTTGCGGTAGTTCGCGAGCCCCGACCATTCGAGCTCGTCCGGAAAGAGGAAGTGCGCCGAGTGCAGGCTGGTCCAGAGCGTGTGCGCGATCGGCAGCACCGTGAGGAGCGCCACGAGCAGGAGGGGGGCTCCCACCCAGAGCAGGGGAAAGCGTGTCGGCTGGCCCATTGTCCGCCCGGCAGGCTGTCGCGGAGGTCGCGAGGGAAGGGTGGCCGAAGGCTAGTCGGCGGGTGGGCGGAACGTCAACGCCGCGCGAGCGGCGAGCCGGCGCGGCGCTGAAACCTTCTGTTCAGCTTCCCCGGCTAGACTTCTCCGCCATGCCCTTCGCAGCGGACGGACAGCCATGCATTGCGAGCCACGGCACCACCTACCGGCAACTGGCCAACTGCCAGCCGAGGCGGCACCGATCCTCGATACGGCCGATC
>JAWKVR010000090.1:0-3781 GCA_041397945.1 Geminicoccaceae bacterium
AGCACGGCCGGGTGGTTGAGGGAGGGGAGGATGGTCACCGCACCGGCGAGGTCGGTGGCGTCGAGCGATGCGGCGAGCTTGAGGAGGGCGATGATGCCTTCGTACTCGTCGCCGTGATTGCCGGCGAGGAGGAGGAGGTGGGGGCCCTGGCCGCCGCGCAGCACGGTGATGGGCGGGCGGACGGCGCCCCAGGCGGAGGTGTCGCGGCTCCAGGGCACGTGCAGGTGGCCCTGGCGCTTGCCGGGGACGTCGAGGTCGATGGTGGGGCGGATGCGCGAGGCGGCGTCGCTCACGTCCGTTGTCCTTGCGCGGATGCCCTCAGGCGGGGGCGAGCAGCGCCAGCGCTTCGGCGTGGAGCGCGGGCGTGGCGGCGGCGAGCACGTCGCCTTCGGACTCGAGGCCGAGCGGGTTGCCGGCCCAGTCGGTGATCGCACCACCGGCTTCCTCGATGAGGGTGACGAGCGCCAGGTGGTCGTAGGGCTGGAGGTCGGTCTCGATCATGAGGTCGAGGTGGCCGGCGGCGAGGAGCGCGTAGACATAGGCGTCGTAGCCCTGGCGCTGCAGCCGGCCCTTGCCCTGGAGCCGGGCGAAGCGCCTGGCCATGGCGGGGTCGGCGGGGCTGTGGCCGGCCATGTAGATGGCGGCGTCGGCGAGGCTGGTGCAGCCGCTGGTCCGGATCCGCTGGCCGTTGAACCAGGCGCCGCCGCCGCGGGCGGCGTGGTAGCGCTCGCCGATGGCGGGCGTGTCGACCACGCCGACGACGGGGCGACCCTGGTCGAGCACGGCGATCAGGTTGTTGAAGAGGGGGAAGCCGGTGATGAAGGACTTGGTGCCGTCGATCGGGTCGAGCACCCAGACGAAGCGGCTGTCGAGGCGCTCCCGGCCGTGCTCCTCGCCGAATATGCCGTGGTCGGGGACGCGCTCGGCGAGGAGGCGGCGCATGACGGCCTCGGTCTCGCGGTCGGCGACGGTGACCGGGGATTCGTCGGCCTTGGTGATGATGTCGAGGGGCTTGCGGAAATAGCCGAGCGGGATCGGGCGGGCCGCCTCGCTGACGGCCATGGCGATGTCGAGGAGCTGGTCCGGGGTCATGGCGTTCACCTCAGTCGCCGAGCACGCGCAGGCCCAGGTGCTCGCGCAGCGGCTCGTAGTCGCGGTCGTTGTGCAGCAGCCACCAGCCCTTGTCGATGCAGCGTGTGGCGATCAGGAGGTCGATGGTCTTGCGGACGGTGATGCCCAGCCGGCGAAGCTGGCGATAGTGGGCCGCGGCCTGCCTGGCTATCCTGCTGTCGACGATCGCCACCTGGTCGAAGCGATCGAGGAGGTCGGCCGCCACCGCCGCTTCGCGCTCCTCGCGAAAGCCCTGCAGCACCTCGACCAGGATCAGGTCGCCGACCAGCACCTCGTCCTGCCGCAGGATCTCGCGGAGCGCCAGGGCGCCGGAGGTGTCCACGCCGCGGAAGAAGTCGATCCAGACGCTGCTGTCGACGAGGATCAATCGAAGGTGCGCCCCTTGCGGGACTCGTCCAGGTCGCCCTCCCAGGAGGGCAGCTTGCCGAAATAGTCGGCCACCTCGCGCTGCCGGGCGCGCCGGACCAGCTCTTCGAGAGCCGCCTCGACGATGGCTTTCTTGCTGGCGAGCCCGGTGACCCGCCGGGCCTCCTCGATCAGCTTCTCGTCGATGTCGATATTGGTGCGCATGCCGTCACCTTATGTGCAGATTGGCGACACATCATACACCATCGGCACATCCTGCTCAACCGGCGTCCAGCCCCATCTGCCAGAAGCCGATTTCGAGCTCGGTGGCGGTGGTGAAGGTGGCCTGGAGGGTCGGCCAGCGCGGGCTCGCCTCGCAGTCGGGGCCGATGCGGGCGGCGGCGACGCGCTCGAGCTGGGCGGCGGCGGCGAAGGCGACGTTGCGGTAGTCGTCGCCGGCATAGGTCTCGATCCAGGCACGATACGGGTTGCCGTCGAGGCGGGTGGCGGGGTCGGCCACGAGCCGGGCGGCGATCTCGCCATAGCCGATGACGCAGGGGGCGAGGGCCACCAGCAGGTCGAGGAGGTCGCCGGCGAGGCCGCGCTCCATGACGTAGCGGGTGTAGGCGAGGTTGGCCGGGTGCTCGGGGGTGGCGGCCATGGCGGCCTCGTCGAGGCCGAAGCCCCGGCAGTAGGCGATGTGCAGCCGCATCTCGTCGTCGATCAGCGCATGCAGCGTCAGGGCGCATTCGCGGATCGTTCGGATGTCCTCGGCCTTGAGCGCTGCCAGCGCCCAGGCGCGGGCGAAATGGACGAGGAAGAGGTAGTCCTGGACGAGATAGTGGCGAAAGGCCGGCTCGGGCAGGGTGCCGTCCTGCAGGCCGGCGACGAAGGCGTGCCGGGTGAACCGGTCCCAGCTGCCGGCGCTGCCGGCGATCAGTCGGCCGCAGAGGCTCTGGGCCTTCACCAGATGAGGCATGTCCGCTCCCTTGCTGTCGCTCCCTGCCTGTCATTGCGGGCCATAGCGCCCGCCCGAAGCGGCGTCCAATCGGTCGACGGGGATGCGAAGGCTTGCCGCCTCGGCACGGCCTCTCTACCGTCGAGCGCGCAACGCTGAGCGCCTCATGAGATGAACCAGGCTGCCCTGACCGGAACCGCGCTGCTCGCGGAGGACATCCACAAGCGCTTCGGCAAGCTCGAGGTGCTGAAGGGGGTCTCGCTCGCCGCGCGCGCCCGGGACGTCATCTCGATCATCGGCGCCTCGGGCTCGGGCAAGAGCACCTTTTTGCGCTGCATCAACTTCCTCGAGACGCCGGACAGCGGCCGCATCGTCGTCGGTGGCGAGGAGATCAGGGTCCGCACCAACCGGCGCGGGCAGCCCGTGGTCAGCGACCAGACGGCGCTCAGCCGCATTCGCGCCCGGCTCGGCATGGTCTTCCAGGGCTTCAATCTCTGGTCGCACATGACGGTCGTCCAGAACGTCATGGAGGGGCCGGTCACGGTGCTGCGCGAGCCCAGGGGCGAGGTTCGCGACCGGGCCATGGACCTGCTCGCCAAGGTCGGCATCGCCGACAAGCACGACGCCTATCCGGTCGAGCTCTCGGGCGGCCAGCAGCAGCGCGTGGCCATTGCCAGAGCACTCTGCATGCAGCCGCAGGTGCTGCTCTTCGACGAGCCGACCTCGGCCCTCGACCCGGAGCTGGTCGGCGAGGTCCTGAAGGTCATGCGCGACCTCGCCGCCGAGGGCCGCACGATGGTCGTCGTCACCCACGAGATGGGCTTCGCCCGCGAGGTCTCGAGCCGGGTGATGTTCCTGGCCGATGGCCGGGTCGAGGAGGAGAGCTCCCCGGCCGAGCTCTTCGGCAACCCGCGCAGCGAGCGCTGCCGCCGCTTCCTCGCGAGTGTCCTCTAGCCGATCGGGAGAATCGATCCGATGCAGTCCTCACCTCTTGTCGCCTTCGCCGCCGGCATCCTCCTCGCCGGCCATGCTGCCGCCCAGGACTGGAGCACCATCCGCATCGCCACCGAGGGCGCCTATGCGCCCTGGAACTTCACCAACGCATCCGGCCAGCTCGAGGGCTTCGACGTCGATCTGGCGAACGAGCTATGCGCCCGCATGGAAGCGACGTGCGAGATCAGCGCCCAGGCCTGGGACGGCATCATCCCGGCACTCCAGGCCGGCCGCTACGATGCGATCGTGGCCAGCCTGTCGATCACCGACGAGCGCCTCGAGGTGATCGACTTCTCGCGCGCTTACGCGACCACACCGGCGATCTTCGTCGCCCCCAAGGACAGCGATTTCGCC
>JAWKVR010000091.1:0-3578 GCA_041397945.1 Geminicoccaceae bacterium
GTCTCGGTCGGGTTCATCCCGGCCGTCGGCTCGTCGAGCAGCAGGAGCGAGGGCTCGCCGACCAGGGCGCGGGCGATCTCGAGCCTTCGGCGATTGGCATAGGAGAGGCTGTCGGCGCGATCCCGGCGGCGTGGCCAGAGGCGGTCGCCGAAGAGCTGGAGAACGGCCTCCGCCTTTGCGTCGAGCACCCGGCGCTGCTGCTTGTCGTGGGGCCAGAGCGACGTCAGCAGCTCGGCCAGCGGGTTGCGCCGCCGGCCGTGGCGGCCGCCGCCGATCAGGGCAGGTGTCTGGCCGATCCGCACGCTGTCCCAGATCGAGAGGGCGGGAAAGACCCGGCTGGTCTGGAAGGTGCGCCCGACCCCCAAGGCGGCCACGGCCTCGGGCTCGAGGCCGATGAGCTCCGTGCCGTCCAGCCGGGCCGAGCCGGCATCGGCGGGGATGACGCCGTTGACGAGCTGGAACAGCGTCGACTTGCCGGCGCCGTTGGGGCCGACCACGGCGATGGTCTCGCCGGCGGCGAGGCTGAAGCTCACCCCATCGACGGCCTTGAGGCCGCCGAAGGTCTTGGCGAGGCCGGTGACGGCGAGGCGTGGGGCCGCCGTCATCGGCTGCCGAGCAGGCCGCGCGGGCGGAACATGATCACGGCCAGGAGAATGACCCCGTAGGTCACCATCCGATAGTCGCCGAAGCCCCTGAGCACCTCGGTGACGGCGATCAGCACGATGGCGCCGAGCACGGCGCCGGTGAGGTTGCCGAGCCCGCCCAGGACGACGATCGCGAGGATCTGGAAGGAGACGAGGACGAGGAACGAGCCCGGCGAGATGGCGGTGACGAAGTGCGCATAGAGGGCACCCGAGACGCCGGCGAGAAAGCCGCTGAAGGCGAAGGCCATCAGGACGTAGCGGATGGCCGGCACCCCCGAGGCGACGGCGGCGAGGCGATCCTCGCGCACCGCCCGCCAGAGCCGGCCGACATCGGAGCCGATCACCCGGCTGGCCACGAGGAGGACGAGAGCGAGGACGGCCAGCGCCAGCCAGTAGAGCTGCTCCGTCCGCCAGAGCTCGACGCCGCCGAGGATGCCGAGCACGGGTGGTGGAATGGCGAACACCCCCATGGGTCCCCGGGTCACCGGGATCCAGACCAGCATGACGCTGTAGAGGATGAGCCCGGCCGCCAGGGTCGCCATGACGATCACGTGGCCCGGAGAGCCGGGCGAGAAGAAGCCGGCGAGCACGCCGGCCAGCCCCCGCGCGCCGGCGGCAGGAGGGTGAGCTCGATCGGCATGCCCGGCCAGTAGCGGGTCGTCAGGATCGCCGCGACAGGCGCCGACCCCCCAGATCCCGGCATGGCCGACCGAGACCTGCCCGCGGTGCCGGCAACGACGGTGAGGCTGACGGCGAGGATGGCATAGACGAGGGCGAGGCCGAGGATGTGGACCCAGGTGGAATCCGGCGCCCAGAGGGGAAAGGTCGCGGCAGCCGCGAGGAGGAGGGCGGCGAGCCACCAGGGGGTGGTGATCGCCGGCGGCTCGGCCGTCTGGAAGGGGCTCGCCATGAGCGAGGTCGTGGGCACGGCCCCGCCGGCCGCCTGCGCCCCACCCAGGGCGTCGAGCCCCCGGCTGCCGAACAGGCCCTGGGGGCGCAGGAAGAGCACGAGCAGCAGCAGCACGTAGGCGATGAGGTTGCGGTAGATCGAGCCCAGGTAGCCGCTCGCCAGCGCCTCGAAGACGCCGAGCAGGAGGCCGCCGACGATCGCCCCCGGGATCGAGCCGATGCCGCCGAGCAGCGCCGCGGTGAAGCCCTTGATGCCGAGCGGGATGCCCATGGTGGGCCAGATCGACTGGTAGTAGAAGCCGACCAGCACGCCGCCGATCCCGCCCACCAGGCCGGCGATGCCGAAGGTCAGGCTGCGCATCGCCGCGACGTTCACGCCCATCTGCTGCGCCGCCTCGGGATCCATGGCGGTGGCGCGAACGGCCCGGCCGATCCAGGTGCGGCTCAAGAAGAGCGTGAGCGTGGCGATGGTGGCGATGCCGGTGCCGAGGATCAGGAGGTCGACGGCGGAGATGTAGGCGTTGCCGAGCTGCCAGGTGGTCGAGGCCAGGGGGCTCGGGAAGGGCTTGGTATCGGGCGACCAGACGAGCTGCACCGTCTCGTCGAGGATGACGGCGATGGCGAGCGTGGCGAGGAGGGGGGCGATGCGCGGCCCCCGCTCGAGCGGCCGCAGGAAGGCCCGGTCGATGCCGAGGCCGAGGAGGGCGGTCAGCGCCACCGCCAGGCTGGCCGCCAGGGCCAGCGGCAGGCCGAGCAGCACGGCGAAGGTGTAGGCCAGATAGCCGCCGACGACGAAGAGCGAGCCTTGCGCGAAGTTGATGAGGTTGGCGACCCCGAAAACCAGGACGAAGCCGATCGCCAGCATGGCGTAGACGTTGCCGATGGCGAGGCCGTTGAGGATCTGGCTGAGGAGGTCGGTCATGCGCGCCCCGGCCCGGCGCCCGCAGGTGCCGGGCCGGCCCGGGAAGGATCGCGATCGCGGCCGGCGATCAGCGCGCGAGGACCGTGAACTCGCCGTTCTCGATCGTGAGCCAGGTGATCTCCTTGACGACGTCACCGACCTCGTTGAAGGCGGCGACGCCGGACACGCCCGCGTAGGGCTCCATCTCGAACATCGCCTTCTGGATCGCCGCCCGCGTGACCTCCTGGCCCTGGCCGGCGACATGCTCGATCGCGGCCGCCAGGATGCCGACGCTGTCGTAGGCGATGGCCGCGAAGCTGTCGGCGGCGATGTCGTAGCGGCCCTCGTACTCCTCGACGAAGGCCTGGACGTTCGGGTCCGGGTTGCCGGGGAAGAACGTGGCCGGCACGATATGACCCTCGACCGCCTCGCCGCCCAGGACGATGTATTGCGGGTTGAACATCGAGGTGGTGGTGACGACCGGGATGTCGATCCCCGCCGCCTGGAGCTGCTGGGCCAGGATCGCCGCCTCGGTGAAGAACATGGCGACATGCAGCACGTCCGGGTCGAGCGAGCGGAGCTGCGTGATCACCGGGCGGAAATCGCGCTCGGTCTCGAGGAAGGCCTCGTTGGCGACGATCTCGGCACCGAGCTCCTCGGCGCGCGCGATGAAGTTGCCGGAAGCGGAAAGGCCCCAGTCGTCCTGGCGATGGACGACCATGATGGTCTTCGCCCCCAAATCCTCGACCACGAAGTCGGCGATCGCCGGCGCCTCGATCTGCTGGGTGGTGGTGTTGCGGAACATGAACTCCCCGATCTTCGTGTAGTCGGGGTGCGAGCAGGACGGGCAGAGCTGGACGACGCCGGCCCGCTGGTAGATCGGGGCCGCGGCCATCGAGGGCGTGCTGGCGAAGCTGCCGATGACCGCCAGGATCTCCGGGTCGTTGACGTAGCGCTGGGCGATCGCCGTGGTCTGCGCCGAATCCGAGCGGTCGTCGCTCTCGACGATCTCCAGCGGGCGCCCGGCAACCCCGCCCGCCGCGTTGATCTGCTCGACATGCAGGTCGATGGCGCGCTTGAAGTTGTTGCCGTACTCGGCGTAGTCGCCGGTGAGCGGCGCCGAG
>JAWKVR010000092.1:0-3469 GCA_041397945.1 Geminicoccaceae bacterium
GTGCCGCTCCACCCGGCCGACTTCGTCAGCGACGCGGACGGCACCGGGCTCGTCCACGTCGCACCCGGCCATGGCGCCGACGACTTCGACCTCGGCCAGCGCCACGGGCTCGAGGTGCCGGACACCGTCGCCGAGGACGGCGCCTACACGGCAGAGGTGCCGGGCTTCGCGGGCATCCACGTCTTCAAGGCGGCGGAGCCGGTGATCGAGGCCCTCGAGGCCAAAGGCAACCTCCTCGCCCGCGGCACGCTCGTCCACTCCTACCCGCATTCGTGGCGCTCCAAGGCGCCTTTGATCTTCCGCGCCACCGCGCAGTGGTTCATCCCCATGGAGGGCGAGCTCGACCTGCGCCGGAAGGCGCTCGACGCCATCGACGCCACCACCTTCGTGCCGGCCAAGGGCCAGACCCGGCTGCGCTCGATGATCGAGACCCGGCCCGACTGGTGCATCAGCCGGCAGCGCGCCTGGGGCGTGCCGATCGCCGTCTTCGTCGACAAAAAGACGGGCGAGCCCTTGCGCGACCCGGCCGTGATCGAGCGCATCGCGCTGGCCTTCGAGGCCGAGGGCGCCGATGCCTGGTGGACCAGGGACCCCCAGGACTTCCTGGGCAACGAGTATCGCAAGGACGACTACGAGAAGGTCGACGACATTCTCGACGTCTGGTTCGAATCGGGCTCGACCCACGCCTTCGTCCTGGAGCAGCGGCCGGAGCTGAAATGGCCGGCCGACCTCTATCTCGAGGGCTCGGACCAGCATCGTGGCTGGTTCCACTCCTCGCTGCTCGAGAGCTGCGGCACCCGCGGCCGCGCACCCTATGATGCCGTGCTGACCCACGGCTTCGTCGTCGACGCCAAGGGCGAGAAGATGTCGAAGTCGAAGGGCAACGTCCTTTCGCCGATCGACCTCATGAAGACCCATGGCGCCGACATCCTGCGCCTGTGGACGGTCTCCGCCGACTATGCCGAGGACATCCGCATCGGCAAGGAGATCCTGGACGGCATCGGCGACAACTATCGCCGCCTGCGCAACACGCTGCGCTACGCGCTCGGCAACCTCGCCGGCTTCCGCGAGGTCGAGCGCCTGCCCTGCGACCGGATGCCGGAGCTCGAGCGCTGGGTCCTGCACCGGCTGGCGGAGCTCGACGACCTCGTCCGCTCCTGCAACGCCAGCTACGACTTCCGCTCTACATGGCGCCATCCACCATTTCTCGCGCCATCGACCTCTCGGCCTTCACGACGTGCAAGGACAGCCTATATTGCGACGCGGCCGACAGTGCGAGGGCGCCGCGCTGCCCGCACCGTGCTCGTACCCGGCTGTTCAGCTGCCTCGTCCGCTGCCAATGGGCTCCGTCCCCGCCTTCACTGCCGAGGGTAGCCTGGCTCGCCCGGGGCCAAAGCGAGGCGGGCAGCATCCATCTCGAGCTCTTCGAGACGCTGCCGGACGACTGGCGCGACGCCGCCCTCGCCGCCCGCTGGGAGAAGGTCCGGGCAGTGCGCCGCGTCGTCACCGGTGCGCTCGAGGTCGAGCGCCGTGAGAAGCGGATCGGCTCGAGCCTGCAGGCGGCCCCCGTCGTCCATGTGACCGAGGCCCATGCCGCCGCCATCGATGGGCTCGACATGGCCGAGCTCTGCATCACGAGCGACCTGCGGGTCGTGGTCGGGAGCCCGCCCGCGGGCGCCTTCACCCTCGCCGAGGTGCCGGGTGTCGGGGTCGTTCCCGGGCTGGCAGCGGGCGAGAAATGCGGCCGCTGCTGGCAGGTGCTCGAGGAGGTCGACGAGGCCGGCGGGCTCTGCCACCGCTGCACCGGGGCGGTCGGCGCCATGGCCGCTTGAGGAGCGACCTGGCCCGGCGCTGGCTCGGCCCAGGCGTCTTCCTTCTCGTCCTGGTCCTGGATTTCCTGACCAAGCAGTGGGCGCTCGCCGCACTCACCGACCAGGGCGTCGTCCAGGTCACCGGCTTCTTCAACCTCGTCCTCGTCTGGAACCGCGGCGTCAGCTTCGGCATGTTCCAGGCCGGCAGCGAGCAGGGCCGCTGGCTGCTCGTCGGCATGGCCCTCGTGGTCTCGATCGTGCTCGTCTTCTGGCTCAGGCGCGAGCGGCGGCCGCTGCCGCGCCTCGCCATCTGGCTGATCCTCGCCGGCGCGCTCGGCAATGTCGTCGACCGGGTACGCTATGGCGCCGTGGTCGACTTCCTCGATTTCCATGCTTTCGGCTACCATTGGCCGGCGTTCAACGTGGCCGACAGCGCCATCGTCGTCGGCGCGGCTCTGCTGGTGGGCGACAGCCTGCTGGGCGGCCGGGAAGCGCTACCTGTCGCAGGGAGACAAAAGTGAAGCGAGCGGGCCAGGGAAGTCGGATCGCCTTCGGCTGCATGGCGCTCGTCCTCGTGGCGCTGACCGGCTGCGGCAGCGGCACGCTGCAGGAGCGGCTCGGCATGGGCCGGCGGGCACCCGACGAGTTCCAGGTGGTGCGCCGCCAGCCTCTGGTGCTGCCACCCAGCTACACCCTGCCGAAGCCGGGCACGCCGAGCCCGGCGCAGCAGCAGGGCACGGCATCCCTGCAGACCCAGGAGCTGCTGTTCGGCCAGCCGGTCCGCGAGGGCACGCCGAGCCCGGCCGAGGTGGCGCTGCTCGCCGAGGTGCCCGGCACCATCGAGCCCAACATCCGGGAGGTCATCCTCGAGGAGAACACCGAGATGACCCAGCTCGACGAGAGCCGCTTCCTCTTCATCCTCGATTTCCAGCGGCGGCGGATGGTCGACAATTCCGGCGTCTACCAGCCGCTCGACCCGACCGCCGAGGCGGCCCGCCTCCAGGCGGAGGGCCAGAGTGCCCGCGTCGTCACCCAGCGGGTCGGCACGACAGTGGTCGAGCCCGCGGCGCCCGGCTCGTGAGGGGCCCGGCAGCGATGCCGCAAGGTGGTGAAGCCGGTGCAGGCGCGCCCGCGGGCATGTTCCACCCGGAGACCTTCACCCTCGACAACGGCATGCAGGTGGTGGTCATCGAGAACCACCGGGCACCCGTCGTCTCGCACTGGGTCTGGTACCGGGTCGGCACGGCCGACAGCCCGCCCGGCAAGTCGGGCCTGCCGCACTTCCTCGAGCATCTGATGTTCAAGGGCACCGCGACGATCCCGCCCGGCGAGTTCTCGAAGATCGTGGCCCGCCACGGCGGCAACGACAACGCCATGACGTCGAGCGACTTCACCGCCTATTACCAGAACATCGCCCGGGACCGGCTGGCCATGGTGATGGAGATGGAGGCCGACCGCATGGCCAATCTCCGCCTCGACCCGGCGCATGTCCTGGCCGAGCGCGACGTCATCCTCGAGGAGCGCAGCTCCAGGGTCGACAACCAGCCGGGTGCGATGCTCCACGAGCAGCTCGACGCCGCCCAGTTCCTGAACCACCCCTACCGGCTGCCGATCATCGGCTGGCACCACGAGATCGCCAGCTACACGCGCGAGGATGC
>JAWKVR010000093.1:0-3465 GCA_041397945.1 Geminicoccaceae bacterium
CCATGGAGAGCAGGTGGTCGACGATCGACGCCGTGCTGGTGCGGGTCGCCTTGAAGATCTCGATATAGAGCAGCACGAGGCCGGCGAGCACCAGGAGGTCGCCCATGGTGAGCTCGAGCGTGGCGCCGGAGACCAGCGGCAGCGACAGGACGACGCTGGCGATGCCGCCGAGGCCGGCGATGCCGAAGAGCACGATCAGGTGGTAGACGCCGACGACGAAGACGAGCAGCGGCAGGGCGGCGAGCATCCGGGTTCCTCCAAGCGTGCCGCCGTGACTACCGCAGCCGCGGCAAACCGTCTATCGAGACGGGCATTCATCGAGGGGAGAACGGACGTGAACAAGATCGATCTCGCCGGCCGACGGGCGGTCGTCACCGGCGGTGCCCAGGGCATCGGCCGGGCCATCGCCGAGCGGCTCCTGGCCTCCGAGGCGAGCGTGGCGCTCTGGGACATGGACAGCGACCTCACGGCGGCCACGGCGAAGGAGCTCGGCGGGCAGGGCACCGTGCAGGCGGTGACGGTGAACGTCACCGACTTCGCCTCGGTCGAGCGCGCGGTCGAGGCGACGAAGAAGGAGCTCGGCGGCATCGACATCCTCGTCTGCAATGCCGGCATCGCCGGGCCTTCCTTCAAGCTCTGGGAGTATCCGAACGACGCCTGGCAGCAGGTGATCGACATCGACATCACCGGCGTCTTCAACTGCATGAAGGCGGTGGTGCCCACGATGATCGCCCAGAACTACGGCCGCATCTGCTCGACCGCCTCGATCGCCGGCAAGGAAGGCAACCCCACGGCCGGGCCCTACAGCGCTGCCAAGGCGGCGGTGATCGCGCTCACCAAGTCGCTCGGCAAGGAGCTCGCCGAGTACGACATCGCGGTCAACTGCATCACCCCGGCGGCCGCCAGGACGCGCATCTTCGACCAGATCAGCCAGCAGCATATCGACTACATGCTCTCGAAGATCCCGCGGGGGCGCTTTCTCATGGTCGAGGAGGCGGCGGCGATGGTCGCCTGGATCGTCTCGGCCGAGAACTCGTTCACGACCGGTGCGGTTTTCGACCTCTCGGGCGGTCGCGCCACGTACTGAGCGGCGGCATCGGGCCCGGGCCACTGGCCCGAACCACTGGAATCCCGGGCCGGCCGGCCAACATATGAGCCATGGCCAATCGCAGGGACATCACCGACCGCGCGCCCGACGCGGTCAGCGCCTTCGTCGAGGAGATGCGGCGCGCCCCGGCGCCGGCCGACGCGGTCGGCCGCGGGCGGCTGATCTTCGCGCTCGATGCCACGGCCTCGCGGCGGCCGACCTGGGACCAGGCCTGCTCGGTGCAGGGCGACATGTTCCTCGAGGCGGACCGGCTCGGCGGCCTCGACGTGCAGCTCGCCTTCTATCGCGGCTACGACGAGTGCAAGGCGAGCCGCTGGGTCGGCCAGGCCGGCGAGCTGATCAAGCTCATGGTCCGCGTCGGCTGCCGCGCCGGCCGCACGCAGATCCACCGGATCCTGCGCCACGCCATCAACGAGACGGGCAAGCGGCGGGTGCATGCCCTGATCTTCATCGGTGACGCCTGCGAGGAATCGGTCGACACGCTGGGCGATCTCGCCGGCCGGCTCGGGCTGCTCGGGGTCAAGGCCTTCGTCTTCCACGAGGGCAACGACCGGCAGGCGGCCTATGCCTTCCAGGAGATCGCGCGCCTGACCGGCGGTGCCGCCTGTCGCTTCGATGCCTCGGCACCGGCCGAGCTTCGCGCCCTGCTCCGCGCGGTCGCGGCCTATGCGGCGGGCGGGCGCAAGGCGCTCGTCGATCTCTCGAAGCGGGAGGGCGGCCCGGTCGCCCTGCTCGAGCGCCAGATTCGCTAGGCTCACAGGCCGCATGCCCTATTTCCTTTTCGGGCTTCTGGTCCTTGGCCTGCTCCTGCTGGGCAGCCAGTGGTTCACGCGCGCCAATCCGCGGGACGTGGCGCAGGCCGCCCGGATCGCCACGGTGGCGATCGGCGGCCTCGTCGGCATCGGCCTGCTGCTGGCCGGCCGCTTCGGCCTCGCCTTTCTCATCATGGCCGGCCTGTGGACGTAGCGATCGGGCGATCCGCCGCCATCGCGGCGGCGCCGACCCGATGCAAAGCGGGCCGGCCGGGGATCCAGTGGGGAGATCCGCACCGACCTCCTGCAGATGCGGCTCGACCGGGCGACCGGCGAGGTCGACGGGGCCGTGCGGCAGGGTCGCTTCGCCGGAAGCGAGCTGGGCGATCTCGGGCTGGGTGAGCTGCTCGAGCTTTTGGCCGAGGCGGGCCGCACCGATCCGCAGAGCAGCAGCCTGCTCGAGGCCTATCTCGACCGCCGCTTCCCCGACTGGCGCGAGGCCGCGCAGGAAGGGCCGGCCGCGGCCGGTGGTGCGGGCATGGACGAGCAGCAGGCGCTCGACATTCTCGGCCTGCAGAAGGGTGCCGGGCCGGACGAGATCAAGGAGGCGCATCGGCGGCTGATGACCAAGGTGCACCCCGACAGTGGCGGCAGCAATTTTTTGGCGGCCCAGATCAACCGGGCGAAGGACCTGCTGCTCGGCGCGGCCCGGAGCCACGGCGACTGAGAACCGATCCCCTGTGGCGGGCTCAGGCGGCGATCGCGGCCGCGAAGCGACGCAGCGTCGCGGGGAGCTGGTCGCGCCAGAAAGCCCAGTCGTGCCGGCCGTCGAGGATGCGCACCTGGGCCGCGACACCGGCTTCCTCGAGGGCGCGATAGAAGGCGAAGGTGCCGATCTCCAGGCCGAAATAGTCGTCGGCGCCGGTGGCGAGGTAGAAGTCGGGCGGACGGGGAGCGGCGGCGGCCAGCGGAATGCGGTTGAAGGGATCGGCGGCGGCGAAGAGCGAGGGGTCGAAGGGCTCGCCGAAGGCCCCGGCGAAAAGGCCGAGCTGGATGTCCGGAAAGGCGGCGTCGGGCTCGAAGACGGCGGGGCTCAGGGCGCCGAGGAAACGAAAGCGCTCCGGCTCGCGCAGGCCCAGATGCAGGGTGCCGAAGCCGCCCATCGAGAGGCCGATCAGGCCGCGCCGGTCGGGGTCGACGGCGAGCTCGGCTTCGAGCGCCGGCATCAGCCCGTCGAGCAGCGTGGTGGCGACGGGCCCGTGGCGGTCGCTGTCGACATACCAGCTATTGCCGACCCCGGGCAGGACGAGATGCAAGGGCGGCAGCTCGCCCGTGGCGACCAGCGCTTCCGCCGTCTCCAGCGCGGCACCGGCCCGCACCCAGGACCACTCGCTGCCGCCATGGCCGTGCAGCAGGTAGACGATGGGTGCGCCGGGCCCGGCACCCGCCGTGGCGTAGGCGATGTAGGGCAGCGGCCGGCCGAGCGCGGCGACGCCGAATTCCCGCGGCTCGATGCCGGCCTCGGCCGCGCCCATGCGCGGCGTAACCGCCAAAGAGGTGGCACCGGCGAGGAAGAGCCGGCGATTGAGTGAGGGTTCGAGACGC
>JAWKVR010000094.1:0-3275 GCA_041397945.1 Geminicoccaceae bacterium
ATGCACGCCCCGGCCCAGAAGCTCGCGGCGAAGCTGCACCAGCACCTCGGAGAAGACGAGGAGGCCGAGCAGCATGGGCACGACGCTGATGCCCCCCTCGAGCTGGCGGATGCTGAAGGTGAAGCGCTCGATATTGGTGAAGAGGTCGCGGCCGACCGTGCCGAGCGCGAGGCCCAGCCCGGCCGAGATCAGCCCCTTGACCGGCGACGAGCCGACCATCGCACCGATCACCAAAAGCGCCAGGAAGACGATCGCCGCGTATTCGGGCGGGCCGATCTTGAGCGCCACCATGGCGAGCGGCGCCGCCACCAGGAGCAGCGTCACGTCGCTGAGCAGATCGCCCAGCACCGACGCGTAAAGCGCCATGTGCAAAGCTTTTTTCGATTGGCCCTTGCGGGTGAGCTGGTAGCCGTCGATGGCGGTGAAGGCGGCCTGCGAGGTGCCGGGCATGTTGAGCAGGATGGCCGGCACGCTGCCGCCGAAGCTCGAGCCCTTGCCGATGGCGAGCAGGCAGACGATGGCGACCACGGGATCGAGGTAGAAGGTGAAGGGGATCAGCAGGCCGATGGCGACATTGCCGCCGATCCCCGGCAACGCCCCGAAGACGAAGCCGACGATGACGCCGAAGCAGGCGAAGACGAGGCTCTGGAAGGTGAAGACCAGGCCGATGGCGGCGATGATGTTGTCGAGCATGCGGTCTCCGCCCCGATGCGCGGCTCAGGCTCTCAGGGGATGAGGTAGATCGGACTCGACCAGGCCTGGTGGCCGTCCTCCTGGGTGACGCGGACGTAGAGCGGGTTGTCCTCGCCGGGCGTCAGCTCGACCTCTTGGGTGAAGGCCAGCTTGTGGGTCTGGCCCGTGTCCGGCAGGCGGAAGAGGCGAAGGCCCTTGCCGAGCCCGCCGGCCGCAAAGGCGGTGTCGTCGAGGCCGATTTCGGCGATCTTCACCTTCGCCTCGACGACGCCGCTGGTGAAGATCAGCTCGCCGGCCTCGGCATCCTCGAGCCAGAGGTCGAAGCCGGCGAAATTGCCGGTGGTGACGTTGTCGAAGGCGACGCTGCTGCCGTCGGCGGCGAGCAGCAGCGGCTTGTCCTGGTTGAAGAGGTTGAAGGCCCGGGCACGCTCGAAGCGGTTGCCGGCGAGCCGGCAGGTGCCGCGCCAGAAGACCTCGCGGCTGCGGCCCCTATACTCCGCCCCTTCCCAGATCACCCGGATGCGGCGGCCGAGATCGCCGGCGGCGTGCGGGCGGTGGACGGCGACAGGCTCGGCCCCGTTGAAGACCGTCACGCGCTCGATCGGTGCCGAGCCGATCACGTCGATGGCGATCTCCACGGTGTCGCCAGTCGCCCGGACGATGTCGCCCATCACGGCCTCGGTCGCCGCGCGGCTCTCGGCCGGGCCCAGGGCCGGGTCGCTGTCGAAGAGCTTCGCCTGGCCGGCGAATCGGGCCTCGACGTCGAGATAGAGCCGGGTGCCGGTGGTGCCGTAGTGGTGGCGGTGGCGGAGCGCCGCCATCAGGCTCGGCCGGTCGAGGCTGGGCATGCGGTAACAGGTGAGGCCGCCGATGGCGCCGAAGAGCGAGGCGCCCGGATAGGCCGCCCCCGGCCGGCCCTTGTGGTCGTCGCTGTGGCAGACCACGCCGACGCGGTAGCCGAGCGCCAGGGCGTCGTGCAGGATCCATTCGAAGGTGCCCCAGCAGGAGTGCACCTCCACGGCCTGCTCGATCCGGCCGTCATGGGCGACCGCGACATCGGCGTAGCGGCCGCCCACATGGGCGAGCACCACCACGTCCTCGCCCTCGAGCGCCTCGAAGAGGTCGTCGACCCGAAAGCAGACGGGGTCCTTCGCCTGGCTCTCGTCGAGCAGCACCTTGGACGAGCGATAGATCGGCCGCCCTTCGGTGGCGTAGAGCACGTTGTGGTCGCCGCCCATGCCGGTGTTGCCGGACCATTCGTAGCCCGGCAGCGCAACGAAGCTCCCGGGCTCGTCGTACTCGGCGGCGAGCCGGTTGATCTCGGCCCAGAGCGCGTCGTCGATCTGGAAGTCGTTGCCCTGGTGGCAGACCATGTCGATGAAGGCGCGGTCGCGGGCGAAGGCATAGTATTGCTCGACCGTGTTGGTGCCGACCGTCTCGTTGCTCTGGCCGTGCAGGTCGCCCCAGAAATGCAGGACCGGCGCCTCGTCGACGACGCGGAGCGGGTTGGAGCGGCCGAGCACGGCACCCGCCGGCGTCTCGAGCCCGATGGCGAGATCGCCCGGTGCTTCGAGCGAGAGGCCGTCGATGACCAGCGGGCCGTCGCCCGGCCGCAGCCGGACGCGCTCGGGCAGGCCCGTCACGGCGCGGTTGGGGACGAGCACGATCTCCTGGTCGGCGCGGTCGGTCGGGTTGCCCCAGCGATCCTCCGGCACGATGGCGAGGCGGAAGCTCTGGCCGGTGCGCCGCAGCGTCGGCAGATGCGCCTTCCAGCGGGCGGGCGGGCCGGCGACGAGGTGCAGCGTCGGCGACTGGGGCAGGGCCACGAAGTCGTAGGTCGAGAAGGCGTCGACGAAGGTCCGGAACTGGAAATCCACGTCGCAGCAGGTCTGCAGCCGGTAGCCGGGCGAGCCCCCGGACGGGTCGCCGATCTTCAGGATGATCTGCTCGCCGGCGCGCAGGAAGCCGCTCATCACGCGGACGAAGATGGTGTTCACCCAGGGGCGGATATTGTTGCGGTTGTATTCGACCTCGAGCTTCGCCCCGTTGGTGGCGAAGGCGGTCGTGTAGTTGGGCGCCTTGGGGTCCTTGAACTGCGGCTTGCCGGAATCCGACGCGGAGCGCCAGGAGATCTTCAGGGCACCGGTGTCGTCGATGCCGAACCTGCCGGCCGTGTAGGTGAAGGTCAGCGGCACGTGGCTGCCGGCCTCGAACGGGCCTTCCGGCGTGATCACCGCCGTACCGAGCTCGTCCGGGACATAGCTGGAAAACGGCATCGCTCGGGGTCCTTTCGTGGACTTTGCTGGGGCTTCCGCGACAGCCTCTCGGGGCGATTGCCGGCCGGACACGGGCGACCGTATGGGTGCGGCGCAGCACCTGTCAACCGATGCGGCAGCAGCCGGCCGGCGGCGTGGCTTGACACCGGGGCCGGTGCGCTTCAAGCCGGAACGCGACAAAGAGGATTGCCGATGACCGATCAGTACCCCTTCGCTGCCATCGAGCTGCCGCCCGGCCGCAGCACCGAGAAGCCCCGCCGGACGGGCCTGACGATGATGGCGGACTGGGGCCTGCCTTTGCATCAC
>JAWKVR010000095.1:0-3264 GCA_041397945.1 Geminicoccaceae bacterium
GGCGGGGCGGACAATGACGACCCGCTGAAGCAGCCTTGAGCGCCGTTCTCCTCGACACCCACGCCCTGCTCTGGTGGCTGGACGACGACCCGCGCCTCGGCACCAGGGCTCGGCGGACCATCGCCCGGGGCGACATCACCGTCAGCATCGTCACGTTCTGGGAGATCGCCCTGAAGCATGGCATCGGCAAGCTCGCCATCGCACCGGAGCCGGTCGCCCACGCCGTCGACCGCAGCGGCTTCGCCATGCTCGATCTCGCCCGGCATCACTGCTTCGCGCTGGCGCGCCTGCCGCTGCACCATCGCGACCCCTTCGACCGCATGCTGATCGCGCAGGCGCAGAGCGAAGAGATGCCGATCCTCACGTCGGATCGCCGTTTCGCCGCTTACGAGGTCACGTTGCTGGCGGAGGGCGAGTAGGCGCGCTTCGGCTCCTGCCCGCCGCCCTCCTCTCACCCCATGGTCGGCATCTTGAACTCGGCGCCGGCGCGGATGCCGGTGGGCCAGCGGGTCGTGATCGCCTTCTGCTTGGTGTAGAAGCGCACGCCCTCCATGCCGTGGGTGTGGTGGTCGCCGAAGAGGGAGCGCTTCCAGCCGCCGAAGCTGTGGAAGGCCATGGGCACCGGGATCGGCACGTTGATGCCGACCATGCCGATATTGACCTCGTTGGCGAAGGCCCGGGCGGCATCGCCGTCGCGGGTGAAGATCGCCGTGCCGTTGCCGTACTCGTGGTCGTTGATGATCTTCACGGCCGACTTGTAGTCGGGCTTCCTGACCACCGAGAGAACGGGGCCGAAGATCTCCTCCTTGGCGATCCGCATGTCCTCGGTGACGCCATCGAAGAGGCAGCCGCCGATGAAGAAGCCGTTCTCGTAGCCCTGCATCTTGAAGTCGCGGCCGTCGACGACGAGCTTCGCCCCCTCCTCGATGCCGAGGTCGACATAGCTTCGGACCTTGTCGAGGTGCTCGCGCGTGACCAGCGGCCCCATCTCCACGCCCGCCTCGGTGCCCGGGCCGATCTTGAGCTGGCGCACCTTCGGGGCGAGCTTCTCGATCAGGGCGTCGGCCGTGGCGTCGCCGACCGGCACCGCCACCGAGACCGCCATGCAGCGCTCGCCGGCCGAGCCGTAGGCGGCGCCCATCAGCGCGTCGACCGCCATGTCGAGATCGGCGTCGGGCATGACCACCATGTGGTTCTTCGCCCCGCCCAGCGCCTGGACGCGCTTCCCGGCCATCGTGCCGGTCCGGTAGATATACTCGGCGGTCGCGGTGGCGCCGACGAAGCTCACCGCGGCGATGTCGGGGTGCGCCAGGATGGCGTTGACCGCGTCCTTGCCGCCGTTCACCACCTGGAGGATGCCGGCCGGTGCCCCGGCCTCGTGCATGAGCTCGGCCAGCAGCATCGGGCAGGAGGGGTCCTTCTCCGACGGCTTGAGGATGAAGGCATTGCCGCAGGCGATGGCCAGCGGCGCCATCCAGAGCGGGATCATCGCCGGGAAATTGAAGGGCGTGATGCCGGCGGCGATGCCGACCGGATGACGGACCGAGAGGAGGTCCACGCCGGTGCCGACATTGTGGCTGAACTCGCCCTTGAGGAGCTGCGGGATGCCGCAGGCGAACTCGACCACCTCGAGCCCGCGGGTGATCGAGCCCTTGGCGTCGTCGATGGTCTTGCCGTGCTCGGACGTGACGAGCTTGGCCAGCTCGTCCATGTTCTGCTCGATCAGCTCCTTGAAGCGGAACATGACCCGCGCCCGGCGGATGACCGAGGTATCGGCCCAGGCCGGCTGCGCCGCCTTGGCCGCCGCGACGGCAGCTGCCACCTCGTCCGGCCCGCCCATCGCCACCCGCCCGCTCTCCTCGCCCGTCGCCGGATCGAAGATCGGGCCGAAGGCACCGCTGGTGCCCGCCGCCCGCTTGCCACCGATCAGGTGCCCGATGTCCTTCGCCATGTCTCTCTCCCCTGCTGTCGCCGCCCGAAGGCGACACGTCCCGTGGCCTCGGCAAGTAGCGCTTTGCGGCCCGGGCGTACAGCCGCGGCGTGTCTCGGGCGTCAGACCGGCCCGGTATACTCGCCGCGCGCCGGGTAGTCGGCCTTGATGACGAAATCGAGCGCGCCCAGCATGTCGCTGAAGCTCGGCCGGGCGAAGGGCATGGTCTGCACCGCCGACCAGTAGAGGCTGCGGTCCGGCCGCACGAGGAAGACGCCGGGCTCGGAAAAGAGCGCCGGCTCCTCCACCCCGGCCGAGGTCTTGCCCCGGCTGGTCGAGATGAAGAGCCCCCAGGCCCTTGCCGTGGCGAGTGGAAGGCCGAAGGCGAAACGGAGGTTCTCCGCCTCGACCTTCGCCGCCATGGCCTCTGTCCGCTCGCGGTCGTCGGAGCTGATCGCCACGGTTTCCACCCCGCGCGCGGCGAAGTCCGGCGTCAGCCGCTCGAGCTCGCTCAGGTATCTGGCGCAGAGCGGGCAGTGCAGGCCACGATAGAAGCAAAGAAGAGCGCCGCGCTCGCCGGCGATGGACGCGACGTCAAAGTGGCCATGGCGCAGCGTGTCGAGGGCGAGATCCGGAACAATCCTGCGTGGAATCAGCACGTATCATGCCTCGGGCAAGGTGAAGCGACGCGCCCACCCTAGGAGCCGTCGGCACCGAGCGGAATCACAGTTGCATGAGCCCCATGCCGCCGACATGGTTGACGGATCGGCGCCGACAGCCATCCTGCGCGTCGATCCCTGCCGCCTCCAGCACCCATGGACGAATCGCCAATGAACGATCTGGCCGAGCGTTTCGCCATCGACGGCTACAGCTTCCCGATAGCCGTCCTGTCATCCGCCGAGGCGGCGGCGGCAGCGGCGCAGTACCCGCTCTTCCAGGCGAAAGCACGGGAGGTCTTCGGCGCCGAGCAGCGCTTCAAGGCGCATCTCCTCGTCCGCTGGCTCGACACGCTGGTCCACGACCCGCGCGTGCTCGACCCGGTGAGCGAGATCCTCGGCCCCGACCTTCTCCTCTGGTCCTCAGATTTCTTCGTCAAGCAGGCGCACGACCCGGGCTTCGTCTCCTTCCACCAGGACACGACCTATGCCGGGCTCGAGCCCTTCGACGGCATCGTCAACGCCTGGATCGCGCTCACCCCGAGCCGCAAGGCCAATGGCTGCCTCAGGGTGGTCGCCGGCACCCACAAGCTCGGCCAGCTCGCGCACACCAACACCCACGCCGCGAACAACATGCTCTTCTTCGGCCAAGAGGCGCAGCTCGACATCGACCCCGCG
>JAWKVR010000096.1:0-2677 GCA_041397945.1 Geminicoccaceae bacterium
AAGCTGCGCATCGGCCAGGCCAGCGTCGGGCTCGAGTTCCTCCTGCCGGCGCTGGTCGGGGCCTTTCTCGGCTCCACCACCATCAAGCCCGGCCGGGTCAATGTCTGGGGCACCATCGTCGGCGTCGCCGTGCTCGCCGTCGGCATCTCCGGCATCCAGCAGCTCGGTGGTGCCTTCTGGGTCGAGCCGCTCTTCAACGGTGTCACGCTCGTGCTGGCGATCGGCCTCGCCGGCTACGCCCAGCGCAAGCGCTCGACGGTCCGCTCCCTCGCGAGGCAGTCCAATCAACCACAACCGGGAGGCCAAAAGGATGACCAGAAGGATGAATAGAACCCTGATCGCGACGCTGGCGGCGGTGCTGCTCGGCCAGACCGCCTGGACGGCACCGGCCGCGGCTGACGCCGTCTCCGACGCCAAGGCCTATGTCGAGGCGGCGAGCAAGCCCAACCCGCCCTGGGACGGCCCGACCGCGGGGCCGGCCGCCGAGGCCGGCAAGAGCATCGTCTACGTCTCGACCGACCAGCGCAACGGTGGCGCCCGCGGCGTCGGCGTCGCGGTCGAGGAGGCGGCGGGTATCGCCGGCTGGACGTACCGGGAGCTCGACGGCCAGGGCACGGTCTCCGGCCGCTCGAGCGCCTTGAGCCAGGCCATGGCGCTGCAGCCCGACGTCATCGTGCTGGGCGGCATCGACGCCAACGAGCAGGCCGCCGCCATCGAGGAGGCCGCAGCGCAGGGCATCGTGCTGGTCGGCTGGCACGCCTACGCCAAGGCCGGGCCGCACGACACCCTGCCGATCTTCACCAACATCACGACGGACCCGCTCGAGGTGGCGCGGGCCGCGGCCTCCCTCGCCGTGGCCGAGAGCGACGGCAAGGCCGGTGCGGTCGTCTTCACCGACAGCGTCTACGAGATCGCCGTCGCCAAGGCCGACGCCATGGCCGAGATCATCAAGGCGTGCGAGAGCTGCACCCTGCTCGAATATGTCGACACGCCCTTGAGCGACACCGCGACCCGCATGCCGCCGCTGACCACGGCCCTCCTGCAGCGCTACGGCGACAAATGGACCCATGCGCTCAGCATCAACGATCTGACCTTCGACTTCATGGCGCCGTCGCTCGCCTCGGCCGGCATCGAAGGCGACGGCAACCCGCGCAACATCTCCGCCGGCGACGGCAGCGAGGCCGCCTTCCAGCGCATCCGCGACGTGCAGTACCAGGTCGGCACCGTGGCCGAGCCGCTGCGGCTGCAGGGCTGGCAGGTGGTCGACGAGGCCAACCGGGCGCTCGCCGGCGAGAAGGACAGCGGCTACGTCGCCCCGCCGCATCTCTTCACGCCCGACAACATCGCCTTCGATGGCGGGCCGAACAACATCTACGACCCCGACAACGGCTACACCGACGCTTACCGGAAGATCTGGGGCGTCAACTGAAGGAAAGAAATGCGAGGAGGATGATCCTCCCCGCACCCCACCAGAGCTCTTGAAGGATAAAAGTAACAGTGGGGCCTGGGGAGGCGCCGCCTCCCCAGATTCTTCTTGAGAATACGAGGGAACCATGCCGAGCCACGACCTGCCGAAGCCCGACTACGCCCGCAACATGCGCCTCATCGGCCACAGCGACCAGGGCGGCCGGTCCGACGGCGTGCAGCTCATGGTCTGGAAGGGCTTCGCCTATATCGGCCACATGTTCTCCAAGGGCTTCAGCGTCGTCGACGTGCGCGACCCGAGGAACCCGAAGCCCGCGGGCTACCACCCGGCCCCGGCCAACACCTGGAACATCCACCTGCAGACGGCCGACGACCTGCTGCTCGTCATCAACGCCAAGGACATGTTCGCCGCCGCCGAGTTCGCCGACGAGCACGCCTATTACAAGGGCTCGCTCGGCGACAAGGTGGGCACCTCCGCCAGGCCCAGCACCGACCGCGACTGGACCGCCGGCATGGCGGTCTACGATATCTCGACGCCGGGCGAGCCGAAGCAGATCGGCTTCATGCCGGTCGACGGCGGCGGCGTGCACCGCATCTGGTACACGGGCGGCCGCTGGGCCTATGTCTCGGCCCTCCTCGACGGCTACACCGACTACATCTTCATGACCGTCGACATGGCCGACCCGACCAACCCGAAGGAGGCCGGCCGCTACTGGCTGCCCGGCATGCACACCGCCGGCGGCGAGACCCCGTCATGGGAGCCCAGCCGCCGCTTCGGCCTGCACCACGCCATCATCCATGGCGACACCGCCTACGCCGCCTGGCGCGACGCTGGGCTCGTCGTCATCGACGTCAAGGACCGCGCCTGGCCCGAGCTCGTCGTTCACAGGAACTGGTCGCCCCCCTTCGGCGGCGGCACCCACAACTGCCTGCCGCTCCCCGACCGCGAGCTCCTCGTCGTCCTCGACGAGGCCGTGCTCGACCACCAGGAGGACGGGGTCAAGCACATCTGGATGATGGATATCCGCGTCCCCACCAACCCGATCAGCCTCTCGACCTTCCCGCAGCCCACCGAGGCCGACTACGTCGCCAAGGGCGGCCATTTCGGCCCCCACAACCTCTACGAGAACCGCCCCGAAGGCCTCGTCAGCTCCGAGCTGATCTTCACCACCTGGCAGAACGCCGGCATCCGCGTCTTCGACATCAAGAACGAGCTCCGCCCCGAAGAGACCGGCGTCTGGGTGCCACCGGA
>JAWKVR010000097.1:0-2658 GCA_041397945.1 Geminicoccaceae bacterium
TTCGCCGCCCGCAAGCGACCGGCCGAGGCGCGTCAGCTCTACACCTATACCAAGGCGCTCAGGGCCATGCGCTTCGGCGCGGACCTGCAGCCGACGATGCGGCGCATGATGGCCTGGAACCTGGCGCTGGCCACGGGCTCCGGCTCACCCATCCTGATCGACATCATCCGCCGGCTGCGCCTGCGCTACGCGCCCTTCGTCGCCGAGGCGCTGGCCGAGGAGGCGCCTTTCGATCTCGAGTTCCACCAGTTCACCCTGCACATGCAGGACGAGCTGGTGATGGCGATCGAAGGAGGCGACGCCGACGCCGCCCGCCATCTGCGCGGCGCCGACCTCCGCTCGTTCCAGCGCTACCTCTACGCCCGCAAATCATGGCGCCCGATCGCTTGAGCGTGGCGTCCGCCTGCGGCAAGCTCCTTTCGCAGGCCGGCGGGTCCGGCCCGGACAGGAGCGCCATGCAGGTCTTTTTCCACGAGGCGCAGCGGCAGCACGATCCGCAGCATTTCCTCGTGGCCGGCACGTTGCGGCCGAGCCCCGAGCAGCCGGCGCGGATCGACGCGCTGCTGGCAGCGGCGCGGAACCTGGGGCTGGAGGTTCAGTCACCCGGCGATGCGGGCATGGCACCCATCGCCGCCGTGCACTCGACCGACTACCTCTCTTTCCTCCAGACGATCCACGAGCGCTGGTCCGCTTTGTCGGGCGCTGGTCCGGAGGTGGTGCCCAACATCCACCCCGAGGGCCGAAGCCTCGTCTATCCGGCGCATCCGGCGGGGCTCGCCGGCTATCACCAGGCGGACACGGCCTGCCCGATCGGCCCGCACACTTGGCACTCCGCCTACTGGAGCGCCCAGACGGCGATCGCCGCCGCCGACGCGGTGCTGCGCGGGGCCGCCTCGGCCTATGCGCTCTGCCGCCCGCCAGGGCACCATGCGACGAGCGACCGGGCCGGCGGCTTCTGCTTCTTGAGCAACGCCGCCATCGCCGCCGAGCGCTGCCTGCGGGCCGGCAGGCGACCGGCCGTGCTCGACATCGACCTGCACCACGGCAATGGCACGCAGCAGGTGTTCTACGAGCGGCAAGACGTGCTGACGGTCTCGATCCACGCCGATCCGAGCCGGTTCTACCCGTTCTTCTGGGGTCACGCGGGCGAGCGCGGCGCCGGCCCCGGCCATGGCTACAACCTCAACCTGCCGCTCGCGCTCGGCACGGGCGACGACGGCTTTCTCGCGGCGCTGGCCGAGGCGAGCGAGCGCATCCGCCTCTTCGGCGCCGATCTCTTGGTCCTTGCTGTCGGTCTCGACGCGTTCGAGGGTGATCCGTTCGCCGGCCTGGCGGTGACGACCGGGGGCTTCGGGCGGATCGCCACAGCCTGCGCCTCGCTCGGCCTGCCGACCGTGCTGGTCCAGGAGGGCGGCTATCTCAGCCCCGAGCTCACCCGAAACCTCGAATCCTTTCTGGCCTCGTGGCTGCGTCCGGCCCCGTCCGGCCGCTGACCAACCGGGATCCGACGCATGCGCCTTCTCCTGATCAACGGCAACACCACGCAGTTCGTCACCGATGCCGCGGCCAGGGAGGCACGGCTGGCGGCCGCAGATGGCACCGAGGTCGTGGCGGTGACCGGCCGGTCGGGCGCCAGGATCATCGGCACGAGGTTCGAGAACGCCCTGGCGCAGCACGAGATGATCGCCCTCGCGGCGGCGCATGGCGAGGGCATCGACGCGGTGTTGATCGCCGTCTCCTACGACACCGCGCTCCCGGCCCTGCGCGAGCTTCTGTCCGTGCCGGTGGTCGGCATGACCGAGGCGGCGCTGCTCACGGCCCACCTCGCCGGCGGCCGGATCGGCATGGTCTCGCTGGGCAGGCGGGTGCAGCCGCTCTATCGCGAATTGGCAGCGGCCTACGGCCTCGACCGGCGCATCGCCGGCTGGCGCACGGTCGAGAGCACGAAGGCCTTCGCCCCGGGCGACACGGCCGAGCTGGATGGGCTTTTGGCCGGGGCTTGCAACGAGCTGGTGGAGCAGGAGCTGGCGGAGGTCGTCGTGCTGCTGGGCGCGGTGATGGCGGGAGCACCCCGGCGTCTCCAGGCGCGAGTGCCGGTGCCGCTGGTCGAGGGCATCGCCAGCGGCGTCGGCCAGGCCGAGCTTCTGGTCCGCCTCGGCCTGCCGAAGCCCGGGGCCGGCAGCTACGCGCTGCCCGGCCGGCGCGAGCTCGCCGGCGTCGAGCCGGCGATCCTGGCCCTGCTGCGGCGCCAGCCCGGCTAGACGGCGCTGGCGTAGGGGCCGAACATGCGGGTCGAGCCGTCGGCGTAGCCGACCATCATCGAGTCGGCGACGGTCGAGAAGAGGCCATTCTCGACCACGCCCGGAACCCGGTTCAGGGCCGCTTCCAGCGCCGGCGGGTCGGGAATGGCGCCGAGCCGGCAGTCGAGCAGGAAATGGCCGCTGTCGGTCAGGAGCGGGCCGCCTTCCCCGCCGCGCAGGGTGATCCTCGGCTCGACGTGGGCGTGCTCGGCGAGGATCTGACCGATCTGCCGCCTCGTCGCTTGCCAGCCGAAGCGGACGACCTCGACCGGCAGGGGAAAAGCGCCCAGCGTCTCCACGACCTTCGTCTCGTCGACCAGCGCCACCATGCGCCTCGACGCCATCGCCACGATCTTCT
>JAWKVR010000098.1:0-2580 GCA_041397945.1 Geminicoccaceae bacterium
AGCTGGTCGGAGTTGGCGCGGCTGCGCGTGCTCTCGCTCGAGAGCTCGGCGCGGTCGTCGATGACGACGGCCACGGTCATCAGGTCGCCGACGCGCCTCGCGCGCTGGTCGCGGAAGAAGCCGCTGGCCCCCTCGCGCCAGAGCGAGTTGGCGCCAGCGCTCCGGTTCTCCTCGGGCGGCGGCATCGGCACCGAGACGGGCTGGTAGCCGGGCCGCTCGACCGGATTCTCGACCGGCTGGAGGGCGGGCGGCCTGCCGACCTGCTCGAGCCGCTCCAACGTGTTGCAGCCGGCGAGCCAGAGCATGGCGAGAAGGGCGCCGCCGAGCGGCCGCCAGCTCATGGCCGGATTCCCGGCCGGCCGGTGATCTCGACCAGCTGCGGGCCGACCACCCGGGCCACGAGCTGCCGCTCGGTGTCCAGGTTGGCGACCTGGACGAGGGCTCCCTTGGCACCGTCCTCGAGGGCGCGGCCCAGGGTCACCAGCTCGATTCCGGGTGCCCGGTAGCGCAGCTCGACCGCCTCGCCGCGCCGCACCAGCCGCGTCGGCTGGACGTCGGCCTGCCGGATCGGCCGGCCGGCTGCGAGCCGCCGCCGGGCCTCCGTGCCGTCGAGCTCGTCGAGCGCGCCCAGCGCATCCGCCCGCAGCAGGCGCGCCGGCACGAGCGCCGGCTCCAGCAAGGCGGGGTCGAGCCGTTCGCCGGCCGCCACCGGCCGCAGCGGAACCATGACCTCGACCATGACCTGGGCGCGGCCGCCGACATCGAGAATGCGCTGCTCGCCGGTCTCGAGCCGCACGAGCAGCCCGCCCGTGAAGCGCTCGCTGCGCACGTCGAAGCGCAGATCGACCAGCTCCAGGCTGGCCCGGCTCGCGGCCGGGTTGGTCAAGGGCAGGCCGGGTGCCGTGAAGCTCAGCTCGAAACCGTCGCCATGCGGCGGCAGCTCCGCCTCGACCAGCATCGCCAGATGCGCCTCGGTGAGCGGCTCGCCCGGCGCCAGCCACGAGGTGGCCATGGCCGGTGCGGCGAGCCAGGCGGCGGCGAGCCAGGCGACGAGCGGCCAGGCGACGAGGGGCAGGAGCCGCAGCGCGGCTGTGGGGATCGTGCGGAAGTGCCGGGTCATCGCAGCTGCGTCACCGTCATCATCATCTCGTCGGAGGCGGAGATCACCTTGGAGTTCATGTCGTAGGCCCGCTGGGCGGTGATCAGGCTGGTGATCTCCTGCACCGGGTTGACGTTGGAGCTCTCGAGAAAGCCCTGCAGCACCGTGCCGTAGCCGGCCGTGCCGGGCGTGGCGAAGGCGGCGCCGCCCGAGGCCTCGGTCTCGAGGAAGAGATTGTCGCCGACCGCCTCGAGCCCGGTCGGGTTGACGAAGGTGGCGAGCTCCAGCTGGCCGAGGTCGCGCAGCGCGATCTCGCCCTCGATCTTGGCGGTGACCATGCCGTCGGCATTGATCGAGACCTCGACCGCGTCGGACGGCACGACGATGCCGGGGCTCACCGGATAGCCGTCGGCAGTGACGATCTCGCCGTCCGGGCTCAGCTGGAAATTGCCCGAGCGCGTGTAGCCGAACTCGCCGGACGGCAGCTCGACGATGAAATGGCCCTGGCCCTGGATCGCGATGTCCAGGCTGTTCTCGGTGTTGACCAGGTTGCCCTGCTCCATCACCCGATAGACCGACGCCGTCTTGACGCCGAGGCCGACCTGCACGCCGGCCGGCACGATCGTCCCGTCCTGCGACGAGGCGGAGCCGCCGCGCCGCAGCGTCTGGTAGAGCAGGTCCTGGAACTCCGGCCGCGACCGCTTGAAGCCGGTCGTCGTCATGTTGGCGATGTTGTTGGAGATGACCTCGACGTTCAGCTGCTGGGCCATCATGCCGGTGGCGGCGACACTCATCGAGCGCATGGCGGACTACTCCATGAATGCGGGGTATGGGCGCGTTCTTCGGTCATCGGCTCAGGCCTGGCTCGCGGCGTCGATCACCCGGCGGACCATCTCGTGATGCGTCTCGAGCAGGCGCTGCGTGTTCTGGAAGGCGCGGACGGTCTCCATCATCCGGGTCATCTCGAGCACCGGCTGGACGTTGGAGCGCTCGATCCGGCCCTGGGCGATGTCCGGCAAGGGCACCGGCTCCGGCGCCTGGTCGGTGCGCATCAGGCTGTCGCCCTCGCGCCGGAGACCCCGTTCGTCGGCGAAGCGTACCAGTCCGATCCGGCCGAGAATGCCGTCGGGAGTCGAGACCGTGCCGTCGCGCGCCACCTCGATCGGTCCGCTGCCTTGCGGCACGACCAGCGTCCCGCCGCCCTCGTCGAGCAGCGGCTGGCCGCCGCTGGTGGTGATCTCGCCGGCGGCGCCCAGGACGAAATGGCCGCCCCTCGTGTAGCGGGGACCGTTCGCCGTCTCGACCGTGAAGTAGCCCTCGCCATTGATCGCGAGATCGAGCGGGTTGCCGGTCGTCTCGATCGGCCCCGGGGCCGGATCGCGGATCAGGCCGGAATCCCGGACGAAAGCGACGCGGCCGGCCTCGCCGGCGCGCTCGAGCACATCCTCGAACAGCACCTGCTCGTTCTTGAATCCGTCGGT
>JAWKVR010000099.1:0-2440 GCA_041397945.1 Geminicoccaceae bacterium
GCAGGCTTCAGGCGACTGCCGCGGTGGCGGTCGTCGTCTCGCTCGGCATGACCGTTTCGCTGCGCGGCTCGGGGTCCTTCAGCACGTAGCCCCGGCCCCAGACCGTCTCGATATAGTGCTGGCCGCCCGTGCCGGTCGCGATCTTCTTGCGCAGCTTGCAGATGAAGACGTCGATGATCTTGAGCTCCGGCTCGTCGATGCCGCCATAGAGATGGTCGAGGAACATCTCCTTGGTGAGCGTCGTGCCCTTGCGCAGCGAGAGCAGCTCGAGGATGTTGTATTCCTTGCCGGTGACGTGCAGCCGCTGGCCGTCCACCTCGACCGAGCGGCTGTCCATGTTGACGAGCAGCTTGCCGGTGCGGATCACCGATTCCGAATGACCCTTGGCACGCCGCACGATGGCGTGGATGCGGGCCAGCATCTCGGCCTTGTTGAAGGGCTTGGTCAGGTAGTCGTCGGCGCCGTTGGTCAGGCCCCGGACCTTGTCGGTGGGGTCGCTGCGGCCGGAGAGGATCAGGACCGGCGTCTGCACCCGGCTCGCCCTGAGGCGGCGGACGACCTCGTAGCCGTCGATGTCCGGCAGGCGCAGATCGAGAATGATGATGTCGAAATCGTAGAGCTTGGCGAGCTCGATGCCTTCCTCGCCGCGATCGGTGGGCTCGAACACGATGTTCTCGGTGCGCAGGGCCGTCTCGATCAGCTTGGCCGATACCGGATCGTCCTCGATTACCAGTGCTCGCATGGTGTCTCCATCTGTCCCGCTCGTCCGTACGTTGCCGTAACCTTAAGACTGGTTTCCTTAAGGCTCTGTTAATGCGGCACGCCTAAATGTCCTTGCGACACGGCCGGATGCGCATGCCGGCGTGCGACGCTGGAGGCGGGGACCGGAACGATGGCGCGAAGGGCGGAATGAGCGAGGCCGAGGACGCCGCAGGCGGCGGGCCGTCAACGGCACCGCTGCTCGGCGAGGACGAGATCAGGGCTGCCCTGGGAGCCGTGCGCGGGCTCGAGACCTGGCGCTGCTTCGGCCGCGTCGCCGCCTGCCGCGGCCAGGTCGTCCGGGCCGCGGGCCTCGGCGGTCTGGTCGGCATCGGCGACGGCTGCGTGGTCGAGCGGCCGGGCGGTGCCGCGGTGGCGACCGAGGTGGTCGGCTTCGACGGGCCGGCGACCCTGCTGGCACCCTATGGCGAGATCGCGGGGATCACGCATGGCGCCCGGGTCCGGGTCGAGCGGCGCCTCGACGGGCTCCGCCCGGATGCGAGCTGGCGGGGGCGGGTGGTCGACGCCTTCGGCAATGCCCAGGACGGCGGGCCGGCCTTGCGGCCGGGGCGCCGGACCTATGCCGTGCAGGCGCCGCCGCCGCCGGCCGGCCAGCGGGCCGGGCTCGGCGGCCGGTCTGTCGCTCGGCGTGCGCGCGCTCTCGACCTCTTCGCGCCGGTCTGCGCCGGCCAGCGGCTCGGCATCTTCGCGGGCTCGGGCGTCGGCAAGTCGAGCCTGCTCTCCATGCTGGCGAAAGCGGCGACCGCCGATGTCCTGGTGATCGGGCTGATCGGCGAGCGCGGCCGCGAGCTCAAGGAGTTCCTCGACCATACGCTCGGTGCTGAGGGCCGGGCCCGGAGCGTGGTGGTCGTCGCCACCTCCGACCAGCCGGCCATGACGCGCCGCCGCGCAGCCTACGCCACGCTCGCCATCGCCGAGTATTTCCGTGACCAGGGGGCGAACGTGCTCTGCCTCATGGACAGCGTCACCCGCTTCGCCATGGCGCTGCGCGAGATCCACCTCGCCGCCGGCGAGCCGCCGACCAGCAAGGGCTACCCGCCGAGCGTCTTCACCGAGCTGCCGCGCCTGCTCGAGCGGGCCGGGCCCGGGCTCGAGGGCAGCGGCACGATCACCGGCCTCTTCACCGTTCTCGTCGATGGCGACGACACCAACGAGCCGATCAGCGACGCCGTGCGCGGCATCCTCGACGGGCATGTGGTGCTCGACCGGCGGATCGCCGAGGCAGGCCGCTTTCCGGCCATGGACGTGCTCAAGAGCCTGTCGCGCACGGCACCCGGCTGCTACGCGCCGGCCGAGCGGCAGCTGGTCGCCGCCGCCCGCCGGCTCATGCAGAGCTACAGCGAGATGGCCGAGCTGATCGAGCTCGGCGCCTACCGGCCGGGCAGCAGCCCCCTGGTCGACGAGGCGGTGGCCCGCCGCCCGGCGCTCGAGGCGGTGCTGGCGCAGGGCATCGAGGAAGCGCAGGGGGCCGGCGATCCCTTCGCCCGGCTGGCCGAGGCCCTCGACGTCGACTGGCCGGCAGGCTGACCGTGAAGCGCGATCCGCTCGCCATTCTCGCCCGACTCGAACGGCAGACGCTCGATGCCCGGCGGGGGGCGATGGTCGAGGCCCAGGGCCGGCAGGATCGCCTGCGGGGCCGGGCGGCGCGCGACAAGGCGGC
>JAWKVR010000100.1:0-2397 GCA_041397945.1 Geminicoccaceae bacterium
GCACCACGAGCACCTGCCCCTTGCCGAAGACGAGGTCCACCGGCGCCGGAACGATGCCCGGGATCGCCAGGACGAGCACAGGTGCCACGAAGAACGCGATCTGCACGCTCGAGCCGATGGCGATCGAGAGCGAGAGATCCATCCGGTTCTGCAGCGCCGCCGTGATTGCGGTCGCGTGCTCGGCTGCATTGCCGAGGATGGCGATGACGAAGACGCCGATGAAGATGTTGCTGAGACCGAGATCGTGGGCGCTCGACTCGATGGCTCGGTGGCTTTGTCGATAGTGGCGGGGGCCGACGGGTGAGCCGCTTGCCGCACCATCGATGAAAGCTCTTGCCCGGCACATGGGGTGGGGCGAGACTCGCCAGTGCTCCAGGCCACTCTGTCCAGCTACCGGATCATCACCTTGCCCGACCCGCGCTCGCTCGTTCCACCCGACCGCCTGCGAAGCCTCGCCCGACGCCGCGACATGCCCGGGTTGGTTTTTCTCGGCCTGCATCTCGTGCTGCTCGGGCTAACCGGTACGTTGGTGATCCTGATGCTCGGAAGCTGGTGGCTGTGGCCGGCCATGGTCGTCCATGGCATCGTCATCGTGCATCTCTTCGCCCCCTTCCACGAGACGGCGCATTCCAGCGCCTTCCGAAACCGCCGGCTGAATACGACGGTGCTCTGGGCGACCGGCCTCGTGCTGGGCCTGCCCCCGACCTTCTTCCGACTCGAGCATGCGGCACACCACGCCCACACCTCCGATCCGGGCAAGGATCCGGAGATGGTGGCGGCGAGCGGGAGCGTTGCAGGCTACCTCTGGTATGCGACCGCCCTGCCCTATTTCTGGGCGCTCTTCTCCTCGCTCTTCCGCCATCCCTTTGGTGCGTTCACCGCGGTCGAGCAGGCTTTCATTCCGGCGAGCCAACGGCGCCGGGTGCAGCGCGAGGCAATTTGGATGTGGGCCGTCTATGCGGCGATCGCCTCGGCTTCGATCGCCACGGGATCGACCCTGACGCTCACCTGCTGGCTGGTGCCGCGCGTCCTGGGCGAGCCCTTCATGCGGATCATCCGGATGAGCGAGCACGGCGCCTGCCCGCTGGTGCCGGACATGCTGGTCAACACCCGCACCGTGCTGACCCTGAGGCCGATCCAGTGGCTCAACTGGAACATGGCGTTCCACGCCGAGCACCATGCCATCCCGGCCGTGCCGTTTCATGCCCTGCCGGCGCTGCACCGCGATCTCGGGCCGCATCTGGCCGCGCTCGAGCGAGGCTATAGCCGCACCCAAGCCGTGATCCTCGGCGCCGCCTGGTCGACGAGGGAGCCGAAACGCGCCGCCGCCTGAGCGATCGAAGGCGGCGGGCTGAACGAGCGAGGAGGAACGGAAACCATGCAAAAGGTCGATGTCGCGGTGATCGGCGCCGGCACCGCCGGGCTCAACGCGCGCAGCGAGGTGGCCAGGTGCGGCGGCAGCGTGCTCCTGATCGAGCACGGGCCCTATGGCACCACCTGCGCGCGCGTCGGCTGCATGCCGTCCAAGCTGCTGGTCGCCGCCGCCGAGCGCGCCCAAGCGGTGCGCGATGCCGGCGTCTTCGGCGTGCATGCGGCGGGCGGGCTCGAGATCGACGGGCGGGCGGTCATGGCGCGCGTGCAGAAGGAGCGCGATCGTTTTGCCAATGGCATGGTCCGCTCGACAGAGGCCCTGCCGGAGGACCAGCGTCTCCGCGGCCACGCTCGCTTCGTCGGCCCCACCAGCCTCGAGGTCGAGGGCGAGCGCATCGAGGCCAACGCCGTGGTCATCGCCGCCGGCAGCTCACCCTGGCTGCCGCCGCCCTTCGACGACCACGCCGACCGGGTGCTGACCAGCGACACCATCTTCGAGCTCGAGGACCTGCCGAAAAGCCTCGCGGTCATCGGCACCGGCGTGATCGCGCTCGAGCTCGGCCAGGCCATGGCGCAGCTCGGTGTCGAGGTCGCCTTCTTCAACCCCTTCGACGATCTGGGGCCGTTCTCTGACCCGGACCTCATGGAAGCCGCCCGGGCCACGCTCGGCGCCGGGCTCGAGCTGCACCTCGGGGCCGAGATGCAGGGCGTCGAGGCGACTGGCCCGGGCCTTCGGCTCACCTGGCGGACGGCCGACGGCGAGCGCCACGCTCGCCGCTTCGCCGCGGTGCTGGTCGCCGCCGGGCGACGGCCGAACCTCGCAGGTCTGGGCCTCGAGGCGACCGGCCTCCGGCTGGACGACAAGGGCCGCCCCGGGTGGAACCGCCGGACCACCCAGTGCGGCGACCTGCCGATCTTCATGGCGGGCGACATTGCCGGCGGCACCGGCCTGCTGCACGAGGCGGCGGACGAGGGGCGGATCGCCGGCGCCAATGCCCTGCTCTACCCCGCGGTGGAGGCGCACGA
>JAWKVR010000101.1:0-2245 GCA_041397945.1 Geminicoccaceae bacterium
ACCAGGCCAATCCCGAGTTCCTCACCCTCGTCAACAGCGAGAACCTGCACCGTGCCCGCCACCTCAAGGGCTCGGCGCGCATGCACGAGCTCAGCCGGCCCTTCCTCGGCATGGTCGAGGGCATCCTGGCGCGCGGCGTCGCCGCCGGCGTCTTTCGGCCCGGCATCGACCCGGTCCAGCTCAACATCACCATCGCCGCGATCGGCTACTACTACCTCACCAACCGCTTCACCGGGGCCATCGTCTACGAGCGCGACCTGATGACGAAGGAGGCGCTCGACACCCGCCTCGCCTTCAACATCGAGACCATCCTGCGCCTGCTCCGCGCCTGAGCCGCTCAGCCGGCCGGGACCGGCGCATCCTCCCGCAGCAGCCCGCGATCCTTGAGCGCCTGCCAGAAAGCGCCCGGGATGGGTGCCTCGAACCAGGCGACGTTCTGCTCGAGCTGCTCCACGTTGCGCGTCCCGGCGCAGAAGGTCGGGACCGCCGGATGCGCCGTCACGAACTGCAGCGCCGCCGCCGGCAGGGCCACGTCGAACTCGGCGCAGACCGCCTCGATCTTCTTGACCTTTGCCACGATGTCCTCGGGTGCCGGGCTGTAGTTGTACTTGGCCCCCGGCACGGCCCCCGTGGCGAGGATGCCCGAGTTGAACCCGCCGCCGACGATCACCCCGGCGCCCCGCTCGGCGCAGAGCGCCAGGAAGGGGTCGAGCGAGTCCTGCTCGAGCAGCGTGTAGCGGCCGGCGAGGAGGAAGCAGTCGAAGACGCCGGCGCGGCCGAACTCGAGCATGGCCTGCACCTCGTTGACGCCGGCGCCGATGGCCTTGACCGTGCCGCTGTCGCGCAGCTCGCGCAGCGCCTTGTAGCCGGAATCCATGAGCTCCCTGAACTTCGCCTTGCGGCCTTCCTCGCTGCCATGCGTCCAGATGTCGATGTCGTGCACCAGCAGCACGTCGACGCGGTAGGTGGCGAGGCGCTGCAGGCTGTCCTCGAAGGAGCGCATGACGCCGTCATAGGTGTAGTCGAAGACGCCCTCGAAGGGGTGGTAGTCGACGAAGTTGCGCGTATCGATGCCGAGCGAGGGGTCCTTCGCCTTGAGCACCCGGCCGATCTTGGTCGAGAGCACCCATTCGTCGCGCGGGTGCTGGTGCATGAAATGGCCGATGCGGTGCTCGGACATGCCGTGCCCGTAGAGCGGTGCGGTGTCATAGAAGCGGATGCCGGCGGCCCAGGCGGCACCGAGCGTGGCCCTCGCGTCCTCGTCGGAGCACTTGCGGTAGAGGTTGCCGAGCGGCACCCCGCCGAAGCCGTGCGTCGTGACCTCGACCTCGGAGCCGCCGAGCCGGCGGCGTTCCTTCATGTCCATGGTGCCTCCCCCCTCCAGATGCTGCGTCGGCGCCAATAACCGCCCCGGTGCCGCCCGCGTCAAGCGTGGAGGCGGCGGCGCTGGGCGACGGCGATGCCGCCCAGCACGAGGACGAGGGCGGTGGCGTGGAAGAGCTGGAAATGCTCGCCCAGGAGGGCCACGGAGAGCAGGGCACCCATGATCGGGATGAGGTTGAGGTAGAGGCCGCCGGCATTGCTGCCGAGCACCTCGATGCCGCGGATGAAGAAGGCCTGGGCGAGGATCGAGGGGAAGATGGCGGTATAGGCGATGACCGCCCAGGCGACGGGCGTGTGCGGCCAGATGAGCGCGCCGCCCAGCGCCTCGACGCCGACGAAGGGCAGACTGGCCACGGAGCCGATGGCGATCAGCGTGGTGACGAAGCTGAGCCAGTGCATCCGGGGCTTCTGCCGCAGCGCCACCGAGTAGCTGGCGTAGATGAACGTCGCCACGATCATCAAGAGGTCGCCCCGGTTGAGGTCGAGCCCGGCGAGGCCGAGAATGTCGCCCCGGCCGGCGGCAACGACGACGCCGGCCAGGGTCAGCGTGTAGCCGGCGATCTGCAAAGGCGTCGCGGCGGTGCGGAAGATCACGAAGTTCAGGCCGAAGATGAACATCGGCATCGCCGCCTGGATGATCGTGGCGTTGATCGCCGTCGTGCTGATCAGGGCGTAGTAGAGGAGGCCGTTGAAGACGGTGAAGCCGATCGCCCCCATGGCGACGAGATAGGGGAGATTGGCCCGGATGACGGGCCAGTCGCGGCGGAGCCCCGGCCAGGCGAAGGTGGCGAGGACGAGGGCGGCGATCGTCCAGCGGAACCAGGAGAGGAGGAAGGGCGAGACCTCGCCCACGGCGAACTTG
>JAWKVR010000102.1:0-2239 GCA_041397945.1 Geminicoccaceae bacterium
ACCGCCGCGGCCACCGCCTCGGGTCGCCCGTGGAGCCTGAGCGTGACCTCGGTGATGACGCCGAGCGTGCCCTCCGAGCCGACGAACAGGCGGGTGAGATCATAGCCCGCCGACGACTTCCGCGCGCGGTTGGCGGTTTTGACGACGCGGCCATCGGCCAGGACCACGGTCAGCGCCAGCACGTTCTCGCGCATCGTGCCGTAGCGCACGGCATTGGTGCCCGAGGCCCGGGTGGCGGCCATGCCGCCGAGCGAGGCGTCGGCACCCGGGTCGACGGGGAAGAAGAGGCCCGTATCGCGCAGCTCCTCGTTCAGCCGGCGCCGCCGGATGCCCGCCTCGACGTGGCAGTCGAGATCCTCGACCGAGACGTCGAGGATGCGGTCCATGCCCGAGAGGTCGATGCAGATGCCGCCCTGCACCGCCTCGACATGGCCCTCCAGCGAGGTGCCGGCGCCGAAGGCGACGATCGGCACCCGGGCATCCCGGCAGGTGGCGACGACGAAGGCCACCTCCTCGGTCGAGGCCGGCGTCACCACGGCATCCGGCGTGGCACCGCCATAAGGGCCTTCGCCCCGGCCGTGCTGCTCGCGGAGCGCCCGGTTGGTGGTCACCCGCTCGCCGAGCCGCGCCCGCAGCCGCTCGATCACCCCTGCCACGTCCCGGCCTTCCGCCGCCCGCACCCGATCCGCAACCGCCATGGCCCGCCGCTCCCCTGCTCGTCGCTGCCATCCTAGCAGTGGATGCTGCCGGGGCCGAGGGGCTAGCTCGCTAGGGAACCGGTATGGCGCCGAAGCTATGCACCAGGCTGCCGACGACGAGGAGCCAGCCGTCGACCAGGACGAAGAAGATCACCTTGAAGGGCAGGGAGATGACCACTGGCGGCAGCATCATCATGCCCATCGACATCAGGATCGACGCTACCACCATGTCGATGATGAGGAAGGGGATGAAGATCAAAAAGCCGATCTCGAAGGCCCGCCTGAGCTCGCTGATCATGAAGGCGGGCACCAGCACGCGAAAGGGCGCATCGATCGGGTCGAGCGTCGGCTCGATCGCCGCGATGTCGTAGAAGAGGGCGAGGTCCTTGTCCCGGACCTGGCTGCGCATGAAGGCGTGGAACGGTGCGGCGGCGCGCTCGAGCGCCGTCATCTCGTCGATGTCCTCGGCGATCAGCGGGCCGATGCCGTCCTCCCAGGCCCGCTCGAAGGTCGGCATCATGATGAAGAGGGTGAGGAACATCGCGAGGCTGACCAGCACCGAGTTGGGCGGGCTCTGCTGCAGGCCGAGGGCGGTGCGCAGGAAGGAGAGGACGATCACGATCCGGGTGAACGAGGTCACCATGAGCAGGATCGACGGCGCCAGCGAGAGCACCGTGACCAGGAGGACAAGGCGGACGATCTGGCCTGTCGCGGTCTCGCCGCCGCCGAGGTCGATGGAGATCGCCTGGGCCGCTGCCGGGCCTGCCAGGAAGAGCAGGGCGAGGCCGGCCAGGAGGCCGAAGGCGAGGCGCCGGCCGCTCACGGGTGCTCGTCCAGCTCGCTCGGCGGCCCGCCGGTCGTGGTGAGCAGGCTGGCCGAGCCCTGCGACGAGACCAGCACCAGATGCTCGGATTCGTCGTGGCGCAGCAGCACGAGGCGCGTGCGCGGGTCGAGCGGCAGGGTCTCGAGCACGGCGAGGCGGCGGCCCGCGGCGAGCCGACCCCTCGCCTCCGCCGGGCCGAAGCGGCGAACGAGCCAGAAGACGGCCGCCATCAGCAAGAGGACGAGGCCGAGGCCGATGATGGTCCGGCTCAGATCGGCGTATTCGAGCATCGCCCCCGGCCCTCAGGTGCGGGAGCGGCTGTGGTAGGCGGCCGTCGCCCGGGCGCTGGCATCGCCGCGCGCCAGCTCGGTGCGGCAGGCGCTGCATTCGCGCGAGAGCGCCTCGCCGAGCCGTGCGACCTCGTCGAGCAGGCCGATCAGCGCCGTGCGATCCCGGCTCTGCCCGCTCCGGCCCGCCTCGTCGAGAAGCGCCGTCACACGCCCGGCCAGCCCCTCGATATCGGGAACCGCACCACCCGCGAGCGAGCGGCGGGCCGTGGCGAGTGCGGCCGCGAGCTCTGCCGCGGCGCTCATGGCCGGCCCGCCTCCGGCCCGGCATCGCCGCTGGCGGCTTGTGCCCTGGCATTGGCGCGGTAGAGGTGGGCCAGGATCTCGGCCACGGCGGCGAAGGCGGCGGTCGGGATGGGGCTGCCGACGTC
>JAWKVR010000103.1:0-2050 GCA_041397945.1 Geminicoccaceae bacterium
CCGATCGCCGGTGACGACGTTTGCCTCACGCGTCAGCACGACATTGCCGGTGAGCACGATCTCCGCACCGACCACATCGTAATAGCCGCTGTCGCCGGTCGCGGTCTCGGTCGGCGAGGCAATGCTCACATTGCCCTCCACCTCGATGCGGCGGATCGCCTGTTGCGGCGCTGCGTCGTTCTGGCCGAGCTGGTAGTAGACGATCAGTCGGTCGGCGCTCAGCGCCATCTCGCCCTGCTCGGCCACCACGTTGCCCTCGAACACGGCGCGCCCGTCGGCCTGCTGGACGGTCAGCCGGTCGGCGACGATCTCGATCGGCTGGCTGGCATCATGGGCGCCGAGGCCATTCTCTGCCTGGGCGTGGCCGAGGGCCGGCAGCAGCGCCAAAATGCCGGCAAGGGCGAGACGCCGGACAGTCCGGCGCTGCATGTCCATCCAGCGAAACCCGGCCGGCATCAGGCGATACCCGCGCGCAGGCAGTCGTGCAGATGCACGGCGCCGACTGGCACCTCGTCACGCAGCACGAAAAGCACGGTGATGGCATGCCGGTTCATGATCGTCAGGGCCTCGACCGCGAGCGCGTCCGGCGCGATCGTCCGGGGACCACGCGTCATCAGCTCGCCGGCCCGGCGGCCGAGCAGATCCGGGCCCATGCGGCGGCGGATGTCGCCGTCGGTGACGATCCCGAGCAACCGCCCGCCGTCGTCCACCACGCCGACGCAGCCGAGGCATTTCTCGGTCATCACCACGAGGGCCTCGCTCATCGGGCAGTCGGCCGGAACGAGCGGCAGCTCGCCGGCACCGCGCATCAGCTGCTCGACCCGCATGAGCTGGCTGCCGAGCTTGCCGCCTGGATGGAACACGGCGAAATGCTGCGGGGTGAAGCCGGCCCGCTCGAGCAGGGCCACGGCGAGCGCGTCGCCCAGCGCCAGCATCGCCGTGGTCGAGGTGGTCGGGGCGAGGCCGAGCGGACAGGCCTCGGTCAGCTCCGGCAGGACCAGCGCCACCTCGGCCTCGTTGGCGAGCGTGCTCGGTGCCCGGCCGACCATGGCGATCAGCGGAATGGTGAAGCGCCGGGTGTAGAGGATGAGATCGCGCAGCTCGGCCGTCTCGCCGGAATTGGAAAGTGCCAGCACCGCGTCCTTGGTGGTGATCATGCCGAGATCGCCGTGGCTCGCCTCGCCCGGATGGACGAACATGGCAGGGCGACCGGTCGAGGAGAGGGTGGCGGCGATCTTGCGGGCGACATGGCCGCTCTTGCCCATGCCGGTGCAGACCACCCGGCCCTCGAGAGAGGCCATCAGCGCCACCGCGGCGGCGAAGGGCGCACCCAGGCTGCGGGCGAGCTGATCGATGGCGCCGGCCTCGGTGCGCAGGACCGCCTGGCCGTGGCGCACGGCAGCAGCGTCGAGCGCCCGAGGGTCGCTGTCGCCGGCCGGACCGGCGCCCGTCTCGGTCTCGCCTCGCAGCCGGACATTCTGCACCATCGGCTGGCTCACGCCGTGGCTCCTCTTCTGCCTTGACGGCTCGTGCTCCGCCCCATTGCCACCAGATCCGGCACCTGCCGGACAATTCCCGACCGCCTCGGGACCAACGGCATCGGCCGTCGTCGCGACAGGGCCGGACTATGGGCTTCGGCATCCGGCCGGTCAATCGCGGCCGGCGCCCGGAGCTCCCGCCGGCGCTCGAGACAGGATTCAGGAATGCGCGAAGACATCGATGTCGGCCCAGCCCGCGAGATCGAGGGCGGCGCGGGTCGGCAGGAAATCGAAGCAGGCGGCGGCGAGCGCCATGCGACCCTCCCGCTCGAGCATCGTATCGAGGCGCTCCTTGAGCGCATGCAGATGGAGGACGTCCTGCGCCGCGTAGCGCTGCTGCGCGTCGCTCAGCACCGGCGCACCCCAGTCCGAGCTCTGCTCGGCCTTCGAGAGATCGATGCCGAGAAGCTCGCGACAGAGCTCTTTGAGGCCGTGCCGGTCGGTGTAGGTGCGCACCAGCCGCGAGGCGATTTTGGTGCAGTAGAGGGGGCGTGCCTCGACGCCCAGATGAT
>JAWKVR010000104.1:0-2048 GCA_041397945.1 Geminicoccaceae bacterium
CGAGAGCGACCTGCGCCGCAAATGGCTGGCCGCGGGCGAGATGGAGATGCGGGTGGGCGCACCCTTCGCGCTCACCTGGCGCAACGACCAGCTCAACGACCCGCCGAGCGCGCGGCCCGAAGGCTTTCCGGAGGAGCATCACATGGCGAGCCGGATCACCGAGCTCGATCCACCGCGCAAGCTCGCCTTCACCTGGGGCAGGAGCGGCAGCGTCGCCATCGAGCTGGAGCCGAAGGGCAGGGACGTGCTGCTCACCCTAATCCATCGCCGCCTGCCGGACCGCGACACCCTCCTGAAGGTCAGCGCCGGCTGGCACATGCATCTCGACATCCTGGTCGCCCGCGCCTCCGGCAAGGCGCCGGCCCCCTTCTGGGATGGCTGGACCCGCCTCAAGGACGAGTACGACCGCCGCCTCCCGGCCTGACGTCTCGCGAGGGCAGGGCGCCGCCGGCTACTGCCCGGCGGCGCCGAGCCCTTCCGCCAGGTCGGCGATCAGCTCGGCCGGGTCCTCGAGGCCGACATGCAGCCGGACGAGCCGCGGCGAGACGCCGAAATCGACGAGGCTGTTGTGCTCGCCGGCCTGGCGCAGCCCCACCGCCGCCGGAAAGACGAGGCTCTCGTGGCCGCCCCAGCTCACGCCCAGCCGAAAGAGACGGAGTGTGTCGCAGAAGCGGGTGACGTCGACGTTCTCGGCCAGCTCGATGCTGAAGAGGCTCGAGGTCCCGGCGAGGCCCTGCCGGTTGCCGAGCCCCGGGTGGTTGACCTTCGCGACCTCCGGCCGCTCGCGGAGCCATCTTGCCACCTGTAGCGCGCTCGCCTCCTGGCGCTTCAACCGCAATTCCAGCGTGCGCAGGCCGCGCAGCAGGAGGAAGGCCTCGAACGGGGCCAGCTTGCCGCCGAGGAAGGGGTAGGTGAGACGGTTGATGCGGTCCAGATGCGCACGGGCGCCGCAGACCACGCCGGCCACGGTGTCGCTGTGGCCGGAGATGTACTTGCTCGCCGAATGCAGGACGAGGTCGACGCCTGACTTGTGCGGCTGCTGGAAGAGCGGCGTCGCCCAGCTGTTGTCGATGACGCTGACGGCGCCGGCCGCCCGTGCGAGGGCCGCCTGGGCGGCCACGTCGTGGGTCTCGAAGACGACGCTGGTCGGGCTCTCGAGGTAGATCAGCTTCGCCCCCTCGACGGCCCGCGCCACCGCATCGAGGTCCCGCCCGTCGACGAATTCGACGGTGATGCCGAGGCGCGGCAGGAGGCGGCGAAAGAGCCGGTACGCATCCGGGTAGCAGTGGCGCACCGCCACCATGCGGTCGCCCGCCTCGAGGAAGGCCAGGACCGTGCTGCTGATCGCCGCCATGCCGGAGGCGAAGCCGCGCGCCGCCGCGGTGCCCTCGAGGGCGGCCAGCTTCGCCTCGAAGGCCATGACCGTCGGGTTGTCGCCCCGGCTGTAGATCGCCTGGCGACGCTCGCCGGCGAAGACCGCCTCCATGGCGGCCACGCTCTCGAAGGTGAAGAGCGAGGTCTGGAAGATCGGCGGCACCACCGGCCCGCCGGCGCCGAGGTCGAAGGCGGCGAGGTCGTCATGGGCGAGGAGGGTGGCGGCGGTGGTGGGGTCGGTCACGGGCGGCGGGTCCTCTCCGGGGGAAGGCCCGTGCTTAGCAGGCGGGGCGGTGGCCTGCCACGGGACAACGCTGCCGTCACGAGCCCGGCGACCCCATCAGGGTGCCGCTGATGAGCCCCATGGCGACCATGTCGCGGGCGGAGACCAGATGCAGCGTGTCGGCCCCGTGCCTCGCCGCCTCCTCCAGCAGGCTCTCGGGGACGCGATGGCGGCGCAGGAAATCGGCCATCTCGATCTGGGTGACCTCGAGCGTGTAGCCCGCCATGTCGGAGTGCAGCTCGACCGGTGTCGAGACCCGATGAAAGCCGAAGACCGCATCCTTCTCCGCGTAGGCTCGGGGCGAGGCCAGGGCAATGGGCACGCAGGCGCTCAGGCATTCGTCGCGCACGATGACCGTCAGCCCGTGCCGCTCGACATGGCGCGCGAGCTC
>JAWKVR010000105.1:0-1981 GCA_041397945.1 Geminicoccaceae bacterium
GATGGCGAGCGCCACCTCGCGCACCGCTTCCGCGTGGCCGACGAGATAGGGATCGACCGTGCCGATGGCCCGCATGAAGGCGTGGCAGGTCTGGCCGGCCAGCTCCTCGCGCAAGCGTCGCGCCGTGGCGCGCTCGGTGACGTCCCGGCCGATGAGCACCGTGCCTTCGATCCGGCCACCCTCGGCCAGCACCGGCGCCTGGGTCACCTCGAGCAGCAACGGCCGGGCCGGATCGCCGGTCTCGAGCTCGAGCGACGGCGCGGCACCACCGGCCGCCGCGTCCTCGGCATTGGCCCTGAGCGCCTCGGCCACCGCGGCCGGAAAAAGCTCCTCGTCGGTCCGGCCGATCACCGCCGCCGCCGGCATCGCCAGATGGCGGGCGAAGGTGGGATTGACGAACCGGTAATGTCCCTGCGCGTCCTTGAGGCCGACGAGCTCGGCGGCGTGATCCGTGATGGTGGTCAGGATGCGGTTCGCGGCGGCCAGGCGTTCGGCCAGCGCCCGGTACTGCTCGGCCAGGAGCCGACGGTGGCGGGCTTCGCGCAGCCACCAGAGGGCGCAGCAGGCAAGTGCCACGGCGAGCGAGATGGCAACCCCGATCAGCCGCGCGGTGCGCTGGAACTCGGCCAGGGTGGCGAAGGCGCTCGCCTTGTCGATCGATTGCACGACGATCCAGTCGGTGCCGGGTACTGAAGCGGTGGCGACGAGGTCCATCGACCATCCCGGTGTGGGCAGGCTGCCGCCGAACGGAATCGCGGTCCAACGTTCCCCGGCATCGCTTCGGGCGAGCATGGTGCTGCCTGACTGCAGCTCGACGACCAGACGGCTTTCCTCACCCTCGAGATCGGTGGGCCGATGCTCGAGGAGGGCCGCCAGGCGAGCGGTGGCGTCGATGGTGACCGCGAGGGCGCCGACCGGCGCTGCTGTTGCCTCTTCGGCGAGGTCCAGCGGTGGTGCGATCGGCTGCACGAGATCGAGCAGGAGGCTTTCGCCCTGCTGGCGCAGCTGGCGATAGCCGGCGCCGGCAACCGGAATGGCGCGAGGCTCGTCGCTCGTGGCCGCTTGCCGGCCGTTGCGGTCGGCGACCACGGTGCTGCCATCCGCGCCGAGCAGTTGCGCCGCCTCCAGTCCCTGCTGATCGACGAACGAGTCGAGCACCTGCCGCATGTAGGGGCGCTGCTCGAGCAAGGCGGCGGCGAGCCGCGGGTCGTCGGCGGCGTGGACCTGCTCGGCGAGGTAGAGCCGGATGGTCGGCGAGGCGGCGAGACGGTCGGCGCGGCCGACATGGCCAGCGAGCCAGGTGTCGAGGCTTTCGGCACGGCTGGAAGCCAGGGCCGCGAGCCGTGCCTCGACCATGCCCTGCAGCACCGTCGCCCGGCTCCGCACCAGAAGCTCGACGAGGCCGAGGCCCAGGCCGAGCGTGCCGGCGACGAGCACGGCCGAGATGACCAGGAAGCGCCATAGACGAGGCGGGGTCGCGCGAATGTCGGGAGCGATGGATGCGGGCTCGGTGGAAGGCTGGGACATGGTGTCGATCGGCCGATCCTGTCGGGTTGATGGCTGGCGGTGGGCCGGAGCCTCAGCGGCTGGCGGGAGCGGTGGTGCTGCTCCGGTCCACGGCGGAGAGCATCAGGCGGCTGCTCTCCACGTGCGCCCATCGGGCCGTCTCGTTGACCGAGTAGTAGGGCGCGTAGTGGGCCACGCGCTCATGCGGCAGCACGGCGTTGGTGAGGTTGTCGAGAATGACGGCGGTGTCGTCGAGGTAGACCGCGAGAACCGCGTGGGCGAGCTGGCGGAGCTCGTCCTGGACGACCACGAGGCGCAGCCGCGCCGCCGGCACGCCCAGCTGCCGCAGCGACACGTACTTGGCGATCGCGTAGTCCTCGCAGTCGCCGGAGCGCGCCAGGAACTCGAGCGGCGACGCCCAGTAGTCGGACTTGCCGTGGTTGGCGGCATCGGAACGGTAGCGCCACTGGTTGAC
>JAWKVR010000106.1:0-1914 GCA_041397945.1 Geminicoccaceae bacterium
CCGAGGCGGCTGGCATCGCGGGCCTCGATCTCGCCGCGCAGCGGTGTTCCCTGGACATAGGCGATTGCCGGATGGCGCGGCGACTGGGCGCGGCTGGTGGCTTCCAGCATCTCGATCTCGACCGTGGCGAAGCCGGCGCTGCGGAGCTCGCGCTCGATGATTGCCGGATCGCCATGGCCGTGCGGCGTGCGGGCGAGAAAGCGCGGCGGGTCATCCGGGAAGAGCCCGGCGGCGACATCCGTCACGAGCCGGGCGAAATCGTTGGCCTCGATGCCATCCCAGATGCTCAGGATGAACCGGCCCTCCGCATCCAGCACGCGGCGCGCCTCGGCATAGCCGCGCACCCGGTCGGGAAAGAACATGGCGCCGAACTGGCAGAGCACGAGATCGAAGCCCCCGTCGGGGAGGTCGAGCGCCGTGGCATCGGCCGCCTGCCAGTCGAGCCGGGGATCACCCGGCTGCCGGGAACGGGCGCGCTCGAGCATGGCCGGGTTGAGGTCGGTGACCATGTAGCGCGCGTCGGCACCCAGGACGGGTGCAACGGCGCGCGGCACAACACCGGTGCCGGCAGCCGTCTCGAGCACCCGCCGCGGCGCCAGCGCGGCGGCCCGGCGGGCGAGGTCGAGCGCGTAGGGCTCGAAGATCAAGGGCACCAGATAGTCGTCGTAGAGGCCGGGGATCGATCCATGGAAGCTCGCATCCCTGCTGGTCATGCGCCACTCTCCCGATCGGTGGACCAGTGATTCTAGTACCGGAAGACCGCGGCGTGAAGCAGGATCCGCCGGGCAGGCGGCGACGGGTGGTTCTGTCGCGTTGACAGGATTCCGGTCGCTTCTACTATCCCCTGCGCATTTTGACGCAACGCACAAACCGGCCGTCGGCGCGGCGGCCGCACGGGTCAGGAAACGGAGCCGGCATGGCACAGGGCGCGCGACCAGTCTCCCCGCACCTCCAGATCTACCGCTGGTATCTCACCATGGCGCTGTCGATCGGGCATCGCGTCAGCGGCGTGGCGCTTCTGGTCGGCCTCGTGCTCTTCGTCTGGTGGCTGGCGGCCCTGGCCGGCGGCCCCGACAGCTTCGCCGTCGTGCAGGCGGTGATGCACAACTTCCTCGGCTGGCTCGTGCTCTTCGGCTTCACCGCGGCCCTCTTCTTCCATGCGGCGAACGGGGTCCGCCATCTCTTCTGGGACGCCGGCTACGGCTTCGAGAAAGGCATGGCGCAGCAGAGCGCGGTGATCACGCTGGCGGTGGCCGGCGGGCTCACTGTGCTCTTCTGGCTCGTCGTGCTGATCGTCGCGTGATCTCCCTCGCAAGCTGAAAGGACAACCCATGCAAGCCGCCATCGGCAAGGTCCGCAGCAGGGGTTCCACGCGGTCGGGCGTCGGCACCTGGAAGGCGCTGCGCTTCACCGCCATCGCCAACCTCCTGCTCGTGCTCTGGTTCGCCCTCAACGCCATGGCCATGGCCGGCTCCGGCTACGCCGAATGGGTCGCCTGGTTCCAGTCGCCGGTCACCGCGGCGCTGATGATCCTGCTCGTCGTCTCGACCTGCTATCACGGCAAGATCGGCGCGCAGGAGGTCGTCGAGGACTACGTCCATCACGAGCTCGGCAAGGTCGTCGTGCTCGTCGCGATCACGCTCGTGGCCTTCCTGCTCGCCACGATCGGCGTCGTCTCCATCCTCATGATCGCCACGGGAGCCTGAGCCGATGGCCGCCTATCCCATCACCGAGCACGTCTTCGACGCCATCGTCGTCGGCGCCGGCGGATCGGGCCTCAGGGCCGCCGTGGGCATGGTCGAGGCCGGCCTCTCGGTCGCCTGCATCTCCAAGGTCTACCCGACCCGCAGCCACACGGTCGCGGCCCAGGGCGGGATCAACGCAGCGCTCGGCAACATGAACGAGGACGACTGG
>JAWKVR010000107.1:0-1862 GCA_041397945.1 Geminicoccaceae bacterium
CTCGGCGACCCGCTCGCCGCCCAGATGCTCGTAGAAGCCGCGCGCCGGGTTGCTCGCCAGCACCCAGACCAGGGTTCCGGCATAGCGGCGCCGCGCCAGCTCGAAATGACAGGCATCGAAGAGCGCGCGGCCGATGCCGGCGCCGTGCTGGTCGGGATGCACGTAGAGCACGTAGATCTCGCCGCCCGCCAGCGCCTGGCGCCGCGACCGCCCGCCGCTGGCGATGCCGATCACGCGATCGTCCATCTCGGCGACGAAGGCCCAGCCACGCGCCACGAGGGTGCGGCGCCAGTGGCGCTCGAAGGCGCTGTAGGTAAGTCCCTCGAGATAGTCCTCGGGCAATTGACCGCGATAGGCCTCGCGCCACGTGTCGACGTAGACCTTGGCGATGGCCGGAGCATCCTGCGCCTTCGCCCGTCTGACGGTCAGCGGTCGCTGCAGCTCCGATCGGCTCGGCCCGAGCATGACGTATCGTTTCCCTTCCCTTCGGCCCACCGGATCCCGTTCAACAGGGATCGAGGCGACAGTCGACCCAGCTTCCGGTCCGGCTGCTCTCGACCGCCGCCTCGATGAACCGGATACCTCGGGCTCCATCAAGCACTGTCGGGAAGTCGAGGGCAAGTGGCTCGACGGGCCTCGGGGTACGCCACGCGACCGCCGCCTCGGCGCCGCCCCGGTGGCACTGGATCAGCGGCTTCACGCCGGTGCACTTTCCTTCAGGATCTCGGCGCGCAGCTCCCAGGCGAGCGTATCCTGGTCCAGCTCGACATCGTCGAGGGTCAGGTGCCGGTCCCGTGCCACCTTGCGCCGCAGGCGCGCATGGTGGGCGAGGCCGATCGGCAGCAGGCCCTCGGCAGCCGCGACCGCGGCCGGGACCAGCGAGCCGTAGACGGTGAAGCCGCCTTCGCCGTCGAGCATCTCGCCGACTTCGAGATCGCGCTTGGCCGTCGCCGCCACATCGCCGGCCCAGCGCCAGGGGGCACCCGTCGGCTCGCCGCGCAGCGCCATGTCGGCGACCGAGATGCCGAGCTCGAGGCCGATCAGGTGGTAGGGCCGCCAGAGCGCGGCATATTGACCGCTGGCGTCGGTCACCAAGCCGTAGTCGCGAAAGCAGCCGGCGACATAGTCGCTGCCCGCCTTGAAGACGACGTAGACGCCCCAGCGCAGGTCGTCCGGCACCGGGCGGCCCTCGCCGTCGAGGCAGGAGACCGTCTCGACCATACCGTGGCCGCTCATGCCGGCGGTGGCCGCCCGCCGGCTCAGGACGGTCGCGAGGTCGCCGGTCGCGGCCGGCGGGAAGAGCAGCCCGTCGGGCGCCACCTCGAGGTCGGTGGCATTGGCGATCGCCGCCATCTCGATCGCCGACTTGGTGCCGTCGAGGAAGGAATTGAACATCTTCGGGTTCATGCCGGAAGCGGCGGCGCGCTCGGGGGTGAGCCCGTAGTGATCCCAGACGGTCTCGGGCGTCGAGAAGCGGAAGTGCGGCCGATGCTTCGTGCCCTTGCCGGCGGCGACGATCTCGAATCCTGCGGCATGCGCCCAGTCGACCAGCTCGACGACCAGGGCCGGCTGGTCGCCATAGGCCAGGCTGTAGACCACGCCGCGATGCCGCGCCCGCTTGGCCAGCGCCGGGCCGACCAGCACGTCGGCCTCGACATTGACCATCAGGATGTGGCGCCGCGCCTCGATCGCGGCCAGCGCATGGACCACGCCCTGCACCGGGTCGCCGGTCGCCTCGATCACCAGCTCGACATCGTCGTCGTGGACGACCGAGGCGTGGTTGTCGACGAAGTGGATCTCATCGGCATCGAGGCCGGTCGAACGTTCGACCTTCGCCCTGGCACCCGCGGGATCGAGGTCGG
>JAWKVR010000108.1:0-1858 GCA_041397945.1 Geminicoccaceae bacterium
CGTCGCCGGCTTCCCGCCAGCGGGTGTGCACGTTCATGAGGAAGCGGGCATCGCGATGCGCGTAGGCGGTGGCTGCCGGATCGACGCCGCTTGCTGCCCCGCCGAGCTGGGCCACGAAGATCTCGCATTCCGGTGACGGCAACCGGCCGACCGCCTCCACCAGCAGGTCGATCAGGCCATCGTCCAGACCGGCCAGGTTGTGGGACTTCCAGTAGTTGCGCGCACCGTCGGTGAGCAACGGGTCGAAGGCCTGCTGCCAGCCGACATATTGGTGCGGGCTGATGACATCGGCAATCGGCTTGCCGAGGGCGCGCAACGGCGCCAGGGCCTTCTCGCCCGCTGCCATGTCGCCGGCGTAGCAGGCGGCGAAGACCAGCACCTCGCGGCCGTGCCATTCTTCCGGCAGGAACGGCAGCGGCGGCGCCTTGCGCATCACCACCCAGACGGTGAGCTCGTCCGGCATGTCGGCGGCCAGCCGGCGATACTCCCGCATGAGGGCCGGCGCCTCGCTCATCGGATGGACAATGAGGCCCGAAAGCACCTCCGGCCCGACCGGGTGCAGCTTCAGCTCGAACGCGGTGACCACACCGAAGTTCCCGCCACCGCCCCGGATCGCCCAGAAGAGATCCGGATCGCTCCTGGCATCGATTCGCCGGAGGCGTCCGTCCGGGGTGACGATCTCCGCGGCTAACAGGCTGTCGATGGTCAACCCGTGCTTGCGCGACAGCCAGCCGAAGCCACCGCCGAGCGTCAGCCCGGCAATGCCCGTCGTCGAGTTGATGCCGAGCGGCACGGCCAGACCATGCGCCTGGGTCGCGGCATCGACATCGGCGAGACGGGCACCCGCCTCGACCCGCACGCGGCGGGCTCCTGCGTCGACCGTCACGTCGCGCATCTGCGAGAGATCGACCAGCAGCCCGCCATCGCAGACGGCATTGCCGGCGATGTTGTGGCCGCCACTGCGGATCGCGAGCAGGAGGCCGTGCTCGGCGGCGAAGCGGAGTCCCCGTCGGGCGTCCTCCGCCCTCCGGCAGCGGACCACGAGACCGGGCCTTCGGTCGATCATGGCGTTCCAGATGGTCCGCGCCTCGTCGTAGCCCGGCTCGCCGGGCAGCGCCGTGCCGCCCTCGAGGCCCGTAGCGAGCGCCCTCACCGCCGCCGCATCGATGGCGGTCGAGCCGTTGTCCAGGGTCGCGAGCTGCAGATGTGCCATGATCATCTCCCTTGCCATGCCTGAGAGCCTGTCCGAGAGGCCCAAGCTGGCATCGCGGCCCGGCGCATGGTATCGGTCATGTAGCGTAGAAAGTGGCGCCACGATGACGTAGGTCGCCCGCGCTTCGAGTAGCCGGGCATGGTCGGCAGGCCTCGACAATCCGGGGGAATGGCGATTGGCAGCCGGTGAAGTCGGCGCCGAATTGAGCGGTCGCGAGGACCAGATCGCGCGGCTCTATGTCGACGGACTGAGCTACAAGGAGATCGCGCGCGATCTCGAGATCTCGCCGGCGACCGTCCGCACCCACCTCAATACCATCTACCGCAAGCTGGAAGTGTCGAGCCGGATCGAGCTCCTGCACCGCCTCGGTGGCAACGGCACCGTCGAGACGCCGCCAGCACCGACTCCGGACTCCGCCCCTGCGACCGAAGTCCTGGCGGAGCGGCGGCAGCTGACCGTGATGTTCGTGGATCTGGTCGACTCGACCGCCATTGCCCTCGGGCTCGACGCCGAGGACATGCATGAGCTCCTGCAGACCTATCGTGCGGCCGTGCGGCAGGAGGTCGAGGCCTTCGGCGGGCATGTCGCCGGCTTTCCGGGCGACGGTGTCATCGCCTGCTTCGGCTGGCCACGGGCGCTCGAGGA
>JAWKVR010000109.1:0-1744 GCA_041397945.1 Geminicoccaceae bacterium
GCGAAGCCCCACCAGCCGGCGAACGGCATGGCGTAGGCGAAGACACCCTGGGCGTCCGCCTTGATCACCTGCGAGCCGAAAGCGTCGTTCGGCAGGGCGATGCGGCCGTCGTTGACGAACGCCACCTCGATCTCGGCGTAGGGCACGGGCTCGCCATGGGCCCGGACAACGCCCCGGAAGAGATTGCCGGTCCAGAGCCCGGTCGGGCGGGCCAGAGGCTCGATCTCGACCGGCAGGCCGAGCTGCTCGTCCCAGCCTTCGCCCGAGGCCCAGCTGTCGACCACCACCTTCGCGTAATGGACGATGTGGCGCCCCTCGGCCGGCTCGAAATAGGGCTCGGGCTCGACGAAGAGCACCGCGGCACCCGGCTCGGGCAAGGCGACCTCGGCCCGCCAGGCCGAAGCGCCGTCGACGGTGAAGGGCTCGAGGCTGGCGAGAAGATCGACGGTTTCGCCGCCCCGCACCATGCCGAAGCGCCGCGGTGCCGCCATGGCCATGGCCGGGCCGTCGAAGGCGGGGTGCGTGAACACCAGATCGATCGTCACCGTGCCGCCCTCGGGCAGCACGTCGGCGCTCGGCAGGATGGTCTGGAAATGCGCGGCGGCGGGCGACGCCACGAGCCACAGGACGCCGACGAGACCGAGGCGAAACGACAAGAGGCTCTCCCGAGGCTGCCGGCGCGTATGAAGTTTCAAGCGAAAGCTCACACACGCCGCGAGGCCCGTCAAGGCGGCCAGCGGCGGAACGAGCCGATTGTGCGGACCACCGGACCGTTCGACAATCCGGGCGAAGCCCGCTATCGCTCGGCAGCTTTCCGACCCCAGCCTCGAGGACTTCCGCCATGGCCGATCCATCCCCGCTCCGTATCGGCATGATCGGCCATGGCATGATGGGGGTCTGGCACAGCCAGAACCTCGACGATCTCGCCGCCGTGAAAGGGACGATCGTCGGCCGCCGCCAGGAGCCGACGGAGGCCTTCGCAGCCGAGCACGGCTATGCCAGGGCGACGACCGATCTGGACTCGATGCTGGCCGATCCCGCCATCGATGCGGTGGTGGTGGCGAGCCCGTCCGAGGCGCATGTCGAGCATTGCCTCGCCGTGCTCGCCGCCGGCAAGCACGTGCTGCTCGACACCCCGATCGCCCTCGACCTCGCCGGCGCCGAGCGCGTGGCGGCGGCCGCGGCGGCGAGCGACCGGGTGGTCGCCGTCTGCCATCCCTGGCGGCACCGGCCGGAGTTCATAGCACTCCGGGAACGGCTCGCCGCCGGCGAGGAGAAGCTCGGCATGATCGAGGGCCGCTTTCTGATCCACCGGCTCGAGAATGTCGGCGCCACCGGCTACCGGCGAAGCTGGACCGACAACATCCTCTGGCACCACGGGGCGCACCTGATCGATCTCGCCTGCTGGCTGATGGGCGAGGTCGACGAGGTCACGGGCTACATGGCGCCGGTCGACCCCCGGACCGGCATCCCGATGACCCCTGCGATCAATATGGCCCAGAAGGACGGCACCTCGGCGCACCTCCTGCTGACCTATCTGAGCCAGCTCAAGCACAACGAGGCCATGGCGCTGACCGATCGGGACAGCTACCGGATCGACGTCCCCAGGCACGAGCTGCTGACCGCTTCGGGCACCCTCAAGATCGATGCCGAGCCGGACCTCTGCCGGCGCGTCATCGAGGATTTCGTCGACGCCTGCCGCCACGGCCGGCGGCCGCGCGCGACGCCGGCCGACGTCATGCCG
>JAWKVR010000110.1:0-1668 GCA_041397945.1 Geminicoccaceae bacterium
CGCCCCCACCGCATCGTTGATCGCCATGGCGGAGTCGAGATCGCGACCGATCGGCTTCTCGAGCACGACGCGGCTCTCGGCCGTGATCAGCTCGTTGGCGGCGAGGTTGCGGGCGATCGGGCCGAACAGCGCCGGCGCGGTCGCGAGGTAGAAGACCCGGATGCCGTTGCTCTTGCCGTTGCGCTGCAGGAGCGCCGCGAGCTTGCGCCAGCCGGTGGTGCCGGCGGCATCGATGGCGACATGCTCCAGCCGCTTCAGGAAGCGGTCGACGACCTCGGGGCGAAGCTGCTCTTCCGGGGTCGAGCGCCGGATCGCCGTCTCCACCGCCTCCGCATAGGCCTTCTTGCCGAGGTCGCCGCGCGATACGCCGATGATCCGGCTCTCCGGCGGCAACTGGCCGTCGCAGTCACGATGATAAAGGCCCGGCAGCAGCTTGCGCATGGCGAGGTCGCCCGTGCCGCCGAACACCACGAGGTCGAACGGGTCGACCGGAAGGAGACGTGCGCTCATCCTTTGAACTCCACTTGGCCCGGCTCATCGGCCGGACCGGTTCACGAGCGCCTCGACCTGATCGCGTCCGGGGAGGGCCGGAATCGCCCCCCGCTCGGTTGTCGTGAGGGCACCCACCGCGTTGGCGAAGCGGCAGGCGGAGAAGAGGGCGTCGCGGTCGCCGAAGCCGCCCGGGCTGGCATGCAGGCCGGCGAGCAGGCCGGCGACGAAGCCGTCGCCGGCGCCGGTCGTGTCGACCGCCTTCACCTCGAAGCTCGGCACGCGGAACTCGCCCTCGGCCGTGAAGACGACGCAGCCGGCACGGCCGATGCTGAGCACGAGCAGCCGGATGCCGTCGTGCCAGAGGGCGTCGCGCAGGCCCGAGGGATCGCGGTTGCCGATCAGGAACTCGAGCTCGTCGTCGCTCAGCTTGACGACGGCGGCCCGTTTCAGCCCGTCGCGGATGCCGGCCCGGGCGGCGTCGGCGTCGCCCCAGAGCGGCAGCCGCAGGTTGACGTCGAAGCTCACCAGCTTGCCGGCCGCGACCGCCCGATCGGCGGCGAAGAGCGCCGTCTCGCGTGGCTGCTCGGCGGCGAGGCTGATGGAGTCGAAGTGGAAGATCGAGGCCGCCTCGATCGCACCCGCGTCCACCTCGCCCGGCGTGAACAGCATGTCGGCCGAGGGGTGGCGGTAGAACATGAAATCCCGCTCGCCATCCGCCTTGAGGCTGACGAAGGCGAGCGCCGTGCGGGCCCGACCGTCGAAGCGGAGCGGCCCCACATCGACCCCGTCGGCGCGCAGCGTGTCGGCGAGGAAATGGCCGAAGACGTCGTCGCCGACCTTGCCCATGAAGGCGCTCGAAACCCCGAGCCGGCCGAGCCCGACGGCGACGTTGGCCGCCGCCCCGCCGGGCGCCCGGCGAAAGGTCTCGACCCTACTCAGCGGCAGGCCGCTTTCGGTCGGCACGAAATCGATTAGAAGATCGCCGAAGCAGAGGACATCAGCCATGGTCGCACCCTTCCTTCGCCGCCCGCCCGCATCGGGAGGAACCGCCGGTCAAAAGCCCGGCCGGCCGAGAAAGAACCCCGGGAGGAAGGTCGTCAAGGGCGGCCAGAGCGACAGCAGCACCAGCACGACGAGCAGCGGGATCAGCCAGGGCACGATGGCGATCGACATGCG
>JAWKVR010000111.1:0-1562 GCA_041397945.1 Geminicoccaceae bacterium
CGCCGAGCTCTGCGTCAGCGAGGAGGGCGGCGCCGAGTACGACTTCCCGCACCGCCGCCTTCGCCCCGGCGAGCGCCTGCCCTTCGGTGCGGTCGAGCTGGAGGTGGTCGCCACGCCGGGACACACGCCGGAGCACGTCTCCTTCCTCCTGCGCGAGCGCGGCCGCGAGCAGCCCTGGGGCATCCTCAGCGGCGATTCCTTCTTCGTCGATTCGGTCGGCCGCCCGGATCTCCTCGGTGACGAGCAGACCGAGGAGCTGACCCGCGCCCTCTTCCGCACGCTGCACGAGGTCTACCGGCCGCTGCCCGACGGCACGATCGTCTATCCCTGCCACGGCGCCGGCTCCGAATGCGGCCCCGCCATCGGCGATCGCACCTCCACCACCATCGGCTTCGAGCGGCAGCACAACACCTACTTCGCCATCGACGATTACGAGGAGTTCCGCCAGGCGATGCAGGCGGACGCGCCGCCGGTGCCGACCCACTATCCCCGCCTGAAAAAGGTCAACGCCGCCGGCCCCGCCGTGCTCGGCAACCTGCCGCGCGTGCCGGCGCTCGGCCCCGGCGCGTTCGCTGCCGCCGCCCGCGGCGGCCGGCTCGTCGACACCCGGGACATGCTCGCCTTCGGCGGCGGCCATATCGCCGGCGCCATCAACATCGGCGGCCGCCCCGACCTCTCGGTCTGGGCCGGCTGGCTCCTCGACCCGGACCAGCCCCTCTTCCTCGTGCTCGACGACGACACCAGCCTCGCCCGGATCGTCACCCTGCTCTGGCGCGTCGGCTTCACCCGCTTCGGCGGCTATCTCGCCGGCGGCATGGCGGCATGGCAGGAGGCGGGCCAGCCGCTCCGGCATCTCCCGCAGCTCACCGTCCACGAGCTCTGCGAGAACCCGGGCCTGCTGCCGCTCGACGTCCGCAAGGAGGACGAGTGGGAGGGCGGGCATGTGCCCGGCGCCCGGCATCTCTTTCTCGGCGAGCTGCCCGACCGGATGCAGGAGCTCGATCGGGACCAGCCTATCGCCACCTACTGCGCCAGCGGCTTCCGGGCCAGCATTGCCGCCAGCCTTCTGGCAGCTTCGGGCTTCGACGTCCGCAATGTCCCGGGGAGCTGGAAGGCGTGGCGCGCAGCGGGCTTCGATGTCGCGAAGGAATGAGGAGAAAGGCAATGGACGAGGTCATTCGACTGAACGCGGACTATGCCGTCGCCAGCTCGGAGCCGGCACGGCGGACGTTCGACCGCATCGCGGCCGAAGGGTTCCGTTCGGTCGTGAGCTTCCAGACCCGGGAGGAGGAGCAGAAGCTGCCGATCGAGGACGAACGTCAGGCGGCCGCGCAGGCGGGCCTCGCCTTCCTGCATCAGCCGGTCTCGGGCGATTCCCTCGATGACGAGACCGTCGACCGGTTCCGCGACGCCCTCGGCGGCTTGCCGAAGCCCGTCCTCTTGCATTGCAGCAGCGGCAAGCGCGCAGGGGCCATGACCATGATGCACCTGGCGAGCGAGATGGGACTCTCCGGAGACGAGGCGCTGGAGAAGGCCGCATCCATGGGCTTCGAATGCGACAA